>JAQGLY010000087.1 GCA_028292625.1 Herbaspirillum sp. | reverse complement strand
GCGACCGGCGCTTGCGGCGTGCGCGGTCCGCCCGCCGTGCGGCCGGCCGACCCGGCGCGCGCGGCCGCCAATGCGGCCATTGCCGGACTCAGCGATGCGGCGGCGACAGGCGCCGCAGCCGGCGCATCGCTTACGTGATTGTTTTCATTGTTTACCGCGCTGCGCGCCACCGGCGCACGCGTCACCGCGGCTTGCGGAGCGGCGCTCAGCAGTGCAGTCGATGGGCTGCCGCGAACAGGTGCGGCGGCGGGCGCGCGTTGCTGCTGCAGCGGCGGCGCGGTCGGCGCCGCGCCGGCCACCGTGCCCAGCGGACGAAACGCCAGCATGCGCAGCAGCGTCATGCTGAAACCGGCGTACTCGTCGGGCGCCAGTCCCAGCTCGTTGCGCCCGTGCACCGCGATCTGATAAAACAACTGTACCTGCTCGACATCGAACTCCTGCGCCAGGCGCAGGATGTCGTCGCGCTGCGGCAGATCGTCCGAGATCGCCGCCGGCACCGTCTGCGCCAGTGCGATCTGATGCAGAATCGTGCCCAGGTCCTGCAACGCGGCGTTATACGACAGGCTGCGCGCGGCCATTTCGTCGGCCACCGCCAGCAGGCCGGCGCCGTCCTGCCGCGCCAGCGCATCCAGGATGCGAATCAGATAGGACTGATCGAGCGCGCCGAGCATGCCCTGCACCGCGTCCAGCGTCACCTTGCCGGCCGCATAGGCGATCGCCTGATCGGTCAGCGACAGCGCATCGCGCATCGAACCGTGCGCGCCTTGCGCCAGCAGGCGTAGCGCCGGGGTCTCGAATGCGATGCCTTCCTGGCCCAGAATATCGTCGAGATGGCTGACGATATGGCCGGGCGGCATTTGTTTCAGATTGAATTGCAGGCAGCGCGACAGTACGGTCATCGGAATTTTTTGCGGGTCCGTGGTCGCCAGAATGAATTTGACATGCGCCGGCGGTTCTTCCAGCGTTTTCAGCATCGCATTGAATGCGTGGTTGGTCAGCATGTGCACTTCGTCGATCATGTAGACCTTGAAACGCGCATTGGACGGCGCGTACACAGCCTGTTCCAGCAATTGCGCCATTTCGTCGACGCCGCGGTTGGAGGCGGCGTCCATTTCGATGTAATCGACAAAGCGGCCCGCATCGATCGCCACGCATGCGTCGCATACGCCGCAAGGCTGCGCAGTAATGTCGCCGCTGCCGTCGGCGCCTATGCAATTGAGGGATTTGGCAAGGATGCGCGAGAGCGTGGTTTTGCCGACGCCGCGCGTACCGGTAAACAGATACGCATGGTGCAAACGTTGTTGCTCCAGCGCATGCGTGAGCGCGCGCACGACGTGTTCCTGCCCCACGAGCGTGTCGAAATTCCGGGGGCGATATTTGCGGGCAAGGACTTGGTACGACATAGGCGGCGCCGGAGGGTGTCTGAGACGAATAATTAATTCAACGGACATTTTAACCGACAGTGGCGATCGGCTAACGGCAGTTTATTATATTGACGTAAATTCGCTAACGATACTATAGTCACGCCATGATCCCAGAATTCAATTCACTGTCCGAAAAAATCGCCCGTCTGGCGGCGCTCGCGCATGCCCTGCGCCAGGAAAACGCCGATCTGCGCTTGCAGATGACCAGCCTGAGCAACGACAAGGAAGCATTATCGCGCCGCATGGATGAAGCGCAGCGCCGCGTCGCCGCGCTGCTGGAAAAACTGCCTGAGCTGCTGCCTGAACAAGAATCTGAAATGGCAGAGGAAAAAGCAGGATGATCCAGCTCGATGTGATGATTATGGGACAGCCGTACAAGCTGGCCTGCAAGGAAGGCGAAGAGCAGATCTTGCTGCAAGTGGTTGCATATCTGGACGAGAAAATGTGCGCGGTGCGCGACGGCGGCAAGGTCAAGGGCAACGACCGGATCACCGTCATGGCGGCATTGGGGGTCGCAGCGGAATTGCTGTCGATGCAAGCGGCCGAAGGCACCACCATTGCAGAATGGAAACGGCATATCGGCGCGATGCACGGCGTGCTCGACGAGGCGTTGACGCCACAGGAAAAACTGTTCTGATTTTACAATGTCCGCGACTCCGTTCGCGGACTGCCTTTCTCTCGCAAAACCGTTTGACTTGACGCGCGTTTAGCGTAAACTAAATGCTCCTGCGGTGTTCGCGAGTGCCATAATTCCTTGAACCATTTATGCGCATAGGCTACGGGCATTTGTTCGATGGGCGTGCGCGTCGCTAGTCCGATGAACCCGAAATTGAACTGACTGTAGCCACCTTGAACCTTTGGTTCGGGATGCCGGCATAGCGGCACACGCGGGTACTTAAAGCGCTGATTAAGCGTCGCTGGCGGCCCAATCGCAGGGCTGCGATGCTCACCGCACGCCAGTACGGCTGCGCGTCTCCACCAGCGCTTGAACCACCACGACACTTACTCAGCACTTTAATGTCTTGCTAACAAAGTGCACGGAGAATTGTTGGAAGAGGGCTTTACCAAACTTTACTATTATTGGCGACCACATATCGGTCGCTTTTTTATTGTCCCCATTTATTTCGCCGACTATTTCGCCGGCTTGCCGTCTTGTCCCTGTCCTACTTCTTCGATCGCATCCTGAAATTCCGTTAGATCCTCGAAACTCTTGTAGACCGAAGCGAAACGGATGTACGCAATCTTGTCCAGCCGCTTCAATTCCCGCATCACCAGTTCTCCCACCTGCCCCGAAACCACCTCGCGCGAACCGCTTGACAACAGCTTTTCCTGAATGCTTTGCAGCGCCGCGTCGACCGCCTCGGCCGATACCGGGCGCTTGCGCAGCGCCAGCATCAGACTGGCGCGCAGCTTGCCGACGTCGAATTCGCTGCGGCTGCCGTTTTTCTTGACGATGGTCGGCATCGTCAATTCAATACGCTCATAAGTGGTGAAGCGCTTGTCGCAAGCCGCGCAGCGGCGGCGACGGCGGATGACGTCGCCCTCTTCCGAAACCCGCGTATCGAGCACCGTGGTGTCCGTATGGTGGCAAAAAGGACATTTCATGATGCCCGCGCGCCGCCGTTATTGCTCGTAGACGCGGAAGGCGTCGGTCAGTTTCTTGACCTCTCCCTTGACGCGTTCGATGGTCGCCGCATCGTGCGGATTGTCCAGCACGTCGGCGATCAAATGGCCGACCTTGACCGCTTCGGCTTCCTTGAAACCGCGCGTGGTCATCGCCGGGCTGCCCAGGCGGATGCCGGAGGTGACGAACGGCTTTTCCGGATCGTTCGGGATCGCGTTCTTGTTGCAGGTCATGTGCGCCGAACCGAGAATCGCTTCGGCTTCCTTGCCGGTGATTTTCTTGGCGCGCAAATCGACCAGCATCAGGTGCGATTCGGTGCGGCTGGAGACGATCCGCAGGCCGCGCTCGATCAGGGTTTTGGCGAGCGCGTCGGCGTTCTTGACGACCTGCTGCTGATAAGCCTTGAATTCAGGCGCCGCCGCTTCCTTGAAGGCGACCGCCTTGGCGGCGATCACGTGCATCAGCGGTCCGCCCTGGATGCCGGGGAAAATGGCGGAATTGATCGCCTTTTCGTGTTCGGCCTTCATCAGAATGAAGCCGCCGCGCGGACCGCGCAACGATTTATGGGTAGTCGAGGTCACGAAATCGGCATGCGGCACCGGATTCGGATACACGCCGGCGGCGATCAAACCGGCGTAATGCGCCATGTCGACCATGAAATAGGCGCCGACTTCCTTGGCGATTTTCGCGAAACGCTCGAAATCGATGCGCAGCGCATACGCGGATGCGCCGGCGATGATCAGCTTCGGCTTATGCTCGCGCGCCAGACGCTCCATGTTGTCGTAATCGATTTCCTCTTTGTCGTTCAGGCCGTACGAAACCACGTTGAACCATTTGCCCGACATGTTCAGCGCCATGCCGTGCGTCAAGTGGCCGCCTTCGGCCAGCGACATGCCCATGATGGTGTCGCCCGGCTTGAGCATCGCGAAAAACACGCCCTGGTTGGCTTGCGATCCGGAATTCGGCTGCACGTTGGCGGCTTCGGCGCCGAACAGCCGCTTCAGGCGGTCGATGGCCAGTTGCTCGGCCACATCCACGAATTCGCAGCCGCCGTAATAACGCTTGCCCGGATAACCTTCGGCATACTTGTTGGTCAACTGCGTGCCCTGCGCTTCCATCACGGCCGGCGAAGTGTAGTTTTCGGACGCGATCAGTTCGATGTGCTCTTGCTGGCGCTGGTTTTCCTGCTGAATGGCGTTCCACAACTCGGGGTCGACGTTGGCGAGGGTGAGATTTTTTGAAAACATGCATTGCTCCGTTTGAATATCTGATCTGCCGCAACCGCAGACCGAAACGACGCAATAGGCCAATCGATGGCTACCGCGGCGTCCGGCGCACCGGTGCGGCGTCTGAATCGAATGAGGGCCGAAAAGGAAATGCAGGCAGCCTCAGACGTACTTTCCATTCAGGCTACCCAGGCGCACGGCAAATGAAATCTCACGCTTCCCGATGGATGCCCATCTTTGCCGGGCGGCAAGCCCGGCTTTTCGCCAGTCACGTGAGACGAAATGGTGTCAGCATTGTAAGGGAAGGGATTTGTTTCAGCAACAGCATCATGCGCCGCGCTTTTGACGGGGGCCGCCACACGCATTTGTAAGCAATTGCGGGGCAGAAACCGATCTTGTGTCGATTCGGCTACAATCGCGTATAAATTTTTTGTGCAGCGTATTGATCTGGCTATCGGAGATGTAATGATCGTTTTAATTACTGGAGCAACCGCGGGCTTCGGCGCGGAAATGGCGCGCAAATTCGTCAAGCACGGCCATCAGGTGATCGCCGCCGGGCGCCGCCGCGACCGTCTGGACGCGCTGGCGGCCGAGCTGGGCAGTTTGTTGACGCCGCTGGCGATGGACGTCACCAGCAGGGCGACCATCGATTCCGCGCTGAGCGGCCTGCCGCCGGCATTGCAGAAGATCGACGTGCTGATCAACAACGCCGGACTGGCGCTGGGCGTGGAGCCGGCGCAAAAAGCCTCCCTCGACGATTGGGAAACCATGATCGAGACCAATTGCAAGGGACTGGTCGGCGTCACGCGGCACATTCTGCCGGGCATGGTCGAACGCGGCAGCGGCGTGATCATCAATCTGGGCTCGATCGCGGGCCGCTTTCCTTATCCCGGCGGGAATGTGTACGGCGCAACCAAGGCGTTTGTCGATCAGTTCACATTGAATCTGCGCGCCGATCTGGTCGGCACCGGCGTGCGCGCCACCAATCTCGCGCCCGGCCTGTGCGGCGGCACCGAATTTTCCAACGTCCGCCTCAAGGGCGACGACAGCGCCGCGGCCAAGATCTACGAGGGCACGACGCCGCTGTCGGCCGGCGATATAGCCGACACCGCATACTGGATCGCCACGCTGCCGGCGCATATCAACGTCAACCATCTCGAACTGATGCCGACCTGCCAGGGTTTCGGACCCATGACGATTAAGCGAACGTTGGTTTAGTTGCGAATAATTTGAATATGAAATTGTTGACCGGTCCGACAATTGATGGACACAGAACGCCGGCGGAGACATGTCGATGAGGCAGGATTTCCGCTGGAGGATTCGCGTCTATTATGAAGACACCGATGCCGGCGGCGTCGTGTTCTACGCAAACTATCTGAAGTTCTTCGAGCGCGCGCGCACCGAATGGCTGCGCGCGGCGGGCATAGGCCAGCATGCGCTGGCGGCCGACCATGGCGTGATGTTCATCGTCAAAAACACCGCCGTCGACTATCTGGCGCCGGCGCAACTCGACGATGAACTGGAATTGACCGTCACCGTCGCCAAATTCGGCCGCGCATCGGTCTCGTTCGTTCAGGAGGCATGGCGCCAAGACGGCCCGGAGCCGAAGCTGCTGGCGCGCGGCGCCATTACCGTCGTCTGCGTCAAGACCGACAGCTTCCGCCCGACCGGCATTCCGCAGCATGTGTTGAACGAACTGAACCTCAGCAGCATCCAAACGATAACGCACGAATCCGTTTTTCCGAACGCTTCGTGAGCTATCTTTCCGCTTACAATTGACTCCACCGACCAAGCCTGAACGCCTCTATGACCGTCACTCAAGATCTTTCGTTTATTTCGCTGATCGCCAACGCCTCCATCCCGGTACAACTTGTGATGCTGTTATTGCTGACAGTATCCGTGTTCAGTTGGACTTACATCTTCCGCAAAATGTTCGCGCTGCGCGCCGCCCGTGCGCAAACCGAAACATTCGAACGCACATTCTGGTCCGGCGGTAACCTCGCCGCCCTGTATCAGGACACCCTGTCCAACCGCCGCAAAAGCGCGCACGATGCGGGCGCGATGGAGCGCATCTTCCAGGCCGGCATGGGCGAATACAATAAATCGAAGGCCAGCATGGCGGCGCGGCCGAGCGGCGGCAACGACGGCGCCATTTCGCTGGACGGCGCACGCCGCGCGATGCGTGCGGCGTATCAACGCGAAATGGATGCGCTGGAATCGCATCTTGCCTTTCTGGCATCGGTCGGCTCGGTATCGCCGTATGTCGGTCTGCTCGGCACCGTCTGGGGCATCATGAATGCGTTCCGCGGCCTGGCCAATGTGCAGCAGGCCACGCTGGCCGCCGTGGCGCCGGGCATCGCCGAAGCGCTGATCGCCACGGCCATCGGCCTGTTCGCGGCGATTCCGGCGGTGGTGGCGTACAACCGCTATTCGCACGATATCGACCGGCTCGCGATCCGCTTCGAAACCTTCATTGAAGAATTCTCCAACATACTGCAAAGGCAGGCACGCTGATGAGCGGCTCCACAATGCGCGGCGGCCGCACCCGCAAATTCAAGTCCGAAATCAACGTCGTGCCGTATATCGACGTGATGCTGGTGCTGCTGGTCATCTTCATGGTGGCGGCGCCGCTGAACGATCCCAGCGTGATCAATCTGCCGAGCGCGGGCAAATCGGCGCTGCCGCCGTCGACCTATATCGAGGTGGCGCTGAAGCCGAACGCCAAGGCCACCATCGAGGTCAAGGGTCCGAGCCCGGTGAAACCCCAAACCATGGCCGACCGCGGCCAACTGACGCAAAAACTGCAGTCTATGCACGATGCAAGCCCTGAATTGCCGGTCATGATTTCGGCCGACAAGGATATAAAATATGACGACGTCATCCAGATCATCGCGGCCGCGAAAAAACTCGGCATCACGCGCGTAGGATTGGCAACCAAGTAAATGGCCGAAGTCTCAAACCGCCCCCCCAAACAGACTGGCGCCTGGCGCGCCCTCCTGCTGGCCCTGATCGTCCATATCGCCTTGTTTGCATTTCTATGGATAGGCGTGCGCTGGCAGAGCGAAACCCCGCTGGTGGTCGAAGCTGAAATCTGGGACCCGCAAGTGCGCGAAGCGGCGCCGCTGCCGGAACCGCTTCCGCCGCCGCCGGCGCCTGAAGTAAAACCCGCGCCGCCGCCGCCGCCGCCGAAACCGGTCGAAGCCGAAATGGCAAAACCCGATATCGCATTGGAGCAGGAAAAGATACGCGAAAAGAAACGCAAGGATGCAGAGTTGCAGGAACAACAACGTCAGCAGGAGTTGGCAAAACAAAAACAAATTGCGCAGGATAAGAAGGACAAGGAACTGAAGGACCAGCAACAGAAAGAAAAGGATCAGAAACTGGCCAAGCAAAAGGCCGACGACGCAGCCAAGAAAAAAGAGGAAGCTGATAAACTGGCGGACGATAAAAAGCGTAAGCAGCAGGAAGCAGACAAGAAGGCATCGGAAAAGCAGCGCCAGGACGATTTGAAGAGGATGATGAGCCAGGCCGGCGGCACCGGCGACGCCGCCAAATCGCAGGGACCGCGCGGCAATCCGGCGTATGCAAGCAAGGTGGCGGCCAAGATCAAGTCCAACACGGTGTTCGACGTGCCGGAAGGCCTGGCTGGAAACCCCGCAGCCGAGTATGTTGTCGAATTGCTGCCGGACGGCTCCCTTCGCGGATTGCGACTGACCAAACCGTCGGGTGTGCCCGGATTCGATGAAGCGGTCAAACGCGCCATCGAAAAATCCCAGCCCTACCCTGCCGATACAGACGGCAAGGTACCGAGCGGCTTTACCGTATCCCACAAACCGAAAGATCAGTAAGCGATGAATATTTTACGATCCCCCTTCTCCCTCTTTTCGCCACGGCGTCTGGCCGCGCTGTTTTTGGTCTTCGGCATGTTTGCCGCATCGTGGGCGCAAGCGCAGCTGCGCGTGGAGATCTCCGGTGTCGGCGCCACGCAGATTCCGATCGCCATTGCGACCTTCGCCAACGAATCGGTCGCGCCCGAACAGATCACCGCGATCATCAAGGCCGACCTGAACCGCAGCGGCGTCTTTAAAATCATCGATACCAGCGATGTGTTGTCCGAATCGTCCACCGTCGATTTCGGCGACTGGAAAAGCCGCGGCGCCGATGCGCTGGTGGTCGGCAGCGCACAGCGCCTGGCCGACGGCCGCATCGACGTACGCTACCGGCTGTTCGATACGATGAAGGCGGCGCAATTGTCCGCGCTGTCGATGGCCGCGCCGGCGCAATCGACCCGCCTGACCGCGCATAAAATCGCCGACGACATCTATCAGAAACTGACAGGTATTCCGGGCGTTTTCGCCACGCGCATTGCCTATGTCACCAAAAACGGCAAGGAATATCGTCTGGAAATCTCGGACGCAGACGGCGCCTTGCCGCAAGTCGCCCTGCGCTCGAACGAACCGATCATTTCGCCGTCATGGTCGCCGGACGGCGGCAAGGTCGCCTACGTCTCGTTCGAAGCCAAGAAACCGATCGTCTACGTGCAGAACCTGGTCACCCGGCAGCGCACGGTGGTCGCCAATTTCAAGGGCAGCAATTCCGCCCCGTCGTGGTCGCCCGACAGCAGCAAAATCGCCATCGCGCTGGCGCGTGACGGCCTGACGCAGGTCTATACGGTGAATGCGGACGGCAGCAATCTGCGCCGGCTGACGAATACAGGCGGCATCGACACCGAACCGCAATTTTCGCCTGACGGACGGTCGATTTATTTCACCAGCGACCGCAGCGGCGGCCCGCAAATCTACAAGATGAACGCCGATGGCGGCGACGCGCAACGCGTCACATTCAGCGGCAACTACAACATCAGCCCCAGAATTTCACCCGACGGCAAAACATTGGCGTATATTTCTCGCCGCGAGGGACGTTTTCAGTTGTATTCTCTCGATTTGACTAATAATCAGGAACAAAGGCTGTCCGATAACGCCCAAAGCGAAGCGCCTAGTTTTGCCCCGAACGGCAAGTATCTGATGTACGCGATACAAGCCGGAGGGCGCAGGTCGCTGGCGGTTGTGTCAACGGACGGTCGTGTTAAACAAACGTTAAGTACTCAGGCCGGCGATATTCGGGAGCCGACCTGGGGACCGTTCATGAAATAGCGGTCAAAAATAAATTGAGTTGTCTTTAAAACCCTGGAGAAAATAAAATGCGTCAAATCCATATCACTGCCATCCTCTTGTCCACCATGTTCCTGTTGGCCGCCTGCTCATCGTCGCCCAAGCTGAGCGACAATGCGCCGGTCGAAAACCGTTCGACCGCAGGGACAGGGGCAGATTCGCGTGCCGTCAACACCGTCAACGCAGGCAGTTCCGATCCGCTTAACGACCCGCAAGGCATCCTGTCCAAGCGCAGCATTTACTTCGATCTGGACAGCTACACGATCAAGGACGAATTCAAATCGGTGGTCGAAGCTCACGCACGTTATCTGACCACACACAAAGATCGCAAGATCGTCATTCAGGGCAATACCGACGAACGCGGCGGTACGGAATACAACCTGGCGCTGGGTCAAAAACGTGCTGAAGCCGTGCGCCGCGCGCTGGTCTTGCTGGGCGTTTCCGACAGCCAGGTCGAAGCCGTTTCGTTCGGCAAGGAAAAGCCGAAGGCATTGGGTAGCGACGAAGCAGCATGGGCGGAAAACCGCCGTGCCGACATCGCGTATTAATCATGATGCGGATTTTTTATAAATCTGCGCTGGGAGCGGCCTTCGTGGCCGCTTTTTCCTGCGCTCCGCTGGCCGCGCATGCCGGCCTGTTCGACGACGCCGAAGCACGCAAGGCGATCCTGGACATGCGCACGCAAATCGAAACGCTGCAGCACGATATGGGCAACAAGGCCGACAAAGGCAGCTCGCTGACCCTGGCCGACCAGAATGATCAATTGCGTCAGGAGATCGCCCGCCTGCGTGGCCAGATCGAGGTCCTGACCAACGAATTGAGCAGCACGCAGCAAAGACAAAAAGATTTTTACACCGATCTGGATACCCGGCTGCGCAAACTCGAACCGCAGCAGGTCAATGTCGACGGCAAGACCGTCAGTGTCGCCGCCACCGAGCAGAAAAGCTATGACAGTGCGCTGGCCGCATTCAAAAACGGCGACTACAAAGGCGCGATCGGCGCGTTCGGTGATTTCCTGAGGGAGTACCCGCAATCCGGTTATGCCGCATCCGCGCAATACTGGCTGGGCAACGCATACTATGCGCAACGCGATTATAAAAATGCCATCGCTGCGCAACAAGCTTTAGTGAAGAATTATCCGGACAGTCCGAAAGTCTCCGACGCGCAGCTCAATATGGCCAGTTCATATACGGAGTTGAAAGACAAGGTCAACGCCAGGAAAACGCTGAATGCCCTGATCACTCAACATCCGGACACGCCGGCGGCGCAAACCGCAAAAGATCGACTGGCGGCACTCAAATAAAGTCACGCCGGGTTTGACAGCTCCGCAGAGGAGTGCTTATAATAGCGGTCTTTCGGGTCGTTAGCTCAGTTGGTAGAGCAGCGGACTTTTAATCCGTTGGTCGCAGGTTCGAGTCCCGCACGGCCTACCACGAATAGAGTAATGCAATAAGTAGTAGATAAATAATCTATACGAAGGGCTGCAATTTTTTGCAGCCCTTTTTATTTTTTGGCTCTGTTTTCATCTCCATCCTTCAGCCCTGGTCCATCGTTTTCAAATCTCTTTTCCCCTTCTTTTCATTCCCGTTCTCCTACAGTACATTCAGCCCCCTTCCTACCGCTCTGGGGGAATCGCCGTTGCTATGATCGATGCATGTTCATTGCAAGCGACATCGACGGAGGCTCTGATGAATGCGGATAAACTGGAAATCAACAATCAACGACTGGATGCTTCGCAAGCGGATGCGACGCTCGGCGAGGATATCGACAAGGATATCGACAAGGCCGCGCGCAACCGTTACGCCAGCGAACTCGCGATACGCTTTCGGGCTTATATGGATTGGGCCATGCTTAATTGGCCGGCGCGCGATCGCGCGCTCGATCCTGGCTGCTTCAGGCAATCGCGTGAAGAACTTGACGCCATCTGCCGGCAGATCGGCGCAGAGCCATCGAATACGAACGCCGATCCGGATGCGCCGGATGCCGCACAGTTTGTTCCGGTAACGCCGATGCCCTGGCCCTGAATTTTTCGCAAATCATTTCCTATTTTCAGACCGGTCGCACGGCCGTCGATTTAGCCTACGCAAATAGGCAACTAAAAGCGGATTCCGCCGTCTATAACAGGGTACCGGAGGCGAATTTCAACCAAGGAGAATAAAACATGACACTCGGCACAATACTTTTGATCATTCTGATTCTCATATTGATCGGCGCATTGCCTTCCTGGCCGCATAGCCGCGCCTGGGGTTACGGTCCCAGCGGCATTGTCGGCATCATCGTTATCGTGTTAATAGTCCTGCTGCTGCTCGGACGAATTTGATGAAGCAAATCTGACGCCTGTGCCTGCGGGAAGACGTCTACAGTCCCCACCGGACCGAGATCCCGCCGCATCAGCGTGCGGGATTTTTTTCCTCAAAAAAAAAGAGCGGCCACGCCGCTCTCAATCATGCTTCACGTACGGTACTCAGGCCGCATTTTTCATGCGCACCTGATCGCGCAAGGTTTTCACGCGGTCGTGATTTATCAGCACGCCCTGATATTGACGCTCCACCACCATGCGGATATTGGCCGGCAAATCTTTTTGCAAGGCCTCGCGATACGATTTCAACGCGACATCCTCGCCGCGTTCGCATTCGTTCAGCACCGCCTCATCGCTCTTGCCGGTGATCATCGATTTGATGTTCAACCACTGCCGGTGCATGGAACCGCCGACGCTGCCGTGTGTCGCAGGATCGCCGCCCAACGCGCGCACCAGCTCCTGTAACTCGGAAGCGGCTGCCGCGCAGTCGCGTGCGCGCGCTTCAAACATCGGCTTGAATTGAGCGTCGCGTTGCTGGGAGTCTTCAGCGCATGTCCGGAAGCCTTCTTCCCCATCTTTGGAAGTTTGGATCAGATCGTTCAAAACGGAGATAACTTCATCGTTGGTCATGATATTTCCCTTTCGATCAGGTTGAGTGTCGTGCCGGATAGCACCGTCAAAACGGGCAGGCGCTTCGCTTGGCGCGCCCGTCATGGGTCAAATGCGTGAAAACGGACCGGAATCAGCGCACTTTTCGGTAAATGCACTTTAAGCGCCGCCTCCGGGGAGAACTATCGGCGTTCTGCTGATTGCCATGTAGGAATCTGCGAGAGCGCGCCAGCCGTGGCCGTCCGCCCATTTTGAGAGCCCGGACGAGCCGCTCACCCAGCGCCGGCAGGGCCATTTTGGGCACTTGTCCTACAAGACAATGCGGAGGCGTCCGATACGCCCGACTGGGCTGTCTGGTTACGATGACGCCAACTCATCCACCATAATACTTACAAGGTGTCCCGTGAATCTACATACCGTCTCCGGTCATATCAAAACGATCATCGGCACCTGTCAGCAAGCCGCGGGCAGAACCGTCGGCAATGCGGCGCTGGCGGAAAACGGCCGCCGGCGCCAGCTTGCGGGCCGGGCGCAAGTAACGACAGGGGAAGCGCAGCAAATCATCAAGCAGTGCATTGCCCGCACGAGATCCGGCAAGCCCCATTGCGCGCAGTAAATCTGCACATCTACGTTCATATCCAGGAGGCACCATGCAATTCAAACCGCGCTTTCTAGTCACTCTCGGTATGACCGGCGTTGCCGTCGCAGCCCTTTACAAAGCCTGTTCCCAGCATCTGGCGGAACGCGACAAGGCGCAGTTAAGAAATGCATTGAACCGATGGGAAGCCGAAGGCGGCAACTTGCCGCCGACCGCGCGAAAGCCGTGAAACGGCCGCACCATGTCCTACAAACCATTCAGTTGCAGTCCTATAGGCGGGTATCAAGGCAATCGGTATCGTAAATTGCGGCCGACGAGACCCGCCGTATTGAACTCCCTGTTCCCGGAAGCGGGAGGTTGAGGGCAAGACAGGTTTTCTGCCGCGCCGGACGCCGAACTGGTCCGACCCGCAAGAATCTCCCTGTTGCTGCCGAACACATTGCTGCCCGGCCATCGCTAACCCACCGAAAGAGGATACATATCATGGAACAAGAAAATCTGAAAACCGTCCGTAACGATGTGGGCACTCTGTTGAACGAAGCACAAGACCTGTTCCGCGAAGCGGCCACCGCTACTGCGCTCAAGGCCGACGAGTTGCGTACCAGAGGCATGGCATTGCTGGAAGATGCCGCTACCCAGGCGCAAGCGATGCGTTCGACGGTGGTAGCCAGCGGCAAGGAGCTTGTCGCCAATACCGACGAATACGTCAATCGGAATCCATGGCGTGCGGTAGCCATTTCGACTGCGGTAGGGCTGATAGCCGGTCTGGCCGTCGCCCGCAGTTGCGGCAGGTAAGCGAGCGGGCTTTCAATGCAGGAGTTCCTCGCGCCGCCCTCGCCGAAAAAAGCCCGCCCCGGCTTGGCGGCGGCGCTGGCCGGCGCCGGACAAAATCTGCTGGGGCTAGTGTTCAGTCGCATCGAACTGGCCGCTTTCGAATTGGCGGAAGCGCGCACCCGGTTATTGAAGATCACCGTGGTTTCGGCATTGGCGCTGATCGCCGTCTGGTTCGCCGTCGCATATTGGAGCGTGCTTATCGTGATGTTTAACTGGGATGCGCTGGGCTGGAAAATCGTTGCGCTGACGGCTGCCGTGTTTTCGGCGATTGCATTTGCCTTGCTCTGGTATGTCAGGGCGCTGCTGCGCGGCGGCAAGCTGGCGATGCGGGAGACCGCCGATGAATTGCGCAAGGATCGCGACGCGCTGCTTTCCGCATCGAGCCGATCATGAACAGCCATGATCAACGCAAGCGCCAGCTTGTCCTGCAAGGCGCCGTCTATCGCGCCCAATTGCTTAATTCAGGCCGTGCCGTTCGCAGCGGCAGCCATCTCCCGGCGCTGGCCGCCGAAGCGAAGCATGCAGCCGCTGCCATCGTCGCGAAAAAATTTCATTCAAAGCAAAGATATCTAAAGGAAAGCATCCCCGTAGTGCTCGACAGCGTGGCCGCCGCGGCCTCCAGTTCGACCCGTTACATACGTAAACCGGTGCTGTACGGCGCGATGATTTTAGGCGCCATTTCGGCACTTCCGCGATTTTTTAAAAGAAGGAAGGAAAAGCAATGACAACGACTGATGACCAGCAAGTCAAGCCATTCCATATCGACGTCGCCGCGGTCCGCGCCGAAGCCAAAAAACTTGACCAGGGAGCCGTCACCTCCGGTTACCAGGGCAATCGGGAAGAGATCATCGCCATGCTCAATGATGCGCTGGCCACCGAACTGGTCTGCGTGTTACGTTATAAACGCCACTATTACACCGCCGCCGGCTTCGGCAATGAGCCGATCAAGGCCGAATTTCTGGAACACGCCAACGAAGAACTGGGACATGCCGATCGCATCGCCGAACGCATTGTCCAACTCAACGGGGAACCCGATTTCAATCCGGCGATTCTGTCCCAGCGCAGCCATGCCGAATACGACGATTCTTCCGACATCAAGGAAATGATCAAGGCGAATCTGATCGCCGAGCGCGTCGCCATCGAAACCTATCGGCAGATGATCGCCCGTATCGGCGACGACGACCCTACCACACGCAAAATGCTCATCGAAATCATGGCTGTCGAAGAAGAACATGCCGATGATTTGCGGGAACTGCTCCAATAGCGTGGGCCGCCGCCGACGATTGCAGGCCCCCAGCGCCTGCGCGGCGCGCCGTCGCCCGCGATACCGCGCCGCGTGCCGTGTTCTTTCGCTGCATTTCTACAACCGGTCGGCTTACCGACCAATGACCACAAAGGAGACTTCATCATGAAAAAAATGATCGCCGCAACCATTCTCGGTATCAGCGCCTTGGGCTTCCAATCGATCGGCCTGGCCGCGACCAACGCCGCCACAGCGGAAAAGACCGCGGACAAGCAGGCGGATGCCGACTATAAGGTCGCAAAGGCGAAATGCGATGCGATGAAGGGCAACGACAAGGACGTCTGCATGAAGGAGGCCAAGGCGGCGCAAACCTCCGCCAAGGCTGACGCGAAGGCGGCCAGAAAAACGGGCAATGCGCGCAGCGACGCCGCGGAAGATAAAAATGCCGCCAATTACAAGACGGCAAAGGAAAAATGCGACGCCATGAGCGGCAATGCCAAAGACGCTTGCATCAGTAAAGCCCGCGCCGATTATAAGCAATGAAGCTGGCGACCGCGTCTGCCGCGGTTGTCCGGCCTGAACGGCGGGAGAGCGGCAGCAGCGGCGCCATGCCGGCGTGCCGCGGCGATTTCCGCCGCGCATCTAAACAGGAGCTTGACATGACCATGACCAAACGCTTTGCTTCAGGCTTTGCCTCCGCCTTTCTGGCCTTATCTCTGCTGTCGATGGCCGGCTGCGGGTCAACCCCGACCCGAAACTCACCGGGAGGTTACATCGACGATACTGTGATCACGACAAAGGTGAAAGCCGCTTTCGTCAAGGACCCCGATCTGAAGGCGACCGAAATCAAGGTGGAGACATTCAAGGGCACCGTGCAATTGAGCGGTTTCGTCGATACGCAGGAAGCCGCTGCCCGCGCCGGGTCCGTCGCACGTGGTGTCGAAGGCGTGAAAGACGTCAAAAACGATATTCGTCTGAAATAAGCGCATATCCGCACAGCCGGGCAAATTCTATTTGCCCGGCTGTGCCCTTTTTGGCGTTGCCACGGCCGCGGTGCAGTGCAACAATGGAAAGTGGCGCCATTTAATTTTGCAGCCGCGCATAAGCGGCGACTGACAATTCATGTATAGTAAAAAACTTTAGCATTGGATTAAAATCTCGCCATTTTTCCGGGATCCATTCCATCAGTTACCGTGCTCTGAACATCCGCGGCAATCGCCGGAAAACGGTGACGGCAGGCAGGGCGGACGATATGTAAAGCGACGTGTCGTATCCGGGAGAATTTCCGGCCAACGGCACAAAACAGAATTATGCATAATAGTCCGTTCGCAATCGTGGTTATAAAGCGGTTATTGATGTAATGCGTTCCGAATAATTTAACCGGCCGGTCCGCCTCCCAAGTGGCGGCGATCTGTTCGGCCATGACGCGTTTCGATATCATGATGACGGCCGATGATGCAAACCTTCGCATTTCTTTAAAGATATGATAAAAATTTTGGTAGTCGACGATCATGCCGTAGTCCGGGCGGGCGTGCATCATTTCATCTCCGATATTCCAAATATGGAAATCGGGGGGGAAGCGAGTTCTGCCGAAGAGGCGATTCGCATGGTGCGCACGCAGGAGTGGGACATTGTCCTGCTCGATATTGCGATGCCTGACAAAAGCGGCGTGGAAGTATTGAAACAGATCAAACGCGAAAAACCGAAACTGCCGGTGCTGATGCTCAGCATGCATCCGGAAAATCGCTACGCGGTACAGGTGCTGCGCAGCGGCGCCAGCGGTTATGTGCAGAAGGAAGCGCTGGCGACCGAACTGGTCAACGCCATCAATACCATTCTGCGCGGCCACAAATACATCAGTTACGGCGTTGCCGAACTGCTTACCACCGATCGCGATACGGATACGCAAAAACCGTTGCACGAGACGCTATCCGAACGCGAATACGAAATTTTCTACAAACTGGGTCAAGGCGAGGGCGTCACCAAAATTGCCGACGAACTGTGTCTGAGTGTGAAGACTGTCAGCACTTATCGCTCGCGCGTATTGCAAAAAATGAATATGGCGAATAACGCCGACATTATTTATTACGCAATCAAGAATAATCTGATCGATTGACGACGCGACCCAAGCCATTCCGAGATCCGGCCGCCGCGCAGCAACTGCACCTCCTACGCTTGATCCGGCGCGAAACTTGTTTTATTAATCGGGGATGTTGTTGCAGATCATGTGGTAATTTTGGAACTCACAATGACCCTTACTCCTTCCACCCTTTCGAGTCCCGCGGCGATTCGCATCTTTCTGGTCGAAGACTCCCCGGACGTTCGCGATCTGCTGATCGAAAATCTGCAGGAAATCCCCGGTATCAACTATGCAGGTTTTTCCGAAACGGAAAGCGATGCGCTAAACCGTCTGCATCAAGACAACTACGACGTGCTGATTCTGGATATTCAACTGAAACAGGGCAACGGCATGAGCCTGTTGCAGTCATTGACACGCGCCAGCATGCAACCCGGCGCATTAAAAATCATCTTCAGCAATAATGTCAGCAACGCCTATCGTCAAGTCGGCGCCAAACTCGGCGTGGAACATTTCTTCGACAAGTCATCCGAATTTCTCCAGCTCCGCCAATTCCTCGAACGCCTCGGGGCTGGCGGCCGGTCCGCGGCGCCGAATGCGAATGTGCGGTAACGGCGGTCCGCACGCCCGCTGCGCACCCGGCGCGGGCGGCATACGCATCCGTCAAAGGGGCGTCACGCCGCGCGGCATGATGCAGCGGATTGAACGAATGCCCGAGCATCGCTAAAATCGTTTTCATCCATAAAAAAAACGGGCTCCCAATGAAAGCGGAATCGCACCACGACACTCATAGCGAAGCATCGGCCAATGTGCTGCCGGCCGTATTGCATTCCGTCGACATTCTCTCGATGCGCCCCAGTCCATCCTTCTGGATTATTTCCGTAGCGCGCGCGCTGGCCGTCATCGTCCTGCTGATCGGCGTTTTCGTGCTGGCGGCAGGCTATCTGGACGGGGCATATAAAAACGCCCTGTCGGCGTTGTCCGGCATGGGCCCGGGGGCTGGCGCCGGTTTCCTGTTCGCCGGGCTGGGACTGTACCTGCAATGTCTGGAAAGCGGCAGGCTGCAGCGCATCGGCGTGCCGATCTGCGCCGTGCTGCTACTGCTGGTGGGCGGTGGCGCGCTGTTGCAGACCTCGGGCATGATCGCCTTTTCCCCATCCGATCCGCAGGTGCTGGACATCCATCCCGCCTGCGCCTTTGCCTTTATGCTGGCGGCGCTGATCCTGGCCTTGCGCGATTGGCGCCTCCGCACCGATCTGTATCCGGCCGAGTATTTCGCCTGCTTCATCATCGGCATGAATCTGATCGCATTGTTGGGCCATGCCTATCGGCTCGACGCGATGATGCAATTATTGCAACAACACACGGTGCCCTTGCCTTCCACCCTGACCTTCATTTTTCTCGGTATCGGTTGCCTGATGTCGCGCCCGACGCATCATCTGATGGCCACCGTGGTCCGCAATGCGCCGGGCGGCCAGATGCTGCGCCGTTCGCTGCCGCAAATGCTGGCGCTGCTGTTCCTGGTCAATTGGCTGGTGGACTGGGGGGCGCGCCAGGGGTACTACGACTACCGGGCCGTATCGCCGCTGCTGATCCTGATCAACTGTGCGCTGATCCTGCTGATTTTCTGGCGCACCGCCGCCCGGGTGGATCAGGAATACGGCGCGCGGATACATAACGCCGCGGCCCTGGCGGAAACCACCGCCTTGCTGATCGCGGTCAGCGACAATACGCGCGACCCGATTTTCGTCAAAGACAATCAGGGCCGCCTGATCTTCGCCAACCCGGCCACCCTGAAGCAATTCGACAAAACCTGGGACAAGGCGATCTATCGCAACAGCCGCGATCTGTACCCGGACAGCGCCGAGGCCGATCAGATCGACGTCGAGGACACCCGCATCATGCGTACCAAAGTCTCCGAAACGCTGGAGCAAACCCTGCATCTGCACACCGGCGTGGTCACCTATCAAACCACCAAAGCGCCATGGCTGGACAAGCACGGCAAAGTGTTGGGCGTGGTCGGCATCAGCACCGACATCACCGACCGCAAGCTGGCCGAAGATTCGCTGCGCGAGCGCGAATCGCAACTGGAAAAAACCGTCATCGAGCGCACCACCTTGCTGCGCGAATTGACCAACCATCTGGAAACCGTGCGCGAAGAAGAAAAACAATCCATCGCGCGCGAGCTGCATGACAACATGGGCGCGTCGCTGACGGCGCTGAGCATGCATCTGGAAACCGTCTATAAAATCTTCCCCCCGGAAGAAAAATGGGCCGATCGCAAAAACCGGATACAAACCCTGCTCAATACGCTGGTGTTGACTACCCGCCGCATCCAGACCGAGTTGCGCCCGAACATGCTGGATCTGTTCGGGCTGAAGGCCGCCATCGTCGAGCAATTGGATGAACTCAGCCAACGTTCCGGCCTGATCTGCAAGGCCAGCATGCCCGACGAAGAGGTCACCGTCGGGCATCAAATGGAAATCGCGATCTATCGCATGCTGCAGGAGATTCTGAACAACGTCACCAAGCACGCGCAAGCCAGCAAGGTCGATGTCATCCTGGATGTCGATGAAGACCGGCTGGCGCTGACCGTACGCGACGACGGGGTCGGCATCAGCGAAGAACGACGTAGCAATACGGCAACTTACGGTTTGCGCGGTCTGCGTGAACGCGCCACGTTCTTCGGCGGCGATGTCGACGTCCGTTCCGGCCCCGGCAAGGGCACCACCATTGCGATTGAAATCCCGCTGGCTCCTCCTACCGGACTCTGATCCCGCGCCGGCCCTGCCGGCGCGTTGCAGCTACCCTCGGCGCCCCCGCCGCTCGCGATTTCTGTAACGTTTTTTTACAGATGATTTCGCTGTTTTTACATTGCCCTTTCATACCCCTTAAACCTCCTGTATTTCCTACAAAGGAATCGGTAGGCGTCCTATATTTCGCCCTGACGATCCTGCTTAAGATTACGTCAAATAATTCTTCCCCGGCTGAAACAAGATGAGCGTCGCACTGAAAATGTCATTAGTAACGCTTCCAGCCGTTGTGCTGCTCGCAATATATTTCTTATGCACGATAAAACTGTTGCGTAACGAACATTATTTTTTGCTTGCTTTCTCGTAATGACCCAAGCGGACCGTTAGACCGTCGCTATTTCATCAACCGAAAGGAAAACACAATGAACAAGGATCAAGTCAAAGGCGCAGCAAAAGAAGCAGTGGGCAATGTGCAGCAAAAAGCCGGCGAAATAACCGGCAGCACCACGCAACAGGCGAAAGGCGCCGAAAAACGGGCGGAAGGCCACGTCCAAAAGGGCTATGGCGATGCGAAGGAAAGCGTGAAAGACGCTACCCACAAAGCCACCAAATAGCAGTCCCTCGCCGAGATCTGAGAATGGTCCCGGCAATCCGGTCAGGCGCAATACCGGCCGGATAGTATCGCCGCTCGTACGATAGCCTCAGCCAGCCCCAACATAAAGGAATTTCCATGCCCGATTCGCCACATTCACCTGTGCGTGACGATCTGAGCGGCGATTCGCCCAGCGATTCCCGCCCCGATTCCGCGACGCGCTCCCGGCTTGTCACCGGGCTGTTTCTCGACCGCGAAAGCGCCGAACGCGCTTACCGTACTGTCACCGACCTCGGTTATGACCGCGGCGACGTCAATCTGATCATGTCGGATGAGACCCGCAAGCGCTACTTTTCCGACGAAGGGGGCGAAACCGAACTCGGCAGCAAGGCGGCTGAAGGCGCCGGCATCGGCGGCGCGATAGGCGGCGCGATTGGCGCAATCGCCGCCGCGATCGCAGCCGCGGGCACCACATTGGTATTGCCCGGCCTGGGCCTGGTGATCGCCGGACCCTTGGCGGCGGCGCTGGCCGGCGCCGGAGCGGGCGGCGCCACCGGCGGCTTGATCGGCGCCTTGGTGGGCTGGGGCATTCCTGAAGAACGCGTGACGCATTACGAATCCGGCATCAAGGAGGGCGGCATTCTGATGAGCGTCCGGCCGCGCTCCGATGCCGACGCCAAGCGCTTTGAGCAGGAATGGAAAGATAGCCGTGGCGAACACGTTTATTGGTAATTAACTAAGGTCCCGCAATGAGAATCATATCTAACTCTTCCCCCCCGGAGTGCCCAGCGCAGCCGCCTGTTCAATCCTCCGCTCGCGGCCGAAAACGCGGCACCGCGCTCCAGGCGGAATGGCTCGATTGCAGAAACGCAGCGGATGGCTTGCGTCATGCCGACACGCTGAAAAGCCTGTGCCTGCGCATTTGCGGCGAATTGCAGTTAAAAGTGGTGGGCAACGCGTTTTTTCAGTTCGAGCCCGCCGGCGTGACCGGAACCATTTTGCTCAACGATTCGCACATCGCCATCCATACCTGGCCGGAAAGCAGCGCATTGAAGGCCGATATCTATTTGCCCAACAGCAATAGCGACGCATTGCAATTGTTCGAAAAGCTCAAGCCGCATTTCCAGCCTGCTTACAGCAATATTTGCCGATCAGGGCATCAA
>JAQGLY010000080.1 GCA_028292625.1 Herbaspirillum sp. | reverse complement strand
TGCGGTACGAAGTATCGATGACATATTTCCTCCTAGTATTGGAAACGGAAAGTCAGGTTAACTTCGCCCTTACTGCCCAGGTATAGGACAAGCTCCGAAGCGCTTGTAAGACACACGGCGGGAAAATACCGGAAATTTTCCGCTGCAAGCTCACGCCTGTAGTGATTGACGGGGCAGCCACGACGGCCCGTGTGCCCTTGAGTCAGCGCAGCAACGTGGAGTCTTTCACGACCGTCAGCCTATCTATAAAAAATTCGCCGTCGATGCATCGCCGGTGCGGCACGCCGACCACTCTGAATCCGTTGCCGCCATCGCTGATCCATAGCCTGGCGACAATATCGAACTCATCGGGCGCGAGGCGCAACATGGCCCCGGACAATACGAACTGCGCACCCTCTTTTTGGCGATTTACTATGTCTTCCATCCCGGCCATCGCCCCTCCTTTATATATTGTTGCTTAAATAGACATGATAACGCGTCGGCTTCACCCTATCGTCCCTATTGAACGTTCAGGCTTGCACAATTTGTCCATATCGGTTTGTTTTCGAGTAGCATAACGATTCGACGCCTCCATAAATAGAACTCCGGCGTCCTCCGGGTCTGTAACAGTGATCGCTCTGGTATGGGAATTTAAGTTGTTTCACAAGGGGTACCCCAATAAGGTTCGTTCGTGCATACACCATCCGCAAAACCACGCTTGACGAAAGCCGGCGTCACTTTTATCGTCACGGTCGAATTCATCGATTATCAGTGCCTTGCCTCGAACGAAGGACTGGCCAAACTTTGCGAATTATTGGAAACGAAAGAAACGGCCATGCAGACTTTCATCGCTTTCGAAGCGAAAATTCGCGGCGTCGCCAGGCGCTTGATAGCAGCCGGTGTGCCGACCAATCCGGTCGTGCTGGGTCCGAATGCGTTTCGCTGAGCCGATAAGCGCCAGTAAATTCTCGATCGCACGAAAAATATACTTTTCATAGGCAAAAAAAAGCCCGCGACCTTACGGTGCGGGCTGAATCCAATTTCTTATGAGGAGATTGGAGGAGACAGGCGTGACTATAGCGATTTCGTGATATTACGGATACTTTATTTAATCGATAACAGATATAAGTATCTTATATAACAAAACGCGGCTGCGCTCCCTTCACTATCTGCTCACAAAAAATATTCGATGAATTGACACATCGGAAGACTGAAGAAAATCAGCCGACAATAAAAAACCCGCAAACCTTACGGATTGCGGGTCAAAATCCAGTCCTAGGGGGAGAACTGGAAAGGGGAGCCATCACTATAAAACAAATGCGTTAGGAAAGCATCGCTTTTACAATGTGTTACGGCTTAATTTTAAAGAAAATAAAAATCGAAAAAATCGAAGAATAAATTATCGAATCATCGTTACCGTTTTCGGCCATCCAGCCATATCAGTATCGATCCAATCAGGAAAAAAATCAGCAGAACCCCTGACGCGTTGACGAAAACGCGCGCATAGCCCAGTGCATCGGCATCGATGAAAGGATATGCATACGCATGACCGAAGGCGCCGCGCACCAATGCAAATAGCAAATAGAACGCAGGAAATATCGCCCACCGCATCACGCTTTTTAGTCCCGTACGCACCGGGCCTACAAAGAGCCACCAGAACATGACAAACAAAACCGGGGCCACGTAATGCAATAAATTATCGGCCAGCAATTGCGTGCCTGCCGGCTGCCACAAGCGGCGCAACATCAGGTGATACGTTACCGTGACCAGCATGGCGCAGATCGCCATGCCGGTCATCGAAGCCGGCCGCGTCAGGAAGCCGGCGATACCCCACCGCGCATTTAGCGCCGCGCAGGACAATGCGATGGAAAGCAGCAGATTGGTCCAGATCGTGAAGTAGCCGAGAAAGCCGATCGCCCCGCCCGCGATATCCAGGCCGGCAGCTTTTCTCAACTGCAAAATGACTGCCAGTTGCACGCCCAACCCCAGCCAGCCGAGCAGCGCGCCACTGGCCGCGAACCATCGCCTGCGTCGCGCATGCCGGGATTCGGTTCGAGGGTCGGGCGGCATGCATTTTCCTTTAATCCAGTCGAGCATGATGATGAGCTTGCCGCACGGCTTTTCTTAAATCGCGGCGGTCGTTTTAAAGAACCGCATCATCTCCGCCGAAGCATCCGGACCGGCGGCATCGGTATAACTACCATGTGCGCTGCCACCGGACCAGGCGTGCGCGACGCCATGCAGTTTCCACAGTTCCGCCATCGGACCGCTGGCGCCGTTTTCGTAAACCGCGCGTGTATATATGCCGCCGCCGCTGGCGATGTCCTGTTCTTCGCGTACGGTATTGGCGATATGGGCCAACGCCTGCTCGACGATCCGCTCGCCGTTGCGCGGATGCACCGTCTGGTCGCGTTCGCCGTGAAATACGATTACCGGCAACGGATGGGTGCTGCCGGCCAACGCCGCTTTGCTCACGCCGCGGCGCATCACGTCCATCGCTGTCGGCAAATCGCGCGCCGCCGCGTACGGCAAACCGGAATGCACGCCAACTGCGCAGTACAAGTCCGGATAGCGATTGCCCATGATGACCGCCATCGCTCCACCGGCCGATAAGCCGGCGACGAATACCCGGCGCCGGTCGCAACCGTAATTGACCACTATTTTTCGTGTGATGTCGGCAATGATCGATGCCTCGCCTTTATCGCGCTGCTGGTCGATGGCGCTGAACCAGTTCCAGCATCTGTGACCGTTGGCGGATTTGGCTTGCGCAGGATACGCAACGAAACAGCCATTTTGTTCCGCGACGGCGTTCATTCGCGTGCCGGCGGCGAAATCGTCCGGATTTTGGCTGCAGCCGTGCAGCATGATCAGCAGCGGCAACGCCTGCCCTGTATATGTGGTGGGAATGTAAAGTTTATATTTGCGGGTGCCGGCGGCGTTGGTCAGCGAGCGCGTTACGAACTGTCCCGGCAACCCTTTTTTGAGATTGGCGCCCTCGTGACTACCGTCGCGTCGGTCAACTGTCGGAGACGGGGCGGTATTGTCGGGGGGCTGCATCCGCGGCCGCTGTTTCAGCGAAGTCCGGAGAATCGACACGGCGGACGCTACCGCGCGCCGCTGCATCGCATTCGTCGCTTTGCGCGCGGCCCGCCGGCTCGCCTTCATCACGGTGCCGATAAATGGATTTCGGAATTTCATCGGCTGCCCATTTCCTGATCAGTTAACCGCGGTTCGAAGGTTTACCCGGTATCCCCAGCTTCGGTCCATCCAGCCCCGGTGCCGCGCTGCATGACGCGATCGTTTGGCAGCAAAAGCCCGGCGCCGATATCTTCCACATGCTCAAGTTCGCGATACACCGGCTCGAAATCGGCGGCTGTGGCATCGAACAGGTTACGGAAACTGTCGATGACGAAATAGGTTTTCTGGAAAGTGTCGATCCGGTAACGGGTGCTCATCACGCGTCTCAGATCGAAGCGCACCCGGTTCGGCGCCGGGCTTTCCAGGCTGTAAATCGATTCGCCTTTGGACGACAGGATACCCGATCCGTAGATGCGCAGTCCCTGTGCGGTATCGATCAGGCCGAATTCCACGGTATACCAGTATAAGCGGGCAAGTTTGGTCAGCGCATTGAACTTGCCGGATCGCAGTCCGCCTTCGCCGTAGGCTTGCATGTAATCGGCGAATACCGGGTTCATCAGCAGCGGCACGTGTCCATAGACGTCGTGAAACACATCGGGTTCCTGCAAATAATCCATTTGATCCGCTTTGCGTATCCACCACGACACCGGAAAACGGCGATTGGCCATCAGGCCGAAGAAGACGTCGTCGGGCACCAGTCCCGGCACCGCGACGATGCGCCAGCCGGTGGCGGCCTCCAGCAAGTCGCTCAATGCATCGAAGCGGGGAATTCCGTGCTCCGCCATGTCGAGCCCGTGCAGGCCGGCAATAAATTCGTCGCAGGCGCGTCCCTGCAATATCTTTGCCTGCGTGGCGAACAGCGTTCGCCACGTCGCATGATCGGCGTCACTGTACTCGCGCCACGGTTGTTCCATCACATGATCTTGATATCGCTGCTGCATACAATCCACCCATTTGCCGGCAAGCAAAGACGCAGACCCGATTCAGGTCTGCGCCGGTTTCGGCAGCTTAGAAGATATGGCGGACGCCGACCCCCGCGCCGATAATGTTCTTCCTGCCGGCCAGTTCGACCTGAGCGGCGTCTCTGGCGTTGTTGTAATCTATCGTACCGTAAATTTGCGTGCGCTTGGACAGTGCGTATTCGGCCAGGCCGACGATGGCGTAACGCTTGCCGTCGCCGAGAAATACGGGTCCGCCGTCAGACGCGCTTCTATTCAACGAGATATTGCGGCTCCGGTCGTAATAACCGGCGGCGGTCAGCGCCCAGGCCGGCGTCGCCTGGAAGGTGGCGCCCACGAAGTAGCCGTCATCCTTGCGTTCGCTGCCGGGAATGCCCGCGAAAGCGGCCGCTTCACTATTGGAGCCGCCGAAAAACGCCGTTGTCGTGCCGGTGCGATCTCTGATGCGGTAATAACCGGCGAACAGCTTGGCGGCGCCGACAGCGTACGAAGCGCTCAGGTTGTACGCGGTATCCTTCCAGTCCGAATTGAGCGCGCTGACGGTTTGCTGCGCGGCGCCGCCGAACGACAGCGCGCCGGCCGTATATTGCAGCGACGAGCTGATCTGGCTGCCGCGCCGCATCGATCCCGCCTGTTCTCCGAGTGCATAGCCAAGCCCGGCGGAAAAACCGCCGAAGGTGCCGTAGTATTTCAGCATATTGGAACTGCGGATCAGCGACGCACCGGCCGGCAACCATGAATTCATGTCGTAATTACCGACCGTCAGCGGATCGAAGTGATCCCCCATCAGATCGAAAAACGTCGTTTGCTGACGACCCACCGTAAACTGCCCGAAAGAACCGCTCAGGCCCACGTAGGCATGGCGGTTGAACAGGCTGCTGGAATCGGACTGGCTACCGGTGTCGCCGTTGAAACCGTTTTCCAGCCGGAAAATCGCCTTCAATCCGCCGCCGAGATCCTCGGTGCCCTTGAGGCCCCAGCGGCTGTTCGAAATCGCGCCGTTGTCCATCCGGAAGTTGCTTTTTCCGGCCGCGCTATCGCTGCTCACGTAACGCAGACTGGTGTCGACGATGCCGTAGACCACCACGCTGGTTTGCGCCATTGCGCCCGCGCTGCTCAAGCCGGCGGCGGCCGCCAGCAACATTGAATATTTTTTCATGTGTTCCTCCGGTGAATAAGTTTTGGAATTGTTATGACTACATCAGGGCACCATTGCATCGATACCCCCCCGATACCGGGCAACGCTGCAATCGATATAAAAGAATATCAGCCGAAATTTCCAAAGGGCAACCAAAAACTAAATTTCGAGATTTTTCCTATACCGACTTCAGAACGCCGCGCCGGATCTGGTCACGCTCTATCGATTCGAACAAGGCTTTGAAATTACCTTCGCCAAAGCCTTCGTCGCCCTTGCGCTGGATGAATTCGAAGAACACCGGTCCCAGCGTCGCTTCCGAAAATATCTGCAGCAACAGGCGCCGTTCCCCGTTTTCCGACGCGCCATCCAGCAAAATGCCGCGCGCCTGCAATTCGCCGGTCGGTTCGCCGTGTCCTGGCAGACGCCCTTCCAGCATTTCGTAATAGGTCGCCGGCGGCGCGGTCATGAACGGCGTACCCATTTCTTTCAGCCGGTCCCAAGTCGCGATCAGATCGTCGCTGCGCAACGCGATGTGCTGAATGCCCTCCCCGTTGAACCGCATCAGGAATTCCTCTATCTGACCTGAACCTTTGGACGACTCTTCGTTCAATGGAATTCTGATTTTTCCATCCGGCGCGCTCATCGCCTTCGAGGTCAAGCCGGTATATTCGCCCTTGATGTCGAAATAGCGGATTTCGCGGAAATTGAACAGCCGCGCGTAAAACGATGCCCAGTACGCCATGCGGCCGCGATATACATTGTGGGTCAGATGATCGATGGTTTTCAGGCCGGCGCCGACCGGATTGCGTTCGACGCCATCGATGAATTCGAAATCGATGTCATAGATCGATTTGCCGGGCGCGAAACGATCGATCAGATACAGGGGCGCGCCACCTATGCCCCTGATCGCAGGCAGGCGCAATTCCATCGGGCCGGTCGGTATTTCCATCGGTTCGGCGCCAAGTTCCAGCGCGCGCCGGTAAGCCCGATGCGAGTCGTTGACGCGGAACGCCATCCCGCAGGCCGACGGACCATGCTCCGCGGCGAAATAATGGGCCGCGCTTCTCGGTTCGTTGTTGATGATGAAATTGATTTCGCCCTGGCGATACAGAACCACGTCCTTGGAGCGATGGCGCGCCACTTTGGAGAATCCCATCGCTTCGAACGCCGACGTCAGCACATGCGGCGCCGGTGCTGCAAATTCGACGAATTCGAAACCGTCGAGGCCCATGGGGTTTTCAAAGAGATCGGACATGATGACTCCTTACAGGAACTAAGCAAGTGTCGCCAATGCGTCGGAAACGACCCATCCGGCAGCGCTGCGGCGAATACCCTGGGGTATCCGGCGTACGCTTGTCGACGGCATGAAAACGACAAATGAAACCGGCGGATCGTCTGGATCGCGGCGATCCGCCGCACGGCTTATTCGATAACGGTCTTGGCCGATTTGATCAAATCGGCGGACAGGGGCTGGCCCTGCCGCCCGGCGGCCTTCGGATTGACGAAAAGTTCGAATGTGGTGCTGGTTTGCGCGGCGATCTTGCCGGGCGCTTCGCCGTTCAGTATGCGGGTGACGATTTTTCCGGTCTGGCGGCCGAGATCGTAATAATTCAGCCCGATCGCCGCAGCCGCGCCGCGCTTGACGGCGCTGGTGTCGGCCGCCACGATCGGCATTTTGGTTTGATCGGCCACTTTGGCGATGCCTTCGAACGCCGACATCACATTGTTATCGGTCGGCGCATAAATCAGATCGGCCTTTCCGACCAGGCTTTGCGCCGCACTGGCGACATCGACCGTGCGCGGCGCGGCAGCTTCGACCAGCGTCATGTTTTTGGCGGCCAGCAGTTTCTTGAATTCGGTAACGATGGCGACCGAATTCGCTTCGCCGGGATTGTAGATCACGCCGATGCGCTTGGCCTTGGGCATGACCTTCAATATCAGGCCGAGCTGATTTTCCAGCGGCGACATATCCGATACGCCGGTGACATTGGTGCCGGACGGCTGCCAGCTGTTGACCAGCTTGGCCGCGACCGGATCGGTGACGGCGGAGAAAACGATGGGAATGGTTTTGGTGGCGGCCACCAGCGCCTGGGCCGACGGGGTCGCGATCGCCACCGCGACGTCGGGACGGTCGCCGACGAATTTACGCGCGATCTGCGCGGCGGTGCCGGTATTGCCCTGCGCGCTTTGATATTCGAATTTCAGGTTCTTGCCGACTTCGAAACCGTCGGCCTTCAATTGATCCCTGACGCCATCGCGCACGGCATTGAGCGCGGCATGGTCGACGATGGCGGTGACTTCGACCACCTTGTCGGCGGCATGGGCGGCCATGCCGGCGGCGCCCATCATGCCGAGCAGAACGGCGGCGGCGACCGATTCCCGCAGGAAAGATAATTTCATTCTTTGTCTCCGAATTGATTTGTTTTAGCGACCGAAAACCGGCGTTTTTATTGCCGCCGGAAACCCTTTCCGTGGCGTCCGCTGCGTCTGTCCATCGCATGACTTATTCCAAAAAAGTATAGCTTCGAACGCTAAAAATTGCTTTGCAATTTGATGGCGATATTAGTGGAAGAATGAAATATAATTTCTATAATCCCATCTTATAGGAGGGGAAATTGTACAAAATCGATATGGACCAAATCGACCGAAAAATTCTGGATTATTTGCAACAGAACGGCCGCGCATCCAATCTGGAGCTGGCCGAAGTCGCCAAGCTGTCCGCTGCGCAATGCCATCGCCGTCACAAAAGACTGGAAACGGCGGGCTTCATCATGCGCTATGAAACCCGGCTCGATCCCGAGCGTCTGGGGCTGTTCGTGATCGCCTTCGTGCATGTATCGATGGAAAAAGGCCACATCCACAATCTGCCCACGTTCAAGACCACGATACTCGATGTGCCGCAAATTCTGGAATGCTATTCGGTCACGGGCGATTTCGACTATGTCCTCAAAGTGATCGCCCCGGACCTGAAAGCGCTGTCGGATTTCCTGATGGAAAAGCTGATGCGCATACCGGGCGTCAACGGCGTGCGCTCCAGCGTCTGCCTGGACGAACTCAAATCGACCAACGCATTGCCGCTGCCGTAACGGAGCGCGGCAGGCCGCTGCACATCATGCGCCGCTCTGATACCGCGGCAGCGCCGCTCCGCAGTCCTTGCAATAGGCCGCATGCGCATCGTGTCCTTCCGTCAGGCAATGCGTGCAGGTGCGCGTGGTCGGTTTGCGCCGCGACATGCTCATCGCCAATTCGACGCCGACGATGCCGGTAGGCAGCGCAATGATGCCGTAACCCAGCAGCATGGCCAGCGAGGTGATCATCTGCCCGATCGGTGTTTTGGGGTGGATGTCGCCGTAGCCGGTGGTCGTCAGCGTCACGATCGCCCAGTACATCCCGGTCGGAATGCTGGTAAACCCGTTGGCAGGCCCTTCGACCAGATACATGACGGTGCCGAGGATGACGCAGATAATGAACACCGTGCCCAGGAAAATCGCGATCTTGTAACGGCTGTTGCGCAAGGCCTCCAGCAATATCTGCGATTCATCGAAATAACGCGGCAGCTTCAGGACCCGGAACACGCGCAACATCCGCAGCAGGCGGATATCGATCAGCGCCGCCGCTTCCGGTACGAAAAACGCAATATAAGTGGGCACCACGGACAGCAGATCGATGATGCCGAAAAAGCTGAACATATATTTCAGCGGACGCTTGACGCAGATCAGCCGCAATATGTATTCCAAGGTGAACAACACCGTAAATAGCCATTCCAGCACATGCAAGGTCCGGAATTCGTAGGCGCGGATCGTCGGCACGCTTTCAAGGATCACCGTCAGCACGCTCAGTACGATGACGGCCATCAATCCGACGTCGAAGGCCTTGCCTGCCGGCGTGTCGGCTTCGAAGATGACGGTGTACAGGCGCGTGCGCCAGCCGGCGTCCGGCTTGCCGAATTGGGGGCCCATGGCTTTAGACGACTTCATCGCGAGCGTCCTCGGAAAATACGCAGCTTAACTGCAGATCCCAGACTTATCGATTGCTCGTTGAAACAACTGTATTGAGCGCCGTATCTTGACGCAAACGGATATCGCCGCTCAATTCCCCGATCAGTTGCCGCGCATAAGACGGCAGTTCGTCCAGCCGCCGCACGCATACGATCAGAGCCCGTGTGGCCCAGGCGTCGCTCAGCCGGACGCGGCGAATCCGCATTGAGCGCTGACAGCGGCGCGCCGCGGTTTCCGGCACGATCGCCACGCCGACACCGGTTTCGACCATTCGGCACACTGCTTCGAAACTGCGCAGGCGCACCCGGTAATGGAACGGTTTACCGGCCCGGACCGCATGTTCGGACAAATACCGCTGCAATGCGCTGTCTCCCGCCAGGCCGACGAATTGCTGATCCAGCGTCTGCGCAAATGCAACGCTGCGCGCGCCCGGTTCAAGCGCCGGCAGCGGATGATCGCGCGCCGTCACCAACACCAGCCGATCCGAGCGAAACGGGAAGACTTCCAGCCCGGCGGTATCGACCGCGTCCGCGACAATGCCGACATCGGCCGCGCCATTGGCGATGGCCTGCACGATATCGTCACTGAGCCGTTCCTCCAGATCGATATCGATGTTCGGATGCGCCGCCATGAAGGCGCTCAGGGCTTCCGGCAGGAATTCGGACATCGCCGCGGTATTGCACAACAGCCGGATGTGGCCCTTGACGCCGTGCGCATAAGCGCCGAGTTCATCGTGCATTCGCGCCACCTGCTGCAACACCATTCGCGCATGATGCTGCAAAGTGCGGCCGGCCGCGGTGAGTTCGATGCCGCGCCTGCGGCGCACCAGCAGCGCCGTGCCCAGCACTTCTTCCATGCCGCAGACGCGCGCGCTGGCCGAGGCCAGCGCGATATGGGCGCGGTCGGCGCCCTTGGTAATGCTGCCGGTATCGGCGATATGCGCAAACAAGCGCAAGTCGGACAAATCGAAGCGCATGCGATTCCCTCTTTTCCCTATGGTAAAAACGAAGGCTGGCTCAGTTTATTCCAGATTTTCAAATGCGGCGCGTCGATGCAGACTGTGCCGCATGAAAAATTTATTATTCGATTTCGGCATCGATTCCATCGCCGGCGTGTTGACCGTGACATTGACGTTTTTGCTCGCCGGATGGGTCAAGGGGGTGATCGGCCTCGGTTTGCCCACCATCGCCGTCGGTCTGCTGGGATTGATCATGACGCCGACCGAAGCGGCCGCGCTATTGATTGTGCCTTCGTTCGTGACGAATGCATGGCAACTTGCGGCAGGTCCGGCTTTGGGGCCGCTGTCGCGCAGATTGCGGTCCATGCTGATCGGCATCTGCGCGGGCACCTTGATCGGCGGCTGGCGCTTTGGCGCAGACGGCGGCGCCTTTGCCAATGCAATGCTGGGGATCGCGTTGGCCGCTTACGCCACGGCTGGATTGGCGTCTCTGCGCCTATCGATTTCAAGCTCGGCGGAACGCCGTCTGTCGCCCGCGATCGGCGCGGCGACCGGGCTGATCACGGCGGCCAGCGGCATATTTGTCGTCCCCGCGGTGCCATATCTGCAGATGCTGGGACTGGAGAAAGAAGAACTGATGCAGGCCATGGGGCTGGCGTTTACGACATCGACCGTTGCGCTGGCGATCATGCTGGCCGGCCAGGGCGCGTTGCATGCGGCGGCCGCCGCCACGTCCCTGCTGGCGCTGGCGCCGGCGTTGGGCGGCATGTTCGCCGGCCAGTGGATGCGATCGAAAATACCGCCGGCGCTGTTCCGGCGGTGTTTTTTCCTGGCTCTACTGGCGCTCGGGGCGTATCTGGCGTTGCACGCCGTCTTCAAATAAGGCGGTATCCGGCCGGCTGCGGCGACTAGGCCGCGGCCGCCGCCACCGCCGCCAACGACCACTTGCCCTCGCCCAGCACGGTCAATTCCTCCGCATGAAACGCCAGCAGACTGCTGCGGTGTCCGACGCTGATCATCATCACATGGGGCAGCGCCCTTCTTATCAATGTGTACATCTCGTATTCCAGCGATTCATCCATCGCCGAACTGGCCTCATCGAGAAACAACATGTCCGGCTTGGCCAGCAGTACACGGCCGATCGCCAGGCGCTGCTGCTCTCCGAGCGACAGAATCCGCGTCCAGTCGTCTTCGTCGTCGAGCCGTGGAATCAATTTGCCCAGCATGCAATCGCGCAACGCGGCAACGGCTTCGTCGCCGTCGCGCGGAGCGGCCGGATAATACAGCGCGGCGCGCAAGGTGCCCAAGGGCAAATACGGCTTCTGCGACAGGAAAAGGGCAGAATCGCCATCCGGACGCACCACAGTGCCGTTGACGAACGGCCACAGCCCCGCGACTGCCCGCAACAGCGTCGTTTTGCCGACGCCGGAACGTCCGCGCACCAGCAAGGAACTGCCCGGCGCGAGACTCAGATTCAGATTTTCCAGCAGGGTCTCGCCGAACGGCGTGGCGACATGCAGCGCCTCCACCGCAAAGGCCTGCTTCCGATACGCGATCTGCGGGCCGGCCAGCGCTTCGGCGCTGTCCATCAGATCCATGAAACCGCTCAGACGGATCAGCACCGCGCGATAGCCGGCGAACTCGTCATAGGAATTCCGGAAAAACGACAAGGCGCCTTCCACCTGTGAAAACGCCTGCACCGTTTGCATCACGTCGCCCAACGTCAGCTGTTTGCTGAACAAACGCGGCGCCTGAACAATGAACGGCACCACGGTGCTGAGCTGACTGATCACCAGATTGAATCCCTGAAACTTCATCGAGCGCGACAGGACGTCCCAGGAATTGCCGATGACCAGCCCGAAGCGCTGCCCCAGGGTGCTGCGCTCCACCTTTTCGCCGCGGAAGAATGCGATGTTTTCGCTGTATTCGCGGACACGGATCAGCGCGTAACGGAAATTCGCGTTGAATTTTTCAGCAAGGAAATTCAAGCTGACCAGCGGATGCCCCAAACGCACCGCGAACACCGTCGCGATCGCCACATAGATATATAGAAGAAAAACGATCCCGTGAGGAATCGTCATGCCGGCGATCACCAGCGGACCGGACAAGGTCCACAGCATGATGCTGAATGCAAACAGGGACACCACCGCGTCCAGCATTCCCATCAGCAAACCCAGCGACCTGCTGACGAAACTGCTGATGTCCTGCTGCATACGCTGATCGGGGTTATCCGCCGCGGTGGCCGCATATTCGCTGCGGTAATAGATCCGGTGGCTCAGCCAGCGGTCCATCATCGCGTCGGTCAGCCATTGGCGCCAGCGAATCAGCAACGCCTGCTGCAGATAAAAGTTGACCAGCACCCGCAATACGTGGATCGCCGCCAACACCGCAAATATCGCCAGCATGGACCAGAACAGGCCGATGTCGAGCTTTTGCAGGGCGCTGTAGAAACCGTTGTACCAGAATGAAAACAACACATTCATACGCACGCCGAACAGCGTAAACAAGACGATGGCGCTGAGCCACAACAGCGGCTTTTTATTGCGCCATGGTGCAAAATATTCCCATGTCAAACGGCGAAATTGCCGCCCCCATGCCGTGAATCGCGCCAACAGCAAGATGATCACCGTCAAACCGATCATGCTGATGACAAACGCCAGCGCCAGCCATTGCAGGCTGGCGACCAGTTGATTGCTCCAATCCATCCGATGCCCTTTCCGTTCGCAATAACCCAGGAAGCCCAGCGTGGCGCCTCTTTCGGCTATAAGAATAAAGCCATTAAAAAATAGGATTATGCGTCAGAAAAGTTGCAGGCGTGCAAACACAGGCAATTGGCCTGCCTGGTGGAAAACGGGAAGGAAAGGAAAGCGGATGCGACGCATCTCCGAGCGGCCGGTTTTTCGGTTTATTCGCCAGTATTGAACAAACTGGTCGCCTCGATATCGAGTACTTCCACGCCGTCCTGATTTTTCATGATCCATTGCCAGCGCACAATGCCCAGCCAGGGCTTGGTGACCGACCGGCGCGTCTCATGCACATGCACCTGCAGCGTCAGCTGATCGCCCGGGCGCACCGGATTCGGCCAGCGCAAATGGCTCAGGCCGGGCGAGCCGAAGGAATCGGAATCTTTCAACAGCTGCTTCGACATCAAGCTCATCGCCAGCGCGCAGGTATGCCAGCCGCTGGCGATGATGCCGTTCCACGGCCCCGCTTCGGCGCGCTCCGGATCGACGTGGAACCATTGCGCGTCGTAGCGTTCGGCGAATGCGGCCACCTCATCCGGATCGACTATTTCCGGCCCGAGGGTAAAATGCTGGCCGGCATGCAATTCGGCGAATTTCATCGGGTTCTCCTTCAGAGTCACGCTTTACCCTAGCATATCGCGGCCGTCCCGGCGGCCGCGCACTTCCATTCATCCGTGGAGCCATCATGCGGTTCATCGATTCTTTTCATTTACTCTCATTTCTCAACACCCTGGTCAGCGTCGCGACCGCCTTTGTCCTCGGCGGCATGATTGGTTTCGAACGCCAGTACCGGCAGCGCACGGCGGGCTTGCGCACCAATGTGCTGGTGGCCGTCGGCGCGGCGGTCTTTGTCGATCTGGCCGGCCAGGTCAACGGCAGCGCCGGCACCTCGCAGGTCATCGCCTATGTAGTGTCAGGCGTCGGTTTCCTGGGCGCCGGCACCATCATGAAAGACGGCATGAACATCCAGGGATTGAATACCGCCGCCACCTTATGGGGATCGGCGGCGGTCGGGGCTTGCGCCGGCGCCGGCATGATTGCCGAAGCGGCGCTGGCGGCGTTCTTTGTGCTCGGCGCCAATACGCTGCTACGTCCCATCGTCAATTCCATCAATCGCACGCCGATCAATGAACTGTCGAGCGAATTGACATATCAGATGTGCATCATCACAACGATGGACGAACAAAAGCAGGCGCTGTTGTCGATGGAACAAATGCTCGACGTCGCCAAATATCCTATCGGCGACATGTCGGTGGAGCCGTTCGGCGACGACGACGTGGAAATCCGGGCGACACTGATGTCCACCTCGGTCGATGCGGACGATCTGGACCGGATCATCTTCCATCTGACGGCCAAGCCGTATGTGTCGCAGGCGTACTGGAATCCGGTGACGTCGGAATAGTCGCCAGGCGGAATGGGCCCCGCGCCGGCCGACTCCGCAAAAGGACATACGGACGGCGGTTCGCGTTACCATAGCGGTTTGATCCGTTTACCGTCATCAGCGGACGGCGCAACGATATCCATCTATTCACCGAGACGCCGCATGCCTCATACCGATAACCATCACCATCACGCGCATGCAGGCCATGATCACAGCGCGCATGCGCACGGCCACGGCGGTCATCATCACGCCGCGCCGACCGACCACGGCAACGCCTTCAAAATCGCGATCGCACTCAATACCGGATTTATCGTCGTGGAATTCTTCTATGGCTATATCGCCAATTCCACTGCCTTGATGGCCGATGCCGGGCACAATCTATCCGATGTGCTGGGCCTGCTGTTGGCCTGGGGCGCGGCGGTGCTCGCCAAACGCGCCCCCAACGCGCGCTATACCTACGGCCTGCGCAGCACGTCGATCCTGGCCGCGCTGGGCAATGCGATGTTGCTGTTGCTTGCCTGCGGGGCCATCGCATGGGAAGCGACTCTAAGGCTTTCGCAGCCGCCGGCGGTGGCCGGCATGACTGTGACGCTGGTGGCGCTGGCCGGCATCGCGGTCAACGGCCTGTCCGCATGGCTGTTCGTGAAAGGCAGCAAAGGCGACCTGAATATCCGCGGCGCTTATCTGCACATGATGGCCGATGCCGTGGTATCGATGGGCGTGGTGGTCGCCGGCATCGCCATGCTGCTGACCGGCTGGTACTGGCTCGATTCGGCCGTCAGTATCGTGATTGTCGCCGTGATTGTCGCCGGGACCTGGGGCTTGTTGCGCGAATCGACGCAATTGGCGCTCAATGCGGTGCCGGCCAATATCGAAAGCGACGCTATCGCCGAATATCTGCTGCGGCGTCCCGGCGTCAGCGATATCCACGATCTGCATATCTGGGGCATGAGCACCACTGAAAGCGCGCTGACCGTGCATCTGGTGATGCCCGGCGGTTATCCCGGCGATACCTTCATGGACGAACTGATGCATGAATTGAAATCGCGCTTTTCCATCCATCACAGCACCTTGCAGATCGAACAGGGCACCACCAGCCATGCCTGCATTCTGCATGTATAGATTTCAAACTTCGCCAACCACACATGGACACCACTCTTCAAAGCGCACCTGCGGCGCAGGCCGCCGACAACCATCCCCAGGAAACCGTGTTCCGCATGCTCGGCGCCGTTGCGTTCGTCCATCTGCTCAACGATCTGGTGCAGTCCGTTCTGCCGGCGATCTATCCGATGCTGAAATCCGAATTTTCGCTGAGCTTTACGCAGATCGGCCTGATCACGCTGACCTTTCAATGCACCGCCTCGATGCTGCAGCCTTGGATAGGCGTGTACACCGACCGCCATCCGAAACCGTTTTTGCTGCCGATCGGCATGTGCTTTACGCTGGTCGGCGTCGGGCTGCTGGCGATCGTGCACAGCTTTCCGGTGTTGCTGGCGGCGGCCGGACTGATCGGCATCGGCTCCTCGACCTTCCATCCGGAAGCCTCGCGCGTGGCGCGCATGGCCTCGGGCGGGCGCTACGGCTTTGCGCAAGCGATGTTCCAGGTCGGCGGCAACGCCGGCGCGGCGCTGGGGCCGCTGCTGGCGGCGGCGATCATCATCGGCCGCGGCCAGCGCAACATCGCGTGGTTCATGCTGTTCGCGGCGCTGGCGATCGCGGTGCTGTATGCGGTCAGCCGCTGGTATCGCACGCATCTGACGCTGTTCAGGCGCAAATCCGGACAAGGCCACGGGCCGCAATTGTCGCGCGCGCGCATTGCCGGCGCGTTGGGCGTGCTGGCGACGCTGGTGTTTTCCAAATACGTTTATCTGGCCAGCGTGACCAGTTACTTCACCTTTTATCTGATCGATAAATTCGGTTTGTCGGTCGCGTCGGCCCAGGTCCATCTGTTCATGTTTCTGGCCGCGGTCACGGCGGGCACTTTTTTCGGCGGCCCCATCGGCGACCGGATCGGCCGCAAACGCGTGATATGGTTTTCGATACTCGGCGTGGCGCCTTTTTCGCTGCTGCTGCCGTACGTCGATTTATTCTGGACCGGCGTGTTGACGGTGATCATCGGCTTCGTGATTGCGTCTGCGTTTTCCGCCATCGTGGTGTTTGCGCAAGAGCTGGTGCCCGGCAATGTCGGCATGATCGCGGGCATTTTCTTCGGCCTGATGTTCGGCATCGGCGGCGTCGGGGCGGCGGCGATGGGGCATATCGCCGACGTCGCGGGCATCGCCTTCGTTTACAAGGTGTGTTCATTCCTGCCGTTGCTGGGCGTTCTGACCGTCCTGTTGCCGAATATCGAAAAGCGATGAGCGCGCCTGCCATCGGCATCGCGGGTCTGCATCATGTAGCGATCATCGCTTCGGACTATCCGCGATCGCGGCGTTTTTATGCGGAAATACTGGGGCTGGATATTATTGCCGAAGCCTATCGGGAGCAGCGCGATTCCTACAAACTCGATCTGCGCCTGCCGGATGGCGGCCGGATCGAACTGTTTTCGTTCCCGCATCCACCGGCCCGCGCCAGCCGTCCCGAAGCTTGCGGGCTGCGCCATCTGGCGTTTCGGGTCGCCGATCTGGATGCATCGGCGGCGGCGTTGCGCCGGCATGGCGTGGCCGTCGAGGAGATCCGTACCGATGAATATACCGGCAAGCGGTTTACCTTTTTTGCCGATCCGGACGGGCTGCCGCTGGAGCTTTACGAAAGTTCGCGCTCATCTGATTAAGGGGGAAATGCCGAGTAGGCGGCGTAGGCAGCCCAAGCGCTGGAGCAGAAGCGCAGGCGTACGCAAGTACGTCGAGCATCGCAGCCTGCGATTGGGCTGCCTATGCCACTTAATCGGCGTTTACCGCTTGTGTATTCAGTGGCAGGCCCGCCTCGTCGAACCCCTCGGCAAGCCCCAACCTCACTATGCCGATGGTCGCCAATGCGTCGCAAACGTCCTCGATTTCCATTTCCGGATCGCGCTCCAGGGCCAGCGGTTTTTCCACCGACGCAATCGGCGTGTCGTCGCCGTCCCGGTACACATTCACGCGCAGGAATAATTCGTCTCGCATCGTCACCGGGCCGATCACGGCGCGGGTCGCTGCGGGGGTGCAGCCGCTGCCGTCCAAGGCCAGATTCAGCGTCGACATCATCTGCAGCATGAAATACTCGGCGATGCCGCGCTCTTTGCCGCCATGGAACAAGTCCTGGTACAGAAAGTGAATATCGACTTGCGCGCCGTCGGCCGCGGGCGCCAGCAGGCGCTTGAGCAGCGGCGCGGCAGTTTCCGTCCATTGCCGGAAACGCGCGGCGCGCTCGGCGAAATAGGCATCCATCGCCGCGTCGCCGTCCGGCACGCTATAAAACGCATCGTCGGCCGCCTTCAACGCAAATCCCAGCAGAAAACGCAGCTCCACGGCCTCATCCCCAGGCTGGAACGGATTGTCCGGCCAGCCTCCCAGACTCCGATCGATGGCCGGCGCCGAGATGGATTTTTTGTCGGTCATCGAGGTATAGGCGTCGCGGATCATTTCGCTCAGGTGCGAATAGGTGATGCCGTCGATTTCATCCAAATGGTAGGCGTAATGGATCAGCACGACTTGCGCGTCCGGGCTTTCCAGGCCGGCCTGCTGGATGCTTGCGCGCAGGCTATCGAAAGCCTCCTGGTCGGTGCAGCATTGATCCGCATGCAGTCCGCCGACGGTGCGCGCAAATACCGGGATGACGAAAGCATTGATTTCGCAGGGCGCGCCCTGCTCGGGCCGGATCAGGCTGACCGCGGACGTTTCGTCCATGACGTCTTTGAGTACCCGGTAAGCATCGATATCGGCGTATTTGCAGCTTTCCAGCGATTCGTACAGGATATCGTCCTGTTTACGCTGCAGGCATTTGCGGATGGCTTTTTGCAAAGCGCCCTGGATTTCGGTTTCCACTGCTGCGCCGGCGCGTTGCAGCTCGGCCAGCCGATTGGCCAGATCGCATAGCTGCTGAACCATCGCGTCTTCATCGTCCTCGGATGAAACCTTGTTCTTGCGGGGCACGGGGGGTTTGTTCTTGGGCATGAAATAATAGTTTGGGTTTACGATGAAAGCGTTAGCGAACGACGCTCAGTTTCTGGCTGCCGGTCCAGCTTTGTCCGGGCTCCAGCCGCACCGGCACGGCGACGCATGCGGCCTCCACGCACACCATGCGCAACCAGTCCGCATCCGGGAAATCGGCCAGCGCCGCCGCCTTCAACGGACCTGGATTCCAGATCACGCTGTCTTCAAATCCCTGCTGTTCGATTTGCAAGGACGGCACGCCCGGCTCCAGCAGCGTCAGTGTTTTCGGCGGCGACAGATACACCCGATCCAGTTCGCTATCGACCGTCAGGTCCTGCGCCTGTTGCGCCACGACGACATTGTCGGCGGTCGCGTCCTGATACGACACGCCTTGCAATCCGCGCAGGCGCATATTGCGGACATCGTCGACCTGAAGATAGCTGTGCAGCGCGGCGGTGAATTCCCATGGCGCGCTGCCGGTGTTGATGACCGACAGGCTGACGAGCAGGCTATCGTCCGCCACTTCCGCGCGCAGCGTGGCGGCGAAATTCCGCGGCCAGACGGCCAGCGTGCGCGCATCGTCGCCGCACGTTAGCGCCACGACGCATTTGCCGCCGTCGCCGGGCGTTTCGCTGCGCCCTGCCGGTTGCCACGGTATGGTTCTGACGATGCCGTGCTTTTGCAACGTACCCCGTCCCGAAAATTGCGGAAAACAGATCGGTATGCCGCCGCGTATCGCCTGCGCATTGTCGCCGTCGGCGCGGGCGCCGCGGGTCATGCCGCCGGTCTCCCGGGACAGATAGAGCCGTTCCCGGCCAGCGCTATCGCGCCAGGACAGAATCTGCGCGCCCTGCTCTGCGATAAACGCCTGGCCGCAGGCGATGCCGGGCATGTCGTTGAGGGTGTCGGCGAACGGATCGCCGCCTGACGCGGACTTCGGATGATTCAAGTTTTTTCCTTGCGATGGTTTTTGGCGAACGCGAGGTTTCGCGTAGCGATGCGTGACAGCAATGCGCATCGCCATTATCCATCAGAAAGGGACGCTGCCGGCCGCGGGCAGCGTTTCCGTGCCGCGCCGGCGCTCAGGAGTCGTATTTATGTTCCGAGATATAGCGGGACGCGAAAGCATGCGCTTCTTCCAGCGCTTCTCTTTCGGTGCCGCTGATGCCGGCATCGTAGATTTTTTCCTTTTCGGACGCGACGCCTTCGATTTTGTGCGACACATGTCCAGAAAAGGTGCCGTCCGGTAGTTTGCGCGCAAAAATGCTGAAAATATTCATGCGTTCAGGCGAGATGAATTTGTTCATTGCATGCTCCAAAGTCGCCGGGAACCGAATACATATTCGGGCTCCTGGAAAGCGATGCGGCTGCGCCGGCCGTCGATCCGCCGGCAATTGATTGCAGAAGCGCACGACCATATTCTGCTTATTTTTGTCCGCGTTCAAGCGCAAGATGCATGATCGCGTCGCCATGCACCGGCGGCGGTAAGGCAAAAAAAAACCCGCGACCTTGCGGTGCGGGCTGAATCCAATTTCTTATGAGGAAGATTGGAGGAGACAGTTGCAACTATAGATGGCATCAGTTATCCAATCTACTTTATTAAACAAATATCAGAAATACTATTTTTGAATATCAGGAATGGGAGTGCCCGGGAGCAATAGCGTCGTTCGGCATTGCTTCGACTATCGTTTTGGGCAAAAGAAAGCCCGCAGGCCTTGCGGCAGCGGGCTATGTCCGACTTTCAGAGAGGGGATAAAAACCGGACAGATCCACTATATGAGTCTGTATCGGATACCTTGGGCCGTTTTACAAATTGTTACCCCGCCGCCACATTTCCGGATGCATCCGAATTTCCCAAAAAAAATTGCGATACAGGAGATGATTCCCGAAACCCAGTCCTATCTGGAAAGTGGCCTCGACGTGTAACGAATCAACTCTTGTATCGCAATTGCTTTATTTCTAATTGCTTTATTCTTTTTTTCGGCCCAGAAATGTTGAAACTTCAAGTTCCCACTTCAAAACCAACGAAGAATATACGCCCCTTCAATTAAAAAAGCAAGCGTTAATTTTAATCGATACATCAGGGCCGATTCATGCTGCAAGGGCTGCCAGGCCCGGGCCCTACCGGATGATTTGCTGCATAATTGTCGCGGGCGCGGGACCGTGCCGCATTTCATCGACAGGAAAACACTCATGATCAAACAGTTGTTCACACGCGCCACAGCGCTGGCGGCGGTCGCGGTACTAAGCGGCTGCATGACGCCGGCTACTCCGGCCACGCCACGGGGCGACGTCCCGATAGCGCGAATCTTCAATCGGGGACTCACCGACCCGGCGGCAGGAAAAAACCAGGTAACGGTGACGCGCGATCCCGCCATGTGGGGCGGCGGCAATTTGCTGACGTTTTCCGTCAATTACGTGGTGCTGGCCGATCTGCAGCCCGGCGAATCGATCAGCGCCTGGCTGCCCGACGGCACCTATACGTTCAGCGTGGCGCCGAATCCCAATCCGCAAAACCTGACGGCGTCCCGCAATGTCAATGTGACGCTGCAAGGCGGGCAACATCGCCTGGTGCGCATCGGCGGCAATATATACGGCACATCGATCGAACCGGACGGGGCCGCCAACCCTTTACCAAAATAAGCGTCCGCGGTGCGGGCTTCAGCCCCGCGCCGTCATCGCCGCTGACAGCACACTAGTTGCCGGCGCCGTATTTACGGCTCTGCTCGGCGCCACTGGCCGCGTCGCACACCGCCTGACGCTTTGCATCCATGCCGCGCGTGCCGTTCAGGCGGCACTCGCCGATCACCGACTTGGCCTCCGCGGGATTGTCCTTGAAATACTGATAATTCTGCATTCCGTCCGGCTTGCATCCAGCAAGCAAAACCATGCACCCCGCAAACATCAAAAAACCGATTGAACGTTTCATTCCCTAGCCCCGAATTTATCTTTGCGAATTTTTACACTGCGGCGGATTATATTTCCTTAAAGAAATAAATGCGAACCATTTCGCAATCCGGCGATGCCTTGGTCTCTAATGTCGTCATATTGTTGCTGGCCTCACAATTCCGGTAACGGCGCGCTGAGATCGCCGACATTTAATACTTAAAGCATGATAGCCTTGGGCCTATAAAACATACAAAAATTTACCCTGAATATCCGCGAATCAAGAGTCGAAAAAAGCGACTGAATAAACAAGTGACGGTATTTGCTGGGCAAAAGCAAAGGGGAAGCGCTTGAAGTTATCATTACAGGCAAAGATGGGATTAAGCTTCCTGATGGGGTTGCTCATCCTTTTGATCGTCGGCGTCACAGCTTGGCAGGCAAATTCGAAACAGATCGAAAACAGTTACTGGGTCAACCATACACATCAGGTCATTGCCCGCGCGGAAAGCTTGCTGAGCGCGCTGACCGAGGCCGAATCCGCCGCGCGCGGTTACGTCATCAGCGGCAACGCCGTCTTTCTGCCTCCCTACGCGCGCACTCAGGAAGACATCGAAGTCCAATATCGCGATCTGCTGTCGCTGACCGCCGACAATCCTGAACAGCAGCGGCGGCTGTTTACGATAAAACCGCTGATCGATCAGCGCGTCTTCATTCTTTCAACCCTCACTCAGATGCGACGTGAAATGGGTTTGCAATTTGTACAGGAACGTTTCATCAACGGCAAGGGCAAGCAATTGCAAGACCAGATCCGCGCGCAGATCGAAGATCTCGAGCGCGCCGAGGAATACCTGCTTGCAGAACGCGCAGCCGGCACCGAAAACGCCTCCATGGAATCGCGTCTGGCCATTATGCTGGGCATCGTGATGGCGCTGCTGATCACGATCGCCTCGTTCCTGTTCATTCGCCGGGACATCGTGCGTCGCGCCACTGCCGAAAACGCGCTGAAAGTCGCCAATGTCAAGCTGGCCCAGGCGACCGAGCGCGCTCAGAACGCCGACAACAGCAAATCAGCGTTTCTGGCGACCATGTCGCATGAGTTGCGTACGCCGCTCAATTCCATCATCGGTTTTTCCGGCGTCCTGCTGCAGGAATTGGCAGGGCCGCTGAATGCCGAGCAAAAGAAACAACTCGGCATGGTCCGCGACAGTTCGCGCCATTTGCTGGCGCTGGTCAACGACGTGCTCGACATCTCCAAAGTCGAAGCTGGCCAGTTGCGTATTCAACATCAAACTTTCAGCATTCGCGAAGCCATCGACCGTTCGGTGGCACTGGTCATACCGATGGCGGAAAAAAAGAAACTGCCGATCCATATCCGGATCGAAGGCGATCTCGGCCAAGTGGTGTCCGATCGCCGCCGGGTCGAACAGGTATTGATCAATCTGCTCAATAACGCCGTAAAATTCACCGAGCAAGGCAGCGTCACTTTGTGCGCCGAAGTGATCGGCGATTACGTCGCGCCGGACACCGCCGCCGTGGAGTCGACGATACGGATCCGGATCGCCGATACCGGCATCGGCATCGACGACGCGAATTTGCCTGAGTTGTTTCAACCGTTCCGCCAGATCGAAGACGGCCTCGCCCGTCAGCACGAAGGCACCGGTCTTGGGCTGGCAATCAGCCATCGGCTGCTGCATTTAATGGGTGGCAGCATCGAGGTCGTCAGTAAAAAGAACGAAGGCAGCACTTTTACCATCGTTATCCCCCGCCATGGAATTGAACCATTATGAACCTGAGCATCTTACTTATCGAAGATAACGAACAAAACCGCTATCTGACGACGTTCCTGCTGAACAAATTCGGCCATAGCGTCACCTCGGCCTACGATGGTCCCAGCGGGATCGCGCTGGCGCTTGAACAAAAGTTCGATCTGATTCTGCTCGACATTCAATTACCCGGTATGGATGGCTATGAAGTCGCGCGTACGTTGCGCGCCACCCCCGCTACTGAACACATCGCTATCGTCGCCGTGACCTCTTACGCAATGGTCGGCGACCGTGAAAGCATTCTGGAAGCAGGCTGCGACGGTTATTTGGAAAAGCCGATCGACCCGGAAACCTTTGTCACCGATATCACCGCTTATTTCACGAACAAGACCGGGGAAATGCAAAATGACACGTGTGTTGGTAGTCGATGACATAGATCAAAACCGGTATCTGCTGCGCGTACTGCTGGAGAGTAACGATTATCAGGTCGACTGCGCGCGCGATGGCGCGGAAGCGCTGGCCATGGCCGAGGCAACGCCGCCCGATCTGCTGATCACCGACATATTGATGCCGGTGATGGATGGATTCAGCCTGTGCCGCGAATGGAAAAAACATCAGCGGCTCAAGCATGTGCCGCTGATGTTCTATACCGCCACCTATACCGATTTCAACGATGAAATCTATGCCGACAGTCTGGGCGCCGATGCATTCCTGATCAAGCCGGCCGAACCGGACGTGCTGCTGATGGTAGTGCGCGATCTGCTTGAGCGGCAGGGCGAAGCTGTGCAGCCCACGCTGTCGGCGGATGACGGCGTGGTGCTCAAGCAATACAATTCCGTGCTCATCCACAAGCTGGAGCAAAAGGTCGATCAGCTGGAAACCGCCACCGTCCTGGCGCGCGAAAGCGAAGAACGGCTGACGTTGGCGCTGGAAGCGCAGGACGCCGGGATCTGGGACTGGGATTTGCTGGCCAACCGCATTACACGCAGCCAGACGCACAATCGCCTGTTCGGCGTCGAGGCGGCGCAGTTCGACGGTAGCTACGGCAGCTTCCGCGCATGCATCCATCCGAAAGACATCGCCGCATTCGACGAGAAATTGCAAATCGCATTGCGCGACCGCACCTCATTCAACGTCGAGTACCGCATCGTTTGGCCCGACCGCAGCATCCATTGGATCTCCTCGCGCGGCCGCGCTTATTACGACCAGGCAGGCGTGCCGGTACGCATGTGCGGCGTTGTCTTTGAAATCAGCGAATTGAAGAAAAATGAAGAGCAGATGCGGCTTGCCGCGGAGTTCTTCGCCTCCAGCCAGGAAGCGATCGTCATCACCGACACCAGGGACCGCATCGTCAGCGTCAATGCCGCTTTCTGTCACAGCACCGGTTATACCCAGGAGGAAGCGACCGGTCTGCGAACCGCCATCCTGAAATCCGACAGTCAGGATCCGGAGTTCTTCATATCGATGAAGGACTCGCTGAAACAGAACGGCAAATGGTCCGGCGAACTGATCAACAAACGCAAGGACGGATCGACTTATCCCGCGCGCCTGTCGATCAGCGCCGTCGCCAGCGACACCGGCAAGGTATCGCATTACGTCGGGATCATTAGCGATATGACTACCTATCGCGAGGCGGAAGACCGCATTCAGTACATGGCGTATTTCGACGCGCTGACCGGCCTGCCCAATCGCACGCTGCTAAGCGACCGGGCCACGCGCGCCATCGCTACCGCGCAACGCGATCATCAATCATTGTCGCTGCTGTTCCTGGACCTGGATCAGTTCAAGACCATCAATGACTCGCTGGGGCACTCTACCGGCGACGCCGTGCTGCAAGCGGTGGCCGGCCGTCTCAAGCTGCTGCTGCGCGACGCCGATACCGTCGCGCGCTACGGCGGCGATGAGTTCACGCTGTTGCTGCCTGAAACCGATTGCGACGGCGCCGCACAGGTTGCCGACAAGGTCATCGTGGCGATGAAAGAGCCGGTCAAAGTCGGTATCCACTCGCTGGTAATCGGCGCCAGCATCGGCATCAGTTGCTTTCCGACCGACGCCTCCGAATTCGAATCGCTGTTGCGCAATGCCGATATCGCTCTGTTTCGCGCAAAGGCCGCCGGCCGCAATAACTTCCAGTTTTTCACGTCCGAGATGAACGAGCACGCCAAATCCCGCCTGGCGCTGGAACTGGCGCTGCGTTCGGCGCTGAACAACCATGAGTTTCTGCTGCATTACCAGCCGCAATTCGAACTGGCCAACGGCAAACTGATCGGCTATGAAGCGCTGCTGCGCTGGCAGCACCCTGAACAAGGCATTATCTCGCCAGTGGAATTCATCCCGATCGCCGAAATGAACGGCATGATCATTCCGATCGGGGAATGGGTGCTCAACGAAGCCTGCCGCCAGGCCAAACAGTGGCAATTGGATGGACATGCGCCGGTCGTCATCGCGGTGAACCTTTCCGCTGTGCAGATTCGCCAGGCCAACATAGTCCAGATGGTGCGCCATGCGCTCCAATCGTCGGGACTGAAACCCGAATACCTGGAACTCGAACTCACCGAAAGCATGTTGTTTGAAAATATCGATACAGTGCTGACGCAATTATTTATACTGAAACAAATCGGCGTTAGGCTGTCCATAGATGATTTTGGCACCGGCTATTCCAGCTTGTCGTATTTGAAACGTTTACCGATCGACAAGCTGAAAATCGACAAATCGTTTGTCGCCAATTTGTCCGACGACCATGGCAGCCGGGCGATCGCGCTGGCGATCGTATCGATGGCGCATAGTCTGCGCCTGAGCGTGACGGCGGAAGGAATTGAGCATTCGGCGCAAGCGCGCATATTGACGGACATGCATTGCAACGATGGGCAAGGTTTCTTTTATGCGCGTCCGATGCCGGCCCGGCAGATCGAAAGCTGGATCGGCGCGACCGGCGGCAACGCATGATCTATCGTTAGGAAGCGGTCGGCATGCGGTTCGCAGGACTTTCGCTAACGGTTCGTATTTGAAAGGATCGCCTCCGCCACATGCAAAAAAAACAAGCCAACGATCCAATAAAAAATACGTCCCCGCGCTCGGCTGTCCTTTCGTTCGCATCGATTTTCGTGATTTTCGTCTGCGTGGCGCTGCCGTTGCTGGAAGGGTGGGTTGCGTGGGATAGCCGCAAGCTCGAATTGACGCAGTCGGAAATCGGCACCACCAATCTGGCCAAAACGCTGGCCCAGCACGCGGAAGACTCGATCAAGCAAGCCGATACCGCCCTGTTCGGTCTGACCCAGCGCCTCGAAGCTGATGGACAACAGCAACCCGCGCTGCAAAATTTATTTCCGTTTCTGGTGGCTCAGGTAGCGGAGTTGCCGGAAATTCAAGGGATATTCGTCTACGACGAACATGGCAAATGGCTTATCAATTCGATGGACGATGTCCCGGCCAATCTGAATAATGCGGACCGCGCCTATTTCGTCCATCACCGCGACAACACCGACCGCAACGCCTACGTCGGGCCGCCGGTGCGCAGCAAATCCACCGGCGACTGGATCATCAGCGTGTCCCGCAGATTCAATCATCCGGACGGTTCGTTTGCCGGCGTCGTGCTCGCCAGCGTCAAAATGAAGTATTTCGAGCAGTATTACGCCAGTTTAAATATCGGCGATTCCGGCGCCATCACACTGATCCTGGCCGACGCCACGGTGCTGGTGCGGCGTCCGCACATGGAATCGTTGATCGGCGCCAAAATCACCGGCACCCGGCTGTTCAGCCAGCATATCAAATACCGGAAGAACGACTCCTTGCTGCTGATGTCGAGCATCGATCACACCGAAAGGATCGTTTCCTATCAAAGCCTGGAACACTATCCGCTGATCGTCATCGCCGCCCAGTCGACAGCGGAAGCGCTGAAAGGCTGGCGCGATCAGACCTTGCGCCAGGTCGGCGGCGTATTGCTGCTGAGCGTCATGATCGGGCTGCTGGGCTGGCACTTGGTCAAGCAGATCGGAATACGCGACGCAATGGCGAGCCAATTGGCTCTGGCTCAGCAAAAAGTGCTGACCGCGAACAAAACGCTGGAGCGTCTGGCGCTGCAGGACGGCATGACCGGATTGGCCAATCGCCGTCAATTCGATCTGACGCTTACGTCCGAATACGATCGCGCGGTGCGCGAGCAGCGCTCCGTTGCGATGCTGATGATCGATGTCGACCATTTCAAGCGCTACAACGATAAGTACGGCCATCCGGCAGGCGACCTCTGCCTGCGCAAAGTCGCCGACGCGATGCAGGTCAGGCGGCCGGGCGATTTTTCGGCGCGATACGGCGGCGAGGAATTCGCCGTCATATTGCCGGAAACCGATTTGAAAGGCGCGCTGGTGGTCGCCGAATCCATCCGCAGCGCGATACGCAGCCTGAATATCGTTCACAGCGGCAATCCGGTCGGGTTCGTCACGGTCAGCATCGGCGTGGCCGCCACCGTGCCCTCCAGTTTCGACGGTGGTCCCCAATCCTTTCTGCAGACGGCCGATGAAGCCCTATATGCCGCCAAGGGCGCAGGCCGTAATCATGTCCGAGCCCAGACGGCCAGCAATAAATGAACGCGCCGCGCCGAGACCGCGCAATCGAAATCGGAATAAAAAAAGCCCGCGTCCTGAAAGGAGCGCGGGCTAATCCAATTCCAAGGGGATAGAATCAGAGGGGAGCGATCACTATATAAAAATAATCCGGACCTCACACTCTGCCTTACACACTGTTACCGTTAACAGACGCCACCCCCTACGAACTATATCCATACAAGCAATATGCGGATCGGCGCAATCGCAGTATCGGCAAAACGCCGCAACAACGACTGTTTCGTCACCGACAGTTACATCTGTAATGGTTCGCTATCACCGCAGTCCAATCCGTCTCCCTAGAATCCAGTCATTACTTGAGATTTTCCGAACGATTTCCGCTCGGATCGACCAATAGACCGCGAAAGAACGATATGAATAAATTATCCAGCGCATTGGCAATGGCCGCCGTCGCCGCCGCCGCATACAGCGGCTCGGCAATGGCCCACGTCTCCGTCGGCATTTACGCAGGCGTGCCAGCTCCCTACTACGCGCCGCCTCCGGTTTATGCTGCACCGGCGCCGGTCTATTACCCTTCCCCGACATATTATGCGGCGCCGCCGGTCTACGTTGCGCCCCAGCCGGTATACGGTTGGCGCGAACGCCAATGGCGTGAAGGGGAATGGCGCCGCGCGCAATGGGAACGGCGTCATCGCGGACATGGCCGCCACGGGGATCGCGACTAACACGATATCGTGAGCCAAAATGCGGACGCAAAAATCTCACAATGCACATTCTTCATCGCATTTATTTCCATACGGAAATTAGTCCATTTCTGCGGTCCTGCCGTTCGTGGCGCGGCAGCAACAGACGGCGCCGCTGGATGTGACCCACGTCAACACCGCGCAAAATTTCAGCATTAGGAGCTTTACCTCCCTTAGAATGGGTTAACAAAACCTATAACGGGAGAACGGTAATGCGCATTGATCGTATGAAGGTCAGCACTCGGCTGGCGCTTGGTTTCTCGATCGTCTTTTTGTTTCTTGCAGCCCTCACCGCGGTAGCCCTCTGGAATCTCCGCACGGTGGGAGAGATGACCAATATCGTGGTCAATCACGACATTACCAAAGAACGCCTGATGCGCTCATGGGCGTCCGACACCATGCTCAACGGCTCGCGCACGGTCACTATCATTGAATCGATCGATACGACGGTGCATAAGGAAGCCCAAGCCGAAATCCAACGTACTTCGGACGAAATTACCGGGTTGCAAAAACAGCTCGATACTTTCGAAAAACTACCGGAAGAGGCCCAGCTGTTTGCGACAACGGCCGCATTACGCAAAATCTATACGGAGGTTCGCGGCCGGCTGTTGAAAGAAAAAGACATCAGTAACGACAGCGCCCGCCTGATGATCAAAAGCGAGTTCGAGCCGGCGCTCAAAAACTATGTTGCCTCCATCGATAAACTGGTCGCGTTGCAGGGCCAAAACATCGCGGCCGGCGCCGCCGGCGTTGACCGTCAATTTCGCATTGCCCAGTGGACAGTGACCGGGCTCGGCATCTTCGCCCTTCTGTTCGGCATAACGGCGGCGGGCGTCATCGGGCGCAGCCTGAGACGCCAATTGGGCGGCGAACCCGCCGACACCTCAGCCGTGGCCAATGCCATTGCCGCCGGCGACCTGAGCATCGAAGTCAAGCTTGCGCCGGGCGATAGCAGCAGCCTGTTATTCGCCATCGGTGCGATGCGCGATCAGTTGTCTTCCATGGTGACGCGTATCCGCAGCGGCGCCAACACCATGGCCACCGCATCAAAAGAAATCGCCGTCGGCAATCTCGACCTTTCCTCGCGCACCGAAACACAAGCCAGCTCGCTGCAAGAGACCGCGTCGGCCATGGAGGAACTGACCGCCACCGTCAAGCAAAACGCCGAGAACGCCCGTCAGGCCAGCCAATTGGCCGGCACGGCCTCGGCGATCGCCGTGGAAGGAGGCGCCGTGGTTTCGCGGGTGGTCGAAACCATGGGGTCGATCAATGCATCGGCCCGCAAAATCGTCGATATCATCAGCGTCATCGACGGCATCGCATTTCAGACCAATATTCTGGCCCTCAATGCCGCGGTGGAAGCCGCGCGCGCCGGCGAACAAGGCCGCGGCTTCGCGGTGGTGGCGGCCGAAGTGCGCAGTCTGGCGCAACGCTCCGCGGCCGCAGCGAAAGAAATCAAGGCGCTGATTCACGATTCGGTGGAGAAAGTCGACGTCGGCTCACAATTGGTGGAACAAGCCGGACGCACCATAGGCGAAGCCGTCACCAGCGTCAAACGGGTGACCGATATCGTCAGCGAAATCAGCGAAGCCAGCCACGAACAAAGCACCGGCATCGAAGAAGTCAATCGTGCGATTACGCAAATGGATCATGTCACGCAGCAGAATGCCGCGCTGGTCGAAGAGGCCGCCGCGGCCGCGGCCTCCATGGAGGAACAAGCTATGCAATTGTCGGAGCTGGTCAGCATATTCATTCTGGCGGATCTGGCACCCCAGGCCGCCCTCCCCGCAACCCCCGCCAGGCGGCCTCTCAAAGCGGCTGTCGACATCACCCCGCGTCCTGCCGCTCTCACCGGCAAACCGTCGGCCAAACCGGCTCCGGCCGGCATGGATTCCGACGAATGGGCGCAATTTTAGCTGTCGGCGCAATACTGACAACGCCGCCGTCCCGCTCTTTTTCTTCTTGACGCCGGCGTAAAAAACAACGAATCCAGCCTGATTTTATTGTATAAACAATTTATATAATATAATGAGCCGTCGCCCGGAATTCCCGCGCGGCGGACACGGACGCCCCGCCCGGGGCCTGGAGGAAGCGCCATGAAGTATTTTCTCAAAACCGTATGGACCAGGTTCGTCACCTATCTGAACACCGATCCCGCCGGCGCCGGCAACCGCACCACGCTGGGCGGCTATGCCGGTCTGTGCGATATCGATCATAACGGTGACAACCAACCGAAGTAATCGCACGAAGGCATGCCGATCGGCCGCGGCCGAGCGATACTCAGCGGCGGCCCGGCGTCCAATGCGGCCGTTTTATTGTCGTTTTCAGGCTTGGTGCGGGGCCGCGTCAATCGACACCGATTACTGTCCCGGCGCAGGCTGCGGTGCGGCTGGCACGGTGGTCACCGTTTCCCTGTAAATCCCGCCAGCATCAACGCTGCCGGAAACGTTGCCATCGCCCTGCACCCGGCGTACGCAATCGACGCGATCGGCCTCGGGCAATGCATTGCAGCGCGCCACGGCATTGCGCTGCTCCGCCGCCTTATCATCGGTCAGATTGCCCCGACGCGCTTCCTCGCGGGCTGCGCCGGCTTCTTTCAGGCAAGTGGTGCGATCCTCGTTACTGCTGCCGTTCAAGCAGGCGGCCCGCTGACGCTGATAATCCGAATCGTTGTACGAATTTTTATGCACATCGGCTGCGCCGGCAGTGGCGCAGAACATCGCGCACGCGGCCGCGAGCGCTAAAAACGGCGAACGGCTATTCCGAACGGTACTCATCGTAGACTCCTTTGCAAATGAAACTCCCAATACAAGATCGTTCTTCGCGCGGCATGCCGGCTCGCGGATGCCGCCGCGCGGAATCGCTTCCCAAATGAGACTGTCCGGGCGTAGGATCGTTCGATGAAGAAACATTATTGTTAACATTCGGACCGGAATATCAACGATTTGTAAGTAAAAGCGTTTCCTATCGACGAGCAAAACGGTAGCGTATATTTTATTCGGGTCATTCGATTAAGAAATACATTGTAAACAGCCGCCTGGCAGCGGCGGGGCCACGCCGGCTTCCGGATCGCCTGCCAGACGCACTCCAGCAAGAATATTAAAGGATATATCAAATGAAACGCCTCCTTTACACAGCAGTCCTTATGGCCGCCGCTGCCGGCGCATTCGCGCCGCTGCAGGCAAGCGCCCAGGTCGGCGTGTCGGTTGTGGTCGGGAGTCCGCCGCCGCCGGTGCGTTACGAAGCGGCTCCGCCTGGCCGGCCGGGATATGTCTGGGCGCCAGGCTACTGGAATTGGGACGGCCGCCGCTACATATGGATAGGCGGCCACTGGGAAGCCAGACATGCCGGCCGTGTGTATTACGCGCCGGTATGGCGCCAGGGACCGCGCGGCTGGGTCCTGGATAGAGGCGGCTGGCGCGGCGGCAGACCCGGCCACGGCGGCCATCACGGCGGTCATCACGGCGGCGATCGCCATCACGACGGCCATCGCTGATCCCCTCGGCATAAAAAAACCCGTACGGCAAAACCGTACGGGCTAAATCCAATCCGGAGGGAGTTGGAGGAGACAGGCAAATCCTACCTCGCCAATATGACCTCCAAATGACAAAGCCCGCGCCTTGCGGGCTTTGTCATTCATAGGCCAAATAAGGAAAGAAACTGCTGTGCCAAACGCAATTTTTACCTTGTTAATCCCCGGTTTCGTTTCAAGGATCCCTTGTTAGTATCTCTGCCGGAATAAGACAGCCGACAGCGCTTATTCGTCAACGATCATTAGGGAGAGAGCGGTTATGAGGTGGTTTTACAATTTGAGAATCACAAAAAAGTTACTGCTGTCATTTGTCACGGTGATCCTGTTGACCTCCATTCTCGGCATTTTCGCGATTGCGCGACTGGCCGAAGTCAACGGCGCGTCGACCGTCATCGCCTCCGACACCCTGCCCAGCCTGCGCGCCGTCATGGACCTCCAAGTCTCTCTGACACGCTATCGCATTTGGGAATTGCAACATATGCTGGCTACCGACGAGGCGCAATTCACCGCGGCGGAACAGGCATTGAACGAGCGCGTGAACATCTTCAAAAAACAGCAGGACGAATATGAAAAGCTGATTTCGATACCGGAAGAAAAGGCGATTTATCCCGAGCTGGTGAAAACGGCGAACGCTTATTTCGCGGAAACGCCGAAAATCGTTGCGCTATCGCACAGCGATAAAAAACAAGAAGCGCGGGCCGTGTTCAAAGGGACCTCCGGCACCCTATTCCACGACCTTACCGTTCAACTCGAGCAACTGGCCAAGGTCAATCAGCAGGCGGCCGACCACGCCAGCGCATCGGCCGACAGCACTTATTACAACGCGCGGTGGCAGATCACCGCCCTGCTGGCCGCGACCATCGTCGTCGCGGGAGTACTGGCGGTCTGGCTCTCACGCATCATCTCGCGCCCGCTGATCGAAGCGGTCGAGGTGTCGAGCCGGATCGCTGCCGGCGATCTGACTGCCGAGATCGTCTCGCGCAGTGAGGATGAAACCGGTCAGCTGACCCGCTCGCTGAGCATGATGAATCAAAGCCTGCTGAAAATCGTCGGCGAAGTACGCCTCGGCACCGAGACCATCGCTACCGCATCGGCGCAAATCGCCAGCGGCAATCTGGATCTGTCCAGCCGCACCGAACAACAGGCCGGCTCACTGGAAGAAACCGCTTCCGCGCTGGAGCAACTGACCGCGACCGTAAAACAAAACGCCGACAATGCGCAACAGGCCAATCAGCTCGCGGTGTCCGCCTCATCGGTGGCATCGCAAGGCGGCGCGGTGGTCGGCCAGGTGGTCGACATCATGGCGCTGATCGAAAGCTCATCCAAGAAAATCGTGGACATCATCAGCGTCATCGACAGCATTGCCTTTCAAACCAATATCCTGGCCCTGAATGCCGCCGTGGAAGCGGCGCGCGCCGGTGAGCAAGGCCGCGGATTCGCGGTGGTCGCAGCCGAAGTGCGCAGCCTGGCCCAGCGCTCGGCGGCGGCCGCCAAGGAAATCAAATCCCTGATCGACGATTCGGTGGGCAACGTCAATACCGGCACACGCCTGGTACAGCAGGCGGGCGCCACGATGAATGAGATCGTCGTCAGCGTCAAACACGTGACCGATATCGTCGGGGAAATCAGCGTCGCCAGTCAGGAGCAAAGCACCGGCATCGGACAGGTCAATCAGGCGGTAACGCAGATGGATGAAGTCACGCAGCAGAACGCGGCGCTGGTCGAACAGGCCGCCGCGGCAGCCGGCGCGTTGCAGGAACAGGCGGCAAAACTGGCGCAGGTGGTCAGCGTATTTCGCCTTGAGCGCAATCAGGCGGCCGGATAATTCGGAGTAGCGAGAACGACGATACCGGCCTAACCGATCCGCCAATTGGACCTGTGCGGGATCTTGGATGGGATGATGTGCGTCTGCTCATCTTCCTGCGCGCCGGGATCGGCGTGGACAAACACGGCGCGGCCGGTCTTGGTCAGATTGAATGCGCCACCAAGATTGGGAATGCCGAGTCCCTTGGAAATAATGCTTTGCACCACGCGGCGCGGAATAATCCGAAAATCGCCTTTGAACACGGTATGCATCCAGCGTAGCTCTTCACCGGTCAAATCGTTACGCATGATTATTTAATTTCCAAAAAGAAAGATTGATCGTAGCATAAAATGCCTTTTCCAATGACTGGCGCCCAGGCTCAATCGCGCGGCCTTGAAACGACACCCGCGTCCCCTCAATGGCCTGCATCGGCTATTCGGCCAGAATAATCTCGGCCTGCATGCACAACACTTCATGCAGTTTGATGGCCGCCCGCAAATTGCGCAAATCGGCTTGGGTCAACGCAGCGTCGTCGCCGTGCATGACCTTTTCGGTGTTTCCTAATATCTCGGTAAGCAATTCGGAAACATGGGCATGCGCATCCACCATTTCGCTGACACATTTGAGCAACGCAGGAAATTTTTCCATGACGACTCCGTAGAATGCAGAAAAGCGGACCCGGCTGCCACAGCAAACCGTCAGATCCCGAACGTAAGATAATGACGCTTTTTCGATAATAATGTAATGTCGAACAATGTGTTTTGCCCTCACTTCAGCTTATCAATGAATAAAAAACTGCTTTTCGCCGCCGGACTGTTGCTTCTGCATGGCGCAGCGCACGCGGACACCTTCGAAATTTCCTGCAGCGAACTCAGCGCTGCTCCGGGCAAAAACTTGCCCTCGCCATATAAAGCAATATGGGACGGCGGCAAACTCATGCAGATCGCCGCCGATTCCAACGGCAAGGTCAGCGAAAGCGTGGAAAAAGTGGTGGCGGCCAAACGTCTGTCGCCGCTGGGCAGCAAAGCACTGCGTTATTCTTTTGTGACGCGGATTCAGGAGCCCAGCAAAAACCGGTTTCTGACGAACATCGCCATAGAACCGACGGCCGCGCAGAACGACTACACCGTCAGCGTATCGTATGCCACCGTCGACAGCGACGGCTTCCTGATGGCTGCATTTGAAATGGTCAACGAGAAATGCACGCTGAGTACGGATACCGATCCGAAGACGAACGGCGAGCAGCCGTCTGGACCGCAGCAGCCGCCATCTTCGTAAAGCGGACGTTACAGTCCACTGTCCTGAGTCGCTAATGCGTGATGATGCGCGGCAAATCCGTTATCGCCCGGCCGGGCGCGAGTTGATCGAATACCGGGACGATGTTTTCACGGCCCGATGAATCGCGCGACAGTTCCAGGCGGGGGCCCAGCACCGTATGTTCGCCGTCTGGAAAAATCGTATAGACGTCGTCGCCGGCGCTGATGGCATGCATGGCTTCTTCGACATCGGCCTCCCCCGGCCCTTCGATCCAGGCATTGTTGAGGGTATCGACGCTACCCCATTTGATTCTTGTGACCAGATCGGTGCGTTCGTCGATTTCAACGGCGGTAATGGCATAAGTCGTCATTCAAGTCTCCGTGATAAAACAGAATCTTGTACTTTTTGTACAGGCGGCCTGCAATAGGGCTCTAAAAGAGTCGGACAGCGCATTCCGTCAAAAAATTCCCGTTCCGGTCTTGAACGCCCCGCCCCCAATGGGGCCGTGCTGGGCGCGGCATCACCCCAAAATAGGGAAAATACGGCGAAATTCAGGCGCCGGCGGCCTTGCGCCCCGCTTTGACATTGCAATTCTCCTTCAAAAACTTCAGCGCCAGCGTCAGTTGGATATCATCGGCGTCGAGCAAAGCCAGTTCGGCCTCCGGCAGGAATTCGTCTTCCCACAGCGCCAGCAAATTGTCTTTTACGTCGAACGGCGCCGAAGTTTCGATAAAAGCGACCACCGCCTGGCTGTCGAAGCCATGTTCGCGCACGCGGCGGATCATGGTTTTGGCTTCCGCGGCGCTCACGGCCGTTTTCGGCGCAATCCCGGCCGCCAGGCACATGAAAGCGGTCAGCCGAGAATAAGGATCTTCCTTGCCTTTGGTGACCTGACGCCACTCCCTGGAGACGAACGCATCGAAATCGCCGATGTCCTGCAGCGTGCCTTCCGTGACGAAATAACGCGTCTGCAAATCGTTGAGCAGGCGATCCAGGCCGATGTCCGTATTGAGCAGCAATGGGGCGTCGTTCTTTTCCATATTTCGGCGCACCTTGTCGACGACCGCACGATATGCCGTGGGCACGTCGCCGAGCACGCCGGCGGGAATCCGGAACTTGCCCGCGGCCAGCGCCTTGCTTCTGACGTCGTCGATCAATTTGGCGAATTGCGCGCGCCCGGGAAACGTCGCCATGCCGGCCACGCGCATCATGACCGCGCTGCGGATGACGCTCTCGGCGCTGACGAAATCGAGTTCGGCATGCTCCAGCCGGCCGCTGTCGGCCAGCCATTGGGTGGCCGACAGCACGGCCGCGACCTGCTCGCGCGTCTGCAATTCCTTGCGGTAGGCGTACAGGGAAAACGGCTTGGCCAGTGAGCGCTCGTCCTGGAACTCCTTCAAGGGCTGCGCCTTCACATCGCCGAATACCGTGCTGTCGGGCATCGCGTGCAACGCTTTGAGCATCTCGTTGCCGCCGCGGGAATGCGACAGCAAGGTGTTGTCGCGCAGGGACTCGGCGGCGGCGTTCAGATTGCCGTTATGGCTGTGTTCCAGATACAGGCTGATCAGGTTGACAATGCGCCTGCGCGCATTCTCCAGGTCGGCGTATAAATGACTGCTGCCGAAAAAATCGGCCACCTGCACCGTGCCTTTGGCGCCGTCGACGATCATCTGATGGCAGCGCTGCCGATCGATGAGACCTTGCTGCATGCCGAAAGACAGAGCCTTTTCGAAAAAAGGACGCTTGTCGACAATGGCGACATGATGGTGTTGATCGGTCATGGAATTGGATTCGAATGTGAGAAGCGGCAGCGGACCAATGAACCTGAATCATTCATAGGTCCGCTGCCGCGTGCGGTCTTAAAGCGCGGATTCTTCGCCGGGCGGCAGTGTCGGCGCGGGCTTGGATGCGGCGGCCGGACGCTCCGGCCGCGACACGCGTTCGCCGTCCTGTTCGGCTTCGCCCAGCTCCTGCATTTCCAGTTCGGCTTCGCGACGCTGGCGCTCTTTCATCAGTTTCTTCAGCGGCGGCCAGATCTGCTCGAACATGTCCGGATGCTCGTGTTTCAGCAGCCAGGCCAGTTCTCGCCAGTCATGATCCATCACTTCGGATTTGTCCACGGCATCGCCTTCTTCATCGTGCCGCACGTTGAAGGTATCGTAGACCGCGAAATGCGCCACTTCCTCGTCGTGATCGGACAAATAGTCGACCAGCGCCTGGTAGCCGCCGTCGATATCGCCGATCGCCTCGATGAATGCGCCGACCTCGCTGTCATTGCGAAACAGCACCGAATTGATCATTCCTCGCAGGCGGGCATGGGTACGATCGCCGTACAGTTTTTCCATTACCACCGCGCGCGCGAACTGTTCCGGCGTCACCAGCAGGCTGACCACCGACTCTTTCGATGCATCGTATTCCCGGATGACCGCCAGCAGATCTTTCGGCGGCAATGTCTCCAGCGCCGCCACCAGTGCGTAATCGCCTTCGGTGTCGGCCAGATTGACCAGCGCGTATTCGGCGCCGGCGATGTCGCCGTCGCGTATCAGGCTGGCGGCTTTGACTACTAAAGAATGCGTCATGGACTTAACGGTTCAGGTTAAAGGTAAGGAAAGACCGAGGGGCCGGAGATAAAAGGGCAAAAACGGCAGCGGCGGCCGCGCTCAACCCAGGCGGTCGAAGCCCTGACCGGCCAGCCAGTCGGCGCCTTCGGACTCCAGATCGCGCTCGTCGCCTTCATATTCGTCGCGCTCGACCTCATCGACCGCGTCGTCGGCGCTGTCCTCCGGCTTATTGTAATCGCCATGATAATTGCCGTGGTTTTTCTCGTATAGATATTCCAGGCAGACACAGGTCATCAAAAAGCGTTCTCCGTCCGCCTCTTTCAAGACGGCCACCGCCAGCTTTTCGGCCCATGTGGAAAACTGCACCGTATCGGCGATCTGTTGCCAGGCCGGGAATTCTTCCGGCTCGCAGGACGCCAGCATGGTCAGCGCCTGAGGATCGGAGAAATTCATTCCGCCGTGAAACGCGACCGCCACCATTTCGGGCGCGGTTTCGATCATCGGCATCATCGACGCGAACTGGCTGCGCTTGACTTTCAGGCGCGAAGCCAGGATATCGTTGCCTTCCGAATCGCTCTGCAAGTCTTCCAGCTCGGCCTGATAGGCCTTGATCATATCTTCGAAAAAACAGGAAAGCATCATTGCAGCACCTTATGCAGATAAGTAGTCCAGATTTGCTCGGCGGTCGCCAACGGGTTTTCCAGCAGACTGCGCTGCCGGTTTTCATCGTACTCTTTGCGTTTATCCGGGTCGGACAATAATTCGTAGGCCTCCTGCGCTTCCCTAAATCGGGCCGGCGCATCGGCGGACTGGTTTCTGTCCGGATGATATTCCGATGCTTTTTTACGATACGCGGATTTGATCGCGGCTACGGAGGCGTCGCTGTCTATGCCGAGGGCGGCGTAATGATCCTTCATGCGTCCCTGATTAAAAAAACAATGAAAAAATAGCGGGTAGCGCCGAAACCGATGGCAGCGGCGGCTTGAAAACGGATGCCTGCAGAGCGGGGAAATGTGGGCAGAGCATACACCAGCGGCGTCGCCAAGTCGATGCCGGCAATAACGGTTTCCCCGTGGCAATAAATTACTGTACGGATGAACAGCAAAAAACCAGAACTTATGCTATCGTTTGGCGGTCGAAGTCACGCCGCTTTACAAAGTCGACGTAATGCTACCGGGGGATAGACATGATCAAGCAATGGTGGGAGCAGCAGTCCGAGAATCTGGAGAACTGGATTTATCGCAAACGCCTGTTGGCTATGCAACAGCGTATCCGCAGACAGAAGGCTTTACTCAATGGGGGTTCGGCTCCGAGCCCGGACGAATTACGCGCATGGCGCAGCGAAATTTTGCGCGACATACAAGGACATGCGATACCGGATCGTTCGCTCACCGATTCGATGAAATGAAGCGGCGCAAATCGCATTGAAAGCCGGATGCGTCATATTGTCGGCGGCTGCTTCCAGAAGCAGCCGCTTCCGCCTGCGTGCCCGCTATTCTTTGAGCAGCATCTGCGCTTCCTGGCAAATGCTGCGCAAACTGGTCAGGGTAGCCCGCAGATCGTCGATTTCTTTGCTCGACGGCGGTTCATCGACACCGGCCTGCGCCAGCGACCCCTTGATGACAATAGCGGCGACGTACCAGGATGCGCGTTTGCGGGCCTCGACCAATTCGTCGAATAGCAGGCTTAAGGCCATAGACCTCTCCATAGAACATTTCCCTATAGCAATTCTATTGTGAACCGATACTAGCACGAGTTCACATTTGCGGTGGAAGCCCAAGCAAATCCGACGCCTGCGCCAGCCCGGGCTGTTCATCATAGGAGCCGCGACTGGCGGCCAACGGCGGATTTACGGATTTTTACCTTTCGCCGCCCTCAGCATCCTAAAACACATCGGCCACTCCCCAGTGATGACCGGCTTCCAGATCGGCATCGTCGAGATCGATGCCCTCTGCGCCGTCCTCGAAATGCACGTGGCGCACACGTGGCCCGGGCACGATGCGCCCTTCCATCGTGCGATGCGCATAGACGCTATTGCCTGCATACAGCGCATCGACCACTTCCAGCACATCGGCCACGGCGGTGCCTTCGACGAAGTGCATGCCGTCGGGATCCACTTCTCCCCAGCGGACCGCGTCGATACGTCCCAGGGCTCGATCCACATGAATTGCCACAATTAAATAAACCGCCATACTAAACTCTACGAAAAACGATTAACAATTAACCAACTAAAATAGATGCCAAAATAACAACCATAAAGTATACGGACAGAAACCGAGGGCGCGCAACTTTATTTGCGCGCGCTCATCATTTCCAGGGTCTGACGCGGCGCCGCCGCATAATGCTTGAACTCCATCGTATAGGTCGCGCGGCCCTGTGTGAGCGAACGCAAAGTCGTCGAATAGCCGAACATTTCCGCCAGCGGCACCTCGGCGCGCACCAATTTGCCGCCGCCGCCCGGAATATCGTCCATGCCCTGCACCATGCCGCGGCGCGACGACAGATCGCCCATCACATTGCCCATGAAATCCTCAGGCGTCTCCACTTCAACCTGCATCATCGGTTCCAACAACACCGCATCGGCGCGCCGCATGCCCTCCTTGAACGCCAGCGAACCGGCCATCCTGAACGCATTTTCATTGGAATCGACATCGTGATACGAGCCGAACGTCAGCGTCGCCTTGACGTCGACCACCGGATAACCGGCCAGCACGCCCGCCTTCAGCGTTTCCTGAATGCCTTTGTCCACCGCCGGAATATATTCACGCGGCACCACGCCGCCCTTGACCGCGTCGACGAATTCATACCCTTTGCCGGGCTCCAGCGGCTCCAGCGTCAGCACCACATGCCCGTATTGTCCGCGGCCGCCCGACTGCTTGATGAATTTTCCTTCGATGCCTTCGACCTTGGCCCGGATCGTTTCCCGATACGCCACCTGCGGCTTGCCGACGCTGGCCTCGACGCCGAATTCACGCTGCATGCGATCGACCAGAATTTCCAGATGCAGCTCCCCCATGCCGGAAATGATGGTCTGCCCGGATTCTTCGTCGGTATGCACGCGGAACGACGGATCTTCCTGCGCCAGGCGGTTGAGCGCGATACCCATCTTTTCCTGATCCGGCTTGGTCTTCGGCTCCACCGCCTGCGATATCACCGGTTCAGGGAAAATCATCCGCTCCAGCACGATCACATGATCCGGATCGCACAGGGTGTCGCCGGTGGTCACATCCTTCAGACCCACCGCCGCCGCGATATCGCCCGCATACACTTCCTTGATCTCGTGCCGCTCATTGGCGTGCATCTGCAAAATCCGGCCGAGCCGCTCCTTGCGGCTTTTGCCCGGGATATAGACGCTGTCGCCGGAATTGACCAGACCGGAATACACGCGAAAAAAAGTCAATTGTCCGACAAACGAATCGCTCATGATCTTGAACGCCAGCGCGGAAAACGGCTCGTCGTCGGCCGGATGGCGTTCGATCTGGCGATCCTGCTCGTCATGGCCCTCGATCGCCGGCACGTCTATCGGCGACGGCAGGTATTGCACCACCGCGTCGAGCATGGTCTGCACCCCCTTGTTCTTGAACGCGCTGCCGCACAGCATCGGCACGATTTCATTGGCCACCGTGCGCAGACGCAGGCCTGCGACGATCTCCTGCTCGGTCAGCATGTCGCCGGCCAGGTATTTTTCGGTCAGCGCTTCGGTCGCTTCGGCGGCCTGTTCGATCATATTTTCGCGCCATTTCTGCGCCAGGTTCAGCAGCTCGGCCGGAATGTCCCGATATTCGAAATGCACACCCTGGCCTTCCTCGTCCCAGATGACCGCCTTCATCTTGACCAGATCGATGACGCCCCGGAAATGCTCTTCGGCGCCGACCGGAATCTGGATCGGCACCGGCTTGCCTTTCAGACGATCGCGTATCTGCCTTTCGACGCGCAGGAAGTCGGCGCCGACCCTGTCCATCTTGTTGACGAACGCGATGCGCGGCACATGATATTTATTGGCCTGGCGCCACACGGTTTCCGACTGCGGCTGCACGCCGCCGACCGCATCGTAGACCATCACCGCGCCGTCCAGCACGCGCATCGAGCGCTCGACCTCGATCGTGAAATCGACGTGGCCCGGGGTATCGATGATATTGATGCGATGCGACTCGAACTGGCCCGCCATCCCTTTCCAGAACGCGGTGGTCGCGGCCGACGTGATGGTGATGCCGCGTTCCTGCTCCTGCGCCATCCAGTCCATTGTCGCCGCGCCGTTATGCACTTCGCCGATCTTGTGATTGACGCCGGTATAAAACAGCACCCGCTCGGTGGTGGTGGTCTTGCCGGCGTCTATATGCGCGCTGATGCCGATGTTGCGGTAGCGCTCGATGGGGGTTTTGCGTGTCATGACCATGCCTCTACAGTTGATGGCCTGCAGAAAAACTTACGACTGCATCGCCAGTTCCAGCATTTTCGCGAACGATTTATCCAGTTTGATCAGGAAATCGGGGGCATCGACGCTGCCCAACTCCTCGCGCGCCGCCGCTTTTTTGTGTTCCAACGGCGGCGTGGGCGGCTTTTCGAATAACGCGCCCTGAGCGGTGCAGTTGCGGTCCGCCGTCACTGTGATCATATAACTATGCGTGGGGGGAGGCGCGCCGGCGCCGTCTTGCGGCAGCGAAAAGGTGAACATGGTCACGCTGCGCACCGGCGACTCCACTTCGCTCCTCACGTCGGCGCGGCCGCCGTCACGCAGCAGCGAATCGGATTCCTTGTTAAAGTAGTTCTCTAGTCTAGGCACAATTTTTGCAAAGGCCATGTCGAAATTGCGGCGCCGGGTTTCCAACTCCTGCTCGACTTCCAGGCTTTTGCGCGCCAGCTCTGCTTTCACCTTCTCATAAACGCTCATATTTTTCTCCTGCGTGGAAGACAAATACTAACTCAGGATAGGAATGTTCTAATACCGACTATTTTTCACCACACATCCCCATATTGGTGCCCCCGCGCCCGCTTGCACCAATATAATGCCGCAGTCGGCACCCTCGGTTTCAATTCATTATCAAATTTTTAATAGCTGACATTTCAGAGGAAAAGCATGTACGAACAGACTATCGGCCTTAACACCGGCCAAAAGACCCTATCCTCGCGGGTAGCTATTGCATTATTGCTGCTGGTGGCGCTTTCATATGTCACCAACGCCATGGATCGCTCCTTGTATCCGCAACTGGTTCCATACATCAACAAGCATTTCGGATTTTCGCTCAGCGAAGGCGGCTTTTTGTCGACCATTTTCGCGCTGGGAATGGGCATAGGCGGTATTCCCGCCGGTTTTCTGATCGATAAAATGTCGCGCAAGTCGGTGACCATCCTCGGCATCTTCATTTATTCGCTGTTTACACTGCTTAACGCCTATTCGAATTCCTTCTGGGATCTGGCCTCGTACCGCGTGCTGACCGGCATCGGCGAAGCGCTTCAGCAGACGGCCCTGTTCGCGATGGTCGGGGCCTATTTTTACCGCTATCGGACAGTGGCGATCGGATCGCTCAACGCCGCTTACGGCATCGGCGCGTTCCTCGGACCGGTGCTGGGCATGCAGCTGTTCCTGAGGACCGGCGAGTATTGGCAAACGCCGCTGATCGCGTTCGGCGGAATTGGCTTGGTGTTTTGTGTGGTTTTTCAAAGTTTCGTTCCAAAGTTGTTTTCCGAAGCAAAGGGAATCGCCAGTGCGGTACGCCACCGTCAGATCGAGTCGCATCTGCCGAAGCGTCTGCTGACAAAAAACGTGGTGCTGGTGTCCATCGCCAACGTGATGACCGGGCTGTCCACCTTCGGTTATCTGGGCTTGTATCCGACCTTTCTTAAAACATCGCTGCATTTCAGCACCTCCAACACCGCACTGTGCGCGAGCATGTACGGGGTCGGCGCCTTCATGGGCCTGCCTGCCGGATTCATCGGCGACAAATTGAATCAGAAGCGCGTCATCATTCTCGCCGCGCTGGGATCCATGGTGGTCTACCTGTTCATGTTCAATGTCGCGCAAACGCCAAGCATGCAGGCGCTGCTCAGTTTCCTGCAAGGCGTCTGCGCCAGCGGCTTCCTGTTCGTCAACATCTATTCGCTGACGCAACGCAGCGTCCGCAACGATTTCCTCGGACGGGCTTCCGGCATCGCATCTTCCGCGCATTATTTGCCGGCGGCGTTCTCCGGCATGCTGCTCGGATGGATGGTCGGCCATCTCGATTGGGGATTTGCGGCTATCATTCAGCTTGCGATCTTCCCGCTTATCGCCATCTCCGCGATGCTGATGTTCGACAGCAAGCTGACGTCCAGAGTAGAGCGGCACGATGCCGTGGCAGAGAATACCGTTTCTGAATAATGTTTAACGTCCGGGGCAGAGCCCCCGGATTACTGGAGAGTCTTACATGAATTTGTCGTCCGTATCACATCCCGCCAGCCGGGCCGACCAAACGCTGGCGCTGAATATGCGCCTGCTTGCCCATCATGAACTCGATGGGTACGGCGGTCTCGGCGAGGGGATTTCGATGCAACAGACCAGCGACGGCCGTCGCATTCTGTGGCTGGCGCATGAAAGTGCGCCTAAAAATTTTTCCGGCGTCGATGTCACCGATCCACGCAATCCGAAGCTGATCGTGCAGACCAATCTGTCGCATATGAAGCTGCGTTCCAATTCGCTCGACGTCGTCGGCGATATCATGGCGGTCGCCTATCAGGCCAGCGCCCCCGGCATTAAACCCGCCGGTTTCGATCTGTTCGACGTCAGCACCCCCGAAAAACCGCGCCTGATCTCGCATTTCGACTGCTCCGGACCGAATTCGCGCGGCGTGCACGCCCTATGGTTCGTCGACGGAAAATACGTCCATATGGCGTCCGGCTCACCCGACTCGAAGCCGCGCAACCCGCTCGACGATCAGTTCTATCGGATCATCGACGTATCGAATCCTTCCAAGCCGGTGGAAGCCGGCCGCTGGTGGATGCCGGGCACGCAAGAAGGCGATGCCGCACCCCCGCCGCCACGGCTGCCGCCGCAATTCGACACCGGTTTCCGGGCGCACAACACCAATGTCTTTCCGCAGCGCCCCGATCGCGCGTTCGTCGGTTACATCGACGGCGGCGCAGTGGTGCTCGACATCGCGAACATGAGCGATATCAAGGTCGTCTCGCAATGGAACCATTCGCCTCCTTTCAACGGCTTCACGCATACCGTGCTGCCGCTGTTCGACCGCGGGCTATGGATCGTCAGCGATGAGTGCGTGCAGGACGACGGCGGCGACTGGCCGAAGCTGGTATGGGTGGTCGACTCCCGCGTGGACGCCAATCCGCTGCCGATCGGCACGTTCCCGCCGCCGCCGTACGATGGATTTGTCAAACGCGGCGGACGCTTCGGCGCCCACAATCTGCATGAAAACATGCCGCTGCCGTGTTCTTTCCATTCCGAAACGATCATCGTCGGCACTTTCTTCAACGCAGGGGTCCGCGTCTACGACACCAGCAATCCTTATCGAGTCGAGGAAATCGCCTATTACGTACCGAGCGCGCCTAAGCTGTCGCCGGCCGGTTCGGCGCAATTGAACGACGTGTACGTCGACGACCGCCGCATCGTCTATACGATAGATCGCTTTACGGGCGGCTTGTACATACTCGAAATGACCATCTGATCGTATAGCATATGACGTTCCAACGCGACCCGCTTGCGGGAAAATTACCCGTCTCGCTCATCACCGGCTTTCTCGGCAGCGGCAAGACCACGCTCATCAGCAAACTGGTGCGGCACCCGGACATGAACCGGGTTGCCGTGATCATCAATGAAATCGGCGAAATCGGCATTGACCACGATCTGGTCAGCATGTCTTCTGAAAACGTTTCGCTGTTGAGCAACGGCTGCCTGTGTTGCGCATTGCGCACCGACCTGCAGGAAACGCTGCGCACGCTGTTTGCGCAGCGCATGGTCGGCGAGATTCCCGATTTCGACCGGGTCGTGGTGGAAACCACCGGCCTGGCGGACCCGGCGCCGGTGGTGCAAACCATGTTCAGCGACACGGTGCTGGCGACGCAATATCGATTCGACGGCATTGTCACGCTGGTCGACGCCGTCAACGGCGCCGCGCAGCTCGACGCGCATGCGGAACCGAAAAAGCAGATTGCGCTGGCTGACCGGATTCTGATCAGCAAGACCGATCTGGCCACGCCGGAGGCGGTAGCCGCGCTGGAAACGCGGATTGCGGCAATCAATCGGCAAGCCGGCGTGGTGCATGTGATGAACGGGGAAATCGATCCGTCGTCCATTTGCGGGCTGGGTCTCTCAAGCGCGAAAGCCGGCCCGGCCACGCTGCGCTTTCTCGGCGAAGGCCAGGGCGTGCCGGCCGGCGGCTATTTGTCGGAAAAATCCGCCGTCCGCCACGATGCGGGAATCAATACCTTATCGCTGCGTTTCGAAAAGCCGTTCACCTGGCCGATATTTACGGCTGCGGCGCAATTGCTGACGTCGATGCGGGGACCGGATCTGTTGCGCGTCAAAGGCATTGTCAATGTCGATGGCGCGCCGGTGCTGGTGCAAGCGGTGCAGCATATTTTCCACGAGCCGGTCAATCTGGATCGCTGGCCGAGCGACGACACCGGCACCCGGCTGGTCTTTATTACGCGCAATATCCGCGCCGACGTGATTCGGAGTCTGTTCGCCGCGGTTGCCGCCATCGGCGACGACACAGCCGAAAACTGAACTCACCTTTCCGGGCTGATTTCACCCACGCCGATGTCGATCCGGATCGGCGCGTCCTCGCTGCTGCCCAGATCCAACCCACGGATCCGCAGCAGCACATAACGCGATGCCGCGCGTCCGATGCGGAACTGCTCCGGCTGCGAAATGGCCGCCAGCATCTTCAGTAAATCGTCATCGATCGCCACGAAAATATCCCGGCTGATGCGTTTGTGCGGATCGCTTTCGACCGCGATGCGCTTGAAAAAGCGCAGCATGCCCTTCTTTACGACCTGCCTGTCGAAACCCGCAAATGCGCCCGAGATATAAGCATCGGCCCATTTTGAAAAATCGAACATGTATTTCCTATCAACTGAACAACATTTACACCGAAACCAGGACCACACGGAAATATACCGAAGTACCGGTGCGCCCGCCCACCGAAAGCCCGAAAAAATCGGCGTTTCGGGACGCCGTCAGCAGCAGCCGGCGGATTCGCCTATATTGATCGCTTTATTGCATCGGTTCCGGTGAAGCGAGACGGGCATTCCGCCGTCAACGTCATGAATGCGCCCTGAAAGCCGCATCCGGACGTAAATATTCACACGGGAATGTAAATTTTTGATAGCGCCAATGCACGGCAAATAGGATAATCGCAGGGATGGAATTGCAGATCAATCAAGAACAACCAGTGGAACGACTCAGGGAACGACACCAGGAACGCCATGGAATCCACGGAGATCACGCTGTGGTTTTGCTGCACGGCCTGTGCGGCTCCCTGCTGGAAATGGGAAACATCCCAAAGGCCTTGAAAAAGGCCGGTTTCACCGTCGTCCCTCTGAATATCGAAAATTACTCGGCATCGCTGACAGACGGCCGCAAGACGCCCGATTGGACGGAATGGTGCGCGATCGTCGAAAAGCGCATTTTGAAGCTGAAGGAAGAGTTCAAAACCGTCTCGATCTGCGGCCTCAGCATGGGCGCCACGCTGGCGCTGGCGGTGGCCGCCCGCGGCAACGATGTGCTCAGCATCATCCTGCTGTCGCCGGTGCTCTCCTATGACGGCTGGTCGATCCCCTGGTATAACAACCTGATGCACATTCCCTACTGGCTGGGCTATCGCAACTGGTCCTACAAGGAAAGCGAACCCTACGGCATCAAGAATGCCGACATGCGCAGACGCGTTGTCAATGCCCTCAAAAAAGACGGCGTGGCGATGGTCGGCGCCGCGGCGATCCCGGGCAGGTATTTATGGGCGGCGGAAAAACTGATGGGCTTCGTCCGTCGCTCGCTGCCGCTGGTGAAAGCCGATACCCTGGTCATCCATTCGATCGACGATGAAACCGCTTCGCCGAAGAACGCCGAACTGATTCTGCAGAACATCACCGCCGAATTCAGAAAGCCGATCTGGCTGGGCGACTGCTATCACATCATTACCGTCGACAACGAACGCGAAATCGTCACCAACGAAACCGTGGAATTCCTGAAACTGACCGCCGAAATGCACCGCAACGCCACGTCGCGCAAAAATCTGCTGCATACTTCACCGTTGAAGGACCGACGCTGACAGGTCCACCGCCCACCGTCACGCCAGTCCGATCGTCCACATTCATCATGAGCCAGATCAAATTGAAAAACGCCAAACGCTGGAAACCGAGCGGCATGCGTCCCGTCGTCATTTGCGCACTCGGCTTCTTCGCCGCCTTCTGCCTGCGTCAACTGCTCAGTCCATTCCTGGACGAGGCGCTGTCGATGCTGTTTTTTACCGTCAATTGCATCGTCATGGGCTATCTGTTCGGCTACGTCTATTCGCTCGGGCTGCTATGCATCAGCATTCCGACCGCGATGTTTTTTTTCCGCAAACCGTTTTATCTGATCGACGGCCTGAACCGCACCGATACGTTCATGATTTTGGTGTATTGCGCGATCATCATGCTGTCGTCCCTGATCATCGAATGGCTGCAGAGGGAGCGTTACGCCGCTGTGCTGCAACAACGGGTATCGGAAACGCGCTATCGCCTGCTGATCGAATCGGATCAGGCCCGCAGGGCCGAATATGCGGAGAAGTTCGCGACCAACGGCGCGGCGAACGATGCCGGCCCGGCGACATCGGAATGAAATTGCCCTGAGTCAGTACCTGAAATAAAAGGTGCCCAATCCATAGACATCGCCTGTTGCGCGCCGCCCTTTCGACGAGCCGACCAGATCGATGTTTTCGATATCGGGCCAGCCCAGGATATGGAACATCTTTTCCGTCGCATCGACAAACGGCAGCCACTTGCGCGCCAGAGAATAAAACATGATGCCGACGAAAAAACTGACCACGCTGGAGATCACATAGACATTCGGCTTGGCGAAGGCGATCCAGCCCTGCAGATAAACCGATAAGATCGCCACCAGCACAAATACGCCGACCAGCCCCAGACCCGCATACCATTTCAATACGTTTTTCAAATGCGCCGCCCTGCCCCGCGAACAATGCGGATAGGACGCAAAGGTTTTATCGGCCGGCCTGGCGATCGCATAGACCTCGTAATGCTCGCCCTGCCACTGCGCGACGGCCTCGATTTCATCGCCGTCATTGAACGGACTGCGCCACATCCAGCCTTTTGCGGGCCGATCGTCCAGCATGAACTGCACATAATCGACATCGTCTTCGATAGCGGAGGTGTTGCGGGTTCTATCGATAATCAGATCCTTCTGGTTCGGCTGAAGCGCCGCCACCGCGGTGGCCTGCATGCCGATCCGGGCGTGAGCGGCATCGGTGAGCGCAAAACTGGCCCGTCTGCGCTGCTTCTCGTAAGCCGCGATTTTGCCGCTCAATTTAACCAGCTTGTCACCGTCCGGGTGATCCATCCAATTCGACATGCGCGCACTCCAATTCGATCAACGTAAAAATTAGTGCATAAACAGCGCTGCGCATCCCGCCCGCGCCGCGCGCCAGATACCGCCGAATCCATCGGCCGGCGCTCAAACCATGGTCTGTTCCAGCGCAAAGCGAATCAGATCGGCCTGCCCTTCAATGCCGAGTTTGCGCTTGATATTGAGCCGGTGCGTTTCCACGGTGCGGAAACTGAGGCCCAGATCGCGCGCAATATGCTTGTTGGATTTGCCGGTGGCGATGCGTTTGAGGATGTCCGTTTCGCGCGGCGTCAGCAACGCCGCCGGCGCCAGCCCGGTCGACAGACCCGCGCTGTAATACATACCGCCCGACATCACGGTGTCGATCGCATCGATGATATCGGTGGCGGGCGCATCCTTGAGCACATATCCGCGGGCGCCGGCCTGCACCGCCTGCCGCACATATTCCGCCTTGTCATGCATGCTCAGGATCAATACCGCCACTTCCGGGTACAGGCTGTGGAAGCTTCCGGTCAGCTCGATGCCGTTGGTCCCGCTTAGATTGATATCCATCAAGACCAGATCGATGTCCAGCGCCGCCGCATGCTGCAAGGCCTGCTCGGCGCGATCGGCCTCGCCCACCACTGCAAAATGCGGCACGGTTTCCAGACGCGCGCGCAGACCGTCGCGCACCAGTGGATGGTCGTCGACCAAGAGAATACGGACAAGCGACGGATTGAACATATGAAATTCAGGCCCTAAGTAAAAATGGTGGCGACCACGCGGGTTCCCTCGCTCGACGAGGTCAGGTCGAACCGGCCGCCGACCGCTTCGAGCCGCTCATGCATATTGCGCAAGCCGATGCCGCGCACCGGATTTTGCGCCACACCGTCGATATCGAAACCTCTGCCGTTATCGGCCACGGTCAGTGTCACGCAATCGCGACGGCCATCCAAAACGACTTTGACCGACGTCGCAAACGCATGCCGTTTTACGTTGGTCAATGCCTCCTGCGCAATGCGGAACAGCACCGTATTGCTGACCTCGCTCAAGCCATCGGTGGAACCCATGCTTTCGAATTCATCCCGGATCCCGGTCAGTCCGGCAAATTCATGGGTCAGATGCGCCAGCGCCGCCGCCAACCCCAGATCGTCCAGCAACGCCGGCCGCAAATCGTGCGAGATGCGCCGAACTTCGGCCAGCACATCGTTCAATTGCGCCGCCGCGCGCCCGAACGAATTATTCGCCGCGGACGCCGCCGGCGACGAAACGCTGGACAATTTGACGATCCCCGACTCCACCTGCAGTTTGATCGATACCAACAACTGACTGATGCCGTCGTGCAAATCGCGCGACAGGCGCGCCCGTTCATCCTCCTGCGAGCGCACCACGCGCTGCGCCAGCACCCTCAGCTTGGCGTCGGCGCCGCGCGACTCGCTGATATTGAGCGCCAGGCCGGACAGCGCAATGGCCAGCGACATGGCGATGGCGATACCGGTAATCCACAGCATGGTGGTATTGATATTGCCGGAAATCTGCGAATCCATTTTGACCAGCGCGACATCGATATCGTCCGAATACAGCGCCGCGCCCAGCATCCAGCCCCAACGCCGCAGCGGTATCACGTAGCCAAGTTTACTGGTGATTTTGCCGGAAGGCGGCTTTTCCCACAGATAACTCTCGAAACCGCCGCCGGCATTGGCGCGCGCCAGCAAGCGTTGAATCGGCGCGGTGCCTTCGATATGCATATTAAACAGATCGCGCCCCACCAGGTCGGGCTGGCGCGGGTGCATCAGGCTCTTGCCGTTCTGATCGTAGATGAAGATGTAACCGTCGTCTTCGCCATAATCGAGCTTGGACAAAATCTCCAGCGCGGCCTCGCGCGTGTCCGCATCGTTATTGCCGGAGTCGTACAGATGCGCGATGGCGTGCGTGGCCAGCGTCACATAATGATGCAGTTCTGCTTTTTTGGTCGTCAGATACGCCTCTTCGACAGTGGCGCGGTACTGCTTGGCCAGGATATCGGCCTGATAGTGCACGGCGATGATGATCGCGAACAAGGCCACGATCAGCGGCGCGATCGCCAGCAGAATGATTTTCTGGCGCAGCGACATCATACGCGGCCCTGCGCCGTCCGCAGACGTCCCGCGAAATTCCGTTTCAATGCCGCCGGCATGCCCATTGCCTCCCTGTCGAAGGCCGCAATCTACCATACTAATTTATTTCCTACATCGCAAAAAAGCGGGACGTCTCTTTTTCCGCACGCTCGTGCCGGAATACCAACGTATGCGTAGCACTACGTAGAAAACATTTCTAAATTGACTTACCAAAAGCGAATGGCTAGCATCATGCCGGTATTAAACCTGGAGCCCGGTAGAACCTCGGTAAACCGCTTAGCAAAGTATTGTCGAAGCGACATTTTTAGCGGCGTGTGGGAGGGAATATCGTTGCTGCGCTGCCGCAAATGGACAGCGTATTGGGGGGCAACGACATACTATACGTCTCTAGATTTCTAACAACATCCTAAAAATGAGGAGACCGAATTGGAAGATACACAATACCAAGGGGGACGACGCGCACTGCTGAAGTCATTCGGCCTGGCCAGCGTCGGTACGGCAGCCGCGGCATTGATGCCGTTGTCCAAGGCCGTCGCGGCCAGCACGCCTGGCGCGGACGCTGCCGTCACCGCTGAAGAATACTGGGTCTACAAGGGAGAAGGCGCGCAGAAGGTCAAGCTGTGGGTCTATCGCAAATACGTCAAATCCGCTCCTTCGGACACGCCGAAGAAGCTTCTGTTCCTGGTCCACGGCTCTTCCTATTCCGCCAAAACCATGTACGACCTGCAAGTCCCGAATCGGATCAACTATTCGATGATGGATTATTTTGCGCGTCTCGGTTTCGATGTCTGGACCATGGATCATGAGGGCTACGGCCATTCCGACCGTACTTCCGGCTTTTCGTATATCGCCGACGGCGTGGTCGATCTGAAGGCTGCCATGGCCGAAGTCACCAAACACACCGGACAAACCAAGGCCGCGTTTTTCGGCCAGTCGTCGGGTTCGCTGCGCGCGGGGCTGTTTGCCGCCACCTATCCGGAGCACGTGTCGATGCTGGTGCTCGATGCCTTCACCTGGACCGGCGGCGAATCGAAGACACTGGAACAGCGCAAGAAAATGTTGCCGGGTCTGCTCAAAAGCAATACCCGCAAAGTCGACGCCAAATTCTTCCGCGGCGTGTTCACCCGCGACGAAGTCGGCGCCGCCGAACCGATGATCAGCGATCTGGTTAGCGACGCGGAATTGAAATACGGGGACACCGTTCCCAACGGCACTTATATCGACATGGTCACCAAGCTGCCGATCGTCGACCCGCTGAAAGTGGTCTGCCCGGTTCAGATCATCCGCGGCCAGCATGACGGCATCGCCAGCGACGACGACGTCATCGGCTTCTACGCCAAGCTGCCGAATCCGGACAAGCAATTGATCAAGATCGCGGGCCTGGCGCACACCGCCATGCTGGGCGTCAACCGCACCCGTTTCCTCATGGCGGTACAGGAATTCGTGACGATGCCGGCCCCCATCGATATCGGCGCAAAAGACTAAGCCGCGCCGGCAAGCCGGTCGGGAAACTTCGATCGGCGCCGCGGTGCAACAGCAAAATCAGCACGATGCCGTTTTCGGCTGCATTTATTAACCCTCTATCAAAACAAATGGAGACTTACATGGATAAGAATCGCCGCAATTTACTCAAAGTCAGTGCTTCGGCAGCCGTCGGCGGCATGCTGGCCGGCACGCAGAATCTGGCTTCGGCGCAAACCAACGACACCCTCAACGGCACCGAAATCAAATCGGTCCCGCCGCTGTCCGGCAAAGTCGGCATACGTCTGGCCACCTGCGTATTGACACCCGGCGCCGCACCGACAGTGGTGGCGGTTCTGGACGACGGCAAAATCGTTAACCTGAAAGCCGAAGCGCATCGCCAACGCATCAATCTCGGTTTCGACGCCACGTCGATGCTGGCGCTGATCAAAAGCGGCGACGCCGGCTTCGCCAAGCTGAAAACGCTGGTCGACAATGCCGCCAAGCACAAAACCGGTTTCCTCACACTGGAGAAAACCCAATTCCTGTCGCCGATACCGCGCCCGGACCGCAACATTTACTGCGTCGGCTGGAACTATCTGGATCACTTCGAAGAAGGCCAGAAAGTCCGTACCGACAACAAAATGGAAAAATTGCCGGACTATCCCGTGTTCTTCAGCAAGGCCACGCACACCATGAACTCCCCGTTCGGTGCGATTCCGCATGACACCATGTCCGACACCACCGACTGGGAAGCCGAAATCGCCGTCATCATCGGCAAAACCGGCCGCGATATTTCCGAAGAATCGGCGATGGACTATGTGTTCGGCTACTCCGCATTCAATGACACCACCTCGCGCGATATACAGCAGAAGCGCCATGGCGGCCAATGGTTCAAGGGCAAGAGCCTGGACGGCCACGGTCCTATGGGTCCATGGATCGTCACCGCGGCCGGCGTCAATCTGGACGACGTGCGCGTGATCTGCCGCGTCAACGGCGTCGAGAAGCAAAACGCCAGCTACAAGCAGATGTACTTCAAGATCCCGCGCATCATCGCCGAACTGTCGCGCGGCCTGACGCTGGAAGCCGGCGACATCATCGCCACCGGCACGCCATCGGGCGTCGGCTTCGCGCGTCACCCGCAGGAATTCCTGCATCCAGGCGACATGATGGAAACTGAAATCACCGGCGTCGGCATTCTCCGCAATCCGATCCGCGCTTACAAAGTCTGAGTTTGCGCGATCGCGCCGGCTGCCTTCTTTTCAAGAACGCAGCCGGCGCTATTTAACCGTTCATCTAAATCACTAAGGAGCTGCGTATGCGAGCCCTGTTAATACTACCGTTCATCGGTTTGCTATATCTGCCTTTTTACAATCACGAAATGCCGTCGTTGTTCGGCTTTCCGTTTTTCTACTGGTATCAATTGGCCTGGGTGCCTGTCACCTCGCTGCTGATCTGGATCGTTTATCGCCACGGCGTACGCAAGGGAGTTGAATAATGGCGACGGAAATCAACTGGACGGCGCTTAGCGTCTTCGTTTTCTTTTTCCTGCTGGTCACCGTGATGGGCTTCCTGGCCTCGCGCTGGCAGAGCGGCGGCAAGAGCAATAAGGGTGCGCATCTGGACGAATGGGGCCTGGGCGGCCGTAACTTCGGCACCTGGATCACCTGGTTCCTGGTCGGCGGCGATTTCTATACCGCCTACACCGTGATCGCGGTTCCCGCGCTGGTGTATGCCGTCGGCGCCTACGGTTTCTTTGCGCTGCCGTACACCATTCTGGTCTATCCGATCGTCTTTGCGATCATGCCGCGCTTGTGGAAAGCGGCGAGCAAAGCCGGTCACGTCACCGCCGCCGACGTGGTCTACGGACGTTACAATTCGCGCCCGCTGGAACTGGCCATTGCGCTGACAGGCGTCCTCGCCACCATGCCGTACATCGCGCTGCAACTGGTCGGGATGGAAGTCGTGATCCATGCGCTCGGTCTGACCGGCGAACTGCCGCTGGCCGCCGCGTTCGTGATTCTGGCCTTGTACACCTATTCGGCAGGCTTGCGCGCACCGGCGCTGATCGCCTTCGTCAAGGATCTGATGATTTACATCGTGGTGCTGGTGGCCGTGGTGCTGGTGCCGATGAAACTGGGCGGCTACGGTATGGTCTTCAGCGCGGCGCATGACGCTTATGCAGCCAAGGGCGGCGCTACCGGCCTGCTGCTGAAACCGGCGCAAATCCTGCCGTTCGCCACACTGGCATTGGGCTCGGCGATGGCCGCGTTCATGTATCCGCATACGCTGACCGGCATCTTTGCCGCAAAGAGCGCCGACACCATCCGCAAGAATGCGGTGTTCCTGCCGGCCTACACCGTGCTGCTGGGCCTGATCGCCCTGCTCGGCTTCATGGCCTACGGCGCGCACATCAAGGTCGCGAACAACAACGACGTGGTGCCTGCATTGTTTAACGCTCTGTTCCCGAGCTGGTTCAGCGGATTCGCTTTTGCCGCCATCGCCATCGGCGCACTGGTGCCGGCAGCGGTGATGTCGATCGGCGCGGCCAATCTGTTCACGCGCAATTTCTGGAAGCCTTACATCAACCCGCAAGTCACCAACGCGGGCGAAGCCAAGGTCGCCAAAATCGTGTCGCTGGCAGTCAAGGTCGGCGCGCTGGTCTGCATCATCTTCCTGCCGACCAAATTCGCGCTCGATCTGCAATTGCTGGGCGGCGTCTGGATTCTGCAGACCTTCCCATCGGTCGTGTTCGGTCTGTTCTTCCGCTGGTTCCGCGCCCCTGCGCTGCTGACCGGCTGGGCAGTTGGTCTGGGCGCCGGCAGCTGGATGGCGATCGCCGACGGCATCAAGCCGGTGCATACTCTGGT
>JAQGLY010000069.1 GCA_028292625.1 Herbaspirillum sp. | reverse complement strand
CCCTTGACAAACAATTCCCGTCCCGGCCCTTTGAAATCGATAAAGCGGCCTTGCGGGCCGCCGCGGTAATCCTCTTCCGACAGCTTGTATTGCTGGATCATGGTGCCCATCGCGCCGTCCAAAATCAGGATGCGTTGGGACAGCAGGTCGCGCAGCAGCGATTCGGTGGCGGACATGGCTTCGTTCTTCATCGTTTAGTCTTTTAGGGCCTGTTAATAGCGGTATCGGCGATATGCGTCAGTCGGGGATTTTACATGAGCGACCGGGGAACCGACCTGAATTGCGGCCGCATTTTGACGACGGCGGAACGCCGCCTTATTCGAAAACGCCGCCTTCCAGCGGGAATCCCTTGATGAATTCGGCGGCAGGCAAGCGTTTGGCGCCGGCTTTCTGCAGTTCGAGCAGCTCCAGCACTTTGCCGCCGCAAGCAAGCAATACGCCGCCGGCATCGGCCGACAATACCACGCCGGGCGCGGCGGCGCTGGCGGCCGGCAAGGCGCGAGCGCGCCAGATTTTGACGGTGGCGCCCAGACAGTGGCCGGTGGCGCCGGGAAAAGGGTTGAAGGCGCGGATTTTACGTTCCAGCACGTCGGCCGGCATGCGGAAGTCCAGCGCCGCTTCCTGTTTGCCGATCTTGGCGGCGTAGGTGACGCCGGTTTCGGGCTGCGCCTGCGGCGCGGGCAGCACGCCGCGTTCGAGTTGCGCGATGGCATCGACGATCATCGCGGCGCCCAGCGCCGCCAATTTGTCGTGCAGTGTCGCGGTGGTCTCGTCGGCCGCGATCGGCAGCGCCTGGGTCAGCAGCATCGGTCCGGTGTCGAGACCGGCCTCCATCTGCATGATGGTCACGCCGGTCTGCGCATCGCCGGCTTCGATCGCCCGATGGATAGGCGCCGCCCCACGCCAGCGCGGCAACAGCGACGCATGGATATTGATGCAGCCGTAGAGCGGCATTTGCAGCACGCTCAGCGGCAGGATCAAGCCGTAGGCGGCGACCACCATGACATCGTGCGGCGTGGCGCGCAGCACGTCGTGCGCCTGTTGCGCGATCTCCGGATACTTGCCGTCCAGCCGCAGCGACACCGGCTGCAATACCGAGGTCTGGTGCGCCAGCGCGCATTGTTTGACGGCCGAGGCATGCAATTGCATGCCTCGGCCGGCGGGCCGGTCTGGCTGGGTCAGCACCAGCGTAATGTCGTGGCCTGCGCCGTACAGCGCTTCGAGCGCGGCGGCGGCGAATTCCGGCGTGCCGGCAAAAATGATTTTCATGGCGGGTTTGTAACGGTTAAGGGTGGGAAGCGCCGGAGCGCAGCTCCGTATCGAAGGGCGCGCTCGACTGCAAACCACCAAACTACGATTCCTTACGCGCCTTATGCGGCGCCTTCGAAAAGACCAAGTCGAACAGCCAATTGGGCAGCACGCGCAGAAGCTTGGCGACCACGCCCATCTGCCACGGAATCACGCGATAACTGTCGCCTGCGGCGATGGCCGCCGCGGCACGCGCGGCGAAGCGCTCCGGCGGCATCAGGAACGGCATCGCATAGCGGTTGCCGCGCGTCATCGGCGTATCGATATAACCCGGTGCGATCGTGACCACCCGGATGCCGGCTGCCCGCAACTCCACGCGCAGCGATTCGCAATAACTGATCACGGCCGCTTTCGACGCACTGTAGGCGCCGCCGCCGGGCAGGCCGCGGATGCCGGCTACGCTGCCGATGCCGACCAGGCGGCCGCGCCGCGCGGGTTCCTGCGCCTTCATCGCGCCGATGAACGGCGAGAAGGTGGCCGCCGTCGCCGTGACGTTGGTCGCCATGATCTGTGCAAAAACCGCCATATCCTGCGCATGCTCGGTCAGCGTGCCCTGCGAAATACCGGCATTCGCAACCACGATATCGACCGCGCCGCCGCGCAGAAAATCGGCCGCGGCCGTGGCCAGCGCCGCGTGATCGTTGACATCCAGCGCATACAGACGATGCCGCTGCGGCTCCGGCAGGCTGTCGCGCAATTGCTCAAGCGCTTCCCGCCGCCGCGCGACCAGCCCCAATTCGGCGCCCTGCTGCGCATAATACCGGGCCAGCGCCGCGCCGATGCCGCTGGACGCGCCGGTAATGAATATCCGCTGACGCATGCGTTACTCCCGACAAAAAAGGCCCGCGCGCTTGACTGCGGCGGGCTAGCGGCCGGCAATCATCGGCTACAGGCCGCCAGTACGGCGTGTTGCGGTCCCCGGCGTGCTTATTTCTTGGCGTGCGCGGCGGCCGCTTTCTGCACCAGTACGTCCATTACCTGCAGCGCAGCGGCCTGCTGCATCGATTCGGGCTGATTGCTCATCGCCGCGCCGGCGATCGAAGGCGAAGTGAGGTAACGGCCGTCAATGGCGATCAGGGGCACGCCGTCCACTTTATAGGCTTCTTCCAGTTGCGCGGCGCGGCGCACCCTGGTCTGGACGCCGAACGAGTTGTACAGAGCACTGAACTTCTTCTGGTCTATGCCCTGCTTGGCGATAAATTCCTGAATCGTGGCGTCGGTATCGATGGTCTGGCGATCCACGTGGATCGCGCGGAAGATTTTCGGATTCATTTCGGCGGTCAGGCCCATCGCTTCCAGCGCGTAATACAGCTTTTGCTGGGGGATGAACGAGTCGCGGAACGCCACCGGAACCTGTTTGAAACTGATCTTGTCGCCTTGCTTCTTAACCCAGGCGCTCAACATCGGGTCGAACGCGGCGCAGTGCGGGCAGTTGTACCAGAAAAATTCGGTGACTTCGACCTTGCCGGGCGATTCGGTCGGCTGCGCCTGCGCCAATACGCGGTAATCGCTGCCTTCCTGCGGATTGGCCGAAGATGCGAGCGCCGTCAGCGCCGCGAGTCCCAGACTGATAGCAATGCATGCCTGTTTGAAAAAACGCATGGGCAAACCCTTTCTTTATTCGATTTAAGGTAAACGTATTCGTCGATGGCAGCGTAGATGAAGCGCGGCGCGATGCAATCTTTATTTCGGTACTCGCACCAGCGCCGCATCGACGCTGTTTTCAGCCAGCTTGCCGCGCACCTGGTTGGTGACATCGAGCTTGTTGAAGGGGCCCAGGCGCACGCGATACAGCGCGCCGGTATCGGATTGCTTTTCAGTGATGTGCGCTTCCATGCCCAGCAAGGCAAGCTTGGCGCGCGCGTTTTCCGCTTCGGCTTGCCCGCGGAACGCGCCTGCCTGCAGGTAATAAACCCACTTTTCGTCATCGGCCTTGCTGACCGCGGCGCTGGCGCTGCTGACCTGATTCTTGGGTTCGGCGGTGGAGTTGTCGGCGCTTGCCTTGGCCGACAGCGGAACCGTAGGCGCGACGGGCGCTATCGGCGTGCCGCCGGGAGTTCCGGGCGCCGCGCCCGTCACCGCCGCGGTTCCCGGCGCTGCATTCGCATCGGCTTTCGCCTGATCGCGCGCGGTCTGGCGGGCGACTTCCTTGCTGCCGTACAGCAGTTTGTTGGGATCGGCGACCTGATCGGCTAAAGGATCGGGTGCGCGCTCGGGTCGGATGGCCCGGTTGGTAAACGGGATCGGCGATTTGGTGATCATCAGCGCCACCCCAACGGCAATGGCGAGACCGACCACCAGGCCGACTATGATTCCCAAAAACGTGCCGCCCTGTTGCCTGCGGTTGAATATGCCCGTGCGAGTTCGTGTGATCTTCATAAGCTTGTGTTACATCCTAGGCGGCGCGGAAACGCCGATCAGTGCCAGTCCGTTGCGCAACACCTGACGGGTCGCGCACATCAATGCCAGTCGCGCCATCCGGGTCGCGTCATCGTCGACCAGCACGCGTTCCGCATTGTAGTAGCTATGCAGTTCTCCTGCCAGATCGCGCAGATAAAATGCCACTTGATGCGGTCCGAGCTCTTCCAGCGCATGCGCCAGGGCTTCCGGATATTCGGCCAGCTTGGCCAGCAGCGTCGCCTCGCGCGGCGCGGTCAGCGGGGATAAGTCGTCCACGCCGCTCAGGGCTGCCTCGTCGCCACCCCATTGCGCCAGCACCGAGCAAATGCGGGCATGCGCATATTGCACGTAGTAAACCGGGTTTTCATCGGATTGCGCCAGCGCCAGATCGACGTCGAACACGAATTCCGTATCGGCCTTGCGCGAAATCAGGAAAAAGCGCACCGCATCCCGTCCGCGCGTGAGGTCGCGCGCCGCATCGTTGGATGCCTCGCCGGCCGCATTTTCCGCTTTCTCTTCGCCGCTGGACCATTCGATCAGATCGCGCACCGTGACGTACGAACCGGCGCGCTTGGAGATTTTGACCTCTTCGCCGTTTTTCATCACGGTAACCATCTTGTGCAGCACGTAATCCGGATAGCCCTGCGGAATACCGAGGCCCACCGCCTGCAGGCCGGCGCGCACGCGGGCGATGGTGCCGTGGTGATCGCTGCCCTGCACATTGATGACCTTGCCGAAACCGCGCTGCCATTTGACGATGTGGTACGCGACGTCCGGCACGAAATACGTGAAGGTGCCGTCCGACTTGCGCATCACGCGATCCTTGTCGTCGCCGTAGTCGGTGGTGCGCAGCCAAAGCGCCCCGTCCTGTTCGTAGGTTTTGCCGGCGGCGATCAATGCGTCGACGGTGGCCGCCACCTTGCCGTCGCTGTACAGCGAGGATTCCAGATAATAGTGATCGAACTTGACGCCGAAGGCCTGCAGATCGAGATCCTGTTCGCGCCGCAGATAGGCCACGGCGAAACGGCGGATCGCGTCCAGATCGTCGGTGTCGCCGTTGGCGGCGATCGTCGCGCCGTCGCTGGCGACCGATTTGCGCGCCAGGAAATCGCGCGCGATGTCGGCGATGTAGTCGCCGTTGTAGGCGGTTTCCGGCCAGCCGGGCTGGCCCGGATCGATGCCCTTCGCCCGCGCCTGCACCGACAGCGCCAGATTGGCGATCTGCACGCCGGCGTCGTTATAGTAGAACTCCCGGGTCACCGCATAGCCCTGCGCGTCGAACAGCGCCGACAGCGCGTCGCCCAGCGCGCCTTGACGGCCGTGGCCGACGTGCAGCGGACCGGTCGGATTGGCCGACACGAATTCGATCAGGACCTTCTTGCCGGCACCGGCATCGCTTTTGCCGAATTGCGCGCCGCTGGCCAGCACCGTTTTCACCACCGCCTGCTTGGCTGCCGCGGCGATGCGCAAATTGATGAAGCCCGGGCCGGCGATCTCGGCGGCGTCGATCAGGCCGACACGGCCGGGCTGCGCCATCAGCCCTTCGACCACGGCCTGCGCCAGTTCACGCGGATTCTTTTTCAGCGGCTTTGCGATCTGCATCGCGATATTGCAGGCGACATCGCCGTGGGACGGGTCGCGCGGGCGTTCCAGCGTGACCAGCGGCGTCAGATCCGTCCCTGCCAGCAGCGGTTGCAGCACGATGTTGAATAATTCGGTAATGCGTTGTTTTTGTTCAGCGAGCATGTAGGTGTGGCGCGGCACGGCCGCGCAGTGGACGAATTTCAAAAACGGATTATATATCGACCGGATCGACTTCCAGCGACCATTTGGCGCGGGTGCGCATCTGCCGCAGCAAAGCCAGCCATTCTTTCAAAAACCCCTGCAACGCGGGACGCGACACCGATTCGACCAGCAACTGCGCGCGGTCGACGTTGGCCACCCGGGTCATGGTCATCGGGATCGGATCGTTCATGACGATGCCTTCGTGCGCCAGACACGCCGCCGCCTCCTGCAGAAAGGCCAGCGCGACGCTGAGTTCCTTGGCTTCCGCCCGCAACAAGGCCTGATACAGGTAGGGGGGCAGCGCCGCCTGTTCGCGCTCTTCGAGCATTGCTCCGGCGAAACCGTCGTAATCATGGGCGATCACCGCGGCGTACAGCGGATGATGGACATAGCGGCTCTGAATCAGCACTTCACTGGGGCTGCCGCCCGCTTTTTGCGCAGCGCGCCCGGCGCGGCCGGCAACTTGCATCAATTGCGCGAACAAACGTTCGCCGGCGCGATAGTCCGGCGAAAACAGCGCGGTATCGGGATTGAGCACGCCGACCAGCGTCAGGTTTTTGAAATCGTGCCCTTTCGCCACCATTTGGGTGCCGATCAGAATATCGACTTCGCCGCCATGCACGCGCTCGAATGCGGCCTGCGCGCTGCCTTTGCGCCGGGTGGAGTCGGCGTCGATGCGCAGAATCCGCGCCTCGGGAAACAGTTGCTGCAAGCCTTCTTCCACCCGCTGCGTGCCGCGCCCCAGGGGTTGCAGATCGGCATTGCCGCAGGTAGGGCAATGCTTGGGAATGCGCAGCTCAAGACTGCAATGGTGGCAACGCAGCCGGTGTTCCGGTTTGTGCAGCACCATGAATGCGGTGCAACGGGTGCAATTGCTGACCCAGCCGCAGGCGTCGCAACTGAGTACGGGCGCGTAGCCACGGCGGTTCAGGAATAGCAGCGATTGTTCGCCCCGCGCCAGCCGTTGCCGCAGCGCCGCCACCAGCGTCGAGGTCAGGCCGTCGGACGGTTTGTCGCGCTCCATGTCGATCAGCCGCACGGTCGGCAGTACCGCGTCCTGCACTGCCCGCTGGCGCAGCTCAAGCTTGCGGTAGCGCCCGGTCTGCGCATGCAGCCAGCTTTCCAGCGACGGCGTGGCCGACCCCAGGACCACCGGAATGCCCAGTTGATGCGCACGCCAGACCGCCAGATCGCGCGCCGAATAGCGCAGCCCCTCCTGTTGCTTATAGGACGGATCGTGCTCTTCGTCGATGACGATGAGTTTCAGGTGCGGCAGCGACGCCAGCACCGCCAGCCGGGTGCCGAGCACGATGCGGGCATGGCCCAGATGGGCGGCCAGCCAATGCAGGGTGCGCTCGCCTTCGGCCAGCCCGCTATGCAGGCTGACCACGGAAACGCCGGGAAAGCGGACTCGCACATTGTTTTCGAGCTGCGGAGTCAAATTGATTTCGGGCACCAGAATCAGTATCTGAGCCGAGGCGCCGGCGGCGTCGGCGCGCGCCAGGATGTCGGCGGCGGCCTGCAGATAAACCTCGGTCTTGCCGCTGCCGGTGACGCCGTATAACAGCATAGGCGCAAAACCCTGCGCGCCGGCGATGGCTTGCGCCGCGAGCTTTTGCGCCGGGCGCAGCTCCGGCGTGGCGATCGCGCGCGCGTCGTGCTCGGTGCTCAATGCGGCCTGTTTCTTGATGGCGCGGTCCAGGCTGACGGTGGATGCCGCACGCAGATTCTTCGGCAAGCCGGGCATCGTCACTTCGCCCAGCGGACGCTGGTAATAGTCGGCGGCGAAGCGGCACAAGGCCAGCCATTCCCGCGACAGCGGCGGTAATTGGCGGCGAATGGCGAGAACGTCCTTCAACTTGCCCTCCGGCACTTCGCTGCTGTCGGAGATGTCGATAATGACGCCGATGACCTCGCGATGGCCGAATGGCACAACTACCAGTTGACCGATGATGGGCGGTGGACTGGCATCTGTGCACTTGTAATCGAAAGCCGTGTCAAGGGGGGTGTCGAGGGCAACGCTGACGATACATGGTTTCACGAAGTTAATCTGAATCCTAAAGAGTTGGGCTAACTATCGGTTTACTAACCGCTTTTTAAACTATCCACATTTAATGTGGATAACTTTGTGGGTAACTACCGCTTGACACTGCCGAGCCGTGTGTTGACGCGACTCTTAACAACTTGCCTCTTTCAAGGGCATAAAAATAAGTGTTTAAAATCAATCACTTATAATTTAAAAATGGTTTTGAAAAAAAATTCGCAAAAAAATTCTTATTGCTTCGCATCAAACACGTTTTGTGTATAACTCTATGCGTTTCCCATTTCCGATTAATAAAATCGAGGGAAGAAAGCACAAGTGTCAAGCGGCAAATTGCCGCCTCGCGGAATAAAAATTTCTTCTTTTTATCAGACGCTTCTCATGTAAAAAATGAGAAAACCCGCTAAGCCATCGATTTATAAGCATTTTTTAAGTCATCCACAGACGCTGTGGATAACTTTGGGGACAAATCGGTATTGACAACCTGCCGGGCCTCTATTTATGCGGGGCGCAACAGTTTGCCGCATTAATTTGCAAAAACCCATTCCTTTATAAATCAAATACTTAGCGATCAGAAGTGGGCAAGACGCGGTCTTCATCGAAATTTATTTTTTTTCGGGAATCCAAACTTGCTTTTGTGCATAACTGATAACAAAAATCTATCGAACTGTGGCCTTGTGCATCTCCCTGCTTATACCATGCACCGCATCGACCATCGCCGACACAGCCTCCGGCGGCGTAAATTGGGAAATGCCGTGTCCCAGATTGAATACATGCCCGCTCCCGGCCTCTGACGGCCCGAAGGAGCGCAGCAATTTCTCCACTTCGGTACGGATTTGCCGTTCGCCCGCAAACAGCACCACCGGGTCCAGATTGCCCTGCAACGCAACGCGATGGCCGACGCGGCGGCGCGCATCGCCCAGATTAACGGTCCAGTCCAGGCCGACGGCATCGGCGCCGATGTCCGCGATCTGCTCCAGCCATAGGCCGCCGCCTTTGGTGAACACGATGGCCGGGATCCGGACGCCGTCTTTTTCGCGCTTGAGTTGCCCCATCACCTGCTGCATATAGGACAGCGAAAACGTCTGATAAATGCCATCCGCCAGCGCCCCGCCCCAGGTATCGAAAATCATGACGGCCTGCGCGCCCGCGTCGATTTGGGCGTTCAGGTAGGCCGCCACCGCGGCGGCATTGATTTTCAGGATGTGATGCATCAGGTCAGGGCGGCTGTACAGCATGCTCTTTACCGTGCGGTGGTCGTCCGACCCGCCGCCTTCGACCATGTAGCAGGCCAGCGTCCAGGGGCTGCCGGAAAAGCCGATCAGCGGCACGCGGCCGCCGAGTTCGGTGCGGATCTGGGTGACCGCGTCGAACACGTATTGCAGACTGCCCAATTCCGGCGCGCGCAATGCCATCACGGCCTGCTCGTCGCGCAGCGGCCGCTCGAACTTCGGCCCCTCGCCGTCGGCGAAATACAAACCCAGACCCATTGCATCCGGCACGGTCAGAATGTCGGAAAACAGGATCGCTGCGTCGAGCCGATAGCGCTCCAGCGGCTGCAGCGTCACTTCCGTGGCGTAGTCGGGATTTTTCGCCAAGCCCAAAAACGATCCGGCGCGCGCGCGCGTGGCGCGGTATTCGGGCAGATAACGGCCCGCCTGGCGCATCAGCCATAGCGGCGTATATTCAGTCGGCTGACGCAATAATGCGCGGATGAAGGTGTCGTTCTGGAGAGCGGGAAAGGATGACATTGGCGATATGGAACAGGATGACGTGAAAATAATAGGATTCGAACGATAAGCCAGTGGGCTATTATCGCATTCAATTACAGGCGGCCGCCGCTTGCCGGCGAATTGCCGCTTGTGCGTTAATCGACAATCATGCCCTTCAACTCCGGTTTGGCCGGCGGAAAACGCAGTCCCATATCCTGCAAGGCAGCCAATACCACGCTGGCGACGGCGAGGTTACGGTGGGTCTTGGAATCGGCCGGAATAATGTGCCACGGCGCGGCGTCGGTATCCGTTTCGCGAATCGCGTCCTCGTAGGCTTTCTGATAGTCGTTCCAGTGCTGGCGTTCGGCCAGATCCTGCGGATCGAATTTCCAGTGCTTTTCGGGATCGTCGATGCGCTGCTGCAGGCGCAGTTTTTGTTCGTCTTTCGAGATATGCAGAAAAAACTTCAGTATCGTCGTTCCGGTTTCGCTCAGCATGCGTTCGAAATCCCTGATTTGCGCGTAACGCCGCGCGCATTCGTCGCGGTCTATCCAGTCGTGCACGCGCGTAATCAATACGTCTTCATAATGGCTGCGATTGAAAACCGCGATCTGTCCCTGCTGTGGCACTTGCTGATGAATGCGCCACAGGTAATCGTGCCGAAGTTCTATGGTTGCCGGCGCCTTGAAACTGGCGACGTGGATGCCTTGCGGATTGACGCCCTCGAAGACGCCGTTGATGGCGCCGTCCTTGCCGCTGGTGTCGGTCCCCTGTAAGACGATCAGCAGCTTCTTCTTGCCGTCCGCGTACAGTATGTCCTGCTGCTCGGCGATTTGCTGGGCGAGCGTGACGGTTTTCGCCCTGTCGGCCACCTTGTCGCCGCTGGACAAGGGTTTGTTTGCCGCGTCAGCGTCGCTGAGTGTGAATTTGGATGTGGGGCGAAACTGCTTTTGTATTTTCATTGCGCATTTCCAATCACAAAAAAAAAGGCAGCCGAAGCTGCCTTTCAGTGTACTGCCAAATGCCGATGTCGACCGGCGCCGTCCCGCTTAGCGTTTATGGCGCAGTCTTTGGATCGCCGCCAATTGCGCAATCGCCGTCGCCAATTCGGCCTGGGCTGCTGCGTAATCGATCTGGGATTCGCGGCTGGCCAGGGTTTCTTCGGCCAGACGCTTGGCTTCGGCCGCTTGCGCTTCGTCCAGATCGGCGCCGCGGATCGCGGTGTCGGCCAGTACGGTCACGCTGTCCGGCTGCACTTCCAGCAAGCCGCCGGCGACGAAAATGAATTCCTCTTCCGCCTGACCGCTTACCTTGATGCGCACCGCGCCGGGACGAATCCGCGTGATCAGCGGAGTGTGCCGAGGATAGATCCCCAACTCGCCCGACTCGCCAGGCAACGCGACGAACTCCGCTTCGCCCTTGAAAATCGAGGCTTCGGCCGAGACGACGTCAACGTGAATTGTATTTGCCATGTCGACCTTACTTAGTTGATTTTCTTGGCTTTTTCGATTGCTTCTTCGATCGTGCCGACCATGTAGAACGCTTGTTCCGGCAGGTGATCCAGCTCGCCGCTGGCGATCATCTTGAAGCCCTTGATCGTATCTTTCAGCGACACGTATTTGCCTGGGGAACCGGTAAACACTTCGGCGACGTGGAAAGGTTGCGACAGGAAACGTTGCATTTTACGCGCGCGGGCGACCAGCAGCTTGTCTTCCGGCGCCAGTTCGTCCATGCCCAGAATCGCGATAATGTCGCGCAATTCCTTGTAGCGCTGCAGCGTGCCCTGAACGGCGCGGGCCGTTTCATAGTGCTCCTGACCGACGACCAGCGGATCCAGCTGGCGCGAAGTGGAATCCAGCGGATCGACCGCGGGGTAGATACCCAGCGACGCGATATCGCGCGACAACACGACGGTGGAGTCCAAGTGGGCGAAGGTGGTCGCGGGCGACGGGTCGGTCAAGTCATCCGCAGGCACGTAGACGGCCTGGATCGATGTGATCGAACCGGTTTTGGTCGACGTGATGCGCTCTTGCAGACGGCCCATTTCTTCGGCCAGCGTCGGTTGATAACCCACCGCGGAAGGCATACGGCCCAGCAGCGCGGACACTTCGGTGCCGGCCAGCGTGTAACGATAGATATTGTCGACGAAGAACAGCACGTCGCGGCCTTCGTCGCGGAAGCCTTCGGCGATCGTCAGGCCGGTCAGCGCCACGCGCAGACGGTTGCCCGGCGGTTCGTTCATCTGGCCGTACACCATCGCCACTTTCGATTTTTCCGGCTCGTCCAGATCGACCACTTTGGCGTCGGCCATTTCGTGGTAGAAGTCGTTACCCTCGCGAGTACGTTCGCCCACGCCGGCAAACACGGACAGGCCGCTGTGCGCCTTGGCGATGTTGTTGATCAGTTCCATCATGTTGACCGTCTTGCCCACGCCGGCGCCGCCGAACAGGCCGACCTTGCCGCCCTTGGCGAACGGACACACCAGATCGATCACCTTGATGCCGGTTTCCAGCAATTCCTGCGATGGCGACAGCTCGTCGTACGCAGGCGCCTTGCGGTGGATCGACGCGGTATTCTCGCGGCTGACCGGACCGCACTCGTCGATCGGGTTGCCCAGCACGTCCATGATGCGGCCGAGGGTTGCCTTGCCGACCGGCACCATGATCGGCTTGCCGGTGTTCTGAATCATCATGCCGCGGCGCAAACCGTCCGAAGTACCGAGCGCAATGGTACGGACAATGCCGTCGCCAAGTTGCTGCTGCACTTCCAACGTCAGCTCCGAACCTTCCATCTTCAACGCATCGTACACCTTGGGCATCGCGTTACGGGGAAACTCGACGTCCACCACAGCACCGATACACTGAACGATTTTGCCATCAGCCATTTTCGTTCCTTCAATATATAAAATTAAATGTTGTTGAACGCTTGCGCGTCATTCAGCAAGCAGCGCATTAAACCGCGGCAGCTCCGCTGACAATTTCCGACAATTCCTTGGTAATCGCTGCCTGGCGGGTTTTGTTGTAAACCAGTTTCAGCTCGCCAATCACATTGCCGGCGTTGTCGCTCGCCGATTTCATCGCCACCATCCGCGCCGACTGTTCCGACGCCATGTTCTCGGCGACCGCTTGATAAATCAGCGCTTCCACATAACGCACCAGCAACTCGTCGATCACGGTCTCGACATCCGGCTCGTAGATGTAGTCCCACGCGTGCGCGTTCGCTTCGGGTTCCAGGCGATCGCTGGTCAACGGCAGCAATTGAAGCAAGGTTGGCTCTTGCTTCATCGTGTTGATGAACTTGGTGTAAACCATGTACACCGCGTCCAGTTGGCCTTCCTGATAAGCGTCCAGCAAGACCTTGACCGGCCCGATCAGCTTGTCCAGGTGCGGCGTGTCGCCCAATTGCGTCACATGCGCCACCACCCGGGCCGAAATGCGGTGCAGGAAACCCAGGCCCTTGTTGCCGATCGCCACCGCTTCGATGGCATTGCCTTGCGATTCGAGTTCGCGCATCTTCACCGTCAGCAAACGCAGCGAGTTGGTGTTCATGCCGCCGCACAGACCTTTGTCCGTGGTGACCACGATGAAACCGACCTTTTTCGCCGTTTCCTGCTTGATCATGAAAGGATGCGTGTACTCCGGATTGGCGCGCGACAAATTGGAGGCGACGTCACGAATCTTGTCACTGTAAGGGCGCGCCGCATGCATCCGGTCCTGCGCCTTGCGCATTTTGGACGCAGCGACCATTTCCATCGCCTTGGTGATCTTCTTCGTGTTTTCGACGCTCTTGATTTTGCCGCGTATCTCTTTGCCTGTAGCCATGCGCTATTTACTCCTTATGCAACTGCCGGCAGCTTGAAGATGCGCGTCCATGCTTAATACGCGCCCGATTTTTTGAAATCGGCAACGGCAGCGGACAGCGCAGCTTCTGCATCCTTGTCGAGTTGCTTGGTCTCTTCGATTTTTTGCAGCAACGGGGCGTGGCTGGTCTTCATGAAGTTGTGCAGGCCGGATTCGAATCCGAGTACTTGCTTGACTTCGACGTCGTCCAGGAAACCCTTGTTGACGGCAAACAGCGTGCAGGCCATCAGTGAAATCGGCAGCGGCGAATATTGCGCCTGTTTCAGCAGTTCGGTCACGCGTGCGCCGCGGTCCAGCTGTTTGCGGGTGGCCGCATCCAGATCCGACGCGAATTGCGCAAACGCGGCCAGCTCGCGATACTGCGCCAGGTCGGTACGGATACCGCCGGACAGATTCTTGATGACTTTGGTCTGCGCGGCGCCGCCGACGCGGGACACCGAGATACCGGCGTTGATCGCGGGACGGATACCGGCGTTGAACAGCGATGTTTCCAGGAAGATCTGGCCGTCGGTGATCGAAATCACGTTGGTCGGAACGAATGCCGAAACGTCGCCGGCCTGGGTTTCGATGATCGGCAGCGCTGTCAGCGAACCGGTCTTGCCCTTGACTTCGCCCTTGGTGAACGCTTCGACGTAGTTGGCATTGACGCGCGCGGCACGTTCCAGCAGACGGCTGTGCAGGTAGAACACGTCGCCGGGATACGCTTCGCGGCCCGGTGGACGGCGCAGCAGCAGCGATACCTGACGGTAGGCGACGGCCTGTTTGGACAGATCGTCATAGACAATCAGCGCGTCCTGGCCGCGATCGCGGAAGTATTCGCCCATTGCGCAGCCGGAGTAGGCCGACACGAATTGCATCGCGGCCGATTCGGAAGCCGATGCGGCCACGACGATGGTGTAGTCCATCGCGCCGTGCGCTTCCAGCGAACGCACGATGTTCTTGATCGACGACGCCTTTTGGCCGATCGCGACATAGATACAGGTGACGTCCTGGCCTTTTTGATTGATGATCGCGTCGATCGCCACCGCCGTTTTACCGGTTTGACGGTCGCCGATGATCAGTTCGCGCTGACCGCGGCCGATAGGCACCATCGAGTCGATCGATTTGATGCCGGTCTGCATCGGTTCGGAAACCGATTGACGGGCGATCACGCCCGGCGCAATCTTTTCGATCGGCGCCGACAGTTTGGCGTCGATCGCGCCTTTGCCGTCGATCGGCTGACCCAGCGCATTGACCACACGGCCGCGCAATTCGGGGCCGATCGGCACTTCCAGGATGCGGCCGGTGCATTTGACCGTGTCGCCTTCGGAAATATGTTCGTAGTCGCCGAGAATAACGGCGCCGACGGAGTCGCGCTCCAGGTTCAGCGCCAGGCCGAACGTGTTGCCCGGGAATTCCAGCATTTCGCCTTGCATCGCGTCCGACAGACCGTGAATGCGGCAGATACCGTCGGACACGGAGATGACCGTGCCCTGATTGCGAATCTCAGCAGTATCGCCAAGGCCTTGGATCCGGCTCTTGATCAGTTCGCTGATTTCAGACGCGTTGAGTTGCATACAAACTCCTAAAAATATTCTCTTCGCTTACGCTAAGGGCCGTGACTGCTGAATAAAATCAGGCAGCCAAAGCAGCATGTAACTGTTGCAGCTTGGCGCGCACGGACGTGTCGAGCACTTCATCGCCGACAACCACGCGCACGCCGCCAATCAGATCGCTATCCACGGTCACCGACGGCAGCAACTTGCGACCAAATTTCTTTTCCAGTGCGGCGACCAGTTCGCCGAGTTGGGCATCGGTCAGCGCAAAGGCGCTGACGATTTCCACATCGGCGGCGCCGTCATGCGCGTTCTTCAGCACATGAAACTGGGCGGCGATCTCGGGCAGCAGCGGCAGACGGCCGTTCTCGGCCAGAGCGAAGACGAAATTCTTCGCATCGTCTCCGGCAGGCGCTTTCACCGCAGCCAAAAAAACGTCGGTCAGCTGCTGCGGCGATACGGCAGGACTCTGCGCGATCGCCTTGATCCCCGGATGCTCGGCCACATGGGCCATTTCAGCAACCAGATCGGCCCAGGCGGCCAACTTGCCGGATTGCGCAACACGGAACAGGGCTTCTGCGTATGGACGGGCAATGGTTGCAAGTTCGGCCATATTACAGCTCTGTTTTCAGTTGGTTCAGCAGGTCGGCATGCGCTGCGGCGTTGACTTCACGCTTCAGAATCTGCTCCGCGCCCTTCACGGCGAGGTTCGCCACTTCATGGCGCAGATCCGCGCGCGCCTTGCTGACCTGTTGCTCTGCGTCAGCCTTGGCGGCGGCGAGAATGCGGGCGGCTTCGTCGGAAGCCGTCTTTTTCGCTTCTTCGATGATCTGCTGGCCGCGTTTTTCGGCTTCGCCTATGCGCTTCTGACCTTCGTCGCGCGCCGTCGCCAGTTCTGCCTGCGCACGCTTTTCAGCGGCAGCCAGATCGGCCCTGCCGCGATCGGCGGCAGCCAGACCGTCCGCAATCTTCTTTGCGCGCTCATCGAGCGCCTTAATCAGCGGAGGCCATACGAATTTCATCGTAAAGCCCGCGAGGATAAAGAAGACCACGAACTGCGCAAACAATGTTGCATTTAAGTTCACGGTAATTTCCTTCTCAGAATAACGTGTGCCGGAACGACTCCGGCCAATCGGCTATGCCGTACGGACGAATTACTTCGCGATGAACGGATTGGCGAATGCGAACAACATGGCGATACCGACACCGATCAGGAACGCGGCGTCGATCAGACCCGCCAGCAGAAACATCTTGGTTTGCAGCGTATTCATCAGTTCGGGTTGGCGTGCCGACGCTTCAAGGTATTTACCACCCATGATAGCGATACCGATACAAGCACCGATAGCGCCCAGACCGATAATCAAACCACACGCCAAAGCAACAAATGAGAGGTCAGTCATGACAATTCCTTAAAGGTTAAAGTTAAATCAAAAATCAAATCAAAATGAATAACGGCAGGCACTTAGTTAAAGATTAGTGTGATTCGTGTGCCTGACCGATATAAACCAGCGTCAACATCATGAAAATGAATGCTTGCAGCAGCACAATCAGGATGTGGAAGATCGCCCAAATCGAACCCGCGATCACATGGCCGATGAAGCCGAAGGCCGTAGCCGCGGAACCGAGCAATGCGATCAACAGGAACAATAATTCACCCGCATACATGTTGCCGAACAACCGCATGCCGAGAGAAACCGTTTTCGCCGCGAATTCGATGATATTGAGCAGCAGATTGAAGGGGGCCAGCCAGATGCCGAACGGGGCGCTGAGCAGTTCATGCACGAAGCCGCCCAGGCCTTTGATCTTGATGCTGTAAAACAGCATCAGCGCCAATACGCCGAGCGCAATGCCGAGCGTGCCGTTCAGGTCGGCGGTCGGGACGACGCGATGATGAGGGAAAAAATGTTCCACGCCGAACAGCTTGAACAGCGCGGAGAACAAGTCCACCGGCAGGAAGTCCAGCGAGTTCATCAGCGCCACCCAGACAAAGATGGTCAGGGCCAGCGGAGCGATGAAATCGCGATTGCCGTGAACGATGGATTTGGATTGATCTTCGACCATTTCGACCAGCATTTCGACGAAGGACTGGAAACGGCCGGGCACGCCGGAGGTCGCCTTGCGGGCCGCGAGATACATCAGAAAACACCCGAGCACACCGGCAAACACGGACCAGAAAATGGTGTCCATGTTGAAGATCGTAAAATCGACGATCTTGACCTGGTGATGCGTGGAAAAATGTCCCAAATGGTGGACGATGTACTCGGAGGCGGTTGGTGCGTCGTGTTCAGCTACGGTCATGGTCTAGGTTTAAACAGTAAGATAATGTAACTTTTAAGCACCGCGATGAAGCTCAGCAAAAACGCGAGCCAATTTACATCACGGTACAACCAAACAACAACGCCCATAAGCGCAATAGTTGTAGCGATTTTTATAAACTCCCCGAAGAAAAAAGTCATCGGGTTGGCTCCGCCGGGTTTGCGGGTACTCATATGGAGTCGCAAAGCAAACAGACTGTTGGGAAGCGCGCAGCAAAGTCCACCAAACAATGCGGACCACAGCGCTGACATTCCACCTAGACCACCCGCCACACACGCAACCACAACCGTTGTTATCAGTTGTATCAGGATGATACGCAACATACTTTCCTAATATTGTGGGATGCGGCGCGCTCATACGCGCGGGGCAGTTCAGAAGCCGTGCGATTATAAAGGTCTACTCCGGCAATAGTCAAACCTTTACAGTGCATTTGAGCCATTTTCTGGTGCTGATTTCCATCCTGTTATTTGATTTAGAAATGTTTCTCAAACGAAAATATTTCCCATTCACTCGCAAGAGAATGGAGAATTCTTATAACTATCTTTACAACTCATACATCTGTTATACGCTGTGATGATTGGCGATTGGTACTATGAGGTTTTGGAGTCGAATTTGCCGCTTCAAATGTGTACTGGAATAAATAAACAATTGTTTAGCATTTACTGCAAAGAATGCAATGACGGAGGTCGTATTTAAGCCTTCAACCTTCGGTTATCGTTGCCACAGTGTGGTTTAATTGACATGCGGCGGCAAAAGTGCGCCGCCCGAAGCCTCTTTCAGTCACCGTTTTCCTACGAGATCGCTTATGTCTGATATATCCGATACTGAAAGCAATAGTAATCACTCGCTAAACCCCGCTGCGCCGCATACGCCGCCGGGCGCCCCTGCCGCGGCTCCAGTCTCGGCGACCGCTCCATCGGCAATGCCTCCCGCGGCGCCTGCCGCTCCGGTCGCCCCCGCTGTCAATGCGGGCGCCGCTGAATCCGCGACACCGCCGCCGGCCGGCGGGCAAGCACCGCAACATCCGCAAAGCCATTACGCATTCACGTCATCGGGCGAAAATGCCCCTTGGAATCAAACCATGCGTCTGTTTAAGGCGCGTCTGCGCGCGCTGTCCGACAAAGTGGGACGCCGGATGATGCAACGCACGCTGAAAATCGGCATTTCGGCGCGCATCTTCCATCCCGAGACCGGCTCGCTCGGCTTGCGCAGCAAAACTTTGCAGTATCTTGAAGAATCGATTGCGCAGTGGGTGATGTCGCGGGACGTGCTCGTCTTCATGATCCCGACCGTCAATACCAACGGCCTGGTGCATCCCAGCAAAGTGCGGCTGCGCGATTACGCCAAACATCTGGATGGACTGGTGCTGCAAGGCGGCGCGGATGTCTCTCCGCAGAGCTATGCGGAAGCGGCCACCCGGCCCGAATGGAACGGCGATCGCGTGCGCGATATGTACGAGCTCGAACTGCTGCATGAATTCATCGAAGCCGGCAAACCGGTGCTCGGCATCTGCCGCGGCTGCCAGCTGATCAATGTGGCTTTCGGCGGCAGCCTGTATCAGGACATTGCGTCCGATGTGCCGGCCGCCATCGCGCACGTCAACGAACTCTACGACAGCAACTACCACGAATTGCAGTTTCCGGCCGGCTCCAGTCTGACCGCAATGCTCAACACCAAAAACGTGCCGCTGGTCAATTCGATTCATCATCAGGCAATCAGGGATCTGGGACGCGATCTGCAGATCGAAGCGGTATCGTGCACCGATCAGATCGTGGAAGCCGTTCGCTACAAGAGAGCGCCGTTCGTGATGGGATTGCAATGGCATCCCGAATTCCACCGCGCCAGCGGCGCGCAGCTGCTGGATTGCACGCCGATTCTCGACAGCTTTCTGCGCGCCGCGCGGGAAACGCGTTTTTAGCGCATCGCTCGAAAAAGTGCTGCGTAAGAAATTTCTTATTTGACTATCTCTCCTGTTCCGTCAGAGCTTATAGCATTGCCGTGAGTATATTGGTCCAGAATGCAACCAAAATTCAAAGCATCAATCGAACCACCAGCACGACGCTTCCGTCAGGCTGACGAGGTATTACAATCATTCGATTCGCCGGTTATCGCACCGGCGAAGATCTTTAGGAGCTAGCCGTGGCCACAACACCTTCCCTCAAAACCGTAAGGAACGATATGAAAACTCTGGTCAAAGACGCTCAAGAATTGTTTCATGAAGCCGCTGCAGCAACCGGCGAAAGGGCCGACGAACTGCGTAGTAAAGGCATGAATCTGCTGGACGCGGCCCTGGTCAAGGCACAAAACGCGCAAGCCATCGCCATCGAAAAAGGCAAGGAAGTCGCCGCCACCACCGATGAGTATGTGCAGGAAAATCCATGGCGCGCGGTAGCGATTTCCGCCGGGATCGGCCTGCTGGTCGGCTTTATCCTCGGCCGCAGCAAATAAGCGACCAACAGGATTCCCCATGGAACAGCCACGATCGACTCCCCCTCCCGTCGGCCTCGTCGGCGGCATCCTGGGCCTCGGCAAAAATCTGCTGGGGCTGATCATCAGCCGGTTGGAACTGGCCGCCCTCGAATTTTCCGAAATCGGCGGCAACCTGTTGAAAATCATCGTGCTGTTCGGGCTGGCGCTGATGGCCATCTGGTTTGCCGTGGCGTACTGGACGGTATTGATCGTGCTGCTCGCGTGGGATGCCTGGGGCTGGAAGATATTGCTGCTGATGGCGGCGGTATTTACCGTACTGGCGGTCGGCCTGGCGCTGTATGCCAGGGCGATCCTGCGCGAAGGCAGGATCGCATTGCCGGAAACCATGGCCGAGCTGCGCAAGGACCGCGACGCATTACTGTGACGGATTTGTCTAATCGCCGCGCAAACCGCGTTTGCGCATTCCGCGTTTCATCTCGGGCCATCCGCCGCCCTTGAGCGCAACGCTTTTCCGCAGGATGCTTTATGCCGCAACAAGACCATCATTTCCCTGAACAGTCCATCGCCGCCCGCAAAAAAGAATTGCTGGCCGCGGGCGCGTTGTATCGCGCCAAGATTATTGCGGCGCGCACGGATATCGCCGAGGGCGTCCGACCGGGCGCGCTGGCCAAGAGTGCGCTCGCCCAGTTGTCGGAAACCGCCAAGATCGCGCTGCTCGACACGTTTCGCGGCGGCGTGGTGAATCCACGCATCCTGTCGCCATTGTTGATGACCGGTTTGTCTTTTCTGTCCAAAGCGGGGATGCGCAAGCCGCTGCTCTATGTCGGCGTGGCGGGCGGCGCGATTGCGGCGGCGATTTATCTGAAAAACAAATTGGGGGACAATAGCGCGAGCGTCGACGATAGCGCAGAACCTTAGCGATATCGTCAAACCTCAGTTGCAACACCATCACTAAAAGGAATCAAGAATCGTATGAATAAACTTACCGTGGCTACACTTGCCATAGCCCTGAGCGCGGCCGGCTGTTCCGATATGTCGGCAACGCAGCGCGGCACCGCCACTGGCGCGGGCGTCGGGGCAGGAGTCGGCGCCATTCTTGGAGCGACAACAGGCGGCGGCGGTGGCGGCAGAGCCGCCGGCGGCGCCGCCATCGGCGGTGCGCTGGGCGCGGTCATCGGCAATGTATGGTCGACGCGCATGGAAAATCAGAAACGCGCAATGCAGCAAGCCACTCAGGGTACCGGGGTGGAAGTCAGCCAGACTGCGGATAACCGCCTGAAGCTGGAAATCCCCAGCGATATCTCGTTCGACACCGGACGCGCGGACATCAAGCCGAATCTGCGCCCTATCCTGGATCGCTTCTCCGCAACGCTGGCGGAAAACACCGCGACTGTGATTACCATCATCGGTCACACGGACAATACCGGCAGCGACGCCATCAACGACCCGCTGTCGCTGCAGCGCGCGATTCACACACGCGACTATCTGTCGGCGCGCGGCGTATCGCCCAGCCGCTTTTCCGTCAGCGGACGCGGCTCGCATGAGCCGCTGGCCGCCAACGATACAGCGGCCAACCGCGCTCGCAACCGTCGCGTCGAAATATTTGTCGCCGAACCGCAAGCACAAGCGCCGCAGCCACAACCGCCGCAGCAGCGATATTGATAAGGCAATACGCCATCCCGCCGCGCAATGCCGGCGAGATGGCGTCGAGCCGGATCAAATGGAATAAATCGGCAAAAAAAACGCCCCGGTTCAAAAATGAACCGGGGCGTTTTCACATTCGGATCAAATGCCGCCGTAGCAGCAAGCGATTATTTTGCAGTAGCGGCGGCGGGAGCAGAATCGGCGGCGACCGGTGCAGCCGGAGCAGCCGGAGCCGGAGCGGCAGGCTCCTTGAACTTGGCGCCGGCCTGATCGGCCATAAAGGCAACCGCCCGCGCCACTTCGATATCGTCCAGATCGCCGTTGCCGCCTTTGGCTGGCATGGCGCGCAGACCGTGAACCGCATGCGACACCAGCGTTTCGAAACCTTGCGCGATACGAGGGCCCCATGCGCCGGCGTCGCCCACTTTCGGCGCGCCGAGAGCGCCGCTGCCGTGGCAGGCTGCGCAAGTGGCTTTATAGACTTCTTCGCCACCCAGCAATTGCTTCGGCGCATTCGCGTCGCGGAACGTAAAACCGTCGTCCGCCACCGGCTTGATCCGGGCGACGATCGCTTCCGGCGTCTGGCCGCTGGAGCCGGCGCCTTCTTTCGGTTCGTTGGTGACGAATTCGACCAGCAGAACAATACAAACGATAGGGACCAGGAAACCCGCCGCTATTGCGGCGATCAATTGCTTTGGGGTTTTAATCGCCGATTGGTGTTCGTTATGTGCGTCGCTCATGTTTCCCTCAGTGCATTTTTTCTTAGAAGCTGGTAGCGGGCGCGCTGCAGCCGGGCCAATACGCCGTACCGATTCTGCGCAATACCTCACCAAACCCTTGATTATAGTCGTAATGTTGGCCGCTTGGAACGAAAAATCATTGCTTTCCATGGACGGGAAAGCAGAAAAACGGTATCCTCTGTGCCTCATCGCTGCTTGGTGCTCATCCGTCCGGATCGCATCGACCGCAGTGATGCGCAAGTGGCACGCAGCAATTTGCACAGCAATGCACAATCAGCAAACGCCAGCCGCACGCGACCGTAGTCTAATGGATAAGATTGCAGATTCCGATTCTGTCGATAGGGGTTCGATTCCCTTCGGTCGCACCACCCGTATTCAATCCGGTTTCCGTTCGCCGAAACCGGCTTCATCCCGATCTTCAATAAAAAAAAGCGCCCGCAGGCGCTAGAGCTATCGTCGCGGACCCTGGAACTCAGGCCGCCGCCAGTTCTTTTTCGAGCAATTGATGCAACTGCGCAAATTCCGGTGCTCCGATGTAACGGCGGATGATCTTGCCTTCTTTGTCAATCACAAACGTGGTCGGCGTCAGCTTCACATTGCCGAAGGCCGCCACCAGCGAGTCGTCCGTATCCATCGCCACTTTGAACGGCAGCTGGCGCGTTTGCGCGTAGTTCACGACGTAATTCGGCGGATCGTAACTCATCGCGACGGCGACGAATTCCAGTCCCTGTGAATGATATTTGTTATAGGTTTCGACCATCTGGGGCATTTCGCCCATGCACGTAGTGCAGCTGGTCGCCCAGAAATTGACCATCACCACCTTGCCGCGCAAATCCTTCAACGACACCTTTTCGCCGTTAAGCTTGGTAAACGTGACGTCCGGCGCGCTGCGCGCTGCCGTCGACGAATACGCATACAGCGCACCGCCCAGCAAAACCACCGCAGCAAACGCCATCAGCAGACGCTTGCCCATCGCAGACTTTTTGACCTTGACTGGCTCTGACATGATCATTCCGATAAATAACAGGGATGCGCAATTATAACGATCTATCCACAGGCCTGCTGCCGCCCGGCGAACGGAGTATGGTTCCGGTCGCCGGGGGCACGAAACCGGCGCTTATTGCTTGGCGGGTTGTTCGGCGGCTTGTGCGGCGGGTTGTTTGGAGTCGGCCTGTTGCTGGTTCAAATGCGCCAGCTCGTCTTCGGTCAGGTAGTCGTACAAGGTCACGACTTTGAGCACCCCGGAGACGCCCGAGGCGATTTCCGCACCGCGCTTTCCTTCGCGCTGCGTGACGCGGCCCAGCAGGTAAACAACACCGCGCTCGGTCACCACCTTGAACGAACTGGAAAACACATCTTTCGCATCGAACAGGCTGGCCAGAACCTTGCTGGTGATATAAGTATCGGTGGAGCGCTGACCCAGCGATGTCGGCTCGGCGACGGTCAATTCGTTGAATACGCCTTCGACGCCCGGAATCTTCGTCGCTTCGGCGGCCGCTGCCTGCTTCACGTCTTCATTGCGCACTTCGCCGGTCAGCAATACTTTGCGATTGAAACTGGTGGCATTGATGTGCGAAGGCTCGCCAACGACAGCCGGAATGCGCGATTCCGCTTTGAGCGTGATGCCCTTGTCTTCGGTCTGCGTGCCCAGCGTGCGGCGGTCGCTGGCGGCAAAGCCGGTGGCGATGGCGCCGCCGGCGAGCACACCGATGCAGCCTTGCAATGCGACAGCGGCGATGCCGCACACCGCGGCTGCTGCCAGCGGACGACGCAATGCAGCCCAATGTTTTTGCAGTTTAATCATTTCCTTCTCCGAATAAGGCGACATCGATACCGTCGCAAATACAATGAATCGCCAGCAAATGCACTTCCTGAATGCGCGCGGTGCGGTCATGCGGCACACAGATATGCACGTCCGCCTCGGTCAGCATCTCACCGGTCTTGCCGCCGCCCTTGCCTGTCAGCGCAACCACGCGCATGCCGCGGTCCAGCGCCTTATCGATGGCGGCCAGCACATTTTTTGAATTGCCCGACGTCGAAAACGCCAGCAGCACGTCGCCGGCCTGACCGAATGCCTGCACCTGCTTCGAAAAAATCTCGTCGAAAGAATAATCGTTGCCGACCGCCGTGATGATCGACGTATCGGTGGTCAGCGCCATCGCGGGCAGCGGCAGACGCTCCCGCTCGAAGCGCCCCACCAGTTCGGCCGCGAAATGCTGGCTGTCGGCAGCCGATCCGCCATTGCCGCAGGCCAGGATTTTGTTACCGGCGGACAGCGCGGTAAACATGAGTTCGACGGCAGCGGCGATCGGAGCGGCCAGCACTTCCGCCGCCTGCATTTTCAATTCGGCGCTTTGCTGGAAATGCGCAAGGATTTGTTGCTTAATCATAAATAGGAAAATAAGTGAGCAAAAAAATAGCAGATCTGTCTTCGGATGCCGGCTCAGGCCGCTGGAAATGCGTTTTTGATCCAGACCATCCCATCCGGTTCGAACGCAATCACATCGAAACGGCACGGCGGCATGGCACTATAACGCATTAAATATAAATGGGCGGCGCGGATCAGACGCGCCTGTTTCGCCGGCGTCACGCTGGCTGCTGCACCCCCGTAACGCATACTACTGCGCTTTCTGACTTCGACAAACACCAAAGTCTCGCTATCGGCCATGATCAGATCGATTTCGCCGCCCTTGCAACGGAAATTGCGCGTGCGCAATCGCAGACCGTGCCGCGTCAGATAGGCCAATGCGCGGTCTTCGGCATCGTCGCCGGCGACCTGTTTGACTGTGCTGCGGCGGCGTGCATCCGGACCGGTCATTCCACCTCGCCAATCAGCGCTGATCCGCCGTCGGCACCACCACGCCATTCTGATACACCGCCGGAATTTCGGTGCGCTGGAAACGACTGCCGGCATAGTCGATGTTGACATTGAGCTTGCCCGTGACGCCGTCGATGTCGAAGCTGTGGCGTCCGCGTCCGATCTCATGCGCGACCCGGTACGCGTCGATGCCCAGTGCATATAGGCGATCCAAATCAGCATTGTGTTTTTCAGAATCCTCAATCACCGGACGCGGATACAATTTGACCGCCGGATCGTCAGGCAGCACCTGCCATGGGATATCGACCAGTTTGACGCCATCCAGTTCCGGCTCGAGCATAAATGCGGGATCGGCCGACACACTGCGTGGATTCATTTGGGAAATGCCGTACAGCGGTATGTCCGTGCCGATGGCGCTGCGCAGTTGCTTGGCCTGTGCCGCATCGAGCGCGACAAACAGCAGCGCCGGATGCTCCGCATCGATGCGTTGTTTCAATTGCACCAGACCGTTCGCGCTGAGCGCGCCGGCGGTGACGCTGAGTTCCAGCGGGGCGACCTTCAGACCCAAGGTCTTGCCTTGCGCGGCAAATGCCTTGACGGCGCGGCGCTGCCATGCGGTGGCGGTGGACACCGCGAAGATGCCGCCGCCGATTTTTTCCTGTTCGGTCCAGTTGGCCGCCTGGCGCGCCTCTTCTTCCACCGATAAAGCCATGACCAGCATTTTCGGCGGCATGACCGCATCGGGGTCGCCTTCCGGCTGGGTCAGCGCCACCGTCGGCTTGTCGACGCGCCCGCTTTGCGCCACCGCGGCGGCGGCGCTGCGCGACAACGGACCGACGATGACGTCATTGCTGCCCAGCGCGGAGACATAGGCTTTCAGCATATCCGCCGGCGTCTCGCCGCTTTCGATCAGATTGACGGTGGCGTCCTGCTTGTCGTGTTCGTAGGCGGTCAGGAATCCGATGCGCACGGCATCGGCGGCGCCGCCGAACACGCCCGAGCGCAGCGGCAACAGCAATCCGATTCTGATGGCGGGCGCGGCCGGCGCGGCAAGCGGCGCGGCCGCTTCATTCACGGCCAGCGGGCGATCCGCCGTATCCGTTGTGTTTGCCTGCACGGAAGCGCACAATCCGGTCACGACGCCGCTTAACAAAAGCATTTTTGCCCATTTGAACAACATTTCACCGCTCCTTTATGAACCACACGCCGTCCGGCATGCCCGTTACTTCCGAAGCGCCCGCCACGCCGGCGATTTTCCGCGACGCGGCGTTGCAAAGTTATCCGCAGTCCGCATTATATGTGCTGGCTACGCCTATCGGGAATGTTTGCGACATCACGTTGCGCGCTTTATACGTCCTCGGCATCGTCGATGCGGTCGCCTGCGAAGATACCCGCAATACCGCGCATTTGATGACGCGCTACGGCCTGTCGAAACCGCTGATTGCGGCGCACGAACACAATGAGCGCGAAGCGGCCGCCAAAATCGTGGCGCGGCTGCAGGCCGGCGAACGCATTGCGCTGGTATCCGACGCGGGCACGCCCGCGGTGTCCGATCCCGGGGCGCGTATCGTCGATGCGGTGCGCAATGCCGGTTTGCGGGTCATGCCGCTGCCCGGCGCGTCGGCGGCAGTCACCGCTCTGAGCGCCAGCGGGCTGGTCGGCGACGGTTTCCATTTCACCGGCTTTTTACCGGCCAAGGCGAAGCAGCGCGAACATGCGCTGGCGGCGCTGAACGGTCTGGCGACGACGCTGGTGTTATACGAAGCGCCGCATCGCATTACGGAAACCGTGGATGCGCTGTTGCAGGCTTTCGGCCCGGTGCGCCGGATCGTATTTGCGCGTGAGCTGACCAAGCAATTCGAGGAGATTCACCGCTGCGCGCTGGCCGATGCGCCCGCATGGCTGGCGCAGGACGGCAATCGTCAGCGCGGCGAATTCGTGCTGCTCATCGAAGCCGCGCCGGCGCCCGATGAAGACGCCGGCGAAACCGATCGCGTGCTGCGGATCCTGCTGGCGGAATTGCCACTGAAGCAGGCGGCCGCGCTGGCCGCGCAACTGACCGGACAAAAGAAGAACGCGCTGTACGAACGGGCGCTGGTCTTGCGCGAAGCGCCGGGCGATTAGGGCGGCGTTATTTGCTTTCCACCACGAACGGCGCCGCATTGCTGTGGGCGCGAACTTGTTGCGCCGCCTCCTGCGCGGCCGTGCGGCTGGCGTAAGGGCCGGCATAGACTCGATACATGCCGTTGACCGGCACCGCATTCAACGATGCCGCGATATCGGACACGGCGGCCAGCGAGTGCGTCAGCGTCGTCCGCGCCGACTGTGCATTGCCTTCCTGCGCATACGCGCCGAACTGCAGATAGTAGGCGCCGGCCGGCGGCGCGGCCGTTGCCGCCGGATTCGGCGAAGCCTGTGCGGCGGACGCCGGCGCCGGCATGATGGTCGGATTATTGTCGCCCAGCGCCGACGCCGTCGGCTGCATGGAGGGCGCGGATAAGGCTGCCATCTCCGGCATCGCGGCGGCGGCGACAGAACCGGTCGTGACAGGCGCCTCCACCGCCGATGCCACCGAAGTCGGCAAACCGGCCTTCTTGGCCGCGGCGATGCGCTCAATCTCGTCGGGCAAAATACGTTCGACTTCCAGTTGGCTGCTGCCCGAGCCGAGATAACCCAGCTTGAGCGCCGCGGTGTAGGACAAATCGATAATCCGATTCGAATGGAAGGGGCCGCGATCGTTGATGCGCACGATGACCTGCACGCCGTTCTTCAGATTGGTCACGCGGGCATACGACGGGATCGGCAGCGTCGGATGCGCCGCGGTCATTTTGTACATGTCGTAGATCTCGCCCGATGCGGTCTTTTGTCCATGAAATTTCTTGCCGTACCAGCTGCCGACGCCGCGTTCCTTGTACGGCGTCGTATTGTCGGTGATCGGCTTGTAGGATTTGCCTAATACCGTATACGGCTTGCTCGGGCCTTTGGCGAAAGGCTCCACGCGCGGGTCGGCATCGGGAATATCGCTCAGATCGGCAGGAATATTGTCGCCGGGTCCGTCGTCCTGGTAATAGCCGCCGCGCCCGGAACCGGCAGGCGGCAGTAGCGGCGCCGCCTTGTTTCCCGACAGCGCCGAAGATGCCCGGACAGACGCCGGCCGATCGCCGCCGGCCGGCTGCAGCGGTGCGCTGGTGCAGGCGATCAGCGCCACCGGCGCCAGCAGCCACACGGCGCAGCGTGCGGCATGACGCGATATCCCATGCATCAGCGCACGCACGAAAGAGGGAACAGGAGATCGCATCGGTATCGGTTTCCTTAACTCTGAATCAATTTGCGGTGGCGCTGAATGCTCATCAAAATACCGGCGCCCAGACCCAGCGTCACCAACGCGGTGCCTCCGTAACTCATAAACGGCAACGGCACGCCGACCACCGGCACAATACCACTGACCATCCCCATGTTAACGAACGCATAAGTGAAGAAAATCATCGTGATCGAGCCCGCCAGCAGGCGCGTAAACAGCGTCGGCGCATTGGCGGCAATCATCAGCCCGCGGATGACCAACATGAAATACAAGGTGATCAACAGCATATTGCCCATCAAACCGAATTCTTCGGAAAATACGGCGAAGATAAAGTCGGTGGTGCGTTCCGGGATGAATTCCAGATGCGTCTGGGTTCCTTTCAGCCAGCCCTTGCCGGTCAGGCCGCCCGATCCGACGGCGATGGTCGACTGAATGATGTGGAAGCCTTTTCCCAATGGGTCCGAGGTCGGATCGATCAGCATCATCACGCGCTGCCGTTGATAATCGTGCATGAAGGTCCACAACACCGGCAAACTGGCGCCGACGGCGATCACTGCCGCGGCAATCGCCTTCCACGACAGACCAGCCAGGAAAATCACGTAAATGCCTGCCGCAATCACCAGCAGCGCGGTTCCCAGATCGGGCTGGCGCACGATCAACGCCACCGGCAACGCCAGCAGAATCGCAGCGGCCAGATACACATGCCAGCGCAGCATGCCTTCGCATTTCTGGAAATACCAGGCCAGCATCAGCGGCATCGCGATTTTCATCATTTCAGACGGCTGGATGACCACGCCGAAATCAATCCAGCGCCGCGAGCCCTTCTTGACGATGCCGAACAAGGCCACCGCGATCAGCAGCCCCATGCCGATCGCATAGACCGGCACCGCGAAACGCAGCAGGGTTTGCGGCGACACGTTGGCGGCGATCCACATCACGACAAAGGCAACCAGGATATTACGCAGCTGATCCTCGACCCGCCCCGGGAAATCGATGCCGGCCGAATACAGAGTGACGATGCCGACGCACAAAATCAGGAAAATGATCAGCGACAGCGCAGGATCGAACACCGTCAGATGCGGCCGGATGACTTGCCATAGAGGTGGTTTATCGAGATTCATTGCGCAGTCCCATGCCAGACCGGACCAATATAAAAAATAATAGGCATCTTAATCCCTCTCGTCCCCAGTCAATACCGTCTCGATTTTGGGGGCGTTCTCGGCAGGCCGCTTCTTCAGCAGATAATAATCCAGCGCCTTGCGCACGATCGGCGCGGCGGCGGCGGCGCCGAAACCGCCGTTCTCGACCACCACGGCCAGCGCAATGGTCGGGTGGTCCGCCGGCGCAAACGCGGTAAACAGCGAGTGATCGCGCAAATGGATGGCGACGCGCTTGGAGTCGTATTTCTCGTTCTGCTTGAGGCCCACCACCTGCGCGGTGCCCGTCTTGCCGCCGGCCTCATAGCCGGCGTGGGCGAACGCCCCCGCGCCGGTGCCTTCTTTAATGACGCCGACCATCGCGTTTTTCACGAAGTCGATGTTCGCCTGTTTCAGCGGAATCCGGTAGCTTTCCTTTGGCACCGTCATCGTACGTTGATGAGTGAGGCCGTCTTCCAGGATTTTGACCAGATGCGGCTTCATCACCACGCCGTCGTTGACCAGCGTCGCCAGCGCATGCGCCATTTGCAGCGGCGTGAACGAGTTGTAACCCTGTCCGATACCCAGCGAAATCGTTTCGCCGGCATACCATTTTTGCTGCTCCGGTTTGCGATAGGCGCTGCGCTTCCAGGCGGTGGACGGCAACAGGCCGGTGCGTTCGTTTTCCAAATCGATGCCGGTCAGTTGGCCGAATCCGAACGGTTTCATGAAATCGTGGATGGGGTCGACGCCCATATCGTTGGCCAGCATATAGTAATAGGTGTCGCACGACACCACGATCGATTTATACATATTGACGATGCCGTGGCCGCCGGCTTTGTCGTCGCGGAATTTATGATTGCCGAGCCAGAAAAATCCCTGGTCGTTGATCGAGTCCTCGGGTCGGCGCTTGCCCAGTTCCAGCGCGGCCAGCGCCATGAACGGCTTGTAGGTCGACCCGGGCGGATAGGTGCCGCTGATCGGACGGTTGACCAGCGGCCGGTCCGGCGAATTATTCAGGTCGTCCCAGCTTTGCTGATCGATGCCGTCGACGAACAGATTCGGATCGAACGAAGGCATCGACACGTAGGCCAGAATGTCGCCCGTGGCCGGATTGATCGCGACCAGTGCGCCCTTGCGGTCGCCGAACGCTTCCTCGATCACTTTCTGCAATTCGATGTCGATGGACAGAATCAGGTTCTTCCCGGGCACCGACGACGTGTGGGACAAGGTACGCACCGCGCGTCCGCCGGCCGAAATCTCCACCTCTTCATAACCGGTAGTGCCGTGCAACTGAGACTCGTAACTTTTTTCCAGGCCGCCCTTGCCGATGTAATCCGTGCCGCGATAGTTGGCGGCATCGTCGGTATCGGCGATCTTGTCGGCATCGGTCTGGCTGATGCGGCCGATGTAACCGATCACATGCGCCGCGGTCTTGCCGAACGGGTATTGGCGGAACAGCCGCGCCTGGATGTCGACGCCGGGGAAGCGATAGCGCTGCGCGGTAAAGCGCGCCACCTCTTCGTCGGTCAGACGGGTGCGCACCGGCAAACTCTCGAATTGCTTGGACTCTTCCATCAGTTTCTTGAAACGGCGCCTGTCCTTGAGCTGAATATCGACCAGCTCGCTCAGCTGGTCGATCAGCTCGTCCAGCGGCAACTGAATCTTGGAGGGCGTGATTTCCAGCGTATAGGCCGAGTAGTTACGCGCCAGCACCACGCCGTTGCGATCGAAAATCAGGCCGCGATTGGGCGCGATCGGCACGACGGAAATACGGTTGTCCTCGGCTTTGGCCGCATACGCATCGTAACGCACCACCTGCAGCCAGATAAAGCGCGTCAGCAACAGTCCGAAACATACCATCACCAGCCCGACCGCGACGAACAGCCGCCGCCGGAATAGCCGCAGTTCGCGTTCGATATCTTTAAATTCCGTCATCTGGGGTCACGCGTCAGATCGGACGGTTTTCATCTCGATCGACTGCCCGCCGTTGCGGCGCCAGCAACAGCCAGGTGACCCCTGGCCACAGCAGCGCGGCGACAAAACTCTCGACAAAATAATACCAATGCGGAAACTTCCCGCTGACCAGCAGTCGCACGACGGACTGCACCACTTGCGCCACCAGCAGCAGCGGCAAAATATGCAGCGCCTGCCGCGGCGCGGGAAACCACAGCACGCGGCGGTGGATCATGATCGCGAAATAGGACAGCAGCGTGTATGCCAGGGCGTTTTCCCCCAGCAGCGTTGCCTGATGGATATCCATCAGCAAACCCATCACGAAGGCGATGCTGATGCCGATCTTGCGCGGCTCGTGAATGCTCCAGAATACCAGCACCAGCGCGACGAAGTCGGGCACGCCCAGGATCTGGCCGGTCGGCAGCAGATTAAGCAGAAACGCGGCAACCAGGCTGACGACAATGAACAAGGGATTGGCCGGCAGCAGAATGTAATGCGGATCGTTCATCGTACGGCCTTTGCTTGCGAAGATGACGTTGCGGGCGGCGCAGGGGGCGTGGCGGCCAGGGGCGGCTTGGCTTCCGGCGTGGGAGCGACGGCGGCGCCGGCTGTCGAACCGGTCGCGGCGTCGGCGGCGGCATCGGCCGCTTTATCCACGGGTTTATCCGCGGCGCCGGCTTTTTGACCCGCCTTGTCGCGCAGCGGCCTGCCTCTCTGGTTTTTTCCCGGCACTTCTTCCGGCGGCGGACGCGGCGGCAAATTCGTATCCACCAGCAAAATCAACAGCTGCTTATGGCGATCGACGCCGGCCACCGGCGTGCACACGATATGCGCGAATGCATCGGACGACTTGGTTTCCACTCCCGCCACGGACGCCACCGCCAGCCCTGCGGGATAAATGCCGTCAATGCCGGACGTGACCAGCATGTCGCCCTTTTGCACATCGGCATTGGCCGCCATGAAACGCAAATCGAGCACGCCGGCCTGGCCGCGTCCATAGGCGATGCTGCGCAGCCCGTTGCGCAAGACCTGCACCGGGATCGCCTGATCCTTGTCGGTCAGCAAGGTCACTTCGGAGGTAAACGGAAACACCCGCGTAATCTGCCCGACGATGCCGAGATCGTCGATCACCGGCTGGCCGAGTGCGACGTCGTGCCGCGAACCGCGGTTGAGTATGACCTTGCGGGTAAACGGATCGCGCGCATCGTACAGAATTTCGCCGACGATCGATTTGACCGGCAAGGTTTCCCGCATACCCAGCAATTTGCGCAATTGATTGTTTTCAGCGGCCAGTTGGCCCCCCTGCTGCAACACCTGCGCGTTCTGCGCCTGCCGCTGTTTCAGCGCCCTGTTTTCCTGTTCGACGGAATTCAGGGAAGTGAAATAATCGGCGCCGCGTTCGATGCCGTCGCGCGGCATCAGGGCCAGCATCTGCAACGGGTAAAGCGCGGTTCCGACGCCTTTGCGCACGGCGTCGAGCGTATGCAATTGGGAATCGACGATCAGCAGGACTATGGAGAGAAATGCGAAGAACAGAACTCTGGCGCGGGCCGATGCCCCCTGCTTGAAGAGCGGAGGCGCCCCGCTCATGCCGGGCGCTCCGATGCTGCGCCGCGGCGGCCTGCGCACATTGGAAACGGCGGCGGAAACGATGGCGAAAAGCGCGCCGCGTCGATGTCCGGGCCAATCGTCATCCGATCGGCCCCTGCCATCGATCCCTGCTGTGTTTTCTCGCGCATGTTTCGCTTCGTCAATCGGTCGGACACGGGTACTGCCGGATTACTGCCTTTTTTACCGTCAAAAAACGATTATTCGTTGGAGAAGATAGAGCCGAGTTTGTCCATCCGGTCCAGCGCCATGCCCGATCCGCGCACCACACAGGTTAGGGGATCTTCGGCGACGATCACCGGCAGGCCGGTTTCTTCCATCAGCAAACGGTCCAGATCGCGCAACAGCGCGCCGCCCCCGGTCAGCATCATGCCCTTTTCGGCAATGTCGGCGCCCAATTCGGGCGGCGTCTGTTCCAGCGCGTTCTTGACGGCGGAGACGATATTGTTCAACGGGTCGGTCAGCGCTTCCAGGATTTCGTTGCTGGAAATGGTGAACGAGCGCGGAATGCCTTCGGACAGATTGCGGCCCTTGACTTCCATTTCGCGCACTTCCGAGCCGGGGAACGCGGAACCGATTTCCTTCTTGATCGCTTCGGCGGTCTGTTCGCCGATCAGCATGCCATAATTGCGGCGGATGTAATTGACGATCGCTTCGTCGAATTTGTCGCCGCCGACGCGCACCGAACCCTTGTACACCATGCCGCCCAGCGAAATGATGCCGACTTCGGTGGTGCCGCCGCCGATATCGACCACCATCGAACCGGTCGCTTCCGACACCGGCAGGCCGGCGCCGATGGCCGCTGCCATCGGTTCCTCGATCAGATAGACCTGCGACGCGCCGGCGCCCAGCGCCGATTCGCGGATTGCGCGACGTTCCACCTGGGTCGAGCCGCACGGCACGCAGATGATGATGCGCGGCGACGGACGGAACAGCTTGGAATCGTGCACCATGCGGATAAATTGCTTGAGCATCTGCTCGGTGACGGTGAAATCGGCGATCACGCCATCCTTCATGGGGCGAATCGCCTCGATATTACCGGGAACCTTGCCCAGCATCGCCTTGGCTTCCTTGCCGACGGCCTGAATGGTTTTCTTGCCGTTGGGACCGCCCTGCTGGCGAATGGCCACTACCGATGGCTCGTCGAGGACGATACCCAGACCGCGAACGTAAATCAGCGTATTTGCAGTTCCCAGATCGATTGCCAGATCATTTGAAAAATAACTACGGAAAAATCCAAACATGTTTGTCCTGATGCGCAAAACGCATGCGCTTAGCAATGTGTAAAAAGGGTATTTTTCTGACTGCGGCGGTCAATTCGGCGCCAGCTAATCAATAGCCGCACATTCTACCTTATAATTTGCCTCAAACCGGTAAGCTAAAAACGCAAAAATGCTGACCGGATACGAGATTTTCATAGCGTTTTTGCTGGTATAAGCCATTTTTCCAATCTTTCTGACGGCCTGTCGGCCCCATCTGCCATGTCCCTGGTTTTATCCGATGTCGAGCGCATCGCCAATTTATCCCGCCTTGAACTGACCGGCGACGAGGCCGGCAAAACGCTGGATCAGCTCAACGGCATCTTCGCGCTGGTCGAACAGATGAAAAGCGTCGACACTACCGGTATCGAACCGCTCAGCCATCCGATCGCGGCGATCCGCGATCTGGCGTTGCGGCTGCGCGAAGACGTGGCCACCGAAACCGATCGGCGCGACGACTATCAGCAATGCGCGCCGGCCACCCAGGACGGCCTGTATCTGGTGCCGAAGGTGCTCGAATAGCGCAAGGTGGACATTAGAAAGCAAGGCCGCGGAGATTCCGCGCGCCGTTACATGAAGTCACAATTTCAGTAAACCTTAGGGCCTGTTAACGCCGATTCCTACTCCATGCATACCAAAACAATCAAAGAACTCTCGACGCTGTTGCGCGGCAAGAAAATCTCGGCGACCGAACTGGCCGGCATTTTCCTCGACCGCATCGCCGGCAGCGATCTGAACGCCTTTCTGCACGTCGATCCCGCGTTGACGCTGCAACAGGCGGCTGCGGCCGACCGCCGCCTCGCCGCCGGCGACGCCGGTGCGCTGACCGGCATCCCGATTGCGCACAAGGACATCTTCGTCACGCGCGACTGGCGCACCACCGCCGGATCGAAAATGCTGGCCGATTACACCAGCCCGTTCGACGCCGCCGTGGTCGAGCGCTTCAATCTGGCCGGCACGGTCACGCTGGGCAAACTCAATTGCGACGAATTTGCGATGGGTTCCAGCAACGAAAATTCATATTTCGGGCCGGTCAGGAATCCATGGGATAAAAACGCCGTGCCAGGCGGTTCGTCCGGCGGCTCGGCCGCCGCCGTGGCGGCGCGGCTGGCGCCGGCGGCCACGGCCACCGACACCGGCGGCTCGATTCGCCAGCCGGCATCGCTGTGCGGCGTGACCGGCATCAAGCCGACCTACGGCAGCGTTTCGCGCTACGGCATGATTGCGTTCGCGTCGTCGCTGGACCAGGGCGGCCCGATCGCCGCCACCGCCGAGGATTGCGCGCTGCTGCTCAATACCATGACCGGCTTCGACGCGCGCGACTCCACCAGTCTGGAACGCGACAGCGAAGACTTTACGCGTTCGCTCAACGATAGCATCAAGGGCTTGCGCATCGGCGTGCCGCGCGAATTTTTCGGCGCCGGACTGGCGCCCGATGTCGAACAGGCCGTACGCGCGGCGCTGGCCGAATTCGAAAAACTGGGCGCGACGCTGGTCGATATCTCGTTGCCCAAGACCGAATTGTCGATCCCTGTGTATTACGTGATCGCGCCGGCGGAGGCTTCGTCCAACCTGAGCCGCTTCGACGGCGTCCGTTACGGGCACCGCGCCGCCAACTACCGGGATCTGGCCGACATGTACCAGAAATCGCGCGCGGAAGGCTTCGGCGACGAGGTCAAACGCCGCATCCTGGTCGGCTCCTACGTGTTGTCGCACGGTTATTACGACGCCTATTATCTGCAGGCGCAGCGCATTCGCCGCCTGATCGCGCAGGATTTCCAGCGCGCGCTGACCGGTCCCGACCGTTTGTGCGATGTCATCATGGGGCCGGTATCGCCGACCGTCGCATGGGATCTGGGCGACAAGGCCGACGATCCGGTCGCCAATTACCTGGCCGACATCTTCACCTTGTCCACCAGCCTGGCCGGCCTGCCCGGCATGTCGGTTCCCTGCGGTTTCGGTCAGGGCGCCAAAAATGCGCGGCGGCCGGTCGGCCTGCAGATCATCGGCAATTATTTCGACGAAGCGCGGCTGTTGAATGCGGCGCATCAGTATCAGCAAGCGACCGACTGGCATCTGAAAATGCCGGAGAGCCTCTGATTCCGGAACACATTAAAGGAACACTATGCAGTGGGAAGTCGTCATCGGTCTTGAAACGCACGCGCAGCTTTCGACCCAATCCAAGATTTTCAGCGGATCGCCGATCCGTTTCGGCGCCGCGCCCAACACCCAGGCCAGCCCGGTCGATCTGGCGCTGCCCGGGGTGCTGCCGGTGCTGAACAAAGGCGCCGTCGAACGCGCGATCCAGTTCGGGCTGGCGATCGGCGCCACCATCGCGCCGCGCTCGGTTTTCGCGCGCAAGAATTATTTTTATCCGGATCTGCCGAAGGGTTATCAGATCAGTCAGTTCGAATTGCCTGTGGTGCAGGGCGGCCGGGTCCCGTTCATGCTGGAAAAGGACGGCAAGCCGGAGCTGCGCACGCTGCAGCTGACCCGCGCGCATCTGGAAGAAGACGCCGGCAAGTCGTTGCACGAAGATTACGCCGGCATGAGCGGCATCGATCTGAACCGCGCCGGCACGCCGCTGCTGGAAATCGTCACCGAACCCGATATGCGCAGCGCGGCCGAAGCGGTGGCTTACGCCAAGGCGCTGCATTCGCTCGTGATGTGGCTCGGTATTTGCGACGGCAATATGCAGGAAGGCTCGTTCCGCTGCGACGCCAACGTGTCGGTGCGCCCGGCCGGACAGTCGGCTTACGGCACCCGCTGCGAAATCAAAAACCTGAATTCCTTCCGTTTCATGGAAGATGCGATCAACTACGAAGTGCGCCGCCAGATCGAACTGATCGAGGATGGCGGCACGGTGGTGCAGGAAACCCGCCTCTACGATCCGGACCGAAAAGAAACGCGCTCCATGCGCAGCAAGGAAGATTCGCAGGATTATCGCTACTTCCCCGACCCGGATTTGCCGCCGCTGATGATTTCGGCCGAATGGATTGAGCGGGTGCGCGCGGCGATGCCGGAACTGCCGGATGCGATGCGGCAAAGACTGATCGCGGATTACGGCCTGTCGGAATACGATGCGGTGATCCTGACCCAGTCCAAGGCCATGGCCGCTTATTTCGAAGCGGTGGTGGCCAGCGCCGGCGTGACGCAAGCCAAGGCGGCGGCCAACTGGCTGATGGGAGATGTCGCATCGGCAGTCAACCGCGAAGGCATCGACATCGCCGATGTGCCGGTCGGCGCCGAGCAACTTGCATTGCTGTTGCAGCGTATCGCCGACGGCACCATTTCGAACAAGATCGCCAAGGATATCTTCGCCACCATGTGGGAAGAAAAGGCCGGCGATGCCGGGGCGGCCGACCGTATCATCGAAGCCAAGGGACTCAAGCAGATCTCGGACTCCGGCGCCCTGGAAAAAATCGTCGACGAGGTGCTGGCCGCCAATGCCAAATCGGTAGAGGAATTCCGCGCCGGCAAGGAGCAGGCCATCAATGCGCTGATCGGACAGGCGATGAAAGCCAGCCGCGGCAAGGCCAATCCCGCGCAGCTGACCGAGTTGTTAAAGAAGAAGTTAAAAGGCTGATAACTATAGAGCAAGAGGCCTGGCAAACATGCCAGGCCGAATCGCCGCTCCGCATTGCCCAAAGCGGCATCAAACAGGAACGCATAGGCGTATATGCAGTCTATCGGAAGCGCTGACAGAGATCGGCGTCCGATAGATTTCAAGGAGACTGCGCCATGAATATGAAATTCCGCACCACGTTTTTGATTGCCGTGCTCGCGATATTGGCCATTTTCGTCGCCGTCAACTGGACCGCATTCATCGCACCGACCACTTTATCGCTGCTGTTTGCCGAAGTGCAGGCGCCGATCGGCCTGGTCATGCTGGGCGTGACGATCGCACTGGTGGCCATTTTTCTGGTGTACCTGCTCACCATGCAAACTTCGGTGCTGCTGGAGCATCGCCGGATTTCAAAGGAATTGGACAGTCAGCGCGGCCTGGCCGATCAGGCCGAATTATCGCGGCTGACCGAATTGCGCGGCTATCTGCAAACCGAACTGCACCAAATCGCCTTGCAACAAAGCCAAGGGCTTGAGGCCCTGAATACCCGTCTGAATGCATTGCAGCAAGCGCTTGGCGAACGGATAGCGAATACCGAAAATGCGGTCGCCGCGCAGCTGGGCGAACTGGACGACCGTTTGCAGCGGAGCGGCGTCAATCCCTTGGCGCCTGCGCTGCAATCTCCGCTTTAAACGCCGTAGCGCGTCCGGTATGCGGCTACCGCGTCTTTATGCTGCAGCAGACGCGGATCGGCCGCGGCGCCGGAAATATAGTCGAACAAGTCGTTCAGATTGCCGATAGACACCACCGGCATCGCATATTGCAGCGTCACTTCCTGCACAGCGGAGTGAGGCGACAAGGCGCCGTCCTTGCCGGAGCGTTCCATCCGATCCAGCGCAATCACCACCGCCGCCGGCGTCGCGCCGGCCGCGCGGATCATCTCCACCGATTCGCGCACCGAGGTGCCGGCCGATATGACATCGTCCACAATCACCACCCGCCCATGCAGCTTGGCGCCGACAATGGTGCCGCCTTCGCCGTGGTCCTTGGCTTCCTTGCGGTTATACGCAAACGGCACGTTACGTCCCATGCCGGCCAGCGCCACCGCGGTAGCCGATGCCAGCGTGATGCCCTTGTATGCCGGGCCGTACAGCATATCGAACTCAATCCCGGAATCGATCAGCGTACGCGCGTAAAACTGCGCTACGCGGCCCAGCGTCGCGCCGTCGCAAAAAATCCCCGCGTTAAAAAAATACGGCGAGGTGCGCCCGGCCTTGGTAACGAATTCGCCGAACCGCAGCACATCGGCGGAAACCGCGAATTCGATGAAATCCTGTCGTAAATTGCTCAAAGTGAAATCCCGGGCTCAAAAAATATCCATAAAACGATTAGCCGCAATTCTAATGCTTCATGCGCACTAAGGGTGAATTCATGCTTCCTCCGCCTTGAGGCGGCGCCTGCCTGCCCCTCGTGAGCCCGTCATACAAATCGGTTATCCTACGCGCCTGACTGTTAACCGCCCCGCGCGCCCTTCCATGCCTGCCATTATCTCCGCCAATCTCAACGGTATCCGCTCCGCCGCCCGCAAAGGTTTTTTCGAATGGATCGCCGCACAATCCGCCGACTTTATTTGTGTTCAGGAATTGAAGGCGCAAGCCACCGACATGACGCCGGAATTTCTCGCGCCCGCCGGTTACGTCGGCCATTTCCACTATGCCGAGAAAAAGGGATATTCAGGCGTCGGCGTTTACAGCAAACGCACGCCGAATTCGGTTCGCATCGGTTTCGGCAATCCCGAATTCGACGCGGAAGGCCGCTATGTCGAATGCGATTTCGGCGACCTGACGGTGATCTCGCTGTATTGCCCGTCCGGCTCTTCCAGCGAAGATCGGCAATTGGCGAAATTCCGTTTCATGGAAGTTTTTTTGCCGCATTTGCAGGAACTCAGGGATAGCGGACGCGAGGTGGTGATCTGCGGCGACTGGAACATCGCGCATCAGGAAATCGATTTGAAAAACTGGAAGGGCAATAAGAAAAATTCCGGCTTTTTGCCGGAAGAGCGCGCGTGGCTGACGCGGATTTTCGATGAGCTGGGGCTGGTCGACGTGTATCGCCGCCTGCATCCGGATACCACCGGCGACGCATATACCTGGTGGAGCAACCGCGGGCAGGCATGGGCCAATAATGTCGGGTGGCGCATCGATTATCACATCGCCACGGCGGGCATTGCGGCGACGGCGCAACAGGCTTCGATCTACAAGGAGACGCGCTTTAGCGACCACTCCCCGCTGAGAATCGACTATCGGTGACCTGTAATTGATGATCAGGAGGCTCCATAAATGGATTTAAAAACTCACTCTCCCGTCCGCCGTACCCTGCTGCTCGCCATCGCCTCTACTCCGCTGATGAGCGCCTGTGCGCCATGGACGGCCGACCGCCGCGATGTCTCGTCGCCGCAGGAACGCCTCGCGGCGCTCGAGACCGCGTCGGGTGGCCGGCTTGGCGTCGCCGCGCTGGACACGGCCGACGGTACGTGGTTGATGCACCGCGCCGATGAGCGCTTCCCGATGTGCAGCACAGCCAAAGTGCTCGTCGCATCCGCTATTCTCGACCGCAGCACGCACGAAGGCGCACTGCTGCAACGGCGCATCAAATACACGGCGGGTGGGATGGTCGCTTACTCGCCGGTCACGGAGCAGCACGTCGCGGAAGGCATGACGGTTGCCGAGCTATGCGCCGCAACGCTCCGGTACAGTGACAACACAGCCGCGAATCTGTTGATCGAGCTGCTCGGCGGCCCAGCCGCCGTCACGGCGTTTGCGCGCGCCGCTGGAGACGGCGAATTCCGCCTGGACCGCTGGGAGCCGGCGCTCAACAGCGCGATTCCAGGCGATCCGCGCGATACGACGACACCGGCGGCCATGGCGCGCAGCCTGCAACGGCTGGCCCTCGGCGATACGCTGGGGCCATTGCAGCGGCAGCAGTTGCAACGCTGGTTGCTCGGCAATACCACGGGGGCGGCCAGGATTCGTGCGGGCGCGCCCGCGGATTGGCAGGTCGGCGATAAAACGGGAACCGGCGACTACGGCAGCAGCAACGATATCGCTGTGCTGTGGCGGCCGGCCAAACCGCCGATCGTCGTGGCGCTGTACTTTACGCAGCGCGAGCAAGCGGCGAAGCCACGCGACGACGTGCTGGCGGCAGCGACACGGATCGTCGTCGAGGCATTCCACTAGAACCGGACAAAGAGCGCCGTCAGACCGTCGCTGTTTTCTTGGGCGTGGCCTTTTTCAACGGCGGTTTGGCCGCGGCTTTCTTGACGGCCGTTTTCTTGGCCGGGGTTTTGACCGCGGCGGCCTTTTTCGCCGGAGGCGCATCGGATGCTTCGGCTGCGCCGGTTTCGATCGCCGCCGCCGCGCCGTTCTTGCCCTTGGCCGGCGCCTTGGCTTTGCGCTCTTCGAACTCGAAGCTCACCTTGCCGTCCTTGCCCTTGACCAGGAAGGCCTTGAACGGCCGCCGTGTGCGCTGCGAAACAAAGCCCGGCAGCAGATCGGTTTTGCCGTCGTTGAGCAGCTTGACCATTTGTTCCGGCAGGATTTCCTGTTGCAGGATGATGCGGCCGCTGCGGAAATCGCAGGTCTTCGGTTTGGCGACGGTATGTTCGCACACGTACGCCAGCCCCATTTCATACACTCCGCCGCCGCATTTCGGACAAGGACCGAGCGCCGTCTGGCCGGTGAAATCGACGCCTTCGCCATCCTCGCCTCCGCCGTCGTTCTGGCCGAAATCGAATTCCAGTTTGAAATTCTTGATCTCTTCGTCGCGCGATATTTTCAGGATCGCGGCGAACGGACGTCCCATTTTCGAACGGAATCCCTGCAGCGGGCCGATGGTGCGTTTGGTCAGTAATTCCTCGACTTCCGGGATCTCGAACTGACGGCCGGCCGGCGTCTTGCTCATTGAGAATTCGCACTTGGTGCAGGCGAAACGGCGGTAGTTTTCCTTGACCACGGCGCCGCAGTTCGGACACGGCGTGCGCAGCGTCGCGTAATCGCCGGGAATGGTGTCGTTATCGTATTCCTTGGCGCGCTTGACGATGATCTGCGTCAACTGCGCAATCTCGCGCATGAAGGCTTCGCGGCTGATGTTACCGCGTTCCATCTGCGCCAGCTTCTGTTCCCATGCGCCGGTCAGCTCGGGTTCGGTCAGTTCGTTGACGCCCAGGCCGTGCAGCAGCGTCATCAATTGAAACGCCTTGGCCGTCGGCATCATTTCGCGGCCTTCGCGCAGCAAATATTTCTCGTTGATCAGGCCTTCGATGATCGCCGCGCGCGTGGCCGGCGTGCCCAAGCCCTTGCCTGCCATCGCTTCGCGCATTTCTTCCGAGTCCAGCAGTTTGCCGGCCCCTTCCATCGCCGACAGCAACGTGGCTTCCGTATAGCGTGCGGGCGGTTTGGTCACCAGCGCATTGGCGACGATTTTGTCGGTCTGGACTTTTTCGCCTTTGGCGACTGCCACCAGCGTGCCGTTGGTCTCGCCGTCTTTTTCGTCGATGACTTCCTTGCCGTAAATGGCCAGCCAGCCGGGATTGGTCATGACCTTGCCTTCGGTCTTGAACTGATGACCGGAGACTTCGGTGTAGCGAGTGGTGACCTGGAATTCCGCCGCCGGGAAAAAAATCGCCAGGAAACGGCGCGTGACCAGGTCGTACAGCTTCTGTTCCGGCTCGGACAGATTCTTCGGCGCCAGCGTGGTCGGAATGATCGCAAAGTGATCGCTGATCTTGGTGTTGTCGAAGATCCGCTTGTTCGGACGCACCCAGTTCTTGTTCAGGATTTCGGACGCGAAGCGCTGGTAGTTATTGTTTTCCGATACCGTACGCAGGGTTTCCTTGACGGTGTCGATGTAATCTTCCGGCAGATGGCGCGAATCGGTACGCGGATAGGTCAGCACCTTGTGTTTTTCGTACAGCGCCTGCGCCAGGCCCAGCGTGTTCTTGGCCGAGAAGCCGAAACGCGAATTGGCTTCGCGCTGCAGACTGGTCAGATCGAACAGGCCGGGCGCCATCGAGGTAGTCGGTTTCGACTCTTCGGTGACATTGCCCTGCTTGCCGCGGCAGGCGGCGACGATCGATTCGGCGGCCGCTTTGCTCCACAGGCGTTCGGGACGTTTCTCGGGATCGTTTTCGTCCTTCTTCTGGCCGCGGTCGAGCCAGCGGCCTTCATAAATACCTGCGGCGCAAACGAAATCGGCGCGCACTTCCCAGAAATCACGCGGCACGAATTTCTTGATCTTCTCTTCGCGATCGACCACGATCGACAGCGTCGGCGTCTGCACCCGGCCGACGGTGGTCAGATAAAAACCGCCCTCTTTCGAATTGAAGGCGGTCATCGCCCGCGTGCCGTTGATGCCGATCAGCCAGTCGGCTTCGCTGCGGCAGCGCGCCGCATCGGCCAGCGGCAGCATGTCGCTGTCTTCGCGCAGATTGGCGAAGCCGTCGCGGATCGCCCCCGGCGTCATCGATTGCAGCCACAGCCGTTTGATCGGCTGCTTGGCTTTCGCGTACTGCGCGATCAGGCGGAAAATCAATTCGCCCTCACGCCCCGCGTCGCAGGCATTGATCAGGGCGGTGACGTCCTTGCGCTTGATCAGCCGGTTGAGCACCTTCAGCCGCGCTTCGGTTTTCGCGATCGGATTGAGCGCGAAGTGCGGCGGGATCATCGGCAGATGGGCGAAACTCCATTTGCCGCGCTTGACGTCGTACTCTTCCGGCACCGCGATTTCCAGCAAATGACCGACTGCGGACGACAGCACGTATTGATCGGATTCGAAATACTCATCGTGCTTGGTAAAGCCGCCGAGCGTCTTCGCAATGTCATTTGCGACAGAAGGTTTTTCGGCGATGATGAGGGTCTTGCTCATAAATATGGTCTCGAAAGAGGAAGCTGACGGCGGCGCAGGGTCCGACGAAAGTCAGCGGATAAAGAGGCCCGGCAAAATATTTCCAAAAGTTAATTTTTGCAATATAACAGCCAAATAAATCGGTAAAACCGGGCAATGATAAGCGCGTTGCGCGGAAATCGGCAAGCGCAGACGCTTTTCCAACAAATCGAAAGAAGGCGTCCGGGGTCGGACAGAGAAAATGGAACGCGGCAATGGAGCGACTAATGCAGAGAACGCGGCTCGTCGTCTTCGTCGTCCAGAAACAGTTCGTCGAACATCAGCCCGTCCGGCTCCTTGCCCTGGCTCCATAACACCATCAGTACGATGACCTTGAGCTTTTCCAGGGAAATCGGCGATTCCCCCGCCGCCAGCGCGCGTCCGATGACGATTTCGCGCTGCACGGGGTTCAGCATTTTCGCCGCTTCGAGGAATTGGATGAAACCGACGGCCGCCACGCCGAGCACTTCGGTTTCCTGCCGGGCGTAGATCCGGATGCCGAACGAGAAGGCTGCCTGCTGCGGGTATTGAGTGGCGAATTCCTGATTGGTTTCGGCCAGATCCGTCAGCCAGCCCAGCGCCTTGGAAATTTCCTCTTCCTCAAAGCCGATGGCCGACAGTTTTTTCACCAGCGCGGCCGGATCGGGGCAGGCATCGGGACGGTAATACGTCTCATACAGATAAACGAGAACTTCAAACATGGTTGCACTGTATAGGTTTGTTAAAACGATAATACCGAGCAAAGCGCAGACCTGATTGACTTCCAAACACCGTTAACCGTTCGCTACGCTCCGTCGGTACTTCCAATACTTAATCAGAGATTACCAAGTTCTCATCGGGCAAATCCAAGCTTTGCCATAACATGAATTACCGTGAATCAACTGCTCTTACTCTTACTAGCATACAGAAAATCCGGACTGTGTGTGTCTTCTTTGTAAAAATCATGCGCCGCAATTGTTACGGCAGCTCGGCCGAGCCCATGCGCCGCAGGATCAGGCTGGTGCGCCGCTGCAGGTAAAGGGAGCCGCGATTATTATCGTAAAACCGCGGACGCGGCAGCATCACCGCCAGCCGCGCCGCCTGGTTGGCGCCGAGATTGGCGGCGGAGGTGCCGTAGTAGTGCTCGGAGGCCGCTTCGGCCCCGAATACGCCGTTGCCCCATTCGACCACGTTCAGATAGATCTCGAAAATGCGTTCTTTATCCATTAATTGCTCCAGCATGAATGCAATCACGAATTCCTGCCCCTTGCGCAGATAACTGCGTTGGCCGGATAAAAAAAGATTTTTCGCCAATTGCTGCGTAATGGTCGATCCGCCGGCCACCACCTTGCCGCGCTTCTCGTTTTTCTGATAAGCCTTTTCCAGCGCCTCCCAATCGACGCCGTCATGCACGCTGAAATTGGCGTCTTCCGATGCAATGATGGCGCGTTTCAGATTATTGGAAATACGGCTGTAAGGCACCCACTTGAATTGCAGTTGCGCCGCCGGATTCTGCAGCCTCATCAGCGACAGGCGCTGGCGCATGAAACTGGTTTGGGACGGATTGTGTCCTACCCACCACCAGATGTGCGCGAAAAAATACAGCTGCACCGCCAGCACGGCGACAATGGGCGCAACGATCAGCCACAGCAGGAGTTTGCGCCACGATTTCATCGCTGGGTCTCCGCCGCTCAGCCGCGCATCGCGGCGAATACCGGCGCGGTATCCGGACGCACGCCGCGCCACAGGTAAAACGACTCCGCCGCCTGCTCGATCAACATGCCCAAACCGTCGCGCACCATCGCGCCATGCTGCTGCGCAAACTGCATGAACACGGTCGGCTCGGCGCCGTACATCATGTCGTACGCCAGCGTGTTGGCATCGAACAGAGCCGGCGCCAGCGGCGGCATTTCGCCGGCCAGACTGGCGGCGGTGGCATTGACGATGACATCGAACCTGCCGTCCAATCCCTCATATTCGCTGACCGCCACTTTGCCGTCGGCGGCAAAACGCTGCGCCAGCAACTCCGCTTTATCGACGCTGCGGTTGGCCAGCACCAGTTCGCTCGGCTCATGATGCAGCAACGGCGACAATACACCGCGAGCAGCGCCGCCGGCGCCCAACAGCAAGATGCGCTTGCCGCGCAATGCAATGCCGCAATTGCGCACGATATCGGTGGTCAGGCCCGCGCCGTCGGTGTTGTCGCCCAGAATCACCTTACCGTGAAAAGACAGCGTATTGACCGCTCCCGCAGCGCCGGCGCGTTCGGTCAGCGCCGTCGCCAGCGCATGCGCCTGCTGCTTGAACGGCACCGTCACATTGGCGCCTTTCGCGCCTCCGTCGATCAGGGCCCGCATCGCCGCGGCAAAGCCGTCCAGCGGCACCAGCATGCGCTCATAGGTCAGCGCCTCCCCGGTCTGCTCGGCGAACTGCGCATGAATCTGCGGCGATTTGCTGTGCGCGATCGGATTGCCCATCACTACATAACGATCCTTTCTGCCCATCAATTGCTCCCTCCGCGAAGCTCGGCTTGCAAACCGGCATCGCGCGTAAATTTAAAGCGGGTAATGACTTCCCATACATCGTCCCGCCCGCTGCTGCGCATATCCGCGGGGAACGCGCCGAAGGGCGCCGAACGCCGCACGATTTCCAGCGCGGCGCGGTCCAGCGCCGCCTGGCCGGAAGTGCGCTCGACGCGCACGCCGCCTTCTTTTTCGTAAATCGAACCGTCCTGGAAAATCGGAATCGAAATAACCAGTTCGCCGTACAGTTTATGACCATTTTGCTGCGGGAAGTCCAGCGTGCCCCGCCGCTCCACTTTTTCCTGCAGCGCCTTGTAATACTGAGCATACCCAACCTGGCGCGTACTCGGCGTAATCTGGGTTTTCCGGGGGCGCTTGTTATAGTCTTCGATATTCTTGGCGATTTCGGCTTCCATCCGCGCCACGGCGGTAGCGCTGTCGACCCGGTCCTTGCCGGCGGTCGGCGGCGGCTCCTTCGGCTTGTCCGGGTCGGCCCGCAGCGGCGCGGCAATCGGCGTCATATGCCGCATTTGCGCGATGATCTTTTGCTGCTGTTGCTCCAGCTCCGCAATTTGGCGAGCGGCAACCCGCTCGGCCTCGCCGTTGCGCACCTTGCGCGCATCCGGCAACGGCGATTTGGCGCGGCCGGCGTCGGCATTGCCGCCGCCATCCAGATCGGCTTGCGCCAGCGCTTCCGCCTTGACCGGTTTTTGCTTGTGCTTGGCGTTGACCAGTATCACTTCCAGCCCGGGATCGGCGCTTTTCAGCCGAAACGAACCGGGCGTCACAAAATGTACCCCCAGCAACAGTCCGTGCAACAGCACGGAAACGCCGATGGCAATGCTCAAAATACGATTTTCGGCGATGAATTTCACGCTGCTAACGATCAAATAGTGCGATTTTACGATACTAGCCACGGCGCCTCGTCATTCCGACGCCGCGGCATCCGGCGCGGACGGCCGATCGGCTGCCTGCTGTTGCGGCGAGGTGTGCGCCGCATCGTCTGCGCCGATATCGTCGACCACCGCGCCGGCAACGTCGTCGATCGCTTCATCGACCTGATGCGCGGCTTCCGCCGCGATGGCGTCGGCGCCGTCCTGTTCGTCATCCATTTCGTCCGCATCGCCGTTCTCGATGGCGGCATCGGTCGACTGCGCCGGGGGGATGTCCAGCAGACGCGCCTCGATCGTCAAATCCACTTCGTCCCAGCGCACCAGATCCAGCCTGACCTGCAGCCCGCGCGCGACTTGCTGCATGCCGGGCAAGCGAATGACCAGCGGCAATTCGGTGAGCCGCACGATTTCATCTTTCAGCACCACCGCATCGACCAGCTTGGCCTGCTCCTGCGCCAGCCAGCGCAGGCACCAGTAGCGCTCCATCGTGCTCTGGAAATCCGCATACCCGGCATAGGCGGCGTCGAACGCCGAGACGATGGCGAACAAATCGGCGTCGCGCGGCTTGAACGGCGCGGCCAGCGGCGCGGTGACGCCATGCTCGACGCAGGCCAGTATCTGCCATTGATTCACCAGATCGGTATAACGCCGCAGCGGCGATGTGCTCCATGCGTACTGATCCACGCCGAGTCCCTGATGCGGCGCCGCATGCGTGACCATGCGCACCTGCATTTTGGCGGCCCATCCGCCAGGTCCGCTAGGGCCGCCCCCCTGCGCCCGGTAAATGCCCGGCACGCCGTGGTCGGCCATCAATTTGCCCCAGGTGCTGTTGGCGAAAATCATCAGCTCCGCCACGATCTTGTCGAGCGGGGCGCCGCGCTTGCGGCGCGCAATCGTGACGACATCGTCTTCCACGTAAAAATTGAAATCGACGCGGTTGTTTTGTTCCGGCCGCAGACCGAAAGCCTCGCGCTTGGCCATCCGCCCCTTTTCCAGCGCCTGCGCCCATTGCCACAGCACCGCGATATCGGCCTTGTGCGGATATTCGCCGCTGTCCGCGGCCAGGTTCTCCTCGGTCACCAACGCATCCAGATCGTTGTGCCGCAAATTGGCCGCGATCGGCACCGCCTCGGCGCGCGTTTCGGTCGAGATCAGCGACCAGTCGGCCGGGTCCAGCGTCGCATACAGCGACAGCGCCGGGCAGGTCTTACCCTCATCCAGCGTGAACGCCTGTACCACGTTGTCCGGCAACATCGTGATTTTCTCGCCGGGCATGTACACGGTGGACATGCGCTGACGCGCAATCGCATCGACCGCATCGTCGCGCCTGATGCCCAGAGCCGGCGCGGCGATATGCACGCCGATGCGGATCTTGCCGTCGGCCAGCGTCGTCACCGACAGGGCATCGTCGATTTCGGTGGTAGTCATGTCGTCGATCGAGAACGCCCGCACATCCGCCACCGGCAATTGCGGCGCGGCCGACACGGTCAGCTCGGGAAAGTCCGTGCCTTTAGGGAAAAATTCGAACAGGAATTTGGTGTAATGCAATTGCCGGGCCGACGCGATGCCGCCGGCGGCCAGCATCAGCCGTTGCGGCGAAGTCTGCAACTCCTTGCACGCTGCGTCCAGCGCCTTGTATTCGATGCTGTTCTTGTCGGGCTTGAACAGCAATTGCAAGACCAGCGGGCGCATCGACGGCGGCAACTGCTGCGCTTTCAGCTCCTCCACGTATTGCGCCTGCAACAGCGCTTGCTGCCGTTTCTTTTCCAGTCCGGCCTGGGCGGCGCGCAGCGACTCCTCGGGCGCAGCTTTATAACGGCCTTTGCCCTTTTTGTAAAAATAAATGGGCGCGTTGTGCAGTTTGAACAGCAAGCCCGCCGCTTCGGGCGGCAGCGGCGCGTGGCCGAAATATTCGGCGCCCAGGTCGGCAAACGCAAACTCGTCCTGGCCGGCCACTTCCCATAAAAAATCGAGATCGATGTCGGCGGCGATCTGCTGCGCCTGCTCGATCAGCGCGGCAGGCGCGGGCGCGGCAAATTGCAGCAGCACGTCGCGCGCCTTGATCTTGGCGCGCTTGCCGGAGGCCATCTCGACCTGATAGGACTCACCCTGTTGGGAAAACATGACGCCGGCCTTGAAATCGCCGGATTCTTCAAAAAGTAAATTCATCGAATATTTAGTGGGTGATGAGCGGTCGTCGGCTTACGCCGCAACCGGAAAATAGGAAAGTCGGACGCTGCCAGCGCGTCGGCCACGAGGTCGGCATGCCGGTCAATCGGTGGCGCGTTGCACGTCGACACCGCAAAAAGCCAGCACCTCATCGATATACAAGTCGAATTCGCTGATGCCGTGATCGCTGCCCTGGATAATGCGCTGCCGCGCGCCGGGATAATGCGCGGCCATTTCACGCCAGTCGAGCACTTCGTCGCCGGTGGCGGCAATCAGGAAGTAACGCTCCGGCCGGGTGATCGCGGGTACCGTCAATGCCCGCAGCTGCGCCACATATTCTGCCTTGAATTCGAACGGCTGGTTCGAATGAAACTGCGTCGATACGCCGACATACTGCCGCAGATCGCGCGGCGGCTGCACGGCCGGATTGAGCAGCACGGCGCGGCACCCCAGGCGCTCGGCGAGCCAGGTGGCGTAAAAGCCGCCCAGCGAAGACCCGACAATGCTCAACGCTGCTTGCGGCGGCTGCGCATTGCACTGCCGCTCGGCCCACTCCAGCGCAAGGCCGATCGCCGCTTCCGGCGACGCCGGCAATTGCGGACAGTAATAGCGGTCGGCCAGCCCCAGTTGCCGCATGCGGCCGGCCATGGCCTGCGCCTTGGCGGAATGCGGCGAGGAACGAAAACCGTGCAGATAGAGAATCATGCGGTGGATAATCAGGCGGACAACGAAACAGGAGCCGACGCCCCCAGGGCGTCGAGAATTTTTTGATGCACGCCGCCGAAACCGCCGTTGCTCATCACCAGGATGTGGTCGCCGGGTCGCGCGGCGTCGGCAATGGCTCGCACCATCCGTGGCAAATCGTCGAAACTTTGTGCGGCATCGCCCAGCGGCGCCAGCGTTTCCGCCAGATCCCAGCCCAGCGCCTCCTTGCCCCCGAAACCGAACACCAGATCGGCGCCGCGCAGACTGCCCGGCAAGGCCTGTTTCATCACACCCAGCTTCATCGTGTTCGAACGGGGTTCCAGCACCGCCAGAATGCGGGCCGCGCCGACTTTTTTGCGCAGGCCTGCGACCGTGGTTTCAATCGCGGTCGGATGATGGGCGAAATCGTCGTATACCGCGACCCCGCCCGCGCTGCCGCGCAACTCCATGCGGCGCTTGACGTTTTCGAAGCGGCTCAATGCGGCGATGGCCTGTGCCGGCGGCACGCCCACGTGACGCGCCGCGGCGATCGCCGCCACGCCGTTCATCCGGTTGTGTTCCCCGCCAAGGGCCCATTCGACCGTTCCCTGCGCCGCGCCGTTAAACGACACATCGAAACGATCATCGTCATGCGTATGCAGCGCCCAGCCTTTAGCGTCGGCACCGGCCACGCCGAACCACTCGGTTTCGCTCCAGCAACCGCGCGCCAGCACCGCCTGCAGCGCCGGTTCGCGCCGGTTGACGATCAGCCGGCCGATGCCCGGCACCGTGCGCACGAGGTGATGAAACTGGGTTTCGATGGCGCCCAGGTCGGGGAAAATATCCGCGTGGTCGTATTCGAGATTGTTCAGAATCGCCGTTTTTGCATGGTAATGAACGAATTTGCTGCGCTTATCGAAAAACGCCGTATCGTATTCGTCGGCTTCGATCACGAAAAACGACGAGTCCACCGACAGGCGCGCGGAAATGCCGAAATTGAGCGGCACGCCGCCGATCAGGAAGCCCGGCGCATAGCCGGCGTCTTCCAGAATCCAGGCCAGCATCGAAGAGGTGGTGGTTTTGCCATGCGTGCCGGCGACGGCCAGCACCCATTTGCCGTGCAGGATATGCTCGCCCATCCATTGCGGACCGGAAATATACGGCAGGCCGCGATTGAGGATTTCCTCCATCAGCGGATTGCCGCGCGACACCACGTTGCCAACCACGTACATATCCGGCGCCAGCGCGATCTGCGCCGGATCGAAACCCTGAATCAGGGCGATGCCCTGCGCTTCGAGCTGCGTGCTCATCGGAGGATAGACGTTGCTGTCGCAACCGGTAACGGTATGCCCGGCCTGTTTGGCCAGCACTGCGAGGCCGCCCATAAAGGTGCCGCAGATACCGAGAATATGAATATGCATTGTCGCGTTCGAAAATTGAATAGCGTGATTTTACCCGACCGGACGCCATATGCCGCCGCGAACCGCTTCGGATAATGGATAAATAAAAACGCGGCTCTCCGCCCGGTGCGAGGAATAAAGATGAGCGCAATCGCTGCGCGAGCGCAATTATCGGATTAAGATGGCAGGCCTGCGGCCAGGCTTTGCCAGCGGCCGCGTTAGCAAGCAAACCGAAATCCATCAGCATGCCCAGCAATCCTTTTTCCGATACCGAACAATTACGCGCCGAAATCGCCGTGGCGGCCGCCCGCATGATCGCCGAAGACGGCGCCGACTACGGCAGCGCCAAACGTAAAGCAGCCCGGCAAATACTGGGCCCCCATAAAATTCGCGGCGATTTGCTGCCGGATAACGCCCAGATAGAAGAAGAAGTACGCCAGCACAACGCGCTGTTTTTTGCGGAGACGCAACCGGCGCGGCTGCTGTTGCTGCGCCGGCTGGCGCTGGAATTGATGGCCGAGCTGTCGCAGTTCTCGCCGTATCTGACTGGCGCCGTGCTCAACGGCACCGCCGGCGAGCATTCGGACATTTATCTGCAACTGTTTTCGGAGAGCGCCAAAGACGTCGAAATCTTTCTGCTCAACAAGAACATCTCCTTCGCCGTGTCCGAGAGTCCGCATTTCCGATCCGGCCAGGCGCCGGTGGAAACCCTCAGTTTCCTGACCCCTCCTCCGCAATCGGAGGGCGTCCACCTATGCCTGTATCATATCGACGACTTGCGCGGCAACGTCAAGGCCGCGGCCGGCAAGCGCCCGGAACGCGCCAATGCCGACACGCTGCGCCGCCTGATGGAAGAAGAGGAAACCGAATGAATCGCAAGGTTACGCTATATATATTGATCGCCGTGCTGGCCGGGGCGATCGGCGCCTATGCCGGCATCCAGCGCGTCAAACCGCAGGCGCCCCAGGATCAGGCGCTGACCAGGCTGCTGTCGCAATCGATGCCGGATCCCCAGGGTCAGCAGCAGGCACTGTCGAAGTGGCGGGGAAAGCCGCTGCTGATCAATTTCTGGGCCACCTGGTGCGGGCCTTGCGTCGAGGAAATGCCGGAACTGGTCGCGTTGCACAAGCAGATGCCGGGGCTCCAGGTCATCGGCATCGGCGTCGACTCCGCGCCCAATATCGCCGCGTTCGCCGCCAAACTGAAAATCGATTACCCCCTTTACGTCGCAGACAGCGGCGCCATCGGCACCATGCGCGAACTGGGCAATGCGGTGGGCGGCCTGCCGTTTTCGTTATTGGTCGGCGCCGACGGCAGCATCAAACAGTCTTATATCGGGGCGCTGAATTTCGACAAACTGCGTAAAGACATTGCAGCAGGGATCCCATCGACGAATACGCATTAACAAAGTTTTTCTTGCCAATCCACGCCATTTAACGGCAAAATGCGCCCATCATCGTCAAACGTACCCAACTTCATGGCAAAGAATCTCCTTCTGCTGAACGGCCCAAACCTGAATTTACTGGGAACGCGGCAGCCTGAGGTGTACGGAACCACAACACTGGCCGATATCGAAAGACGCGCGGCGCAGCAGGCTGCGAATGCCGGCGCAAAGCTGAGCTCGTTTCAAAGCAATCATGAAGGCGCGCTGATCGACCGCATCCATCTGGCGCGCAGCGAAGGCATCGACGCCATCGTCATCAATCCGGGCGCACTGACGCATACCAGCGTGGCGTTACGCGATGCGCTCGCCGGCGTCGCCATCGGTTTTATCGAAGTGCATATTTCCAATATCCATCAACGCGAACCGTTCCGGCATTTTTCCTATCTGTCGGACATCGCAAAAGGCGTCATCGCCGGTCTGGGCGTGGAAGGTTATCGCCTGGCCATCGATTACGCGCTCACGCAAATGTAGCGGCTCTACCGTCCGGCGCACCCACCCGTCCCATGCTCGATGTGCCTGCTCAAGTCCTGAGCCTGCCGTCGGCATGGCGCCCACCGAAAGTCTTTACAAATATTACTTCTAGGGAATTGAAATGGATTTACGAAAACTGAAAACGCTGATCGATCTGGTCGCCGAGTCCGATATCGAGGAGCTGGAAGTGACCGAAGGCGAGAGCAAGGTTCGCATCGTCAAATCGTCAGCACAGGCACAAAATCAGGTAGTCATGATGCAGCCGCAGGCCGCTCCGCAATATGCGGTGGCGCCGCAGGCAGCCGCCGCGCCGGTGGCCGCCATACCGGCCGAGCCGGAAGGCTACGTGGTCAAATCGCCGATGGTCGGCACGTTCTACCGTTCGTCGGCACCGGGATCCCCGCCGTTTGTCGAAATCGGCAGCGAAGTCAAGGACGGCGAGACCCTATGCATTATCGAAGCCATGAAACTGCTTAACGAAATCGACACCGACAAGGGTGGCATCGTCAAACAGATTCTGGTCGAAAACGGCCAGCCGGTGGAATTCGGCCAACCGCTGTTTGTGCTCGGCTGATTGGCCCCGGAATGTGCGGCGCGGCAGCAGCCATCGGCGGCTGCCGCCCGGCGGCGATGTCGCCGGATACCGCTTGTCATTGCCGCTGCTGATTGAATGTCCGATCTACAGCCCGACCTACAGCCCGACTTCTAGCGATTCCTTTTATGTTTGAAAAAATACTTATTGCCAACCGCGGCGAAATTGCTCTCCGGATCCAGCGCGCCTGTCGCGAAATGGGGATCAAGACCGTAGTCGTGCATTCCGAAGCCGACCGTGAAGCCAAATACGTCAAGCTGGCCGACGAATCGGTCTGCATCGGACCCGCGCAGTCCTCGCTGAGCTATCTGAACATGCCGGCCATCATCAGCGCCGCCGAAGTCACCGATGCGCAGGCGATCCATCCGGGCTACGGTTTCCTGTCTGAAAACGCCGATTTCGCCGAGCGCGTCGAGCAATCCGGTTTTGTCTTCATCGGGCCGCGCCCGGAAACCATCCGCCTGATGGGCGACAAAGTCTCGGCCAAACAGGCCATGATCGCCACCGGCGTGCCTTGCGTACCGGGTTCTGAGGGCGCATTGCCCGCCGATCCGAAAGCCATCGTGCAGATCGCGCGCAAAATCGGTTATCCGGTCATCATCAAGGCTGCCGGCGGCGGCGGCGGACGCGGCATGCGCGTGGTGCATACCGAGGCGGCGCTGGTCAACGCGGTCGCCATGACCAAGACCGAAGCCGGCGCGGCGTTCGGCAATCCCGAAGTCTATATGGAGAAATATCTGGAAAATCCGCGTCACGTGGAAATCCAGATTCTGGCCGATCAGCACCGCAACGCGATCTGGCTGGGCGAACGCGACTGCTCGATGCAGCGGCGCCATCAAAAAGTGATCGAAGAAGCGCCGGCCGTCGGCATCCCGCGCAAAATCATCGAGAAAATCGGCGAACGCTGCGCCGAAGCCTGCCGCAAAATGAATTATCGCGGCGCCGGCACCTTCGAATTCCTGTATGAAAACAATGAATTCTATTTCATCGAAATGAACACCCGCGTGCAGGTCGAACATCCGGTGACCGAAATGATCACCGGCGTCGACATTGTGCAGGAACAGATTCGCATCGCTTTCGGCGAAAAACTGCGCTACCGCCAGCGCGACATCGAATTGAAGGGCCACGCCATCGAATGCCGCATCAATGCGGAAGATGCGTTCAAATTCACGCCGTCGCCAGGCCGCATCCTGTCGTGGCACGCGCCGGGCGGCCCCGGCATCCGCGTCGATTCGCACGCCTATGCCGGTTATTACGTGCCGCCGACCTACGATTCGATGGTCGGCAAGGTCATCGCCTACGGCCCTACCCGCGAAACAGCCATCCGCCGCATGCAGATCGCCCTGTCCGAGATGGTGGTCGAAGGCATCCAGACCAACATCCCGCTGCATCGCGAACTGATGGTGGACGCCCGCTTCATCGAAGGCGGAACCAATATTCATTACCTGGAGCAAAAACTGGCGGAACGGCCGGAAACGCCGAAAGAACCGAAGAAACCGGAAAAAAATTAAGCCGGCGGAACAAGCCCCGGGCTGGGGCGTTTCCGCTATCGAACGAGATACAGCTTGCCAAGATTGGTTAGGTCATCATGAGTTGGACCGAAATAGTTGTCGAGGTCGCGCGCCATCAGGCGGAAAGTCTGTCCGACGCTTTCATGGCGGCCGGCGCGCTGTCGGTATCGGTGGAAGACGCCGATCTGGGCACCAGCGCCGAACAGCCGATCTTCGGCGAACCCGGCATGGAGCCGGAACAGGCCGCCTGGGAACGCAGCCGCGTGGTCGCGCTGGTCGATGAGGGCCCCGACCATGCCGCGATAGTGGCCGCGGCGGCCCGCGCATGCGGATTGGATATCGTGCCGGCCTATGATCTGCGTTCCGTCGCCGACCAGGACTGGGTGCGTTTGACGCAATCGCAGTTCGAACCGATTCACATCGGTAAAAATATCTGGGTCGTGCCAAGCTGGCACGATGCGCCCGATCCCGATGCGCTGATTCTCGAACTCGATCCGGGTCTGGCGTTCGGCACCGGCAGCCATCCGACCACGCGCTTGTGCATGGAGTGGCTGGAAACCGAAATCCGAGCGCGGCAGTCCGTACTCGATTACGGCTGCGGCTCCGGGATCCTGGCGCTGGTCGCCAAGAAAGTCGGCGCCGGCAATGTCATCGGCGTCGATATCGATCCGCAGGCGCTGCACGCCGCCGAGTTCAATTCGGCGCGCAACCATTGCCAGATCGAGTATTTGTTGCCGGATGCGTTTGCCCGCGCCCATCCGGCCGGGGACTATTTCGACGTGGTGGTGGCCAATATTCTGTCGGGCCCGCTGACGCTGATGGCGCCGATGCTGGCGTCGCGCGTGGCGGCAGGCGGCGCGCTGGTATTATCCGGCGTACTGGCCGAGCAGGCCGACGATGTTATCGCCGCCTATGCGCCGCATATCGCGTTGCGCGTGAGCGGCGAACTCGACGGTTGGGTGGTATTGACCGGAACAGCGGCGAATTGACGATCATGCTCGACCCGCGCGCAGATCAGACCTCAATATTCTTTGACGAGTAAGCCATGGCGCTGGCAACCAAATGTCCGTTTTGCCAAACCACATTTCGCGTCGCCAATGACCAGTTGAAGCTGCGCGGCGGCCTGGTGCGCTGCGGACAATGCCAGGAAGTGTTCGACGGCAATGCCCATCTTCTGGCCGAGCAGCAAAATACCGGCAACTGGCCGATGCTGCCTGCCGCACCGCCGCCACCGGCCATCACTCCCGCCATCGCCCGGGCCAATGCCGCGGCGCCCGATTACGGTGTCCCGGCCGCGCCGGCTCTGCCGGATGCGGAAACCATCGCGGAAATCGAGGCGGCGTGGGAATTGCCGCCTGCGGACCCCGCCTTCTCGCTCGATGCCGGCGATGTCGATACAGAGGCCGCGCCGGGCAAAACCCCCGCCGGCGAGCCGTATATCGACTATGAGCAGGGCGATATCGTGCCGCCGGAAAGCGCATGGGGGATGGAAGACCGCATCGACGACGGCGAGTCCGGTATCGATCATAGTGAAGAAGTGGGCCACGACATCGAGGACGGCGATGACAATGACGACGGGGACATCGCCGCGGCGCCCGGCTTCGTGCTCAGCGCGCAACAACGGGAACGGCGGGCTCGCGTCAGGCGCATATTGGCGATCATCGCCTGCGTCCTGCTGATCTTCGCCGCTCTGGCGCAAGGGATTTATCTTGAACGCGATCGCATCGCCGCCGCGCTGCCGCAACTTCGGCCGGCGCTGGCCGCTGCCTGCCTGCCGCTGGGCTGCACCGTCGGTCTGCAACATCAGATCGGGCAGCTATCGATAGAATCCAATCAATTGCAAGCCGCGGCGCCGGGCGAGTCCGCGCTGACGCTGAGTCTGCTGTTGGGCAGCCGCAGCGCCGACGCGCAAGCCTGGCCGCATATCGAACTCACGCTCAACGACGACGATGGAAATGCGCTGCTCCGGCGGGTATTCGCCCCCGCCGATTATTTACCGTCGTCCCGGCTGATCGACGCCGGCATCCCGGCCAATTCCGAACAGCCGGTCAAACTCACCTTCATCCTGACGCAGGCAAGCGCATCGGGTTACCGCGTCTATCTGTTTTATCCCTAGGGCCATCTGCGCCAAACGGCAACGTTTCTTTTACAATGCAATCATTCATCTTTGTTCGTTTGCCGCGTAATTTATTCAAATCACCTTTATTTACCTCTCTATGACATCTCTTATCTGCGGTTCGCTGGCGTTCGACAACATCATGCAGTTCGAGGGGCGTTTTTCCGAGTCCCTGCTGCCCGACCAACTGCATAAGGTGAATGTCTCGTTTTACGTTCCCACCATGCGCCGCGAATTCGGCGGTTGCGCCGGGAACATCGCCTATAACCTGAAATTGCTGGGCGGCGATCCCCTGATCATGGCGACGCTGGGCCAGGATGGGGCGCCGTATCTGGAGCGCATGGAGCAGCTGGACATCTCGCGCCGCTGCGTGCGGGTCATCGACGACACATTTACCGCGCAATGTTTCATCACCACCGATGCCGACAACAACCAGATCACCGCCTTTCACCCCGGCGCGATGATGGCGTCGCACGCCAATCGCATCGCCGACGCCGGCCCCATCAAGCTGGCGATCATTGCGCCGGATGGACGCGACGGCATGCTGCAGCATGCGGAACAGGCGCTGGCGCTGGGCGTACCGTTCATTTTCGATCCGGGCCAGGGGCTGCCGATGTTCGACGGCAACGACCTCAGGCATTTCATCGAGCAGGCAAGCTATGTCGCGGTCAACGACTACGAGGCCGAACTGCTGACCTCCCGCTCAGGACTGAGCCTGGAACAGATCGCGGCGCAGGTCGAAGCGCTGGTCGTGACGCGCGGCGAACTGGGCGCCGATATCTATACCGCCGGCGAAAAAATCGTCATCCCGTGCGTACAGGCCGATGCAATCGCCGATCCCACCGGCTGCGGCGACGCTTTCCGCGCCGGCATGCTGTTCGGATTGACCAAAGGCCTGGATTGGCCCACGATAGGCCGCCTGTCGAGTTTGATGGGATCGATTAAAATCGCTCACCAGGGGCCGCAGAACCATGCGCCGACACTGGAGGAAATCGGCCGGCGCTTCGAGCAGGCGTTCGGTTACCGCTATCTCTGAACAAGGAATGCCATGATCCGTTCCCGTATTGTCCGTACCGTCGTCTGGCTAGCTGTATCCATATCGGCGGCGAGTCCGGCGTTCGCCGCCCTCAAACCCGGCAGCAAGGCGCCGGACTTCACTACCCAGTCGTCGCTGGGCGGCAATGTGTCCACTTTCGCTCTGAACGAGGCTTTGAAAAAGGGACCGGTGGTGCTGTATTTCTATCCGGCGGCGTTCACCAAGGGCTGCACTATCGAGGCGCATTTGTTCGCCGACGCCACCGACCGCTATAAAGCGCTGGGCGCCACGGTCATCGGTGTGTCCGGCGACAACATCGACACGCTGAACAAGTTTTCGGTCAGCGAATGCCGCAGCAAGTTCGCGGTCGCGGCCGATACCGACAAGAGCATCATGAAAGCCTACGACGCGGTACTGGGACTGGGCCACGCCAACCGCACCTCATACGTGATTGCGCCTGATCACACGATCATTTACGAATACACCAGTCTGAATCCGGATGAGCATGTCAACAACACGCTGAAGGCGCTGGAACAGTGGAAAACCGCTCAGGCAAAGTAGAGCGGCGTTAAAACCCGCGGATGGCCAGGCGGATACTGCTGCCGTTCTCGCAAACGCTGCACCAGTCGCCGCCTTGCCCACGCGTCATATCATCGAGAATATCAGCGCCGAGATTAATTTCTGGGCGATCTGCAGCAGAATCAACGCCACCAGCGGCGACAAATCCACACTCCCGATCAATGGCACTATCCTGCGCAAAGGCCGCAGCAGCGGCTGCGTGAGCGCCTGCACGAACGGCGCCAGCGGCGCGTGAGGATTGACCCAGCTGAAGATCGCTTCGACAATCAGCAGCGCCATGAAGCCATACAAAATCCAGGAAACGAAACGCAGCAGCGACATCCAGAACACCAGTTCCGGAACAAAGCCGGTGGTCACGCCGACGCTGGCGAGGATGGACAGCAACACCACCAGAAACGCGGCAAACAGGCTGGCCCAGTCGTAACCGCCCAGGCCCGGCAGCAATTTTCGTATCGGCTTGACCAGCCAGTCCGACAATTGGAAGACGAACTGGCCGAGATTCGCGGGCGGCCTGACGCGCACCACCTGCATCCAGAAACGCAGCAGCAGCACGCCGGTCAGCATGCTAGCGATCACATCGACAATCAAGATAAAAATACTGTACAGCACGACACACTCCCCGATCAGGTCCGTTATGGGCGGCGGCTGCGCCCCCTCGTTGCGCGCGCCGCAGACTGGAAGTCCGCATGGCGCGATGCAGCAGTCTAACAGCCGCAGCGGCGAATAGCGACTTCGAAGCGTCAAGGCGGTGGATCGGAGGATGCGCCGGGGGCGGTTGCCGCCGGCAAGTGTTGCAGGCAAAAAAAACGCTACGCGGGAATACCGCGTAGCGCTTATGCCCGCACTAGTCGGGCATGACACCATTGCGTCCGATATTATGGACGGTTGGCGCCTGTCGGGAACGGCCATGCTGCGGCCGGGTTCAACACAGTTTTCACAGCAGGTGCGGCAGGTTTGGCAACGACAGGCTTCTTCGCTGCAACCTTAGCCACGGGCTTTTTTGCTGCTGGCTTAGCCGCGGCCTTTACTGCAGGCTTCTTCGCTGCTGGTTTGGCTGCTGCTTTAGCTACCGGTTTCTTGACTGCTGCCTTGGCTGCCGGTTTCTTGGCTACGGCCTTTTTGGCAACTGCTTTCTTCGCTGCCGGTTTGGCTGCTGCTTTTTTCACCGCTGGCTTGGCTGCTGCCTTGGCTGCCGGTTTCTTCGCTACTGGCTTCTTCGCGACGGCTTTCTTGGCAACTACTTTCTTCGCTGCCGGCTTGGCTGCTGCTTTTTTCACCGCTGGCTTAGCTGCTGCCTTGGCTACTGGTTTCTTCGCTACGGCCTTTTTGGCAACCGGTTTCTTGGCTGCCGCTTTTTTCACTGCTGGTTTAGCTGCTGCTTTAGCGACTGGCTTCTTCGCTGCGACTGGCTTCTTCGCTGCCACTGCCTTCTTCGCTACGACTGCCTTCTTAGGAGCTGCCGCTTTGGCTGCAGGTTTTTTCGCAGCGACGGCCTTCTTCGCTGCTGGTTTCTTCGTTGCTGTTGCCATTTGTTTCTCCTTCACGTGATGGAAAAAATCAAGCTTGATTGAAACCCTCCGGACTCATCGCGATGAGCTCCGGCGGATTATTCATCGGCACAAGCAAACTGCGCTTATGCTAATGAATTCGGCACCAGCTGAACTGCTGCATCCCCTCAGATATGCAGCGCTTCAGCCATATTGGCTGGCCGCGGGAGTCCTCCCAAACGCCTGCTGGGCGTTGATGCGGATCCCCTTCCGGCAGATCCGCGTCGGCGGCAACCAAAAAAAACGCCGGCTCTATGCCAGCGTCGGAATATCTTTCCTGCCCACCATACGGTTTGACAAAGAAAAAGCCGCCTCGCCAGACATAGTCGGGATAAGCGGCAGTAACAGAGCAGAGCGTGTCGGTCTGTTCATTAAATTGGGTGATCGCCTTTCGATTTCTATCGATTCAATCAGTACTGGTTTCAATATGTCGGAGCGTGATCGGCGCTCCGATTGCGACGCTGGTCTGAAGAGGTTGACCGCCCGCCCATTACTCCCAGTTCAGTGCACCGCCCGTTTGATATTCGATGACTCGGGTCTCGAAGAAGTTGCGCTCCTTCTTCAGATCGATCATCTCGCTCATCCATGGAAACGGATTTTCTTCTTGAGCGAACAACGGGTCAATTCCGATTTGCTGTGCGCGGCGGTTTGCAATGAATCGCAAGTAACCTTTGAACATCGGCGCATTCAAACCTAGTACACCTCGCGGCATTGTATCCTCTGCGTAACGATATTCCAACTCTACCGCGCTTAAAAACAACGATTTAATTTCTTCGCGAAATTCGGGCGTCCACAAATGCGGGTTTTCCATCTTGATGGTGTTGATCAGATCGATGCCGAAATTGCAGTGCATCGACTCGTCGCGCAAGATGTATTGATACTGTTCGGCGGCGCCCATCATCTTGTTTTGACGGCCCAGCGCAAGGATCTGCGTGAAGCCGACGTAGAAGAAAAGGCCTTCCATAATGCAGGCGAATACGATCAGCGACTTCAGTAATTTCTGGTCGGAGTCGGTGGTGCCGGTCTTGAACTGCGGATCCGTCAGTGTATTGATGAACGGGATCAGGAACTCATCCTTGTCGCGGATCGATTTGATTTCGTGGTACGCGTTGAAGATTTCCGCCTCGTCCAGGCCCAGCGATTCGACGATGTATTGATACGCATGGGTATGGATCGCTTCCTCGAAAGCCTGGCGCAGCAGGTACTGGCGGCATTCGGGCGCGGTGATGTGACGGTAGGTGCCCAGCACGATATTGTTGGCGGCCAACGAATCGGCGGTGACGAAAAAGCCCAGATTGCGCTTGACCAGACGGCGCTCGTCCTCGGTCAGGCCGTTCGGATTCTTCCACAGCTCGATATCGCGCTGCATGTTGATTTCCTGCGGCATCCAGTGGTTGGCGCAGCCGGCCAGATATTTGTCCCAGGCCCATTTGTATTTGAATGGCACCAATTGATTGACGTCGGTATGCCCATTGATGATGCGTTTGTCCGCTGCATTGACCCGGCTGGCCACGTCGGCCGGTTGCGGCTGGGCATCGCTGCGGGAAACCAATGCCGGATTCAGTGCGACATCGGAAAAATGGGCGCGCGTTTCAACCGCCCGTTGCTGCTGCGGCTGCAGTTGCGAAGGGGCCGGTGCACGTGGCGCCGGTGCGGCGACTTCATCATCCCAAGAAAGCATGCTTATTCCTTTACTCAATCCGTTGTTGACCGGACGACGATCCGGTCGTCTCCAATTCCGTCCGCCCTGTGATCGGGGCGATGCAAATTGCGGCGCTTGTTTCGACGCGGCGTCGACCTGACAGATACCAGATACGAACGCTCCTAATATACAGCTCGAAAAACAGCGGAGTTCCGCCGCGCCGCACTTCTCAATTTACACAGATCTACTGTCGCTTCAACAAAAACAATTTCTGGAAACAGTTTCGACAACGCGAAGTCCGGTGGTGAAAGGCGACTTTCGATTGTCGAAATTGTAGCACCTCGTTTCAGTAAAAAACACAAGATATTGTGTTCTTTACTTATAAATTTCCTATATCTGGTGGTTATGAAAAAGCAATAAAACGACTTCGCACTATTGGGTTGCCGCCGATCTGATACCGGACGGCTCATCGGCGCAAGCGCATTCACTGTTTATATATAGATATGAACGCTTGCTCATTGCATCAAGTATCGATGCCGTTTTCTTTCATTTCTTTACGCCCGCGAATACCATTTCGCATGCGATGTCGATCCGAACTTCTTCACCACGACAAGCCGAATAATCGAAGTAAGTATTTGATTTAATTATATTTTACAAGCGAGCAATACCAGGCCGGCGATGGCTCTCGAGGAGGAGTAAGTGAAAAAAAACCGCGTAGAAGTTACGCGGCTTTTAATTACATCCGGCGTCAATTACCTCGCCTCGACAGACAGGCTTTTATTGGCAGGCTTCGCATTCCTCGAAACCATCATCGCCCGGACGCAACACGCATGCGGGACCGTCCAGTTCCTGCGCCGCCGGCGCCATCGAATAGGAAGCCTGTGCACCGCCGGTATGGGCGCCATCGACGTCGACAGCGTTCAACGCCCCTGTCTTGGACGTCGATTTTTCCATGTGCGTCGCGCCGATGGTGCGCAGGTAGTAGGTGGTCTTCAGACCGCGCAGCCATGCCAGCTTATAGGTTTCGTCCAGTTTTTTGCCGGAGGCCCCCGCCATGTAGATATTCAGCGATTGCGCCTGATCGATCCATTTCTGACGACGCGCCGCCGCTTCCACCAGCCACGACGGCTCGACTTCGAACGCGGTCGCATACAGTGCGCGCAGATCCTGCGGAATGCGATCGATTTTGGCCAGGCTGCCGTCAAAGTACTTCAGATCGGAGATCATCACTTCGTCCCATAGACCGCGCGCCTTCAGGTCACGCACCAGGTATTCGTTGATCTCGGTGAACTCGCCGGACAGATTCGATTTGACGTACAGGTTTTGATAGGTCGGTTCGATACAGGCCGAGACGCCGATGATATTGGAAATGGTCGCCGTCGGCGCAATCGCCACGCAGTTCGAATTGCGCATGCCGAATTGCTTGATGCGGCCCCGCAGCTCGGTCCAGTCCATGCTTTCCGAACGATCCGCTTCCAGATAACCGCCGCGCTCCTCCGCCAGCAGGCCCAGCGAATCCTGCGGCAGAATGCCGCGATCCCACAGCGAACCGCGGTACGAGCTGTAACGGCCGCGCTCTTCGGCCAGCTCGCTCGAAGCGTAGTAGGCGTAATAGCAGACCGCTTCCATCGACTGGTCGGCGAATTGCACGGCGTCGTTGGAGGCGTACGGCAGACGCATCATGTGCAGGCAATCCTGGAAACCCATGATGCCGAGACCGACCGGACGATGACGCAGGTTCGAATCGCGGGCTTTCTTGACCGCGTAGTAGTTGATGTCGATCACGTTGTCCAGCATGCGCATCGCGGTGCGGATGGTTTGCTGCAGCTTGACCAGATCGAGCTTGCCGTCTTTCAAGTGCGCCGGCAGATTGACCGAGCCCAGATTGCAGACCGCGATTTCGGATTCGTTGGTATTGAGCGTGATTTCGGTGCACAGGTTCGAGCTGTGCACGACGCCTACATGCTGTTGCGGCGAACGGATGTTGCACGGATCCTTGAAAGTGATCCATGGATGGCCGGTTTCGAACAGCATGGACAGCATCTTGCGCCACAGGTCCAGCGCCTGGATTTTCTTGAACAGCTTCAATTCGCCGCGCGCGACCTTGGCTTCGTAACCCAGATAGGCTTCTTCGAAGGCCTTGCCGAATTTGTCGTGCAGATCGGTGGTATCGGATGGCGAGAACAGGGTCCATTCACCTTTTTCCATCACCCGTTTCATGAACAGGTCGGGAATCCAGTTGGCGGTGTTCATGTCATGCGTGCGGCGGCGATCGTCGCCGGTGTTTTTACGCAAATCGAGGAATTCCTCGATGTCCATGTGCCATGTTTCCAGATACGCGCAGACCGCGCCCTTGCGCTTGCCGCCCTGGTTCACCGCGACGGCGGTGTCGTTGACCACTTTAAGGAACGGCACCACGCCTTGCGAACGGCCGTTGGTGCCCTTGATATGCGCGCCCAGCGAACGCACCGGCGTCCAGTCGTTGCCGAGACCGCCCGCGTATTTGGCGAGCAGGGCATTTTCCTTGATCGCTTCATAGATGCCGTCCAGATCGTCGGCCACGGTGGTCAGATAGCAGGACGAGAGTTGCGAACGCAGCGTGCCGGAATTGAACAGCGTCGGGGTCGAGCTCATGAAGTCGAACGACGATAGCAGGTTGTAGAACTCGATGGCGCGTTCTTCGCGGTTGATTTCGTTCAGCGACAGCCCCATCGCCACACGCATGTAGAAGGCTTGCGGCATTTCGATGCGGATGTCCTGCAGATGCAGGAAATAGCGGTCATACAGCGTTTGCAGGCCAAGATAGCCGAATTGCAGGTCGCGTTCCGGCAACAGCGCATCGCCCAGCTTCTTCAAATCGAATTGCGCCAGCTTCGGATCCAGCAGGTCGCCGTCGATGCCCTTTTTGATGAAACGTGGGAAATACTCGCGATACTCGGCCGGTGCGTCGGCTTGCGCCACTTCCTTGCCGAACACCTCCTTGCGGATGGTGTGCATCAGCAGGCGCGCGGTGACCTGGCTGTAGGCGGGATCTTTTTCCATCAATGCGCGCGCCGCCAGAATGGCCGATTTGTGCAACTCTTCGACCGGCACGCCGTCGTACAGATTCTTGACGGTCTCGGCCAGGATGGCGGTTGCGTCGACATGTTTCTCGAGGCCGATGCAGGCCGCCGAGATCAGATCGCGCACTTGCGCCATGTCCAGCGGACGGCGTTCGCCGTCTTCGATCACATGCAGTTGCGGCGCCGCGGCGACCTGCGCTTCGCCGCCCTGTTTCTGGCTGCGTTCTTCCATCCGCTTGGCGCGGTACAGCACGTAGGCGCGGGCGACGTCGTGTTCGCCCGAACGCATCAGCGACAGTTCTACCTGGTCCTGGATATCTTCGATGTGAAAGGTGCCGCCGGTCGGCTGACGGCGCACCAGCGCCGAAACCACGTTATTGGTTAACTGCTCGACCATCTCGCGGACCCGCGCGGATGCCGCGCCCTGGCCGCCGTTGACGGCTAAAAATGCCTTGGTGACTGCAATCGAGATCTTCGACGGTTCGAAACCGACAACCGAACCGTTGCGGCGAATGATGCGGTAATTGCCCAGCCCGGCGCCGGCGCGGGCCAGCGAATGCTCGGCCGGCGCGGATGTCGACATGACGCCGATATCGGCCGGGGAATTAGCGGAAATTTCTTGAGTAGAGCGCACGGAGCCTCCTGAGACCATGATGACGGGCGGAAAACCGTCGTTGCGATTTGAACCCTGTTGTGTCTGTGTACCAATATATCTCTATATATTAGTAGCGCATTAACAGGGCTCACTGATTAGTACAAAAACAAAACCCCTCGATCGGACACAAGCTTCAGATATTATTTTTTTAACAGACGCGCCGCGCCGGGGATAAAATTCCGAACGCGGCGAAGTTGCTGCAAGGTATTCGGCGCAAACCCAGAGAAAATACTTGAGAACACTATATATGGGCTTCCAATCGAATTGCCAACTAATTCTAGTGGGTTGAATCCCGCCGTGCAACTTATTTTTGAGCAATTTCCGCTCAAAAACGGTTGACATTTCCGTTAGGTAACGGGCATGCGAGGCAGCGCGGGATTTGCCCCTTGCAGGCCGCTTGCAGTCAGCGCTTCGCGATAGCGGCCCCAGTCGAAATAAGGGCCGGGATCGGTTTTTCGGCCCGGCGCGACGTGCTCATGCCCGGCGACATCGGTCAGCCGATAACGCTTGAGCAGCGCATCGGTCAGTTGCGTCAAGGCTGTGTATTGCGCATTTTCGAACGGCTGGAAATCGCTGCCTTCCAATTCGATACCGATCGAAAAATCGTTGCAACGTTCGCGGCCGGCGAAAACGGACACCCCGGCATGCCAGGCGCGAGCGTCGGTCGAAACGAACTGAATCACACTGCCGTCGCGCCGGATCAGAAAATGAGCGGCTACCCGTAACGGTCGCAGTTGCTCGAAGTAAGGGTGGGCGGCGTAGTCGAGGCGATTGGCGAACAGATCCTCTATGTATGGACCGCCGAATTGATCGGGCGGCAGACTGATGTTGTGAATGAGCAACAATTCGATAGCGCTGCCGCCGGGGCGCGCATCGCAGTTCGGCGAGGGCTGCCGGGCGGCTCCACGGCACCAGCCGTCGGGGTCGATTTCGAAGGAGGTCTCGCGCATATCGTCCGCGCCGGCGCTAACTGGCGCCCGACTCAAGGGCATGCAGTTCGCGATGCTCGCTGCAACAAAACAGGGTGGCGGAACTGCCGTGCACGGCTTCCGACATCGGAAAATGAATGCCGCAATGCGCGCATTGCACCATATTTTCGATGGCCGGCGTCGCGCCGGCAGGCGGTGCCCGGCGGCCGCGAGTAGCTTCCGCTGCGCCGCCGGCCTGCCCGGCTGCAGCCGCGTCGCGCGCCCGTCGCAGCAGATTCCTTTTCGCGCGCTGCAGCCACACAACGATCGCCAGTCCGATCACCAGCCAAATCAGAAATTTCATACCAGCACCCGATGCAATACAACCTCCAGAACGAAACGGCTGCCGACATACGCCAGCAGCAAAACGGCAAACCCGGTGAGCGTAAAATTGAGCGCCGTTTTGCCGCGCCAGCCCTGCCAGCGGCGGCCTGCCAGCAACAAGCCGAACAGCGCCCATGACAGCAGCGAAAAGATAATTTTATGATCCCATTTGAACGCTCTGCCGAATAATTTCTCGGAGAAAACCACGCCCGACAAAACCGTCAGCGTCAGCAGAAAAAACCCGATGCCGATCAGGCGAAACAGCAGTTTTTCCATGGTCATCAACGCCGGCAGGCGATCCAGTGCGGCGGCAAACCAGCCGATGCGATGGATCGCTGCGGGCCGGGCATGCAGCCGCGCTTCCTGCAGCATCATCAATACCGCATGAAAAGCAGCGATCGTCAGCGTGCTGTAGGCCAGGATCGAAATCACGATATGCCATAGGAAAATCGGCGATTTTCCGTCCAGCTCCATCATGTTGCCCGGGAAAACCGCCGGCAACAGCACCGCCACCGCCGACACCGGCAGCACCAGCACACGCAGACTGTCCAGCGCGAAATTGCGGTTCTCCAGCCAGTATGCGGCCACCGTGATCCACAGCGTCGCCGACAGCATCGCGGCGAAACCGACCCGCAACGAGCCGGGCGCGGTCATATCCAGCACCAGCGCCGCGCCGTGCAGCAGCCATGCGCCCATCGTCGCCAGCGACAAGGTATTGCGCCAGGCGGAAGGCAAAAACGCGCAGATCAGATAGGTCAGCGCGGCGAGGACAAATAAATAATTTTGCATCCCGCGAGTTTACACCAGTCAGTGTAGGAAGCGCTGATTAAGCGGTGTAGGCGGCTCCCTCGCAGAACTGCGGTGCCCACCGTACGTCAAGTACCGCCGCGCTTCTCCTCCAGCGCTGGAGCCGCTCAGGCCACTTGCTCAGCACTTCCTTCGCTTAATTTTACATTTCGATTTGCGCATGAGCGATTCCAGCCAGCTGTCGGCGCATGCCCGGCCCTATCGGGTAAAATGGCGGCTTATCGCCCTGCGGCCACCCTGCGCGTACGGTCCGCGATCCATTTTTACAAGACCATTCATCATGCTCGATAATCTCACCCAGCGCCTCGCCAAAGTCGTCAAGACCATGCGCGGCGAAGCGCGCCTGACTGAAACCAATACCGCGGAGATGCTGCGTGAAGTGCGTCTGGCATTGCTCGAGGCCGATGTCGCGCTGCCGGCCGTGCGCGAATTCATCGCCAATGTCAAAGAGAAAGCGCTGGGCGAAGAAGTGATCGCTTCGCTGACGCCGGGACAGGCGCTGGTCGGCGTGGTGCAACGCGAACTGGCGCGCCTGATGGGCGCCGACCTGGGTCCGCAGGCGTCGCAACTCAATTTCGCCACGCAGCCGCCGGCGATCATTCTGATGGCGGGCCTGCAAGGCGCCGGTAAAACGACCACCGTCGGCAAACTCGCCAAACTCCTGCGCGAAACCACCAAGAAAAAAGTATTGACCGTCTCGGCCGACGTCTATCGTCCGGCGGCGATCGGGCAGTTGCAGACCGTGACCGCGCAGGCCGGCGCCGACTTTTTCCCGAGCGCGATCACCGACAAGCCGGTCGATATCGCTTTGGCGGCGCTGGATTACGCGAGAAAACATTATCACGATGTCCTGATCATCGACACCGCCGGCCGGCTTGGCATCGACGAAGCGATGATGCAGGAAATCAGTGCGATCCATGCCGCGGTCACGCCGATCGAAACGCTGTTCGTGGTCGATGCGATGCTGGGGCAGGATGCGATCAATACCGCCAAGGCGTTCAGCGATGCGCTGCCGCTGACCGGCATCGTGCTGACCAAACTGGACGGCGATTCGCGCGGCGGCGCGGCGCTGTCGGTACGCCACATCACCGGCAAGCCGATCAAATTCGCCGGCGTCGCCGAAAAACTCGACGGGCTCGAAGCCTTCGATCCGACCCGCATGGCCAATCGCATCCTGGGCATGGGCGATATTCTGGCGCTGGTCGCGGAAGCGCAAAAAGGCGTGGACGTGGCGGCCGCACAAGGGCTGGCGCAAAAGCTGAAGGGCGGCGGAAAATTCGATCTAAACGATTTCAAGGCGCAACTCGGCCAGATGAAAAAAATGGGCGGCTTGAGCAGCCTGATGGATAAACTGCCCGCGCAAATGCAGCAGGCCGCCGGCAAAACCAATATGGATCAAGCCGAGAAGCAGGTGCGCCGGATGGAAGGCATCATCAATTCGATGACGCCGCGCGAGCGCGCCAAACCCGATTTGATCAAGGCCTCGCGCAAACGGCGCATCGCCACCGGCGCCGGCGTACAGGTGCAGGAAGTCAATCGGATGCTGGCGCAATTCGATCAAATGCAAACGATGATGAAAAAAATGCAAGGCGGCGGCATGATGAAAATGATGCGCGGAATGAAGAATATGTTGCCTGGCATGTAAAGAAAACGGTGCCGCCGGACGTTTTTCGACGGCGCGCCTGTTATCGCCCACCGATTCGCGGCTGTATTAGCGTTTATCCAGCAAAAAACACTTGCGTCGCTATGAAAACCGCACCACTATAAGCGCTGCGTATGATTCTTACCGAGACGCAATGCAATCAAGCAATTTAACCAACGTCCCTTGTTAAGGAGGCTCAAAGATGGTAACAGCCAAAAAACCTGCAGCGGCCAAGCCCGCCGCTAAAGCAGCACCAAAAGCAGCCCCCAAGGCCGCCGCTCGCAAACCGAACGCCGCATTCATGAAGCCGATGACACCGTCGGCAACGCTGGCTGAAGTGGTCGGCGCGACACCGCTGCCGCGCACTGAAGTCACCAAGAAAGTCTGGGAATACATCAAGGCCAAGAATCTGCAAAATCCGGCGAACAAGCGCAACATCGTCGCGGATGAAAAATTGAAAGCTGTCTTTGGCGGCAAAAAAGAAGTGACCATGTTTGAAATGACCAAGCTCATTTCGGCACACTTGAAATAATTGTTTGGGACGTCGCGTCGTCAATCGTATAAATCAACGACATCCCGAATGCCAAACAAAAACGCCCGCAATTGCGGGCGTTTTTGTTTGTAAACGCTGATTAAGCGGCGTATGCGGCCCAATTGCAGGACTGCGATGCAGGCGTTACGTAACTGAGGCACTTGCGTACGCCTGCGCTTCTCCTCCAGCGCTTGAACCGCATACGCCACTTACTCGGCATTTCCCTCTTTAGTTAAAAAACTCAGCGTTCTGCGGCAAGCCGGGTTTGAATAAACGCCAGCGCTTCGGCCAACGGCAGCGCGGTCGCCGCGGTATCGCGACGGCCCTGATATTCGACCTGTCCGTCTTTCAGTCCGCGATCGCCGACCACGATACGATGCGGCACGCCGATCAACTCCCAATCCGCGAACATCGCACCCGGCCGTTCGCCGCGATCGTCGAGCACCACGTCGACGCCCGCCGCGGTCAGGGCTTCATACAAACGATCGATCTCGGTTTTCACCGCTTCGCTGCGGTCATAGCCCATCGGGCATAACACCACTTCGAACGGCGCGATCGAGCTTGGCCAGATCATGCCGCGCTCATCGAATTTCTGTTCGATCGCCGCGCCCAGGATGCGCGTGACGCCGATGCCGTAGCATCCCATTTGCAAAGGCTGCGGTTTACCGTTTTCGTCCAGATAAGTGGCTTTCATCGCCTGCGAATAGACGCTGCCAAGCTGGAACACATGGCCCACTTCGATGCCGCGCTGAATCGCCAGCACGCCCTTGCCGTCCGGCGACGGATCGCCGGCGACGACGTTGCGGATATCGCATACTTCCGGCTCCGGCACGTCGCGACCCCAATTAACCCCGGTGTAGTGAAAGCCGGCCTGATTGCCGCCGCAAACGAAATCGCTCATGTTGGCGACGCTGCGATCGGCAATAATCCTGATCGGCAGCTTGGCGCCTATCGGTCCCAGATAACCCGGCGGCGTACCGAACGCATCGACGATTTCGGCTTCGGACGCAAAACGATAACCGGACAGGCCGGGGACTTTGCCGGCCTTCAGTTCATTCAGTTCATGATCGCCGCGCAACAGCAGCAGACAGATTTTTCTGGCGCCGTCTTGCGCTTCCTTTTCCGCTTCGACCGTCAGTACAATCGATTTCACCGTGCTTTGCAGCGGCAGCTTCAGAAACTGCGCCACGTCCTCGCATTTCGACTGATCCGGCGTTGCCGTCAGCGTCAGCGCCTGAGTCGGCGCGGCGCGCGAAGTCAGCAGCGGCACGCCTTCGGCGGCCTCGATATTGGCCGCGTAATCCGAATCCGGACAATACACGATGGCGTCTTCGCCGGTATCCGCGATCACATGAAATTCATGCGATCCGGAACCGCCGATGGCGCCGTTGTCGGCCGCCACGGCCCGGAAATCCAGACCGAAACGCGTGAAAATACGCCCATACGCGTCAAACATGCGCTGGTACGATTGCTTCAAGCCGTCCAGATCGCGGTCGAACGAATACGCATCTTTCATCGTGAATTCGCGGCCGCGCATCAGCCCGAAACGCGGACGGCGCTCATCGCGGAACTTGGTTTGAATGTGATAAAAGCTGATCGGCAATTGCTTATAACTGCGCAATTCGCTGCGCGCGATATCGGTAATCACCTCTTCCGACGTCGGCTGGATGATGAAGTCGCGGCCGTGCCGGTCTTTCACCCGCATCAGCTCGGCGCCCATCTTGTCCCAGCGGCCGGTTTCCTGCCAAAGTTCAGCCGGCTGCACCACGGGCATCAGCAATTCGATGGCGCCGGCGCGATTCATTTCCTCGCGCACGATCGCCTCGACCTTGCGGATAATCCGCAATCCCATCGGCATGTAGGTGTAAATTCCCGAGCCGAGGCGCTTGATCATTCCGGCGCGCATCATCAGTTTATGGCTGACGATTTCGGCGTCGGAAGGCGCTTCTTTAAGGGTAGAGATAAAAAAACGGGAGGCGCGCATGACAATGGTTTCTTTTTAGGGAGGAGAGTTATAATCGGTCTAATTTTAAAGGATTAGCTGGCCGATGGACTCACTGATTGCACAATTGATGCATGTTAGGCGCTATTTTCGCTGCTTGGGGCGGGATGCGCCGCATGAGGCATATGCTCCCGCAGCGTATGCCGGATTTTGCTCGGGGACCGTCTAGCCGCAGAAAGTTTTGAGGTACAACATGCTGGATCGAGAAGGCTTTCGGCCCAACGTCGGCATCATTCTGATCAATGGTCAGAATGAAGTGTGGTGGGGCAAACGCGTCAAGGAGCATTCGTGGCAGTTTCCGCAAGGCGGCATCAAGCATGGCGAGACACCGGAACAGGCCATGTTTCGCGAACTGGAAGAAGAGATCGGCCTGAAAGCGGAGCATGTCAAAATCATCGGTCGCACGCGCGACTGGCTGCGCTATGAAGTGCCCGACCATTTCATCAAACGTGAAATCCGTGGCCATTACCGCGGCCAAAAACAGATCTGGTTTCTACTGCGCATGGTAGGCCGCGATTGCGACATCAATCTGCGCCTGACTTCGCATCCCGAATTCGATGCATGGCGCTGGCACGATTACTGGGTGCCGCTGGACGTGGTCATCGAATTCAAACGGGCGGTGTATCAGCAGGCTTTGCAGGAGTTGTCGCGGTTTCTGCATCGCGCCCAGGTGCCGCCGCGCGCTGCGTCGCGTCCGCCGGAGTCCTCCGCTTCATCCATTTCTTCCGTTACGCTGATCGCATCGGTGTCGGAATCGACGCACATTCTCATCTCCGGCGAAATGCCGAAATCCGACCAAGAAAAGTAAAGCATGCCAACCTCCCCCAAGAAGCGTTTTCCGCCGTTCTCCCCTTCTCAACTTCGCATGGCGCAGAAATGCGCATTGATCGCGCTGGCCGCATGGAGCCTCGGGGCCGCGGCGGATTTCGCTCCGCCGGACAGTTTCGCCGAGCCGGACGACAGCTCAAAAGCATGGACGGAAGTGGCGCTGAAATTGCCGGCCGCGCCCAAGGACAGCGACCTGATGCCGCTGGATATCGGCCCAACCGCCCGGATGCGGTTTTTCGTCGACGGCAAATCCCTGACCACCGACAGCGACGGCGTGGTGCGCTATACGCTGGTCAGCAAAAGCGAATCCGGCGCCGTCAATGTCAGCTATGAAGGCATTCGCTGCGCCACTTATCAGAAGCGGCAATATGCGTTCGGGCGCTCGGACGGCAGTTGGGCCGTGGTGAAGGAGGATAAATGGGTGCCGATTACCGAACTGGTGGTCAACCGCCAGGATGCGGAGCTGGCGAAAAATTATCTGTGCGACGCCGGCACGGTGGCCGGTTCGGCCAAGTATATCGTCAAGCACATCAAGGATCAGCGTTCGATACGGCCCGGCGATCGCATCACCAATCAATGATCCTTAAAGCAATACGAGATTGTCCCGATGTATCAATTCGGGCTCCTCGAAGAAACCCAATATAGACAGGATTTGCGACGATGGATGCCCGATGATGCGGCGCGCATCGGGGCTGGCGTAATTGCTGATGCCGCGCGCGAACGGCTGACCCGCGGTATCGACGCAGGTGATCACATCGCCGCGCCCGAACTCGCCGGATACCTCGGTCACGCCGATCGGCAGCAGCGATTTGCCGGAGCTCTTCAGCATCTGCACCGCGCCGGCATCCAGCGTCACCTTGCCGGCCGTCTGCAGATGGTCGGCCATCCATTGCTTGCGCGCCGTCAGTTGCGCGGTAGGGGCGCTGAGCTCAGTGCCCAGCGCTTCGCCGTCAGCCAACCGCGTCAATACATTCTCTTCTCGCCCCCAAGCGATTACCGTGTGCGCGCCGGATACGGCGGCGCGTTTGGCGGCCAGTATTTTGGTCAGCATGCCGCCGCGTCCGATCCCGGTGCCGGCGCCGCCGGCCATCGCTTCCAGCGCCGGATCGCCGGCCTGCGCATGATGGACGAACGTGGCTGACGGATCCTTGCGCGGATCTGCGCTAAACAAACCTTTTTGATCGGTCAGGATGATCAATGCATCGGCTTCGATCAGATTGGCGACCAGGGCGCCCAGCGTATCGTTGTCGCCGAATTTGATTTCGTCGGTCACTACCGTATCGTTTTCATTGATGATGGGAACCACACCCAGCCGCAGCAAGGTGAACAGCGTGGAGCGCGCGTTCAGATAGCGCTCGCGGTCGGCCAGATCGGCATGCGTGAGCAATACCTGTGCAGTGCGCAGATCGTGTTTGGAAAAACTGGTTTCGTAAATTTGTGCCAATCCCATCTGACCGACGGCGGCGCACGCCTGCAATTCGTGAATGGCGCTGGGACGTTTATCGAAACCAAGGCGTTGCATGCCCTCGGCAACGGCGCCGGAACTGACCAATACCACTTCCTTGCCCAGCGTGCGCAAATCGGCGATTTGCGCCGCCCAGCGGGCGATCGCCGCATGGTCCAGCCCCTTGCCGTCGTTGGTGACCAGCGAAGAGCCGACCTTGATGATGAGACGTTTAGCTTTTTTGATGACAGAGTGCATATTTGCCAGCAGGTCCGTGCAATATTGTGTCCGCGAAGTGGCCGGGAATCCTCGAAGTCGAGCCGGTCGGATGCCGCGCCGGTTTACACCGGCGCGGTTTCAATCCATTACCTTGAAACGGGGATCGTCCGGATCGATGGACGCAATGCCGCGCGCCTCTTCGGTCATCTGCGTTTCCTCGGCGCGATGTTCCCGCGTCCGCTTCTGCTCCAGATACGAATATATTGCGGTGATCAATTCATCGCAGCCTTCGCGGGTGAGCGCCGAAATTTCAAACACAGGGCCTTTCCAGCCGAAGCGCTTGACGAAATCCTTGACGCGCTTCTTGCGTTCTTCTTCCGGCACCATGTCCAGTTTATTGAGCACCAGCCAGCGCGGCTTTTCGAACAATTCGGTATCGTACTTCTGCAATTCCTTGACGATCGCCTTGGCTTCCTTAACTGGATCGACGGTGTCTTCGAACGGCGCCAGATCGACGATATGCAGCAACAGGCCGGTGCGCTGCAGATGACGCAGGAACTGCACGCCCAGACCGGCGCCGTCCGCCGCGCCTTCGATCAGGCCCGGGATATCGGCGATGACGAAACTTTTTTCGTGACTGACGCGCACCACACCCAGATTCGGGTGCAGCGTCGTGAACGGATAATCCGCGATTTTCGGCCGCGCGTTCGACACCGCGGTAATGAAAGTCGACTTGCCGGCATTCGGCTGGCCCAGCAAACCGATATCGGCCAGCACTTTCAACTCCAGCCGCAATTCGCGGCGCTCGCCTTCCTTGCCGTCGCTTTTCTGGCGCGGCGCGCGGTTGGTCGACGATTTGAAATGGATATTGCCCCACCCGCCCTCGCCGCCCTTGGCCAACAGCACGACCTGATCGTGCTCGGTCAGATCGGCGATATGCTCGCCGGTATTGTGATCGACGATCAGGGTGCCGACCGGCATGCGCAGGAAAATATCGTCCGCGCCCTTGCCGTAGCAATCCGCGCCGCGGCCGTTTTCGCCGTCGCGCGCCTTGTGCAGTTTGGAAAACCGGTAATCGACCAGCGTATTGATATTGCGATCGGCCACGGCCCAGATCGTGCCGCCCTTGCCTCCGTCGCCGCCATCCGGCCCGCCGAACGGCCGAAATTTTTCGCGGCAAAAACTCGCAACACCGTTGCCGCCGTCGCCGGCTATCACTTCGATCTTTGCTTCGTCTATGAACTTCATTTTATTGCCGCCAAAAAACTAAAAGGCTCTACCTGAGGCAGAGCCTTTTGATGGAAGACCTCGGGAATTCCAGTATTTAACCAGAAATTCCGAAGGTCTTGTTACGCGTTCGGTTTGCTCGGCGATTAAGCCGCGACGACTGTAACGAATTGACGCTTTTCGGCGCCCTTGATAACGAATGCAACTTTGCCGGCGATCAGCGCGAACAGGGTGTGATCCTTGCCCATGCCGACGTTTTCGCCCGGATGCACCTTGGTGCCGCGTTGACGAATGATGATGCCGCCGGCATTGATTGCCTGGCCGCCGTAGACCTTGACGCCGAGTCGTTTCGACTCTGAATCCCGGCCGTTGCGCGTAGTGCCGCCGCCTTTTTTGTGTGCCATTTGAAACTCCTTGCTGTTTGCTCAGTATCTGCGTGCCCTTCGGCTCAAGTGCGATTCAAGTCCGCCAACGCAAATAATTTTAACTGTGAATAAATTAAGCGTTGATCGAAACGATCTGCACTTCGGTGTAATTCTGACGATGGCCCTGATGCTTCTGATAATGCTTACGACGACGCATCTTGAAGATCTTGACCTTATCGTGGCGACCTTGCGCCAATACCGTAGCCAGCACCGTAGCACCTGCGACCAGCGGCTCACCGAAAGTAACGGTTTCACCTGCACCCAAAGCGAGTACTTGATCTAAAGTGATTTCGGAGCCAATGTCTGCAGGTATCTGTTCTATTTTAAGTTTTTCGCCAGCGACAACTTTATATTGTTTGCCACCGGTTTTTATGACCGCGTACATGTGAAACCTCATCGAA
>JAQGLY010000047.1 GCA_028292625.1 Herbaspirillum sp. | reverse complement strand
TCGCTGGCAACCGTCAGCGGCGGCAGCGCAACGGTTAACGCCGGCACGCTGAGCAATGCCGGACAACTGCAATCCAATGGAACGCTGGCGGCGAATATCGGCGCGGGCGGCCTGAGCGACAGCGGCAATCTGCTGGCGGCGGGCGATCTGACCCTGTCCGGCGCTAATCCTTATGCGCTCACAGTGAGCGGTATTGTGCAAGGCGGTGGCCACACTACCGTCAATAATGCCAACGTGCAGGTCAACAGCGGCGGCACATTGCTAGGCGATCTGCTGACAGTCAACGGCCCGTCGCTCGGCGTTGGCAGCGGCGGTCTGGTGAGTGCAGCCGGCAATATGGACCTGACGCTTACCACGTTGACTGATAGCGGCACGGTACAGGCCGGTGGCAACCTCACGGCGGCCATCGGCAGCGGTGGCGTAAATGACAGCGGCGCTTTACTGGCCGGCGCCGATCTGACCATTTCCGGCGCCCATCCTTACACCCTCACCGTCGGCGGCACGCTGCAAGGCGGTGGCCACGCCACCGTCAGCAATGCCAATATGGAAGTAGGCGGCAGCGGCAAAGTGCTTGGCAATCAGCTGACCGTCAACGGCCCGTCGCTGGTGTTGGATGACGGCGCCAAACTGATATCGTTTCAGGACATGGCATTGACGCTGGGCAGCCTGACATTGGGCGGTCAAAACTCGGTTATTCTCGCGGCAGCGAATAATAGCGGCAACGCGACCATCTCAACCGGCAATGCCTTTAGCAACTCCGGTGCGATCCATTCCGGCACCAATCTGACATTGACAGCGTCAAGCCTGACGAATGGCGCGACCGGGGGTATTTCAACCGGCGGCGACCTGACAGTGAACGCTACCTCGGGTGATATCAATAACTCTGGCGCCTTGTATTCAGGCGGCAATCTGGCCGCTACAGCGACTGGCACGATTACCAATCGGGGCAGCGGCAGCGGTCCGCTGGGGACGATCGACTCTGGTCAGGCGATTGCGTTAACCGCGCAAACCATCGTCAACAACAGCGCCATCACCGCGGCTGGCGATATCACCCTTTCTGCTGCAACTATCCACAATGATATTTATGGCGGCGATACCCGCACGCTGCAAGCGCCGACCACGGCGGTGGTGATGCAGACTGACCATAACGATTGCACCGATTGCGATGGCGCCAACCGGACCCAAACCTGGTACTACACCTCAACCTATTCGCAAGACCAGTACTACGCCGGCGCCACCGCCACCGCCACTAAACCGACCATCATCGGCGGCGGCACGGTCACGCTGAAAAATTTCAACACCGGGACAAACGTCGGCGGTGTCATTTCCGGTAACACGGTACAACTGACAGGCACTGGCGGCAGCGCCAGCTTCACCAACAATCCGCTGACGCTGGTACGTACCTATTACACCGACACCTATCAGCATTACATCGACTATGTCGCCCAAGGACCTTTAACTTATACCGACGACAGTCACCATAATTCATCAGTGACCACTACGACTGCCGTGCTCCCGAGCATAGGCGCGGGTATTTTTGCCACTAACCTGAATGCCACGGGATTTGCCCTCTCCAATGCACTGACCAAAGATGGCGCTCAATCGAGTAAAACCGCTACCGCGCTGACAGGACCAGGGGGCGCACAAGATGCCGGACTGACGACAGCCACAGGCGGTAACCTGACTGGCGCGACAAGCACCGCGCTGGCTAACGCTGCGGGCGGTACGCTGGGCACGGTCGCCGGCGGCCAGCTCCAATCGAGCGTGGCAGCGGTCGCAGGCGCAAACGCGATCACCTTTGGCGGTCTGCATCTGACCTTGCCGACCAATCCCAACGGTTATTACGTGATCGATAAGACGCCCGGCGCGCAATATCTGGTCGAGACCAATCCGCTATTCGGCGTCGGCTCATCGGTCGGGTCCTCTTATCTGGCCGTGCAGCTTGGTTACAATCCAGATCAGATTGGCCTGCGGCTGGGCGATTCGAATTACGAAGCGTATCTGGTGCAACAACAGCTGATCGCCCAGAGCGGGCATAACCTGATCGACGGTTACACCAACCTGGCCCAGGAAATGCAAGGCATGATGAATTCGGCCGTCACCGAGAGCAAATCGCTGGGCCTGGTGTTCGGACAAGCGCCGAGCGCGGATCAGTTATCCAAATTGACGCAAGACATGGTCTGGATGGTCAGCACCGTCGTCGGTGGCCAAACCGTGCTTGCGCCGGTGGTCTATCTGGCGGCGTCCACCGCGGCCAGCCTGAATGCGGGCTCGGCAGTCATTGCCGCCACCAACGTCAATATGCAACTGACCTCCCTGACCAATTCCGGTGGCGTCATATCGGGCACCGACAACCTGAAAATCACGGCTGTCGGCGACATCAGCAACCAGTCCGGCAGCATTTCCGGCGGCAACGTCGCGCTGACATCGACCGCCGGCAGCATCATTAACCAGACGGTCACCAGCGGTTCGGGTAACTCGTTGCAATTCGTCACCGACGTGGGCAAAGTCGCCGGCATCACTTCCACTGGCAACCTGAGCCTGAATGCGGCGCAGGATATCAAAAACACCGGCGCGCAAGTCACGGCTGGCGGCGACGCCAGTTTGGTCGCGGGCGGCAATGTCACTTTCGACACGGTGGCGGACAAAACCACCACCAGCACCAGCAGTTCCAGCTCCGGTTTCATGACGTCCAGCACCAGCAGCACCTCCACGACGACTGTCAATCAGATCAAGTCAGGGCTGACTACCGGCGGCAATTTAAGCGTCAAAGCGGGCAATGACATTACGCTGGCCGGCACCGACGCCACGGTCGGCGGCAATGCCGATCTCAACGCCGGCGGCAGTGTCAACCTGCTGGCGCGCGCCAACTCCACCACCACCGATACGCAAAGCAGCACTTCCGGCCTCGGCGTCGGCGGCGGCCTGGCCGGTAACTCGACGACCACCACCGACAGCGTGTCCACGCGTAATGTCGCCTCGACACTGACGGTTGGCGGCAATGCCACGATCACGGCGGCGCAAGATCTCACGCTGTTGGGTTCGACCACCAGCATCAAGGGCGATGGCACCATCAACGCCACTAATGTCAACGTACTGGCTGGGCTCAATTCCGACGAAACCCACACCACTACCACGACCACTACGTTCCTGAAAGTCGACAGCGGCACCGGCAGTTCCAGCTCTGACTCCAGTTCTGGCAAGGGGGCGACCTCCAGCGGCGGTCAAGGCGCTTCCGCATCGGCGCAGGCCAACGCTTCGGCCAATGCCGCGGCGCAAGGCAGCGGCGGTCTGGAACTGGCGTCAACGTCGACCACCAATACCGATACCCTCAATACCACGCACGTAGCGTCGGATCTGAATGTGGGCGGCAATCTGACCGTCAACGCCAAAAATGACGTGACCGTGGTCGGCAGCAACGTCGCAGCGGGCGGTAGCGCGGCAATCAATGCCAGCAATGTACAGGTGCTGGCGGCCGAAGATGTTTCCACTTCGCACACCAGCACCACCACGACCACCATCGGCTTGATGAGCAACAGCAACAATCAGGCCGGAGCGAATGCCAATGCCGGCGCCAGCGCCGACTCAGGCGCGTACGCAAGCGGTCAGGCAAGCAGCAACGGCGTTGGCGGTGCGGCCGGACTTGACCCGACCAAAACCGGTGCGCAAGCTTCCGCCAATGCCGATGCCAGTGCATCGTCCGACAGTCAACTGGCGTTGATGAAAACCTCGACCACAACAACTGACACGCTGGATGTCACGCATCAGGGCGGATCAATCACTGCGGGCAACAATCTCACGGTTAACGCCAGCCAAGGCTTGACCACGGTGGGCTCATCGCTGGGCGCCGGACAAGACCTGACCCTGCAAGCCAAGGATATGAGTTTCAACGCGGCGCAGGATGTCCATCAAACCTCCACCACCACCAGCAGCACCGCGGTGGGTTTGTACGCCAGCGCCGGCGCAGACGCCTCAGCCAATGCCGGCAGCAACGCCAGCGGCGCCGATATGTCGGCCGGCGCCAGCGGTTCAGCGGCGGCCAGCGCAAATGCCGGCGTCGGATTGTATGGCACCAACACCACCACCGGTTCGACCCAGGGCAGCACGACGGCACAGGTTTCTTCGCTCTCGGCCGGGGGAAATATCACCCGTACCGCCAGCGGTGCGATGACCGATGTCGGCACCGCCATCACGGCGGGCGGCGATCTGAATCAATCCGCCGCCACCATTACCAGTCTGGCGGCCCAAAATACCACTTACGCGTCGGACAGCTCGGTCACCAATACCGCAAAAATCGGCGTGTATGCGGAAGCCAGTGCCAAAGCGGACGCCAGTGCGAATGGAAACGTCGGCATCGGCGGCAGCAACTCCTCCACCGACACCTCCGCCAGCGCCAGCGCCGGGGCGGGGATCAACGCCAGTTACGAGAACAGCCAGACCGGATCGAGCAGCGCGTCGAGCACGGCGGTGGTCTCCAACATCAGCGTCGGCGGCAAAGTCAATAGCGCCTCCAGCGGCAAGACGACATTGGAAGGCACCAACATTACCTCCGGCGGCGATGTTTCGCTGGCGGCTGCCTCGCTTGATTACACTGCGGCCAAGAATACGGCAAGCGGAAGCACCATGAGTCTGGATGGTAAAGGCGAAGTGAAGGTTGATCTGGTCGCGGAAAGCGTCGGTCTGAGCGCCAATTTCAGCAACGCCAATGACAGCACCAGTTCAACGACAGCGGTTGCCGGCGCGATCAATTCCGGCGGCAAGTTGAATATCACCACCACCGGCGATGCCACTTTCACCGGCACCAATCTGGCGTCGAGCGGCGCTACCACCCTCAACAGTGGCGGGAATGTCACGTTCAACGCCGCCAGCAATACCAGCAGCGAAACCAGCAACGGCCTGACCGTTGCAGCGGATGTCACTGTCGGAAAGAGTAAAGAAGGTTCAAGCGGGGCGTTCAGCGCCAGCGCCGGCTACACCAATAGCAGCTCGCAAAGCAGCGATGCCGTCGTCGGCAGCATCTCCAGCGGCGGCGGCATTGCCATCACTTCCGGCGGCAATGCCACTTTTGTCGGCACCACCATTGCCGCGCAGGGCGACACCTCGATAGCCGCTAAAGGCGACCTGTCGTTCGATGCCGCCCACAGCACGGCGAGCAGTCAATCGTTTGGGGTCGATGCTTCGGTCGGTGCCTCCAAGGAGACCTCGGCAAAAGAGGGCACAACCCAGAGCGCCAATGTCGCGCTGGGCGGCAATTACAGTCAAGCCCAAAGCAATACGGCTACGGCCGGCAGCGTGACTTCCGGCGGCAATCTGAGCTTATCGTCCGGTGGCAATACCACGCTGGAAGGAACCGGCGTGGCGGCGGCGGGGCAAGCATCCATCGCCGCCGGCGGCAATGTCAGTGTCACGGCCGCGCTGAGTACATCAAGTAGCGTGGACGCCTCCGCGTCGCTGAGCGCCAGTAAAACAAGCACTACCAAAAATCCGGAACCAGCGACCGCCGCCAAGCCTGCAACCGCGACAGCAACGACAACCAAGACCACTTCTGCCGCAGCCGCCAAACCCGCCACCGCGGCAGAAACCCCGGCGGCGGATGCAAAACCCGAAACCACGACAGATACCGGTTTCAGTTTGGCAGGGCAGACGGCCACCACTGCGGCAGCGGGCAGCATCAGCGGCGGCGCCGGCATCAACATCACTTCGGGAGGCAACGCCAGTTTTAGCGGCACGCAAATCCAAAGCGGCGGCGATGTCGCCGTCAACGCTGCCGGCAACGTCGCTTTTGGGACTGCCAACGGCAGCAGTCTGGGCGGCTCGATCGGCGCCACGGGTAGCGTGATCGACAATGCCTCCCTGAACGGCGGCGTGAGCAAGCAAGCAGTAAGCATTGCAAATAACGGCAATCTGACGGTCAACGCAGGCGGCAGCGCCAGCTTTACCGGTACGCAAGCGGTCAGCGGCGGCACTGTCAATGTCAACGCTGCCGGCGGCACGCAAACCCAGACCGCGGTCAGCGGCAGCGGACAAATAGGTCTGACCCAGGTTGGCGCATCGATCGGTGTGCAAGCCGTCTCTCTGGCAGGTGCGGGCGGCACCGTGATCCAGACCGGCGCTGCGCGTAGCTTTAGCGCTGTGGTTGCCATTCCCGCCACGCTACCGGCAGGCACCAGCGTCCAGGCGCAAACCGCGGACGGCAAGCCGCTGCCAAGCTGGTTGTCCTTCAATGCGGCGACCGGTAAGTTCAGCGGCTCGCCTCCGGCAGACTTTACCGGCACGCTGGCGGTCCAGGTCAGCGTGCCGCAAGCGGACGGAACGTCGAGGGTGGTGCCGGTAAGTTTCTCTGGCGCGCCATGATCGCTCCGATCAAAGGAGACGGCTTGACCTCCGCCGATCTGGCCGATCTGGCCACGCCGACAATGCAGGCAACGCCGGCCTTGTTTCAACGCGCCGTATTTGAACGCCTGACCGACGGCGGTTGGGAGCAGAAGCCGCTAACCCTCGACCAGGCGCAGCGTGATGAACTGCTCAATCTGCTGGCGCGCTGGATCGCCCAGGCGGACCTGTCGGACGGAGAAGGAGAGGCCCGCCTGATGCAGGCCCGCCTGCCGCTGCGGCGGCTGGCACATGCTTGCGGCGTGCGGTCTGCGGATCTGCTGGGCTATGCATTGGGTATGGATGCGACGTTTTCCTTGTTCGACCTCTCCGTCGAACAGCGCCACAAACTGGCCTTGTTAGGCGATGCCAGTTTTTATCGCGGCTTCAGTTTGGCGCAATGGGCCGAGCGTGAGCCGCGTCTGGCGATGTTGTTTGCCGCGGCCGCAGTCGATGACACGGCGCTGGAAGCGCCCCACGCCGCCGCTATGCGGGGGTTGCTGGCCGATCTGAGCGAGCTGCCCTTGGCGGACCTGCCGCCGGTGGCGCTGAACCTGCTGCATCGCGCCTGTTTTATGCTGGGATATCAACCGTCGGCGCACCGTTATCGGGCCAAGCAGCGGCTGGCGGAGCAAGCCGCCCGCATGCTCGCACAACTACCACTACCCCAGACGCTCAAACCCGCACTGCGCCCCTCGCGCGAACGCCCGCGATTGCTCGTGATCGCTGAAAAATTGGTTCCCGGCCATGCTTTTTATCGTTTTTTTGCCGATCTGATTCAGCAATTGCGCAGCCACTTCGAGGTGGTGCTCTACGCCGAGATTGAAACCCGATGCGATGCGCATCGCGAACTTTCGCATAGCCAGCGCTACTTTCGGCCCAGTACGACGCCGCTTGCCGGTTGGATCGAAGATGTGCGGATGCTACAGCCCGATCTCATTTTTTATCCGAGTATCGGCATGTCTTTTCTGACCTTTTCGCTGTCGCTGCTGCGGCTGGCCCCTTTGCAGGTAGCCTCCAGCGGCCATCCTTCGCCGAGTTGCAGCGCTCAGATCGATGCAACGCTTCTGTTCGATGGACTGCCGATCCCCACCATCGGCGCGTTGCCCATGCCGCTCTATTACCATCAACATCGCTTGCTACCCGCCAGAGAACAGGCAAGCGCGACGGTGGTGCATGCATCGCCACCGATATCGCCAGTGCGCACGATCGGCATCAATGCGATGGCCAGCAAACTGAACGCCAATTTTCTCGACATGATTCAGCAAATTCGCGCCAACTGTAGCGTTCCCACGCGCCTGTTGATGTTCCCAAATGTTGGCGGACTGGAACATCAGGGATTACAAGCCCGGCTGCTCGCCTTGCTCGGCGACGTCGAAGTCATCCCCACCACCCATCACGCCGCGTATCTGGATCGGCTGGCGGAGTGCGACATCATTTTGCAAAGCTTTCCTTTCGGCGGCGCAAACACCACCATCGACGGCCTCAAACTAGGCATTCCAGTGGTATGTCTGCGCGGCGACAGCCTTTCCGGCCTGATTGATCCGATGTTGCTGGCGCTTTACCACGCCGAAGCCTGGTGCGCAAATGATCTGATCGCCTATGCCGAAACGGCCATCGGTCTGCTGCGCGATCCGCATATCGCGGCAAACCGGCGCCGGAGATTGGACCAGCCTGAGCGCCAGCCGGCAACTGCCGCCATCGGCGGCATGGCGCCGGGCGCCGCGTTGCATGCTCACTGGCTGGCCTCAACCGTAGCGGCCGGAGAACCTTCATGAGCCAACAGCAAATCGAACGCGTTGTGCTCGTCGGCACCGGGGCGGTGGCCGAAGAAATTGTGGAAATTTTTGGCCCTGAGCGCTTCGTGGCCTGTTTTACCGATCCAGCTTTCGCCGGACAGGTGCGGGTTGATCTTCCGGTAGTAACCGAGATGGAACAACTGCAAGGTATCGTCACCCATTTTGTGCTGGCGTTTTCGGGGCAAACGGCCCGTGCGCGGCTGCGTGAACGGCTGATCGCGATGGGTTTACACCCTGCCTTACCGCTGATCTCTCCAACGGCGCAGATATCGCCATCGGCAGTGCTGGCGCGGGGCGCGGCGATTGGGCATTTTGTCTGCGTGGGCGCACGCGCCTGCATCGGCAGCGATTCGCTCATTATGCATAGCGCATCAATTGCGCACGATAGCAATATCGGCGCCGACGTTTTTTGCGGTCAAGGGGTAAAGATCAGCGGTCATGCCCGGGTCGGGGAGCGCAGTATTTTAGGAGCCAACGCGGTCGTGGCGCGCAGCGTGGTGATCGGCCCGGATGTCGAAATCGCATCAGGCGCGGTTTGCTTTCGCGACGTTCCAGACGGTTATAGCGCGATCGGCAACCCTGCTCGCCTGATACCGTCAATTGCGATCTGAGGCTTAGTGCAAATTCCGTTACAGTGATTACCCCAGGGCGGCAGCCGGGTCACGGCCCCCGCATCTGATCAATCCACGCAATCGTCCCCGCATCCGGCGGCGGCGTAAGCAGGCTGCCCACCACGGTGGCCAAAATCCCGACCGGCACCCCGAAGATCCCTGCCGAAATCGCGGCGATATGAAACCATTGCCTATCCACACTGCCGCCAAACGCCGGATGGGTAGCCAGCAAATAATAAACACATACCAAAAATCCGCTGATGATGCCGGCAATGGCCCCGGCCTGATTCGCCCGCTTCCAGAAAATCCCCAACACCAGCACCGGAAACAAGGTAGACGCCGCCAACGAGAACGCCGCGCCGACCAGCGACAGAATATCGCCGGGCTTCAACGAAGCCGCATACGCCGCCAGCAACGCCACCACCAGCAACAGCAATTTCGAAATCGTCACCCGCTTCTGCCTGGAAGCATTCGGATCCACCACCTTGTAATAGATGTCGTGCGACAAGGCATTCGAAATCGTCAGCAGCAAGCCATCCGCGGTGGACAGCGCCGCCGCCAGCCCACCCGCCGCCACCAGTCCCGAAATGAAATAGGGCAGCCCCGCAATCTCGGGCGCCGCCAGCACCAGAATATCGCCGTCTATCGAAATCTCCGCCAATTGCACCGTATGGTCGCCATTCAAGTCGGTAATGCTGACCAAGGGATTAAGCTTGTCGATATTCGCCCAATACGATACCCAGTTCGGCAGATGCGCATAATCGGTCCCGACCAGCGAGGTATAGATTTCATACTTCACCATCACCGCCAGCGCCGGCACCGCGATGTAAATCAGAATGATGAAAAACAGTGTCCAGAACACCGACCTGCGCGTCTCGTCCACCGACGGGGTGGTGTAATACCGCGTCAGAATATGCGGCAGCGAAGCGGTGCCTATCATCAGGCAAAACACCAGCGCCATGAAATTGTTGCGCTTGATGTCGGAAGCCCGCTTGTCGACGCCGGGGAAGGGCTGCGTCTGCGACACCGGCGGCGCGGCGCGGGCTAAATCGGCGTCGCGCGCTTCACGCCATTTTTGCTGCGCCTCTTCCACGCTTTTCGGATACGAGGAAACCGCCCGGCTGGCGCTTTTGATTTCCATCAGGGTCGAATGGTGATCGCGTTTCATGTCCTGCAGGTGCTGCTGCGCTTCGATGTGCCCCTCTTCCCATGAAGACGGCAGCGAATTGAGTTTCTGGTCCAGGCCGTTGGCGCGGTCCTTGAACAGCGCACGCACTTCCTGTTCGCGCGGGTCGGCGTTGAGCTTCTTTTCCAGCGCGGTCAGCTTCGGAATCACCGCGCCGTACGCCACTTGCGGAATCGGCACGCCGGTGTGTTTTGCCGACAGCCAGATCACCGGGATCAGATACGCGAACAGGATGATGATGTACTGCGCCACCTGGGTCCAGGTGATCGCGCGCATGCCGCCCAGAAAGGAGCACACCAAAATGCTGGCCAGACCGAGAAAAATGCCGATCGAGAAATCGATGCCGGTGAAGCGCGAGGTGATCAGACCGACGCCGTAGATCTGCGCCACCACGTAGGTGAATGAAATCATGACGGTGGCGATCACGGTCAGGATGCGGATGATGTTGCCGCCATAGCGTCCGGCGTAACGCGCGCTGAGAAAGTCGGCGACGGTGTATTGACCGAATTTGCGCAGGTAAGGCGCGATCAGGAAGGCCACCAGGCAATAGCCGCCCAGCCAGCCCATGATGTACGCGAGTCCGTCGAATCCCATCAGATAGAGTCCGCCGGCCAGGCTGATGAAGGTGGCCGCAGAGATCCAGTCGGCGGCGGTCGCCATGCCGTTGAACAGCGCCGGCACGCGGCGTCCGGCGACATAGTATTCGGGCACGTCGGCGGTGCGGCTGAGCAGACCGATGGACGCGTACAGCACGATGGTGCTGAACATGAACATATAGCCGATCCAGGCGCGCGGCATGCCCTGGTATTCGAGCATCGCCAGCACGAACAGGAAGGCGATGAAGCCGAGCGTGTACCGGCTGTAATAGCGGGTCAGCCGCATGGAGAAGGCTTTATTTGGCATCGGCCGCTTTCCTTGCGTTCCTGGCGTCGCGGGCGTCGCTTTCGCTGCGCCGGTAATCGGCTTCCATGTGCCGTATGCGGCGGTTGTAGACGCCGATCAGCGCCAGATAAATCAGCGCGACGCCCTGAGCTGCCATGTAGTACGAAACGGGCCAGCCGAACAGCACCAGATTGTCCAGCTCGCGCGCGAAATAAATCACGAAAAAGGTCATGAACAACCAGATCGCCAGCAATAGCAGCGTGAGACGGCGTTTGCGGCGCCAGTGCAGGGCGGCGTAGTGTGGCGGCTCGGGCGGGGGAGGCGCCATGTCAATACTGCCGGTCGTCGTCATGCGGCGGCAGGTGGAATGTGACGCGGAACAGGCTGCCCGGCCATTTCGGATCGCGGCTGCGCGGATTGTGAAAGATGTCGACGGTCGCGTTGTGTTGCAGGGCTATCTCGCGCACGATCGCCAGCCCCAGGCCGCTGCCGGTATTGCGGGTGCCGAGGATGCGGTAGAAGCGGTCGAACACCAGGCGGCGTTCGGCGGTCGGGATGCCGGGGCCGGTGTCTTCCACTTCCAGCACGGCGGCGCCTTTGGCGGCGTTGACGTAAGTGCGCACGGTGACGCTGCCCAGGCGCGGGGTGTAGTGCAGCGCATTGTCGAGCAGATTGACCAGCAGCTCGCGCAGCAGGATCGGGTCGCCGGCGATGGTGACCGGATGCGACGGCTGCTCGAAGCCGAGATCGATTTGCCGCGCCAGCGACAGCGGCACCAGATCGTGCATCGTGTCGCGCGCCAGCGACGCGAGTTCGACCGCGGCCGGTTCGGTGGTTTGCGATTGTATGTTTTCTGCGCGCGCCAAGGACAGCAGCTGGTTGACCAGCCGGGTCGCGGTTTCCGAGCTTTTGGCGACCTGTTCCAGCGAGCGGTGGATGTCGCCGCCGTCGGTTTGGCGCAGCGCCAGCTCGGCCTGCATGCGCATGCCGGCCAGCGGCGTTTTCATTTGATGCGCGGCATCGGCGATGAAGCGTTTTTGCACTTCGATGGTTTGCGCCAGACGCACCAGCATGTCGTTCAGCGAGCCGACCAGCGGTGAAATTTCTTCCGGCACCTGGCCCGGTTCGATCGGACTCAGATCGTCCGGACGGCGCATCCGGATGCGGCGCTGCAATTCGCTCAGCGGCGACAGGCCGCGCGCCAGCGCAAACCAGATCAGCGCGAGGGCGATCGGCAGGATCACGAATTGCGGCAGGATCACGCCTTTGATGATGTCGTTGGCGAGCAGGGCGCGCTTTTCCAGCGTTTCGCCTACCTGCACCAGCACCAGCTGCGGCCGGTGCGCGGGGGCGGCGTCGTTTTCCGCATGTTGCGCTTGCGATGGATGTCGCTCGGTGGTCGCGTAGGCGATGCGCACGTCGTTGCCGTGCAGCACGGTGTTGTAGAACTGAACCACGCCGATGGGCAGCTTTTTATCGATCAGCGGCGGTTGCGGCAATTCGCGGTCGCCGTCGATATAGCTGCCGTCGGCGCCGGTGATCTGATAGTAGACGGTGTCGACTTCGTCGGCGCGCAGCAGATCGCGCGCCGGCACGCTCAGGCCGCTCCGGTTATCCATTTCGCCGACGTGCTGGGCGAGTATCGTGACGTTGTCTTCCAGCGCACGATCGAACGGATGGTTGGCGATCGATTGGGCGATCAGGTAGGTGACGGCGATGCTCATCGGCCATAACAGCAGTAACGGCGCCAGCATCCAGTCGAGGATTTCGCCGAACAGAGAGTGCTGCGACGGTTCCGCGCCGGCCCGCTCGGCGCTGTCGGCCATCAGGTCGTCGCCCGAATGAGGTTCATCGGCGTCGGAGGAGGGGGCAATCGGGGCGGCGCGGGCCATGGCGAAAGCGCGGGACGGCGTCAGTGGCCTGCCGCAGCGTCGCCGCATGCCGGACGGTAGCGATCAATGCGCATGGTCAGCCATGAACGGCGGCTGCGTTCAGCGCCACCGTGTCGGGTAGTTTCTCCAGGCAATAGCCGAGCCCGCGTACAGTCGCGATGCGCACGCCGCCGACTTCGATTTTTTTGCGCAGCCGGTGGACGTAGACTTCGATCGCATTGTTGCTGACTTCCTCGCCCCATTCGCACAGATGGTCGACCAGCTGTTCCTTGGAAACCAGGCGGCCGGTCCGTTGCATGAGCACCTCCAGCAGGCCGAGTTCGCGCGCCGACAAATCCAGCATCTGGTCGTTGATGTAGGCGATGCGGCCGACCTGATCGTAACTGAGCGGGCCATGCTTGACCACCGTCGGGCCGCCGCCCGCGCCGCGCCGCGTCAGCGCCCGTACGCGCGCTTCCAGCTCGGACAATGCAAACGGTTTGGCCATGTAATCGTCGGCGCCCAGATCCAGGCCCTGGACTCGTTGCTCGACGGAATCGGCGGCAGTCAGAATCAGCACCGGCAGTCGCGAATTGCGCATGCGCAGGCGGCGCAATACTTCCTGCCCGGACATTTTCGGCAATCCCAGGTCCAGGATCAGCAAATCGAAGTCCTGCGTCGACAATGCGGAATCCGCTTCCGCGCCGTTTTTGACGCAGTCAGTGGCGTAGCCGGAATGGCGTAGCGAACGGGTCAAGCCGTCGGCCAGCACGCTATCGTCTTCGGCGAGCAGGATGCGCATGTCAGTTGGTCCGATTAGAGTTAGTAGTATATTCGGCGTGAATAACTGATATCACGATAACGTAGTCTAGAACGTTTCACTGGTAGCGGCAAGGCGGCTTTTCGAGATCTGGGGTCTGTTGTTAACACGCCCCAATCCAGCGTTCGCTCTAAAATAGCCGCAATATCGATAAGGAAACGAAATGACCACACAGAAGAAAATTGCGCTGGTTACCGGCGCCGGGTCCGGCATAGGACGGGAAATCGCGCTGGCGCTGCTGAAGGCGGGTTATGCGGTGGTGCTGGCGGGGCGGCGGCTGGCGCCGTTGCAGCAGACGATTGAGCAGGCTGGCGCGGATGGCAAGCACGCGCTGGCGATCCCGGCCGACGTCAGCGATCCGGCATCGGTGCAGGCATTGTTCGCGCAAACCAAGGAGCGCTTCGGGCGGCTGGATCTGCTGTTTAACAATGCGGGGATTTTTACGCCGCCGGTGTCGCTGGAAGAACTCAGCTTCGAGCAGTGGCAGGCGGCGGTGGGAATCAATCTGACCGGCGCGTTTCTATGCACGCAGGAAGCGTTCAGAATCATGAAGGATCAGCAGCCGCGCGGTGGCCGCATCATCAATAACGGTTCAATCTCGGCGCAGGCGCCGCGGCCGTTTTCGGTGTCCTATACCGCCACCAAGCACGCGATGACGGGGCTGACTAAAAGCACCTCGCTGGATGGGCGCAGATACGATATCGCCTGCGGTCAAATCGATATCGGCAATGCGTCCACCGATATGACGACGCTGATGAAAAACGGAATTTTGCAGGCTGACGGTTCGGTGCGGACCGAGCCGACCATGTCGGTCGCGCACGTTGCCAATGCGGTGCTGTATATGGATAGCCTGCCGTTGGATGCCAACGTGCAGTTCATGACCGTGATGGCGACCAAGATGCCGTTCGTGGGTCGCGGTTAGGCCGCAGCTGGGCGCTTTATCAGTCGCAGCCTGCGCCTGCCGGCGGTTTCAGTCCGTTCCAGCGCGGCGCGATCGTATTCGGCAATTGCAGCAGATCCAGCACCCGCGCCAGCGTATGGTCGACCATGTCGGCGATGGAGGCGGGGCGCTGGTAGAAGGCCGGCAGCGGCGGGAAAATTACGCCGCCCATTTCGGTGACGCTGGTCATGTTGCGCAGATGCGCCAGATTGAACGGCGTTTCCCGCACCATCAGGATCAGCCGGCGGCGTTCCTTGAGCGCCACGTCGGCGGCGCGCGTAATCAGATTGTCCGACAGGCCGTTGGCGATCGCCGCCAGCGATTTCATCGAGCATGGCGCGATCACCATGCCTGCCGTTTGAAATGAGCCGCTGGCGATCGATGCGCCGACGTCGCGCACGTTGTGCACCACATGCGCGATCGCTTCGACCTCCTTGCGTTTCATGTCGAGTTCCTGGTGCAGATTGAGCAGCCCGGCATCGGAGACGATCAAATGCGTTTCGACGCCTGGCAGCTCGCGCAGCAGCTGCAACAGGCGCACGCCGTAGATGGCGCCGGTGGCGCCGCTGATGGCGACGATCACGCGCCGCGGCGTAGCGGAGGGGTATGGCGCAGCGTTTGGCAGGGCAGGACTCAAACGGCTTCTTGCAGCAGCGTCTTCAATTCGCCGGTGTCGTGCATCTCGTTCATGATGTCGGAGCCGCCGATGAATTCACCCTTCACGTACAACTGTGGAATCGTCGGCCAGTTCGAATATTCCTTGATGCCCTGACGCACGTCGGCGTTGTCCAGCACATTGACGGTAACGATGTTGTCGACACCGCTGGCCTTGAGCAGCTGGATGGCGCGTCCGGAGAACCCGCATTGCGGAAATTGCGCATTGCCTTTCATGAACAGGACAACGGGATTGGCGGTGACGGTTTCTTTGATCCAGTCTTGTACTTCGCTCATGGTGCAACCTCAAAAGATTTAATGGGATATTGCCATTATAGGGAAATCCTGGTGTGCGCGCCGGCTTGTCGTGCGATTGCCGTAGTGCTTATTTGCAACATAGGGCGCCGACGCCGGACGCCCATGAAAAACGCCCCTTGCGGGGCGTTCGACTTGCGACTGGGGGTAATGTGCGGCTGGCGGTGGCTTGGAGATGCCTTCCCGGTCGCCGGTGGCTGCTCCCGCTATATCGACGCTGCTGCTGCTGCGGTGGCGGTCGGTTCGTCGGCCTGCCGTTTGACTCCCGAATGGTGCTCCTGCACCTTGTTCTTGTATTTCATGACCTGACGGTCGAGCTTGTCGATCAAGCAATCGATGGCGGCATACATGTCCTGAGCGATCCCTTCGGCATGCATGTCCTTGCCTTTGACGTGCAAATTGATTTCGGCCTTTTGGCGTTTTTCTTTTTCGGTCAATTTGTCCACGCTCAGAATGACGGTGACGTCCAGCACGTCGTCGAAGTGGCGCTTGATGCGCAACAGCTTGCTCTCGACGTATTCGCGAATGGCAGGGGTTAGTTCAAGGTGATGGCCACTAATTGTCAGGTTCATACAACACTCCTTCTATGATGTCGCCGGTGGTTCAAACTGGCCGAATATCGGCAGGAACACGGCGACGTTACGGATGGTGAGATGCCGGGAATGGAATTCCAGGGCATTGCGGAGGTGTTCTGGGATGCTGAGCGGTGAGCGTTAAGGTTGGTGGTGGATAAATCTTTCGGTTATGAATATCGAAGGCAATTCAATATAAAAATATATCTGAAGATTTGTGACGATTGCTGACGAAGAGTTTTTACAAAAGTCCGTCTAGAGTGATTTACGTAGGGTCACCGACGGGATTTTCAAGACCTCCCGATACTTGGCGACAGTCCGTCTGGCCACTACCATGCCCTGTTCCGCAAGCATGTCGGCGATTTTGCTGTCCGAGAAGGGATTCCTGGCATCTTCAGCTCCTATCAATTGTTTGATGAGCGCCCGGATGGCCGTTGACGATGCTTCGCCGCCGGCATCCGTGGTGACATGGCTTCCGAAGAAATACTTTAACTCAAACATTCCATGCGGGGTAAGCATGTATTTTTGAGTCGTGACGCGCGAAATGGTACTTTCGTGCAAACCCAGTGTATCAGCAATTTCGCGCAGCACAAGCGGTCTCATCGCCACCGCGCCATGCGAGAAAAAATTGCGCTGGCGCTCAACGATGGCTTGCGATACCCGCAGGATGGTGTCGAAGCGCTGGCGCATGTTTTTGATCAGCCATTTCGCATCCTGCAACTGGGTGCCCAGCGAGGCATCGCCTTTTTGCTGTTTCAGCGCATTCGCATACATGGTGTTGATGCGCAGCCGCGGCATGACTTCGCGATTGAGGCTGACGCGCCAGTTGCCGTTGCTGAATTTGACCACGACGTCCGGCGCCACATAATCGGATGCGTCGCTGGAGAACATCGCGCCCGGATGCGGATTGCACAATCGGATGATGGCCTGCGCTTCACGCAAATCCTCGTCGTCGCATTCCAGCGCTTTTTTGATTTTATTGAAGTCGCGCTGCGCAAATTGCGCCAGATGTCCGTTGACGATGGACAGCGCCAGACGGCGCGTCACGTACGCCACCTTGGGCATGCGCGCAATTTGCAGCGCCAGGCACTCGGCCGCGTTGCGGGCGCCGACGCCGGGCGGATCGAAACTCTGCAGCATCTTCAACGCGATCTGCAATTCCTGCAGTTCGATATCCAGTTCGGGCGGCAGGCGCTCGTGCATTTCTTCCAGCGATTCTTCCAGATAGCCGCGTTCGTCGAGCGCATCGATCAGCATTTCCAGCAAGGCCCGATCGCGCAGATCGCGCACCGACAGGCGCATCTGTTCCAGCATGTATTCGCGCAGCGTGATTTCGTGCGCCTGCAACTGCGGCCGCGCGTTTTCGTCGTCCTGGCCTTTGGATACGCGGCCGATGTCGCCGTTGCTCCAGTCGCCGTCGTCGTGGGATGCCGCTTCGCCGTTATCCTGCGGGTCGCCGCCTTCGCCCCCTTCGCCGGCAGCGGCGGCTGGTTCGGCCGACCCCGTGTCGACCGGCGGCGACCCGGCCGCGTTGTCGGGTTCCGACGACGGAGCGTCGATCAATGCGCCGTCCGCCATCAGCCGGGTGGAGTGGTCGAGCGCATCGTCGAGCCGCTCCAGCAGCGGATTTTCCGTCAGCATCTGCTCCAATTCCTGATGCAGTTCCAGCGTCGACAATTGCAGCAGCCGGATCGACTGCTGCAATTGCGGCGTCAGCGCAAGATGCTGCGAAGTGCGAAGTTGGAGGGATTGTTTCATCGAGGTCGCAGGCGCCTGGTGGGGTTCACATGCGGAAATGTTCGCCCAAATACACGCGGCGAACGGATTCGTCGGCGATGATCTGGTCCGGGTTGCCGCTGGCCAGCACGGTGCCCTGATTGATGATGTAGGCGCGATCGCAGATGCCCAGCGTCTCGCGTACATTGTGATCGGTGATCAGCACGCCGATGCCGCGCTCCTTCAGGAAGCGCACGATGCGCTGGATTTCGATCACCGCAATCGGGTCGATCCCGGCAAACGGCTCGTCCAGCAGCACGAAGCGCGGACTGGTGGCGAGCGCGCGCGCGATTTCGACGCGCCGGCGTTCGCCGCCCGACAGCGACAAGGCCTGGCTGTCGCGCAGCTTTTCGATTTGCAATTCGTGCAGCAGGCTGTTGAGGCGCTCTTCGATGACCGTCTTGGTCAGCGGCTTGCTGCCGTCGCTCTGCAATTCCAGCACTGCGCGGATATTGTCTTCAACCGTCAGTTTGCGAAAAACCGACGCCTCCTGCGGCAAATAGGAAAGTCCGAGCATCGCGCGGCGATGGATGGGCAGGCGCGAGATGGCCACGCCGTCGAGCTGGATGTCGCCGCCGTCCATCGGCACCAGGCCGACGATCATGTAAAAGGAGGTGGTTTTGCCGGCGCCGTTCGGGCCCAGCAGACCGACCACTTCGCCGCTTTTGATTTCCAGCGATACGTCCTGCACCACCTGGCGCGCGCCGTAGCTTTTCTTGAGGCCGCGCACGATCAGCGAGCTGACTGTCGTCATGTCAGGGTTCCTTTGCCGGTGTTTGCGGGGCCGGGGCGGGCTTGGATCCTGGCGCGGGCGCCGGCGCGGCCGGCGCCGCCGATGGCGGAGGCGGCACGCGCGGCTGGATCACCGCTGTGATGCGGCCGGCGCCGGGCTTGCTGTCGCCGTTAACGGTATTGTTGACGGAATAGTATTCGGCCCGGCTGTCGTAGGAGATGAATTGGCCCCTGACCTCATCGGTGATCTTGACGCCGTCCAGACGCCGCATTTCCGCCTTCGAAAACAGTTTGGCTATTTCGGTTTTGCCGTCGTATTCGATACGTTCCGCTTCGCCTTCGATCCACAGATCCGGGCCGCCGTCGCGCTTTTGGCGGAAGGTGGCCAGCTTGCCGGGCGCGGCGTACAGCGTGGCGTATTGATAGCCGTCCGGATCTGTGGTGACGACCACTTTTTCGGCTTTCATGATCAGGGTGCCGCGGGTCATGACGACGGTGCCAGTGAAGGTGTTGACTTGCCGCACGTCGTCGTAAGTCATTTTCTCGGCATTGATGACGCTGGGCTTCTCCGAGTCGGCCTTTTCCGCGCGGGCGGCGTTGGGCAGCGCGGCGAGCGTCGTCAGCGTCGCGAGTAGATACAGCGGATAAACAATAAATCGTTTCATGGTTGTCCTACGCACGAGGTGTCAGTGGAATCGCGCGGGCGTTGCTATCGGGCGCGGCGCTATTTTTTTGGATTTGCATAATATGTTCCATTTACCCGGCTGTGCAGATCGAGCGTCAGTTTGGCGTTATTGGCGACCATGCCGACGCCGTTGAGTACCGACTCGCCGAGCATGATCTTGACGGGCTGATCGCTGGTCACTTCGTCGTCGTCCGGCAGCAGCAGCAGGTATTCCGAATTGACCGTCAGCTTTTGCGATCTGGCGGTCGGATCCCGCTCGGCGAACGCATGGCCGCGCATGTGGATTTTGCTGTTGTTGTCTTCGATCAGCGCCCGGTCCGAGCGCAGCAGCATCGGCGGTTTGGTTTTGTCCAGGCTCCGGATGAAAGGCGTATCGACGGTAAACGAATCGTTGATCGGGAAATGCTCCATGCGTTTTCCGGTGATCGAATAGCGCGGCGTGCCGTCGAGCGCCATTTTGACGTAGACGAAATTGTCGACGTAATAATCCGGCTTTCTGCTCAGCGGCTGGTCTTGCACCGCATTGTTTTGAGTATGCATGATCTGCAGCACCCAGAAGCTGCCCAGCGCGGCGGCGATCAATACCGCCAGCAACACGGCGGTGCGGATCCTCCACGACGCAGCGGCGGGGTCGATCATGCCAGATACGGCGCCAGCGCCGCCTCGTAATTGCCCTGCGCATGCAGGATCAGATCGCATAATTCGCGCACCGCGCCGCGGCCGCCGCTGCGGCGGGTGACGTAATGCGCGCGGCGGCGCGCTTCGACGTGGCCGTTGGCGACGCTGGCGGCAAAGCCGACGCGGATCAGAATCGGCAGATCGATCACATCGTCGCCGACGAAACCGCACTCCGCGGCGGAAATGCCGAGGCCGGAAGCGAGTTGTTCGTACACCGCGCGTTTGTCGTGCGCGCCCTGATGGACATGCTTGATGCCGAGCCCTGCGGCGCGCTGCACCACGATGTCGGACTGGCGCGCGGTGATCAGCGCGGTTTCGACTCCGGATTGCTGCAACAGCTTGATGCCGTGGCCGTCGAGCACGTTGAAGCGCTTGAAGATTTCGCCTTCCGCGCCGTAGTACAGGCCGCCGTCGGTCAGCACGCCGTCGACGTCGAAGATCATCAGCCTGACCTGCGCGGCGCGTTCGACCGCTTGCGGCGACGCATGAGCGGCGGGGGCATCCGCCGTATCGGAGAAGTCGCGCTCCGGAATGTCGTTGATATCCGGCATCAGATCACCTTGGCGCGGGTCAAATCGTGGATGTGCAGCGCGCCGACCAGCACGCCGTCGGCGTCCGTCACCAGCATCTGATTGATGCGGAATCGCTCCATCACCTGCACCGCGTCCACCGCCAACTGGTCGGGACCGACCGTGCGCGGCTGCGCATGCATCACCTCGGTGATCTTGTACTGCGAAAAATTCTCGCCTTCCCCGATCAGGCGCCGCAAGTCGCCGTCGGTAAAGATGCCGACAGGCTTGAAATCGGCGTCGACCACGGCGGTCATGCCCATGCCCTTGTTCGAGATTTCCAGCAGCGCGTCGTGCAGCGATGTTTGCGGTGCGACCGCCGGGATGTCGGCGCCGCTGCGCATCACGTCGCGCACATGGGTCAGCAGGCGCCGCCCCAGCGCGCCGCCCGGATGCGAGCGGGCGAAATCTTCTTCGCGGAAGCCGCGCGCGTCGAGCAGCGATACCGCCAGCGCGTCGCCCATCGCCAATGCCGCGGTGGTGCTGGCCGTCGGCGCCAGATTCAGCGTGCAGGCTTCCTTGTCCACGCCGACGTTCAAATGCACGTTCGCCAATTGCGCCAGGCTGGACGTATCGTCGCCGGTCATCGCGATCAGGGTCGCGCCCATGCGCTTGATGATCGGCACGATCGCCATCAGCTCGGCGGTCTCGCCGGAATTGGAAATGGCGATAAACGTATCGCCGCGGGTGACCATGCCCAGATCGCCATGCGCGGCTTCGGCCGGATGGATGAACAGCGCCGGGGTCCCGGTGGAAGCGAAGGTGGCGGCGATCTTGCGCGCAATATGGCCGGATTTGCCCATTCCGGATACCACTACGCGGCCGTGGGACGGGCCGTCCATCAATAGCGCAATGGCTTCGGAGAACGGTTTTCCCGCCTCGCCGGCGAGGCGCTGTTTCATTGCCAGAATCGCATCTGCCTCGATTTGAAGCGTCTCGCACGCGACGATTATTGCGCGGCGGACACTTTCGGCAGAAAAAGCTTTCGGCTGGATTTTGTCATCGGTTACACTCATCCGCGCAGTATAAACCAATACCAAAGCAAAAAACTTGCCAGCATTGCCACGCTGTATTTTTGTGCGTTTATTGTGGTGCATTTTTGCAGGTTTCACTTTTTCGATTGCGCTCATGGTTTCCGGTCTTGAACTGACGCTCCTGCTGCTGGCCACTTCCGTACTGGGAGTGGTCGCGTTCCGCATGCTGAATTTGCCGCCGATGCTGGGTTATCTGGTGGTCGGCATCGTCGTCGGTCCGGACGCGCTGGCCTTGACCGGCGACAGCCGGGCCACGCACGGCCTGGCCGAATACGGCGTGGTGTTTCTGATGTTCTCGATCGGGCTGGAATTTTCGCTGCCGAAGCTCATGGCGATGCGCCGCATCGTCTTCGGCCTGGGGATGGCGCAGGTATTGCTGACGATTTTGGCGGCAATGGGGTCCGGCCTGGCGGCGGCCTATCTGCTGCCGCAATACGTCAGTATCAGCTGGCAGGCGTCGTTCGCGCTGGGCGGCGCGCTGGCGATGTCGTCGACGGCGATCGTATCCAAGATACTGACCGAGCGGGTGGAGCTGGAAACGCCGCATGGCCGGCGCATCATCGGCGTGTTGCTGTTCCAGGATCTGGCGCTGGTGCCCTTGCTGATCATTGTGCCGGCGCTGGCCAATCAACGGGCCAATCTGGCGGATACCTTGTTATGGGCCGGTTTCAAGGCGGTGGTGGTGCTGGCGCTGCTGCTGTTTTTCGGCAACAAGCTGATGCGCGGCTGGTTCCAGATCGTCGTCAAGCGGCGCTCGCAGGAACTGTTCATGCTCAATCTGCTGCTCATTACGCTGGGCGCGGCATGGATTACCGAGCGCGCCGGCCTGTCGTTGGCGCTGGGCGCCTTCGTGGCGGGCATGCTGATTTCGGAAACCGAATACAAGCATCAAGTCGAGGAAGACATCAAATCCTTCCGCGACGTATTGCTGGGCTTGTTTTTCATCACTATCGGCATGCTGCTCAATGTCCGCATGGTGATCGATCACTGGGCGCTGGTGCTGCTGCTGCTGAGCGGACCGGTGTTGCTGAAATTCGGGCTGATTACTGGACTCGCCAAGCTCTTCGGCGCGTCGACCGGCGTGGCCTTGCGCACCGGCCTGGGACTGGCGCAGGCGGGCGAATTCGGTTTCGTGCTGTTGAGCCAGGCCGGCGGCCTGCAATTGGTGGATCCGCTGCTGGTCCAGGCGATTCTGGCGTCGATGGTGCTGTCGATGCTGATCACGCCGTTGATCCTGGCGAAATCGGACCTGATCGTGATGAAATTGTCGGCCAACGAATGGATGCTGCAATCGCTGGCGTTGACGCAATTGGCGACGCGCACGATGACCGCTGAAAAGCATGTGATCATCGCCGGCTTCGGCCGCAGCGGACAGCGTCTGGCCAAGCTGCTGGAAGAAGAGGGGATCGCCTATCATGCGCTGGAAATGGATCCGGAACTGGTGCGCGACACGCAGATTTCGGGCGCCAATGTATCGTACGGCGATGCGTCGCGGCGCGAGGCGCTGGTGGCCGCGGGCATCCATCGCGCGTCGGCGCTGATCGTGACTTACGCCAGCACCCCGTCGGCGCTGAAGGTGCTGCATCACGTCAACGAGCTGGCGCCCGGCTTGCCGGTGATCGTGCGCAGCCACGACGATACCGATCTGGATAAATTGCGCGCCGCAGGGGCCTCGGAGGTGGTGCCGGAACTGCTGGAGGGCAGCCTGATGCTGGCCTCGCATGCGCTGGTGATGCTGGGCGTGCCGCTGCGGCGCGTGCTGCACCGGGTGCAAGTGGCGCGCGACGAAAGATATGCATCGCTGCGCGGCTATTTTCACGGCGCGGGGGATTATTCGGATGACAACGAACACCTGGAGGCGCGCTTGAATTCGGTGACGCTGAGCGACGACGCCGCCGCCAACGGGCAATCGCTGGCGGCGTTGCAGCTGGATGATTTCGATGTCGAGGTCACCATCGTCCGGCGCGGCAAGAACCGGCTGGAATTGAACGGCGAAACGGTGTTGCAGGCGGGCGATATCGTGGTGTTGCGCGGATCGGCCGAAGGCAATGCGCGCGCCGAGCAGCGCCTGCTGACGTCCTAGGGCCTGTTCTTTACTTCAGGCTTTCACTCACCAGAATATCCGGCGAAGCCGCCGACCGCGTGCCTTCGATCGGCGTATTGCTGGCGCCGTGATACGCGAACACCACCGAGGTTTTCAACTGCTCGGTATTGTTCGGTCCGCCCGCGTGAAACAGCCCGCTGTGAAACAGCACCACATCGCCGGCCGTCAGAGACAGCGCCTGGCCTTGCGCAAACAGGGCGCGGTTCTCGGCCAGTTCGGGCCGCAGGAAATCCAGCGCATCCATTTGTTCCGGACGTATCGTCAGCCGATGCGAACCGGGGATGAACAGCAGCCCGCCGTTATTCGCATTTTCGTCCCCCAGCGCCAGCCATACCGAAATCAGGGCCGGCTTTTCGAACGACCAGTAACGAATATCGCGGTGCCAGCCGGTCGCGGTGCCGAAGTGAGGATGTTTGGTCATGATGCAGTTGTGATGCGCCAGCGTGACGCAGACCGGTTCGGTCAACAACTGCTCCAGCATGCCGACCAATAGCGGCGCGCGCGCCCAGTCCCGATAGCAGTCGTCGCGCTGATACGCGTCGCGCAAGCGGCGCGCGGTCAGGCCGCCGGCGCTATCGCGCGAGGTCGGCGCGCCGGGATAGCCGACGTCGGCTTCGTATTCCAGCGGCGGCACGGCGCGGCGCAAATGGTCCAGCGCCACGCTCTGCATGCGCGCGCAATCTTGCGCCGCCACCATTTTTCTGAGCGTCAGAAAACCTTGCTCGCGGAAGCCGGCGATCTGCTCGGCGGATAAGGGGGCCAATGAGTGCGCAGATGACGAGAGTTCCATGACAGTGTCCGCTTATTTTTTCTTTTTCAACAGCGGACCGAGGTATTTCCCGGTCACGCTTTCCACATTTTTGGCGACCTGCTCCGGCGTGCCGGTGGCGATGATGCGTCCGCCGCCCGCGCCGCCTTCCGGCCCAAGATCGATCAGCCAGTCGGCGGTTTTGATCACGTCCAGATTGTGTTCGATGATCACCACGGTATTGCCCTGGTCGCGCAGTCTGTGGATCACCTTCAGCAGCAGATCGATATCGTGGAAATGCAGTCCGGTGGTCGGTTCATCCAGAATATACAGCGTGCGTCCCGTGTCGCGTTTGGACAATTCCAGAGACAGCTTGACGCGCTGCGCTTCGCCGCCCGACAGGGTGGTGGCGCTTTGCCCCAGGCGGATATAGCCGAGGCCCACATCGAGCAGAGTCTGCAATTTGCGCGCGATCAACGGCACCGGCTTGAAGAATTCAAACGCTTCCTCGACCGTCATGCCCAGTACTTCGGTGATGTTCTTGCCCTTGTACTGCACTTCCAGCGTCTCACGATTGTAACGCTTGCCGTGGCAGACGTCACAGGGCACATACACGTCGGGCAGAAAGTGCATCTCGACCTTGATCACGCCATCGCCCTGGCAAGCTTCGCAGCGGCCGCCCTTGACGTTGAAGGAGAAGCGTCCGGCGCTGTAGCCGCGTTCCTTGGCCGTGGGCACTGTGGCGAACAGATCGCGGATCGGCGTAAACAGGCCGGTATAGGTCGCCGGATTGGAGCGCGGCGTACGGCCGATAGGCGCCTGATCGACCGAAATGACCTTGTCGAAATGCTCAAGTCCGCCGACCGATTCATGCGCGGCCGGTTCGGCTTGCGATCCGTACAAATGGCGCGACGCCGCCAGATACAGGGTATCGTTGACCAGCGTCGATTTGCCCGAACCGGAAACGCCGGTCACGCAGGTCAGCAGGCCGACCGGCAGCGTGAACGTCACGTCTTTCAGATTATTGCCGGTCGCGCCGGCGATCACCAACTGCCGCTCCAGATCGACCGCCGTGCGTTTGGCCGGCACGGCGATTTGCAGCGTGCCGTTCAAATACTGCGCGGTCAGCGATTTCTTGTTCTTCAGAATGTCCTTCAGCGTGCCCTGAGCGATGATTTCGCCGCCGTGCACGCCGGCGCCCAGCCCCATGTCGACCACATAATCGGCGGTGCGGATCGCGTCTTCGTCATGTTCCACCACCAGCACGCTGTTGCCGATGTCGCGCAAATGGCGCAGCGTTTCGATCAGGCGGTCGTTGTCGCGCTGATGCAGGCCGATCGACGGCTCGTCCAGCACATACATCACGCCGGTCAGGCCGGAGCCGATCTGCGACGCCAACCGGATGCGTTGCGCTTCGCCGCCGGACAGGGTGTCGGCGCTGCGCTCCAGCGACAGATAGTCGAGGCCGACGTTATTCAGAAAGGTCAGCCGCGAGACGATTTCCTTGACGATGCGGTCGGCGATTTCACGCTTGGCGCCGGTCAGTTTCAGCTCCTCGAAGAAACGCAGGGTCTGGCGCAGCGGCAGCGCCGACACTTCATAGATTGCGCTTTCCTGCTTGCCGCTGCCGACCTTGACGAAACGCGCTTCCACGCGCAGCCGCGCGCCGTGGCAGGACGGGCATTCCTTTTCGTTGATGAACTTGGCCAGCTCTTCCTTGACCGCCATCGAATCGGTTTCGCGATAACGGCGCTGCAAATTGTTGACTACGCCTTCGAAGGTATGCTCGCGCACCACCGTACGGCCGCGCTCGTTGACATAGCTGAACGGCACGGCCTGCTTGCCGGAGCCGTACAGCACCACCTGCTGCGCCTTTTCGGGCAATTGATCGAACGGCAGATCGAGATCGAACTCATAGAAGTCGGCCAGATTGCCCAGCATCTGGAAATAAAACTGATTTCGCCGGTCCCAGCCCTTGACCGCACCGCTGGCCAGCGACAGATTGGGAAAAGCGACGATGCGTTTCGGATCGAAGAATTCGATATGGCCGAGGCCGTCGCATTCCGGGCAGGCGCCCATCGGATTGTTGAACGAGAACAGACGCGGCTCCAGCTCCTGCAGCGAATAACCGCAGATCGTGCACGCGAATTTGCTGGAATAGACATGTTCCTTGCCGCCGTCCATTTCCATCGCCACCGCGCGGCCGTCGGCCAGCCGCAGCGCGGTTTCGAAACTCTCGGCCAGGCGCTGTTTCAGCTCGGCGCTGACCTTGATGCGGTCGACCACCACGTCGATGGTGTGTTTTTCGGTTTTCTTCAGTTTGGGCAGATCGTCGACATCATAGACCTTGGCATTGCCGACGCCGCTCTGAATGCGGAAGCGCACAAAGCCCTGCGCCTGCATTTGCTCGAACAGATCGGCATGCTCGCCCTTGCGATTGGCCACTACCGGCGCCAGGATCATCAGTTTGGTGTCCGCGGGCAAGGCCAGCACTGCGTCGACCATCTGCGACACCGACTGCGCCGCCAGCGCATTTTCCGGATGATCCGGGCAATACGGCGTGCCGACCCGGGCATACAGCAGCCGCAGATAATCATGGATTTCGGTCACGGTGCCGACGGTCGAGCGCGGATTGTGCGACGTGGCCTTCTGTTCGATCGAAATGGCCGGCGACAGGCCCTCGATCATGTCGACGTCCGGCTTTTCCATCAATTGCAGGAACTGGCGGGCATAGGACGACAGCGACTCGACGTAGCGCCGCTGACCTTCGGCATACAGCGTATCGAAGGCCAGCGACGATTTACCCGAGCCGGACAGACCTGTGATCACAATCAGCTTGTTGCGCGGTAGATCGAGATTGATGTTCTTCAGATTATGCGTGCGGGCGCCGCGAATGCGAATTTCTTCCATGAATGCTTTCAAGCGTGAGGTTCGCCGACAGGATAAATGGTCGTGCCGGACCGACAACCTGACACTATAGCAGGACTGTCAAGCGGCGGCAGAAGGGGGAATGATCGCCCGCGAATGCGGTGTTGCGGCAGGGGTGTTCCAGTGGATGCGCCGCGGGCGCATCCGGCGCAGCCGTTTACTTTGCCGCGGGCGGCAGGCGCAGATACACCTTGCGCCGCGCGGCCGGATGATCGCCGTCGCGCCCGTCCTCCCAGAACAGTTTCCAGCCGGCGGGCGCGGCCGATGCGCCGGGCGCAATCAGCCAGCGGCACCGGGTATCGGACGCGGCGGCCACCGGCTGATGCAATATACCGGCGTAGTACTGCAGCATCGGCGCTTCCGATTCGCCCAGCCGGATGCTGGCCATGCAATCATCGGCGCGCCATGCCGGCGCCGCCAGTTGCGCGGTCAACCGGCTGTAGCTGTATTCATAACTCTTGGCATAATCGATCCATGGCAACAGCAGCGTAAAGGTCACGCCCCACATCACCGTGATCCCGCCGAACCAGCTGAACGCGCCGCGCCATTTACCCGCCGCCGTCAAATACGGCAGAGCCAGCAGCCAGCCCAGGCTGATTCCCCCGGCGCCGGCCAGCGCCAGCGGCTGCGGCGGCATCTTGAAGTCGAGCGGCAGCCAGGCTCCCAGCGGCGCCAGCCATTGACGGTACTCGACCGGCATCAGCATGGTGCAAAAGGCGATCCAGACCAGCAGCGTCAACGCGCCGAAAAAGATCCGCGAAAACCAATCCCAGCCTGCCGCGGCCCGATCCGGCAACTTATCCACCGCCCTGCCGCCGAGCAGGCACAGCGGCAGGATCAGCGGCAGCAGATAGAGCTGGCGGGCCGTCGCGGATATCTCCAGCACGATAAGCGAAATGACGGTAACGATCAGCGGTATCGCCACCCGTGGCGACTGCATGTGGCGCCAGTCACCGCCGGCCACGGCCAGCAGCGCCAGCGGCGCGCCCGGCAATGCGAATCCGATCAGCGCACGCATTACGACCGCGGTATCGTTTTCGGAGCCCAGGTGGCGTACCGAAAACCCCAGAAAGCGCCCGACGTTGTTATCCCAGAACCACTCCATGAACAAAGGCATCGAATACTGCGCCAGCAACGTTGGCCAGATCAGAAAAAACGGCAACGCCGCCGTCACCGCGATCATGACCATGCGCAGATAAGAACGCGAACGGCATTCCCTGATCAGGATGCCGGCCCAGAACGCGGCGCCGGCATAAATGATCGGCATAAACAAGCCTTTCGACATCTGGGCAATGCCGACCCCCAAGCCCAACCAGAGCGCCGCCGAGATTCTGGGCATTCCGGCCTGTTGGTTCATCGCGATCCGCAGCAGACCGTACAAGGCCATTGCCGCGCCGGCGACCAGCGCAACATCGGTAAACATATCGTGCGCATGCTTGACCATGCCCGCGCTGCCGGCAAACAAAGCCAGCGTGCCCAGCACGCGCCGGTTCAGAAAGCCGTCTTCATTCCACGCCAGCCGGGCGCTGGAGGCCACGAAAACAAAGGCGATCAGCATGAAGAACACGCTCGCCACACGCGCCCCGTCGACATAGCCGAACCAGGGCTTCAGCGCCATGCCGAACGCCGCCGCGGTCCAGTAATACAGCGGCGGCTTTTCCATGAACGGCGTGCCCGCATTGGTCGGCACCAGATAATTGCCGGTTTCGATCATGTGCCAGATGATGCCGAAGCTATAAGTCTCGTCCTGCTTCCACGGCCCGTGACCGAAAATGCCGGGGAGCAGATAAGCGCCGGCGATCAGCGTCAGAAGCGCCCAGCCGGTGCGCGATGTCAGGCGCTCACGGGAAGGAGATGCAGAAAAGGTGCTGGTGATATCAGCGGCTTTGGACATGCCGGGCTCGTCAAAAAATGAAAACAGCTGCGTATTCTCCAAAATTTCGGCATCCGCCGGGGAAAAAAGCCGGCCAGATGTTGCGAAACCTTACAGGCGATCTCCGGACGCTTTTTGGCGAAACATTGGCGCCCATCGATGCGTTGTCTGTTTGTCCATTTTTTCTGCAGAAAATTTCGTTTTTATCCAAATATATGAGGGGAAATTTTGTCGGGATTCCTGTGGTTCAATAGTGTTGTTATCTTTTGTGAAGAAAATATTGTTGTGCGGTTATTAATTCGCCGAAAGTTTTCATCGGTCCTGGCTGATTTGTTTTTTTTTGTGCGTCGCGCCCGCTCCTCCGCCCATCCCGGGGGGCTATTGAATAAGAGGCCGTTAGCCTCGCATCATGCGTATAATCGATGGTTTGACGTCGTCCGCCTCCAAGAAGACTTTCGGGCCTGAAAATCGATTTTTGCAAATGCAGTGCCGAATGAAAACGATTTTTTATACCGCCTGATTTTGCGCAGGGGCAAGTGACAGGATATTTTGCCGAATGGCAAGCAGACTCGGCAACGAACATTGAATCAGGAGAAATTATGGCATCGGTCAACAAAGTCATTATCGTCGGCAATCTGGGCCGCGACCCCGAAACGCGTTACATGCCGAACGGCGAAGCGGTGACCAATGTGGCTGTCGCGACGACCGAAAGCTGGAAAGACAAGAATTCCGGCGAAAAGAAGGAATTGACGGAATGGCATCGCATCACCTTTTATCGCAAGCTGGCCGAAATCGCGGGTCAGTATTTGAAAAAGGGATCGCAGGTATATGTCGAAGGCCGTTTGCAGACGCGCAAATGGACCGATAAGGACGGCGCTGAACGTTATACGACGGAAATCATTGCCGACACGATGCAGATGCTGGGCAGCCGGCAGGGCATGGGCGGCGGGGCAGGCGGCCCGGACGACAGCTACAGCAGCGCGCCGCCATCGCGGCCTAATCCGGGGAATGCGAGCGCCAGCGGTGGCGGCGGCGGAAGCAGCGGCGGCGGTTCGCGTCCACAGGCGGCTTCGCGGCCTGCGCCTAATTTCTCGGATATGGATGACGATATTCCCTTCTAGATCAGATATGAACTTAAGTGTAAAGAAGAAAAATATATAAGTATCTGATTTTGATAAAGAAATGGTATTAATTGCCCCTCGAATTTTGTAAAGAATTCGAGGTTTTTTTTCGCCACGCCGCTGCTGGCGCGCCGCTCCGCCGGTTGCGGAGTCTAGAAGAACGCCTGTTTGCGCTGGCCATACTGGCCGATGACCGCGCGATTCCGCCACTTAGGCCGCAGGCAAATGCGTGCATCATATTTTTAGGAGGATCCATGAATACAAGCTGGGGAAGTGAAGAAGACGTAGAAATAGATGACGAGTTAACGCTTGAGATGGAACACTTGATTCCATCAAGACAACATAACAATGGCGACATCGGCACCAGGGATTTCTATGATCGGCAAGATCGAATTGCTCGCGAAATAATAGAACGGCCGAGGTAATACAACGATCGCCAAGATGCCGGGAATATTTTTAGCGTTTTATCGAATTTCTCCTCCTTTTCTCAGTCACATTCGCTAGCGAGCAGCCCTCTGCTGCGCGAACGGAAATACCGGCTTTTTGCGTGGCACGCCCTGGAATTGGCCGTACGCCGTCGCCGCCTGGCCTTCGACTTTGACGCTTCCCCAAGAACGGCGAAAGGAGATTCATGATGTTCTCCGCGTTAAACTGGTTTGGGCCTTTCCTTGCCTTTGCGGCAGCCATTTTGCTCATCTCGGCAGTCCGGATTTTCCGGGAGTATGAGCGTGGCGTTGTCTTTACTTTGGGGCGCTTCCGGAAGGTGAAGGGGCCGGGGCTGGTCTTCATCATCCCCGCGATCCAGCAGGTGGTGCGGGTGGATTTGCGCACCGTGGTGCTGGAGGTGCCGACCCAGGATGTCATCTCGCGCGACAACGTTTCCGTGAAAGTCAGCGCGGTGGTGTATTTCCGCATCATCGATCCGGAGAAGGCGATCATCCAGGTGGTGAATTACCTTAACGCGACGAGCCAGTTGGCGCAAACCATGTTGCGCTCGGTGTTGGGCAAGCACAGTCTGGACGATATGCTGGCCGAGCGTGAAAAGCTGAATCAGGACATTCGGGATTCGCTCGATATGCAAACCGACTCATGGGGGATCAAAGTCGCCAATGTCGAGATTAAACAGGTCGACCTCACTGAATCCATGATCCGGGCCATCGCCCGGCAAGCTGAAGCCGAGCGCGAGCGGCGCGCCAAGGTGATTCATGCCGAGGGCGAATTGCAGGCTTCGGAGAAACTATACGAAGCCGCCAAAATCCTGGCGCAGGAGCCGCAGGCGATTCAGTTGCGTTATCTGGAGACCCTGACGGTGATCGGGGCGGACAAGAACACGACCATCGTTTTTCCTCTGCCCATTGAACTGGCTACTTTCCTGACCCACGCTAAACCCGGGGGCTGAGCCGCCCAGCAGGGCAGGCAACTGCGCCCTACACGGAAGAGACGAACGGATTTCGTCGATGGCCGGGCCGGGCGCCCCGAGCTGGGCTGCACAATCGCCAAACTCATCTATAATCGCTGAAAATAAACAAAATACGCCGCCTTTAACGGCCAGGCTTGCATTCATATGCCATTCCGATCGATTTGCACCTGTTTCATCGCTTTCGCGGCAATCGCCTGCGCCTGCGCAGCGGCGGCCGACAAGGCGGGAACCGTAAAAATCGTGCGCGGGTCGGTCAGCGTGCAACGGCAACAAACGATATTGCCTGTCGCCGTCGGCGACCCTCTATACGCGGGAGACCGCATCGTTACCGCCGGAGACGGCTCAATCGGCATGACGCTGCGCGACGATACGCTGTTGTCGCTGGGTCCGAAAGCCAGCTTTGTACTGGAGCAATACCAATTCGACCCATCCGAGAACAGCGGCAAAATCATCGCCAGGCTCATCAAGGGCACACTGCGCTTTGTCACCGGCATGGTCGGCAAGATAGCGCCCGAAAACCAGCAACTGAGTACGCCGAGCGCCACCATCGGTATTCGCGGCACCGATTTTATTGTGGATATCCCCGATGAATAAGCACCTGACGGGGATCATGCTGCCCCTGCTGATATTGGCCGGTTGCGCAAGCAAGGAACGGTTTGTCTTGCTGCCGCAACCCGATGGCACGCCCAGTAGCATTGTTATTCGCTCCAACAGTGGCGAATCGACCTTATCGACGCCTTATGCTTCGGTGGAAACCCAGGGCGGCAAGGCGGGCAAGCAGACTATGCTGAACGAAGCCGAAGTGAGGGAACGATACGCACCGGTGATGACATCCCTGCCGCTGCGTCCGCGTAAATATCTGCTGTATTTCAGTCTGGGCAAAGACCTGCTCACTCCGGCCTCGAAGGATTTGCTGGCGCAGGCCATCAAGGACTTCAAACAGTTTCCCGCCGGTGAGTTCCTGGTGACCGGCCATGCGGACGATCTGGGCGCCAAACGTCTTAATGACGAACTCGCGCTGCGCCGCGCGCAGCAAATCCAGCGTGAATTGATTCGCGCCAAAGTCGATGCGGTTAGCATTGAAGTCATCGGCAGGGGCGCCGACGATCCCCTGGTGCCGGCAAAAAAAGGGCAGGCGGAGCCGCGTAATCGCTACGTCGAAATCAAGATACGCTGATTGCCGGTATCCGCCGCCGGGCGGAATTGACCCTCGCCTGGAGTGAGCAACGCAGCCCTTATAAGGCTGCGTTTTTTGTTGTGTGCGCTTTTTCATGCCACGCAGTTCCGTCGGCTGACAGCGACTGGTTGAATGTCCGGCCGATCTGTGGTGACATGCTGATAAGTCTGCTTTTTGCGCAATCCGCTGCTCTGGAGGTACATTCAGATGCTACACAAGCTATCCGTGCGCCGACGCCGGATTCTGCAGTCGATGCTGGGACTGGGCGGCAGCGCGGCGCTGCCGCTGCGCGCGGCCCCGGAAGCAGCCGCGCCCGCACCGCTGCTGAGCCGGCGCATTCCGTCCTCGGGCGAGGCGATGCCCGTGGTCGGCCTCGGCAGCTGGATCACCTTCAATGTCGGCAACGACCGTGCCGCGCGCGCCGAATGCACGGCCGTCATGCGCCAATTCTTCGCGGCCGGCGGAAGGATGATCGATTCGTCGCCCATGTACGGCTCGGCCCAGGATGTTATCGGCGACGGGCTGCAGCAGCTCGGCCATCCGCCGCGGCTGTTTGCGGCCGACAAGGTCTGGACCAGCTCGGGCGGACCGGCGCAGATCGACGATTCGCGCCGCAAATGGCGGATTCGCAGGTTCGACCTGCTGCAGGTGCATAACCTGCTCGCCTTGGACCAGCATCTGCCGATGCTGCTGGCGATGAAGGCGGCCGGCCAGTTGCGTTATGTCGGCATTACCACCTCGGAAGGGCGGCGCCACGCCGACATCCTCAAAATCATGGCGGGTCAGCCGATCGATTTCGTCCAGGTGACGTACAACGCCGTCGACCGCGAGGTGGAACAGCGCATCCTTCCCCTGGCGCGCGAGCGCGGCATTGCCGTGATCGCCAACCGGCCGTTTCGGCGGGGGGAGCTGACCGAGGCCCTGCGGCGCCACCCGCTGCCGCCGTGGGTGGCGGAGATCGGGTGCGCCAGCTGGGCGCAAGTGCTGCTCAAGTTCATCGTGTCGCATCCGGATGTCACGTGCGCAATTCCGGCGACCTCGCAGCTTGCGCACGTGCGCGAGAACATGGCGGCGGCATCCGGACCCATGCCCGCCGCGGCATTCCGCAATAGCATCAGCGCGCACGTCGCACGTTTGCTGTGAGCGAATGGTCAACCTACACCCTGTCCGACCTGCTGATGTTTTCGGCGCGGACTTATTATCGCCTCATCGAACTCTACAATCTGGCCGCCTGGCCGCTGCACCTGCTTGCCGCCGCAGTAGGCGTGGCGCTGGTATTGTGCGCGCGGCGCGCCGATGAGCCCAGCGGACGCATTGCGGCGATCCTGCTTGGGCTGTGCTGGCTGTGGGTGGCATGGGCGTTTCACGCCGAGCGTTACGCAACGATCAATTCGGCGGCGCCATATTTTGCAGCCGGCTTTGCGATCCAGGGGACGCTGCTGGTTTTCGCCGGGAAGCTGCCCGCCAACCGCGACGGTTTCGGTCTTGGCTTGCTGCTGCTTGCCTTGCTTGGCTACCCGCTGCTGGCGCTCCTGAGCGGGCGGCCCTGGCCGCAGGCCGAAATGTTTGGAATCGCGCCCGACCCCACTGCCGCCGTCACGCTGGCGCTGCTGGCGCTCTCGCCGCGCGCTTCCTGGGTGCTGTGGCCGGTTCCCCTGCTGTGGAGTGCCGTCAGTGGCGCGACTTTGTGGACCATGCAGATGCGCTATGCCTGGGTATTGCCGCTGGTGGCGCTGCTTGCCTTGTTGCGGCGCCTGTACCTGGGCAGTCGTTGAATCCGGTTGAGTGCCTATCTGGAAAACACCTTGGCGTGCACTTCCGACAGGATCGCTTCCACGGCGGGATGTTTGATTTTCCGTTCGTTGGAAATCACGTAAAACTGTTCCCGCACTTCCATGTCGCCGACCGGCACCGCGCCGAACTGTTCCTTTACATCCTTGGCTAGCGCCGATGGCGCGGGGAACAAGCCCATGCCGCTGCGTCCGAAGGTATTCAACAAGGCGTTGTCGTCAAATTCGCCGACTACATCCGGCCGCACTTCCTTGATTTCGAACCAGTGGTCAAGCCGCCCGCGGATCACGTGGTTGCGAGTTGGAAGGAGGAGCGGCGCACCATGCAGGCTGGCCGGAAAATTGGGGCGGTAGGTTTCGGCCAGCTTGGGCACGGCGAAGAGGCCGATTTCACTTTCGCCAAGCAAATGACTGAACGCGCGCAACGTGGTGCCTGAGGGAATCGGCCGATCAGTCAACACCACGTCCAGCTTGTGCACCGACAGGTCGCCCAGCAGCGATTCAAAATCACCCTCATGGCAAACCAGTTTGACCCGCTCCCGCAGGTGCAGCGCGGATTCCAGTACGCGTGACGCAATCAGCTTCGGCAACGAGTCCGACAACCCGACCGTCAGGCGCATGGTCCGGCCGATATCGGATTCCGATAGCACCTCCTGCATTTGTTCGCCCAACAGGAAAATCTGGTCGGCATAGGCCAGCGCCACACGGCCCGCTTCGGTCAGCACCAGACGGCGTCCCTGCGGCGCGAGCAAGGCTTTTCCAATCGATTGTTCCAGTAGCGCAAGCTGTGCGCTGATCGTCTGCACCGCCACGTCCAATCGCTCGGCTGCACGGGTAACGCTGCCTTCCTTCGCAACGATCCAGAAGTAGTAAAGATGCCGGTAATTCAGGTTCGAGGATTTCATTGTTCGGTTTTTACGAAGTAATGCTTCCATTATCTTCGCTTTTTAAAGAGACGGACAGCTTTTATGATGCAACTTGTCTTAACCGAAAGGAGATTCCGATGCATCGATACCCCATCCATCAGGCAGGGACGCGAGTCCCCGCGCTTGCTCGCGGTTGATCTGTCTGTATCAGGCATTATCCATCCCGAATTCCGCAATCGATTTTGCAAAAAGGACCTAAGCATGACTGACCGCTATAACTCGCTTCATACGAACAGTATGCAGTCGCGCGCGGCGACCGCCGTTATCGACGGCGCCGTGCACCGCGTGCTGCGCAATACTTACATGCTGTTGTCAATCACATTGGCTTTCAGTGCGATCACCGCCGGCCTGTCGGCCGTTTTGCGGCTGCCGCATCCCGGCATCTTGATTACGCTGTTCGGCTATTTCGGCCTGCTGTTCCTGGTCAATAAGAACCGCGAGCGCGGTCTCGGCGTTGCATTCCTGTTTGCGCTGACCGGCTTCATGGGATACACGCTGGGTCCGATCATCGGCCACTACCTGAACATGCCGAACGGCGGGCAAACCGTGATGCTGGCATTCGGCGGCACGGCGGCCATTTTCATGGGCCTGTCGGCGTACGCGCTGACCACGAAACGCGACCTGTCGTTCATGGGCGGCTTCCTCGTCGTCGGTATTCTGGTCGCATTCCTGGCAGGACTCGCCGCGATATTCTTCAGTATTCCGGCGCTGTCGTTGACCGTTTCCGCCGTGTTTGTGCTGTTGATGTCGGGCATGATCCTGTACGAGACCAACAACATCGTGCGCGGCGGCGAAACGAACTACGTGATGGCGACTCTCAGCCTGTTTGTGTCGATCTTCAACCTGTTCGTCAGCCTGTTGCAACTGCTGGGTTTTGCAAGCAAGGACTAAGCGGTATCGTCCGCATAAAACTGTTCTGACTTAATCCCAGGGCGGCACGCTCATTCCGTGACGCCCTTCTTTTGTGCAGTGGAGCAACACTTGCTCCCATTTCTTAAGAAACACACTCAATAAGGAGAACCTCGCATGCTGGAACTGCTCGCCGACCCGCAAATATGGATAGCGTTTGCCACACTCACCGCGCTCGAACTGGTGCTGGGTATCGACAACATCATCTTTATTTCCATCCTGGTGGATAAATTGCCATCGGAAAGAAGGGAAGTGGCGCGCCGTCTGGGCCTGTTCGTGGCCATGTTCATGCGCATCGGCCTGCTGTTGATCCTGTCCTGGATTGTCGGCCTGACCGCACCGCTGTTTACGATACCGGTCTGGGGTGAGGAAATTTCCGGCAGGGACCTGGTGCTGATCCTCGGCGGTCTGTTCCTTCTTTGGAAGAGCATCGGTGAGGTCCATGAGTCCCTCGAAGGTACGGAAGGCGGAACATCCAGCGCGGTCAAGGCCACATTCGGCGCGGTAATCCTGCAGATCATGGTGATTGACCTAGTGTTCTCGCTCGACTCGATCATTACCGCAGTCGGCATGGTTGACCATATTGCGGTGATGATTGCGGCGGTAATCGCCTCGGTTACATTGATGATGTTCTTCGCTGGTCCGATCGGACGTTTTGTTTCGACGCATCCGACCATCAAGATGCTGGCGCTGGCTTTCCTCGTCGTGATTGCGGTCATGCTGATTGCCGAGGGCTTCGGACACCATGTACCGAAGGGCTATGTCTATAGCGCGATGGCGTTCTCGTTGCTGGTGGAGATGCTGAACATGAGGCTGCGCAAGCGCTCCGCGCAGCCGGTACACCTGCACTCGCCGTACACGGAGGACAACGCGCGCATAGCCGAGAAATAGTCTGGCGGGCTCAGTCAGCCGCCGGAAAATCCAAAGTCGTGTCATTCACCCGGTTGAACGGATCCGGGCTGCAAATTTTCCAACGGTTGCAGGAACTCACTGGCGATGCCAAGGCCGATGGCATCGCCGATCAGCGCCGCCATCGGTGCAGCCATTTCACCGGCAGCCTGTAATTCGGAGCATTAACGTTCTTTAATCCACCGTTTCAAAAGGAAACACCATACGGTCATTCAACTTGCCGCGGATTAGCATAGCCTGCCGCCGCTGCTGGGGTGGTCTGGGAAGCATTCACTTTTAGGATAAAAATGAAAATTTTGAAAAGATTCGTTGCAGCGCGTTCGGCAATTCAGCTCATTGCCTTGTCGACTGTTTGTCTCGGTTTTAATGCCGTCGCGGCGCCGGCGCCTCTGGAGCAAATCAAGAGCATACCGCTGCCTGCCGTTACCGGTGGCGACTTCGATCATTTCGCGGTAGATCTCAAGAAAAACAGATTGTTTGTGCCAGCCGAGGACTATGGTTCGATCGAGGTCTTCAACCTGAAAACGGGTGAGCACCTCAGGAGCGTAACAAACCTGGTCAAGAGTCCGCACATGCTGTCCTTGATGCCCGACAAAAACGAATTGTTCGTCGCCGACGCGCATGACGCCGCCTGCGATGTGCTCGACGCCACCGACCTGCATCTGATCAAGCGCATTCCGCTGGAGGCGGGGCCGGATTTCGGCGTGTTCGATCCGGTATCGAGGATTATTTATCTAGGAAATGGCGGGAAAGGCGCCCAAGCCGATTACTCCTATATCAGCCTGATTTCGGTCGACCGGAAAGAAGTCATCGACCGCATCCGTGTCGAGGCCGCTACACTGAAGGGCATGGCGCTCGATCGCAAAGCCAACCGGCTGTATGTCAATATGCGCGACAAGAATCAGATCGGCGTCATCGATCTGAAGACCAAATCGGTGGTGCAGACCTGGACCTTTCCCGGCCTGAATTCGAATGCGGCGATGGGTTTCGATGAGGCCAATCACCGGTTGTTCATCGGGTCTCGCAATCCCGGCGTGCTGTTCGTCGTCGATTCGACCAACGGAAAACTGATCGCCACCTTCAATACCGTGAATATTTCCGACGATATGACCTTCGACGCCAAGCGGCATCGCCTGATTGTTTCCGGTGCGGAAGGGGTTGATGTCTTCAGGCAGGAAAATCCGGATAGTTATCAGCGGATTCAACACGTGGATACCTTGGGCGGCAAGACTTCGGTGTATGTGCCTTCGCTGAACCGGTTTTATGTCGTTCACACCAAGGGGGAGCAGGCGGCCGAGGCTGGGCTGCAAATTTTCAAAGTGAACAATTAAGACCTAAATCCGTTTCGACCCCGAGTCCGGCGAAAATCCGGAATTGCGGTCACGAGCCTCCCTCTGTACCCGAAGCGCGCCGGCGGCGCCGGCGCGTTCCCACCTGTTATTGCGTCCCATCCCGGGGCCATCTCTCTTCACCCCCCTTCGTGCCGGCGCATGTCATCAAGCTGACACATTACTTTCACACGCCGGACACATTCGATAGCGATACTTCGACTCTAATCTCCTGAGCCACCAGCTTGGAACGATTCAACTTCGCCCAACGGCAGATCGGCTATCAACATGACTGTTCAAATCAAGGGTTTGTCAAAGACATTCCGCGGCGGTTTCACCGCCCTGAATCAGGTCAATCTGTCGTTCAACGCAGGAGAAATGGTCGCGTTGATCGGCGCGTCAGGCTCCGGGAAGTCGACCTTGCTGCGTCATCTGTCCGGTTTGACGGCGGGCGATCCCGGCAGCGGCGAAATTCGCGTCGACGGCCGGTCGGTGCAGAAAAATGGTGTGATCGACCGCAATATCCGCGCCGTACGCGGCAACATCGGATTTATTTTCCAGCAATTCAACCTGGTCGGCCGCCTGCCGGTGCTGACCAATGTGCTGACCGGTGGTTTGTCTCGCATGCCTTTATGGCGCAGCTGTTTCAAAATATTCACCGCGGAAGAAAAGGCGTTGGGGCTGGAAGCGCTGGTGCGCGTCGGTATTTCCGACCACGCCTACAAGCGTGCCTCGGCGTTGTCCGGCGGTCAGCAGCAACGCGCAGCCATTGCGCGCAGCATCGTTCAAAAAGCGCGTGTCGTACTGGCCGATGAGCCTATCGCATCGCTGGACCCGGAATCGGCCCGCCGCGTGATGCAAACATTGTCGGACATCAATCGCGAGGATGGCACCACTGTCATCGTGTCATTGCATCAAGTTGACGTGGCCTTGCGTTTCTGTGCGCGCACGGTCGCCCTGAACAAGGGACGCGTCGTATACGACGGCCCGTCCAGCGCATTGTCGGAGCAAATGCTGCGCGACCTGTACGGCGCCGAAGCAGAAGACATTTTAGGCGGATCGAATGCGTTGACGCGCCCCCGGGCCGATGCACCGGCCGTATTCGATACGGCAACGGCGATGGCCGCGGTGGCCTGAAGCCAGACCAGTTTTTTATGCCAATTGCTTATCCGTAATTGTTCGTCCATTTAACAAGGGATCTATCATGTTTAAAAAAATAATTTCCGCCGCAACCATGGCCTTTGCCGTGCTGGCCGGTGGCGCGGTCCATGCGCAAGAGGCCGGCAAGGAAATCAACTTCGGGTTCATCTCGACTGAGTCGTCGCAAAACATGAAGCAGGACTGGCAGCCGATATTGGATGGACTGAGCAAAAAACTGGGCGTCAAAGTCAATGCTTTCTTCGCATCCGACTATGCGGGCGTCATTGAAGGCATGCGTTTCGGCAAGGTGCAGATTGCATGGTTCGGTAACGAATCGGCGATGCAGGCGGTCGACCGCTCCAACGGCGAAGTGTTCGCGCACAAGGTCAATGCCGATGGCACGCAAGGTTATTACAGCATGGTCGGTGTGCCGAAGGACAGCCCGATCAAGACCCTCGATGATCTTCTGAAAAACGCCAAGACCATGAGCTTCGGTATGGGCGACCCCAATTCGACCTCCGGCTTCCTGGTGCCGAGCTACTACATTTTTGCAAAAAACAATCTCGATTCAAAAACGGCGTTCAAAGCAGTGCGCACCAGCAATCACGAGGCCAATATTCTGGCAGTCGTCAACAAGCAGATCGATGCCGCCGTGTTCGCTTCCGACACCATGGATCGGATAGTCGCCCGTATGCCTGAAGTTGCGGAAAAAATGCGCATCGTATGGAAATCGCCGCTCATCGCTTCCGATCCGCTGGTTTGGCGTAAAGATTTGCCGGAAGCAACCAAGGCAAAGATCAAGGAATTTCTGCTGAGTTACGGTACAGGACCGAACGCCACGCAGGAGCAGGCGCAATTGGCGAAATTGCTGATAAAGGGCTTCGCCCCTTCCAGCGATGCGCAGCTTAATCCGATTCGCCAACTCAATCTGTTCAAGGATAAAACCAAAATCGAAGCCGATACCGCGATGAACGCCGACGAGAAGAAGGCGAAGCTGGAAGTCATCAATCGCAAATTGGTCGATCTGGAAAAAGTGTAAGCAATGACTATTCCGGCATCACCGAAAATACGCGCTGCCGTTGTGCTGCCGGTCCCTCCCAAGCCGCCCTTGGGGCGCACCCTGTTTTGGGGCGTGCTGGCGGCGGTGCTGATGGCATCCTGGGGAGGGGCGGACATGCGGCCGCTGGACCTGTTCCGGGACGGCGGCAATATGACGACCTATCTGGCCAGTTTTTTCCCGCCGGATTTTCACGACTGGGATACCTATGTGAGCGAAATGGTGGTGACTTTGCAGATCGCCGTTTGGGGAACTGCGCTGGCGGTGGTATGCGCGGTGCCGTGCGGTCTGCTCGCTTCGTCCAATATCGTGCCGCCATGGATCAGCCAGCCGGTACGCCGCCTGATGGACGCCGCGCGCGCGATTAACGAAATGGTGTTTGCGATGCTGTTCGTTGTGGCGGTCGGACTGGGGCCGTTTGCCGGCGTGCTGGCGTTGTTCGTGGCAACCACCGGGACCTTGTCGAAACTGTTTTCGGAGGCAGTCGAAGCGATCGATCCGCAGCCGGTCGAGGGCATCCGCGCCACCGGGGCGCATGCCCTAGAAGAAATCGCGTTCGGCGTACTGCCGCAGGTCCTGCCGCTGTGGATTTCCTATACGCTGTATCGCTTCGAGGCCAATGTGCGGTCGGCGACGGTGCTGGGCATGGTCGGCGCCGGCGGCATCGGGCAGATTTTGTGGGATGTGATTCGCGGCTTCCAGTATGCGCAGACCTGCGCGGTGCTGATAATGATCGTCGTGACCGTGTCGGTGATCGATCTGTCGTCTTCGCGTCTGCGCAAGCTGTTTATTTAGGGTCCGTTCGCACTCCTAAATTGAGTGCGAACGGCTCCTGGAAATAGCGGGATTCAGCTGGACGATGTGCGGCCTTGCAGGATCTCCAGCAGTCGCTGGCCGGCGATCTCCAGCGGGCCGCTGTTGTCGATGTGCGTGACGCCATCGGCTTGCCGCGCGTTGAATTCCGTTACCCGCAGCAATCTCTTTTCCAGCGCCGCGCCGGTCTCGCGGCTGCGACTTTCGATGCGCTGCCTGATCGCGGCGGGATCGGCGGCGATCCAGAGTATCTGCGCATCGGGGAATAACTCACGCAGTTGCGGTATGTATTCGCGCGAGCCGTTCACGATGACGTCGCGGCCGGCTTTCAATTCGGCTTCGATGCCGCGGCGTATGCCGTAACTGGTGTCGTTGGCTTGCCAGCGCATGCTGAAATGACCGGTTTGCGCGGCTTGCAGGAACGCTTCCTGCGTCATCGGCTCGTGCGCTTCGCTGGCATGGGCCGCACGCGTGATGCTGCGGCGGGCGAAGATCGGGCCGGCCTCTTCCGACAGCTGGTTTTTCACCCATTGCAGCAGCGAATCCTTGCCAACTCCCGATGGGCCGACGACGAAAAAGAGGCGGCCCGCCGCAGGCAGGCCAGAGCTGTTTGCGTCATTGGCGTTGGCGGCGGCGCGATTTGAAAACGGCAGCCGCTTCCAGACGGTCATCGGCGCGCCGGGCGAGGATTCCTTGAAAATGGCCAGACCGTCTATCGTCAACGGCGTTGCCAGCGCCTCGGCGAAACAGGCGCCGGCGGCATCGCCGATCGCCGCCGCGGCATTTTCATGGATGCCCGTCAGCTCGCAGGTCAGCGTCATGTGAAAGCGATACTCTTCCTCTGTATACGGATAGCCCCAGCGCGCATTCAGGGCTTCCTGGCGCGGACTTAAACCGGCGCTGAGCCGCTTGGATAATTCCGTGGCCGAGGGCGCGGCTCTGAGCAGGTCGAAGTAACTGACGCAGCGCGTGGCCAGTGCATTAATCCGCTCCCGGCTGCCGCGATCCGTGGTTTGCAGCGCCAAAAACCGATTCAGCGGGCGGATGCCGATACCGTCGATCCGCAGCGCTTGCTGCTCCGCGGCGAAAGCTTGCGCCATCGCCAGCAGATGCGCTTCCGAAAAACCTTCGGCCAGCCGAAACGGCGCCTTCAAGGTGGCGTGAAAGCCGTAGCGGCGCGGATGCTCGGTGATCTGCCTGAATGCGTCCGGCGACACGCCTGCGGCGGATGGCTGCGGGCAATCGGCGCCGCTCTCGGCGTCGCGGCCCAGCCAGTGGCTGCCCGCGGTCCACCAGGCAGAGCTGGCGGCGGGGGCGAAATAAATGGCATAGCGTGCTGTGTCGTTCATGGCAACGGGAAGTCCGATTGAGGAGAAAGCTTTATAGCCTATGCGCTAATTGTTACCGCATCTTGACATTTCCACAACGCACTATATGTCGAGATATATGACAATGTCATCAAGCTTTAATAATTGAGTGTTCAAATGCGTGCATGAAATCACAAATAACCGCCGCAACCCCGCAGGGGCGTGCGCACTGGATGTCATTGCTGGCCAAGGCGCCGGGCGCCATTCTGGCCGAAACAGTCGACCAATATACGCGCCGGCACGGCTCTCTTCCTTCCTATGTCTGGCTGCGCCGCCCCGAAATCGGGCTGGCGATGGTGCGGGCGCGCACCGGCGGCACCGGTCAGCAATTCAATCTGGGCGAAATGTCGGTGACGCGTTGCGCGCTGCGCCTGACGTCCGGCGAGATGGGCGTGGCCTACGTCGCCGGACGTGATGCGCGGCACGCGGAGTGGGCGGCGGTTTTCGACGCCTTGCTGCAAAGCGATGCGGCGGCGCAGGTCGAGCAAATCGTACTGGCGCCAATAGAGCAGGCGCTGACGGCGCAACGGGCGTTGACCGAAGCCCGCGCGGAAGCGACGCGGGTCGATTTCATGGCCATGGTGCGGGAAGAAAACGAATGAGCGCTATCCTGGAAAGCGAACTGCAGCCGGCGTGGGACGATCCGGTGCATGACACCCAATCGACCTTTCGCACCGTCCTTAAAGCCCTGTCCGAACCCGGTTTGATACAGACCATCGCAGCGGATGTGCAATGCCCCGCGCCGATGTTTGCGGCTACCGCCGCGCTATGCCTGACGCTGGCCGACTTCGAGACGGCGGTCTGGCTGGACCGTGGCGCGGACAATGTCGCGCTGGTGACGTATCTGCGTTTTCATTGCGGCTGCCGTCTGGTCGGCGCGATGGACGACGCAGCCTTTGCCGTGATCACCGATGCGCGGCAATTGGACGCCGAATACGCACTGGAAAAATTCGCGCAGGGCACGATGGAATATCCGGATCGTTCGACGGCCGTATTTGTGCAGGTGCCGGGGCTTGACGATGGGCCGACGCGTTATTTATCCGGTCCGGGGATCGCCGACAGGCATGCGGTCAATGTGAGCGGCCTGCCCGGCAATTTCGACGCGATATGGCAACAGAACGTCGCCGGATTTCCGATGGGCGTCGATCTGGTGTTCTGCCACGGATCGCGCATTCTCGGCCTGCCGCGCACGACGGCCATTGCCTCTTGAATGTTGCGCAAAGAATTCCCCTCGCTTGATGGAGTGACGAAATGTATGTAGCAGTCAAAGGCGGCGAAAGAGCCATCGAAGCATCCTATCTGGCATTGGCGCGCGCCCGGCGTGGCGATACCACGCTGCCGGAATTGTCGATTGCCCAGATTCGCGAGCAAATGCCATTGGCGGTCGCCCGCGTGATGACCGAAGGATCGCTGTACGACCGGGATCTGGCGGCGCTGGCGATCAAGCAGGCCAGCGGCGATTTGCTGGAAGCGGTTTTCCTGTTGCGCGCCTATCGCACCACACTGCCGCGGCTGTTGTCTACGCTGCCGCTGGATACGTCCAAGATGACGATCGAGCGCCGCATTTCCAGCACATTCAAGGACGTGCCCGGCGGGCAGGTTCTGGGCGCGACTTACGATTACACGCAGCGCCTGCTGGATTTTTCATTGGCCGCCGAATCCGGTTTGCAGGTGGCGGATGCGCCGCAGCCGGCCGCTGCCGCGAAAGTGCGGGAAAGCGGCCGTGCGATGCCCCGCGTGCTGGACTTCCTGAACGCGGAAGGCTTGATCCAGCAGGAACCGATGCCGGAAGGCGATCCGGTGCCCGGTGACCTGACGCGCGAGCCGTTGGCGTTTCCCGCGGGGCGCGATATCCGCCTGCAGAATCTGGCCCGCGCCGATGAAGGCTTTGTGCTGGCGATGGCGTATTCGACGCAGCGCGGATATGCGAATACGCATCCGTTCGCCGGCGAAATCCGGCACGGAAAAGTCGCCGTCGAGGTGGTCCCGGAAGAGCTGGGATTCGCGATCGACATCGGCGAGATCGAAATCACCGAGTGCCAGATGGTGAACCAGTTTGCGGGATCGCATACCGAAGCCGCCTGCTTCACGCGCGGCTACGGTTTGACCTTCGGCTATAACGAGCGGAAGACGATGGCGATGGGCTTGATGGATAGATCCCTGCGCTGCGAGGAGTTGGGCGAAGAGGCCACCGCGCCGGCGCAGATGGCCGAGTTCGTGCTATACCATTCGGACAATGTCGAAGCATCCGGTTTTTTGCAGCATTTGAAGCTGCCGCATTACGTGGACTTCCAGTCCGAACTCAATCTGGTGCGGGCGCTGCGCCGTCAGACCGCGCAGGCCGCCGACGCCGCCGCGGAAGAAGAGTTTCCCGATGTGTCGGCCTCGGATGCACAGAAAGCGGCATGATGGAAACCGTCATTGAACAACAGCAGTATGCGCAGGCCGCGGTGGAGCCGGAAGCCGGCTACAATTTTGCGTTCCTGGACGAACAGACCAAGCGCATGATTCGCCGCTCCATCCTGAAGGCGGTCGCGATTCCGGGCTATCAGGTGCCGTTCGGCGGCCGCGAAATGCCGCTGCCATACGGCTGGGGCACGGGCGGCATTCAAGTGACCGCCGCGGTGCTGGGCCGGCACGATGTGCTCAAGGTGATCGATCAGGGTTCCGACGACACCACCAACGCGGTCAATATCCGCCGGTTTTTCCGCCGCACCGCGGGCGTTGCAACGACGGAACGAACCGTCGACGCCACCTTGATCCAGACCCGCCACCGCATCCCGGAGACGCCGTTGTCGTCCGGTCAGATCATGATTTATCAGGTGCCGGTGCCGGAGCCGCTGCGCTGGCTGGAGCCGAGCGAACAGCAGACCCGCAAGCTGCATGCGATGGCCGATTACGGCCTGATGAGCGTGGGCTTGTACGAAGACATCGCGCGCCTGGGCAAGATCGCCACTTCCTACGATTACCCGGTGGTGGTCAATCACCGCTACATGATGCGGCCATCGCCGATTCCGAAATTCGACAATCCGAAGCTCGATCGCAGCCCGGCCCTGCAGCTATTTGGCGCCGGTCGCGAAAAGCGGATTTACGCGGTGCCGCCGTATACGACGGTCAAAAGCCTCGATTTCGAAGACCATCCGTTTGAAATCGAAAGCTGGGAGCATAGCTGCAGCTTGTGCGGTTCCGACGCCAGCTTTCTGGATGAAATCATCGTCGACGACCACGGCGCGCGCATGTATGTGTGCAGCGATTCCGATTATTGCCGGCAGCGGGTTGCGGCCCAAGCCGATACCACTGGCGAGCCGTCATGATGCCGATACCATCCTCCCCCTTGCTGGTCGCCGAAAATCTGAGTCACCGCTTTGGCGATTTCACCGCTTGCGACAATATCAATCTGCAGCTCTATCCCGGCGAAGTGCTGGGCATCGTCGGCGAATCCGGTTCCGGCAAAAGCACCTTGCTCAATTGCCTGGCCGGCCATCTTGCGCCTAGCGCCGGGCAGGTATTGTTTTCGACCCGCCACGAAGGCGTGGTCGATCTGTACCAGATCAGCGAGGCGCGCCGCCGCCTGTTGTCGCGCACGGATTGGGGATTTGTCCATCAAAGCGCGCGCGAGGGTTTGCGCTCCAACGTATCGGCCGGCGCCAACGTCGGCGAACGCCTGATGGCGGTTGGCGCGCGCCATTACGGACAGATCCGCGAAGAAGCGATGAGCTGGCTGGAGCGGGTCGAAATCGACACCGCCCGCATCGACGATTTGCCGCGCAATTTCTCGGGCGGGATGCAACAGCGTTTGCAGATCGCGCGTAATCTGGTAACCCGGCCACGCCTGATTTTCATGGACGAGCCCACCGCGAGCCTGGATGTGTCGGTGCAGGCGCGCTTGCTCGATCTGTTGCGTCAACTGGTGTCGCAATTGCATGTCGCGGCGGTCATCGTCACGCACGATCTGGCGGTGGCCAGATTGCTGGCGCACCGGCTGATGGTGATGCGCCAGGGACAAGTCGTGGAACAGGGATTGACCGATCAGGTACTGGACGATCCGCAACATCCTTATACGCAATTATTGGCGTCATCCGTATTGCAGGCCTAGGACGTAATATGAATCAGTCACGACGGATAGAAGTCCGGCAACTCTCGAAAACATTTACCCTGCACATGCAGGGCGGCTTGCACATGCCGATTTTTTCCGGTGTCGATATGGATGTCGACGCGGGCGAATGCGTGGTCATTCACGCGCCGTCGGGAGCCGGGAAGAGCAGCTTGCTGCGCTGTCTGTATGCGAATTATCGCGCCAGCAGCGGCAGCGTGAAGATCCGTCATACGGCGCAAAACGGCGACGAATGGGTGGATCTGGTCAGCGCCTCGCCGCAGCAGGTGCATGCGGTCAGGAACGACACATTGGGCTTCGTCACGCAATTCCTGCGCGTGATCCCGCGCATTTCGACGCTGGATCTGGTCGCCGAGCCGCTGATCAACAGGGGCATCGACGCCGACGAAGCGCGGGAGCAGGCCAAATCCTGGCTGTCGCGTCTGAAGATCCCGGCGCGCTTATGGCAGGTTCCGCCGGCGACGTTTTCCGGAGGCGAGCAGCAGCGCGTCAACATCGCGCGTACACTGATCAGCGATTTCCCTATCCTGTTGCTGGACGAGCCGACCGCGTCGCTGGATGAAGGCAATCGCGATACCGTCATCGCCATGATCGGGGAAGCATGCGAGCGCGGCGCTGCGGTGGTCGGCATCTTCCACGATGAATATGTGCGCCGCGCATTGGCGACCCGTCTGTTCCCGCTGTCGGCGGCGCAGCCGGCCGCACAACTTGCCTGAAAAACTGTCGACGATCTTGCATTCTTACCTTATAACAATCCTTATTTCAGTTTCCCATCCATCATGATCAATATCCGCAACGCCCGCATCGTCACCGCGCAAGAGCAATTTATCGGCAGCCTGTCGGTGGCCGATCGCACCATCGACGGCATTTCAGCCGGCGCTTCCAATGTGGGTGAGGATTGGGAGGGCGACTATCTGCTGCCGGGCATGGTGGAGCTGCATACGGACAATCTGGAAAAGCATTTGACGCCGCGTCCAAAGGTCAACTGGCCGATATTGCCGGCGATCATCGCCCATGACGCCCAGGTAGCCGCAGCCGGGATCACCACCGTGCTGGACGCGCTTGGCGTGGGCGATATGATGGATCCGGAAAGCGTGCGCGCCACCGCGGTCACCAGCTGCATCGAAAATCTGCACCGCGCCCGCCTCAGCGGCGTATTGCGGGCCGATCACTTTCTGCATCTGCGTCTGGAGCTGGCGGTGCCGAATTTGATAGATATGTTTTCGCCCTACGTCAACGATCCGGCATTGAAGCTGGTGTCCCTGATGGATCACACGCCCGGGCAGCGGCAATGGACCAATCTCGATCACTATCGCGTCTATACCGCCGGCAAGCGCGGATGGAGCAAGGAAAAAGTGGATGAAACCGTGGCCGGCTGCATAGAGCGGCAGGTCATGTATGCCGCGAATAATCGCCTCCGCGTGGTCGCCAGCTGCAAAGCAGCCGGCAAGACGCTGGCGACCCACGACGACACCACCGCCGAGCATGTGCTTGAAGGCGTTGCCGAAGGCATCGGCATTTGCGAGTTTCCGACTTCGCTGGCCGCCGCCAAAACCGCACGGACGCACGGCCTGGGCATCATCATGGGTGCGCCGAACGTCATACGGGGTGGATCGCACTCCGGGAATGTATCGGCGGCGGAACTGGCGCGCACCGATCTGCTGGACATACTGTCATCCGACTACGTGCCGGCCAGCATGCTGCATGGCGCATTCATGCTGCATCAAAACGAGGGCCTGGACTTTTCGAAAATGATCAATATGGTGTCGCGCAATCCGGCCCGCATGATCGGTTTCGACGATCGCGGCGAGATTGCGACCGGCTTGCGCGCGGACTTTTTGCGCGTACGCGTGATCGACGATATTCCTATCGTCATGCAGGTGTGGAAGGCCGGCCGCCGCGAAGTCTGAGGCGTTCGAAGACCTGGTTCCAACGAAAAAATTCTCTGCTGCATTGCAGGCCTGCACGCTGAACCGCCGCGGATGTCTTCCATGAGGGACGCCGCGCGGGTCTGCAATGGTGCGCAAAAACATCGATTTCCCATTCCATTTCCCCCACCCGCTTAGCTGCAACGGGCCGGCATCGCAACGCGGCGCATGCGCTCCCACTCATTTCTACAAATATGACCATAGATGTTCTTATTTAACTTAAAGAATATCTATAAACATATTCAAATAGATGTAATGTTTATAGACGGTGGATTTTTCAAAAATTAATCGCCGGGTTCGCATTACTCATGCAGAAGATGTCGATAATGACTTCCAGACTTCATGACCATCAGCGGCGCGGAATTCGCGACGCATGAAGAGTCTGAGCAGCACCTGGGCGATTTACTGGCAAGATTGCAATCAACATTCGGTGAAGTCGAAGCTAAACTCTCGGGTGGACTCAGAAATATGCTGGGTGCGCGGCTCTTGGAAAATGTAGAACGCTTATCATCGCCTACACGTCACTAGAAGCATTCAAACCGGAAACGTAAAGGACCACTAGCGAATGATCACCGCAGCAAGCGATATCCCCAGCCGACTCGATCGCCTGCCTTGGTCCGGATGGCACTGGCGCGTAGTGATCGCTCTTGGCGTCGCCTGGGTGCTTGACGGCCTGGAGGTCACTCTCATCGGTTCCATCGGCAGCGTGCTGGAGCGCCAGGACACACTGGGGCTGACCGCGACGCAAGTGGGCTGGACCGGGTCCCTGTATATCGGCGGCGCGGTGATCGGTGCGCTGGTCTTTGGCCGGATGACCGATAAGCTGGGACGCAAGAAGCTGTTCATGATTACGCTGGCGGTCTATATGCTGGCGACGCTGGCGACCGCCTTTTCCACCGGTTTCGTTTTTCTCGCGGTTTGCCGCTTTGTTACCGGGCTTGGCATAGGCGGCGAATATGCGGCCATCAATTCCGCCATCGACGAACTGATTCCCGCGCGGGTGCGCGGCCGGGTCAACCTGGCGATCAACGCCAGTTTCTGGATCGGCGCCGCGCTTGGCGCCGCCCTTAGCCTAGTGCTGCTCGATCCCCGCGTGCTGGGGCCGGTGCTCGGCTGGCGCGCCTGCTTTGTCCTCGGCACGGTGATGGCGGCCGCCATCGTGCTGGTGCGGCGCCATGTGCCGGAAAGTCCGCGCTGGCTATTGATGCACGGCCGGGTGGCGCAGGCCGATCGGATTATCGAGCAGATCGAGGCGCAGGTGCGACAGCAGCACGGCGCACTGGAGCCGGTTCAGCCACGCACGCACGCATCGGGCCGCGGCACGCCGCCCCTGCGCGAAGTGGCGGTCGTGCTGCTGCGGCGCTACCGCACGCGCAGCCTGCTGGTGTTGGCCATGATGGTGGCGCAAGCCTTTGTCTACAACGCGATCTTCTTTACCTACTCGCTGGTGCTCACGCGCTTCTATCAGGTGCCGGACAATCGGGTGGCCCTATATATCTTTCCGTTTGCGGTCGGCAATGTGCTGGGGCCCATGCTGCTGGGCCCGCTGTTCGACAGCATGGGCCGCCGCAAGATGATCGCGCTTACCTATACGCTTACCGGCATCGGCCTGGCGCTCACCGGCGGAGCCTTCATGGCGGACTGGCTGAGCGCCGTGACGCTGGCGCTGTGCTGGACGGTGGTGTTCTTCGTCGCATCGACCGCCGCCAGCTCCGCGTATTTGACGGTGAGTGAAGTGTTTCCGCTGGAAATGCGGGCGCTGGCGATTTCGATCTTCTATGCGGTCGGCACCGGCACCGGCGGCTTCATCGCGCCGGTTCTTTTTGGGCGGCTGATCGAAAGCGGTAGCCGCGGGGCAGTCGCCATCGGCTATGCCATCGGCGCCGCGCTGGCGCTGCTGGCCGGGTGGCTGGCGCACCGCCATGCGGTCCATGCGGAACGCAAGGCGCTGGAGGACGTGGCCGATCTGTCGAATGGTTGATGGCGCGGCTTGTTACCGTTTGCTGGAGTATGGCGAGGCCGGTCCGCTGAAGCCGAACGATAAATTTGACGAGCCCGGCAACGATGGCCAACGTCCCGCCTCGTGCACCGATATCGCACGCCTGCCGCGCGGACTTGGTGCTCGGCCGGCTGAAAGACCGCCATAAAGATCGCAAAATGGGCATCGCGGCCATGCCCGCGGGCTGGTACGCATATTGCGTATAGCTGCATAACACATATTGGTGTAGTTGGCTTCCAGCGGCCTGCAGTCATTGATGAGCGTACGAGGGGCGCATAGGCGGTGCGCGGGAAAGGCGGATTTGCCTGCATCAGGCGCGGCAGGGGGCTATCGCGCTAGGCAATCCCGTGCTGCGCACCGCTATGCGATGCTCATCAATGACTACAGGCCGTTGGACGAAGACAGGACGCCCTATAAATACCTGAATAAAAAATACCGCGGACGCCTCAATTTCAGCCATATGAGCGCGCTCAATATCGCCATCGAAATCGGAAGGACGATGTACCAGTCCCCGTTTCCCAAAGAGCGGGCGGCTAAAAAGTGAACGGCGGTATTCGTATAAACGTGAGCAACATACACCAGCATGGATTGCCAGCCGAATAAAGCTATCGGCGTGGCGATTTTTTTTAAAAGGTCGGGCGCTTGGCGATTGATCCGATAGATTCCCCAGACAATCAGGAGAATCATAAAAAAGGTGTAGGGCAGCGATATCCAAATGTCGCCGATCTTGTTTTCCGCCATATCGATGTGGGGCATCGCATGCAGTCCGAGGATCAGGCATAAGCAGAGCGCCATGAAAGCCGCCATCCATACCGGCATATTCAATAATTTATCTCTCTGCCGATAAAAGAGTCGACCGAACAAGACCCACGGCATGGCGATCACGGCTTCGTCCATGCAGAACGGCAGTTCGATGCCGGGAGAGACCGCAAGCCGGTACGACACCGCGCATAAAAAGAGCAGCGTCAGCGCTTCGTTCGCCTTCACGTATTTGTTCAGCAGAATACAAAATATGCGCGCCCAAAACAGAGCAGGCAGAAACCATAAAACATATCCGTAGTGCAATAAATGTGCGTGATCCATCCAGATCAGCATGCCGCTGACGCTATCCGAAAAATTGACGGCAGGCTGATGGAACCAGGCGTCTTTGCCGGCGCTCACCAATATGCCCAAGGTCGCGAAGATGAAGTAGGGCGCCATTAATCTGACGAAATTCTTTTTTACGAAAGCCGGCAGCGCATCGTCCGGCTTAATAAACATTCCCCCCAGGAAAAAAAACAAGGGAATGTGAAAAGAGAAAATGAAAGGACCCAGCGGCGAGGTGAGGTGGCCCAGCACGACCAGCAAAATCGCTATTCCTTTTACCTGAGTGATCGAATCTGAAAATACATCGTCGTCGGACATAGAGATGTGCAATGGTTTGACTGCCGGTTAGCTTGGGCTTGGACAGCAAAAACCTGAATCCGTTTTACCTTCTGTTGCGGATAGCCGCGGCCGGGGTCGGGGCCTATGCCGGGCCGACCGCCGCATGCGGCCGCTCCTATTGTGGAGGGCCGCACTAAAAAGAGCAAAATCCGCACCGATTTCGCGCTCCGGCGGATTCCTGAAAGTTTGCGTCGCGATTCGTCCCCGTGCCGCGTCCCCTGGCATCATTCCTGCTTAATAGAAAATCACCGAGAGGCGCGCAACACCGTCAATACATATTGGCGACGCTTCTTGAGCATGGCCGCTAGGGTTCCGGTCGCATTTCGACATGCGATGCCTGGTCCGAGAGCAGCCGGCTCCGATCGATGCGATGCGCGGCATTCCCGCGCAGCGGGGATGTTCGGAGCTACACGGAGGGATAAAAGCCCGGGAGGCCATCACGCATGTGATCGCTCGCCTCTCGCTTTTACTCACTTCGGAGCCGAACATGCGATTATCCCGACAGCGCTTTTCACGCCATGGCCCCGATCTTTCTGCGCATGCCGTCGCTGCGTCATTCCCGCTTGCTTTTCCCGCTGCCGATACTGGCCCGGCCCGCTGTGCTTCGCCGTTCGCCAGGCTGACTGCAGCCCGGGAAAAATAGGAGTCGCGATGAGCAACTTGCCGCCCATGTCCCCGACACAGCAAAAAGCGATTACCGCTAGCCGCGGCAAACCGCGCAACCGGCGCACGGCCTGGGCGGTGCAGGGCCGGCTGCGGCCGCGCAATTTCTTTGTGCTGGCCTTGCTGGGCTTCATTTTTCCATTGCTTTGCTGGGCGGCGCTATCGGCCAGCAGTCTGGTCGATCCGGTATTTTTGCCGAGTCCGCTGGCGGTGCTGCAGCGAGGCCGCAGTTATCTGCTGGAAGACGACTTGCTGACCGACATCGGCATCAGTACGGCGCGCGTGTTTCTGGGTTTTCTGGCGTCGGCGGTGCTGGCGCTGCCGCTGGGCGTGCTGATCGGTACCTACGCGCCGGTGCGCGCGCTGCTCGAACCATTGACCGATTTCAGCCGTTACCTGCCGGCGGTGGCATTCATCCCGCTGATCATGCTGTGGATCGGCATCGATGAGAGCGCCAAGGTGGCGGTGATTTTCGTCGGCACCTTCTTTCAAATGGTGCTGATGGTGGCGGAGGACATCGCCAAGGTGCCGGAAGCGCAGATTGAAGCGGCGCAGACCATGGGCGCCACCGGCGGCGAAGTGGTGCAGCACGTGCTGCTGCGCTCGGCACGGCCGGCGATACTCGGGACCTTGCGTATCACGATGGGCTGGGCTTGGACCTATCTGGTGGTCGCGGAACTGGTGGCCGCCAATTCGGGCCTGGGCTTTTCGATCCTGAAGGCGCAACGCTTCCTGCAGACCGACAAGATATTCGCCGGCATTCTGCTGATCGGCCTGATCGGGTTGCTGACCGACCAGATGTTCCGCTGGCTGCATCGCCTGTGTTTTCCTTATTTGCGTCACTGATTGCGCCACTGATTAGCCACTGATTACATGCGAGGTAAGCCCATGAGTATCAAAGTCAGCGTCCGCAATCTGGAAAAATTCTACGGCGAAGGGCCGGCCGCGGTGCACGCGCTGAAAGATATCAGCCTGGACGTCGCAGCCGGCGAATTCGTGACGCTGGTCGGCGCGTCCGGTTGCGGCAAGTCGACCTTGCTGCGCACCATAGGCGGACTGGAAGAGTATGTCGACGGCGACATCCTGTGCAACGGCGCCATGGTCGACGGCCCCGGTTCGGATCGCGCAATGGTGTTTCAGGGCTACAGCCTGTATCCGTGGCTGACCGTGATGGAAAACATCAAGTTCTGCCGCCGTCTCGGGCATCACCGCAACAACACCTCGTCGGCCGATGTCGAAATCGCGTCCGGCCGGGCCGATGCGCTGCTGTCGCTGATGGATCTGGAGCCCGTCGCCGATGCGTATCCGTCGCAGCTGTCCGGCGGCATGCGGCAGCGTGTGGCGATTGCGCGCGCGCTGATGGTCAAGCCGGACGTACTGTTGATGGATGAACCGTTCGGCGCGCTGGATGCGCAGACGCGCGAAGTGATGCATGACTGCATCCGGCATGTGCATCAACTGGAAAAGACCACGATTATTTTTGTCACACACGATGTCGAGGAAGCGATCTATCTTGGCCAGCGCATCGTGGTGCTGGCGCCGCGTCCGGGCCGCATCGATACCATCGTTGAAGTGCCGTTTGGAGCGCAGCGCGAACAGGACCTGAAACTGGATCCTGCCTTCATCGCCGTCAAACGCCACATTCTGGACCGCATCCGCGAAACCTCGGGCGTGAAGACCGATCTCGAACAACTGCAAAAACTGACGCGCCGGGTGCTGGAATCGGCAGCCGCGCCGATCATTGGAGAACCATCATGAATAGCCTGCCTGCCCCGAACCAACAGCTGGACATTCCCGATTATTCCGGCGCATACGCGACCGACATTGCGCGCGACCAGGTGTTGTGGAGCGAGTTGATTCCAGGCGGCGGCCATTGTTCGTATCGCGTCAGACGCGGCACCACGCTGCGCTTCGTCGATCCGGACGGTGGCGCCAATGTCGCGCTGCTGATGTATCGCGCGGACGAACGGCAGGAGCGGCTGAATCTGCCGGATACCCTGAAGGCGCAGCACACCGCGCATCTGACCGCCGGCCATGCGCTGTATTCCGACATGGGACGGGTACTGGCGTCGATCACCGCCGATACCGCCGGTTGGCACGATCCCTTGTGCGGCGTCAGCGACGCCGAAACGCTGACCCGGAAATTCGGCGTGCAGCGCTATCAGGAACATCGCAATGCGATGGTACGCAACGGCAAGGACAGCCTGGTGATCGAACTTGGCAAATGGGGCCTGGGCATGCGGGATCTGATGCCGAACATCAATTTGTTCAGCAAGGTGACCGTGGACGGCGACGGCCGCTTCCATTTTGCCGCGGACCATGCGCGGGCCGGCGCCCATGTCGAATTGCGTTTCGAAATGGACACGCTGCTGGTGCTGTCCACCGCGCCGCATCCGTTCGACCCGGCGACCCTCTATGCGCCGAAGAAGGTGGCCGTGGTGGCATGGCAATCGCCGCCGCCCGCCGCCAACGACGCCTGCCGCATGGCATGCCCGGAAAACCAGCGCGGCTTCTACAACACCGAACTCATTTACCGCTAAGGAGCGAGCATGTCCGCATTGATCGAAAGCCGCTTCCAGCCCGCACAGGCCGCGCAAAACCATCATCTGGCCGCCGGCGAGCCATGGCTGCATACGCTACGGCGGGGACAGATCTTCCGCATCGTCGACCTGGAAGGCAATCAGGCGGTCGATACGCTGTTCTACAGCGCCGCCGATACCGATGAGCATTACAGTGCCGCCGACACCATCCAGCGTCAGGGCGGCATTTATCTGACCACCGGTTCAGTGCTGCGCTCCAATCGTGGCCGGCCGATGCTGACCATCGTCGCCGACACCTGCGGCCGGCACGACACGCTGGGCGGCGCCTGCGCGGCGGAAAGCAATACCGTGCGCTATGCGCTGCAAAAGAAATTCATGCACAGCTGCCGCGACAATTTTCTGCACGCGCTGGCGCATGCCGATTGCGGCCTGGGCAAGCGCGATCTGGCGCCGAACATCAATTTCTTCATGAACGTGCCGGTGACGCCGCAAGGCGGCTTGAGTTTCGAGGACGGCTTGTCCGCGCCTGGCAAATACGTCGAAATGCGCGCCGAGATGGATGTACGGGTGCTGGTGTCGAATTGCCCGCAGCTGAACAATCCCTGCAATGCCTACAATCCGACGCCGGTGCAGTTCCTGATCTGGGAGGCGGACGCCGGGCATGTTTAAAAAGATTCTGATCGCCAACCGCGGCGAGATTGCCTGCCGCATCATCCGCACCGCGCGCAGCATGGGGATCGCCAGTGTAGCCGTCTATTCCGAGGCGGATGTCGAATCGCTGCACGTGCGGCTGGCCGACGAAGCGCTCTGCATCGGTCCCGCGCCAGCCGCGCAGAGCTATCTGTCGGCCAATGCGATTCTGGAAGCGGCGCGGCGCACCGGTGCCGAAGCGATTCATCCCGGTTACGGTTTCCTGAGCGAAAATGCGGCCTTTGCCGACAGCTGCGAGGCCGCCGGCATCGTGTTCATCGGCCCCACCGCCGAGCAGATGCGCGCGTTCGGCCTGAAGCACACCGCGCGCGAGCTGGCGCAGTTGGCCAAAGTCCCGCTGCTGCCTGGCACCGGCCTGCTGGCCGATGTCGAACAGGCGGCGCAGCGCGCGCTGCGCATCGGCTATCCGGTAATGCTGAAAAGCACGGCCGGCGGCGGCGGCATCGGCATGCGGCTGTGCGCCGACGAAGCGCAATTGCGCAGCGCCTTCGTATCGGTGCGTCATCTGTCGGCCAATAATTTCAAGAACGATGGCCTCTACCTGGAGAAATTCGTGCGGGCGGCGCGCCACGTCGAAGTGCAGATCTTTGGCGACGGCCACGGCAAGGTAGTGTCGCTGGGCGAGCGCGATTGCTCGGTGCAGCGGCGCAATCAGAAAGTCATAGAAGAAACGCCCGCGCCCGGCCTGGCGTCGCATACGCGGATCGCGCTGGCCGAAACCGCGGTGCGCCTGGCGCAATCGATTTCATATCGTTCCGCCGGCACCGTCGAGTATGTGCTCGACGCCAATACCGGCGAATTCTTTTTTCTGGAAGTCAATACGCGGCTGCAAGTCGAGCATGGCGTCACCGAAGAAGTGTTCGGCGTCGATCTGGTGGCATGGATGATCCGCGCCGCCGCCAACGAATTGACGCTGCCGGTGCAGTCCTCGCTGCGTCCGACCGGACATGCGATGCAATTGCGCGTCTATGCGGAAGACCCGGCCCGGAATTTCCAGCCCTCGTCGGGCGTGCTGACCGAAGTCGCGTTCGCCGGCGGCTTGCGGGTGGATACCTGGATCGAACGCGGCATCACCGTCAGCCCGTATTACGATCCCCTGCTGGCGAAACTGATCGTCAAGAGCGACAGCCGGGAAGCGTCGATCGCCGCCTTGTCGCAAGGCCTGTCCGGCACCCGCATCGACGGCATTGAAACCAATTTGCGGTATCTGGCCTGCATACTCGCTTATCCAACGTTCGTCAGCGGCCGGCCGACCACTGCCATGCTGTCGAAAATGGCTTACGCGCCGCGCACCATCGATGTGCTGGAAGGCGGCATGCAGACCACCGTGCAGGATTATCCCGGGCGGCAGGGTTTGTGGGCCGTGGGGGTTCCGCCGTCCGGCCCGATGGATGCGTATGCGCACCGCTTCGCCAATCACCTGGTCGGCAACGAGAGCGCCGCCGCGACGCTTGAAATGACCTTGCAGGGCGCTTCGCTGAAATTCAATTGCTATTGCACCATCGCCCTGGCCGGGGCTGACTTGTGCGCCAAACTCAGCAGCGACGGCAGGGTCGATAGGCACCTGCGCAACTGGCAGGCGCACAGCATTTGCCCCGGCGATGTTCTGCGCTGCGGCGCGGTCGACGGCGGCGGCGTGCGCGCCTATCTGGCGCTGGCCGGCGGCATTGACGTGCCGGCTTATCTAGGCAGCCGCGCCACGTTTACACTGGGTAATTTCGGCGGCCACGGTGGACGCGCGGTGCGCAGCGGCGATGTATTGAAATTGCCGATGGAGCGACCGAGACCGCTTGCGCTGCCCGAAGGCGCCGCGGCGCCGGCGCACTGCATCCCCGCATACACCCATCATTGGGACATCGCCGTGCATTACGGTCCGCATGGCGCGCCGGACTATTTCACCGACGACGACATCGCCATGTTTTTCGGCGCCGACTGGCAGGTGCATTTCAATTCCAGCCGCACCGGCGTGCGTCTGATCGGACCCAAGCCGCGCTGGGCGCGCACCGACGGCGGCGAGGCCGGCCTGCATCCGTCGAACATCCATGACAACGCATATGCGATCGGCGCCATCGATTTCACCGGCGACATGCCGGTGATCCTCGGTCCGGACGGCCCCAGCCTGGGCGGTTTCGTTTGCCCGGCGGTCATTGTCTCGGCGGATCTGTGGAAGACCGGACAGTTGAAGCCTGGCGATACCGTGCGTTTTATCCGGGTTGCCGATGACGAGGCGATTGCGATGCGGGCCGCGCAGGAAGCGGTGTTTGCCGCCGCCACCGCCGAAGCCGTCGCGCCGGCCATGCCGGTGTTCGCGCCGCCGCGCAGCGAACGCGGCGAACGCATGCCGGCGCTGGTGCGCGAAAGCGTCATCGACGGCGGCACGCGGCTGGTCTACCGGCGTGCCGGCGACGATTATCTGCTGATCGAATTCGGTGAGGCCATGCTCGATCTGACGCTGCGTTTCCGCGTGCATGCGCTGATGCAGGCGATCGAGGCGGCGCGCATGCCCGGCCTGATCGATCTGACGCCGGGCATCCGTTCCCTGCAAGTGCATTACGACCATCGCCGCCTGCCGTTGCCGGCGCTGCTGCGTGAACTGACCGTGCTGGAAGCCGGCATGCTGCCGGTCGACCGGATGGTGGTGCCGTCGCGCATCGTGCATCTGCCGCTGGCCTGGAACGACACGCAGACCCGTCTGGCGATCGAGAAATATCAAACCACCGTGCGGCCCGATGCGCCATGGTGTCCCAGCAATATCGAATTCATCCGCCGCATCAATGGCCTGGATTCGGTCAAGGACGTCTACGACGTGCTGTTCAACGCCAGTTACATGGTGCTGGGACTGGGCGACGTGTATCTCGGCGCGCCGGTGGCCACGCCTATCGACCCGCGCCACCGGCTGGTGACCACCAAATACAATCCGGCGCGCACCTGGACCCCGGAAAACGCGGTCGGCATCGGCGGCGCTTATCTGTGCGTGTACGGCATGGAAGGGCCGGGCGGTTATCAATTCGTCGGCCGCACCGTGCAGATGTGGAACCGCTATCGGCAGACCGCCAGTTTCCGCGACGGCAAGCCGTGGCTGCTGCGCTTCTTCGACCAGATCCGCTTTTACGAAGTCAGCGAAGAAGATCTGCTGGCGCACCGGCGCGATTTTCCGCTTGGAAGATTCGATATAAAAATCGAGGAAACCACTTTTTCGCTGGCCGATTATCATCGCTTTCTGGAGCAACAGGCGGCGCCTATCGCCGAGTTCAAGAATCGCCAGCAAGCGGCGTTCGAAGCCGAGCGCGAGCGCTGGCGCAGCAGCGGCCAGGCCGAATGGCGCCGGGACGAAGCTGCGCCGTCCGTATCCGAACAGATTGCATTGCCGAGCGGCAGCCGCTATCTGTCGACCAGCGTGCCGGGCAGTGTCTGGCGCATGCTGGTGCAGCCGGGGCAAATCGTTAAAGAGGGCGACAGCCTGGCGATTCTGGAGTCCATGAAGATGGAAATTCCGTTGATTGCGCCATGCTCCGGCACCATCGTCGAATGGCTGGTCGGCGAAGGCAAGCCGGTCGCCGCCGGGCAGAATGTCGCTGTATTGAAACTTGATGAGGAAGAGATATGACGTTGCAAAATTCCGCTTTGAATTTGTCGCTGCCGCATTTGCGGGAGCGTTATCTGCGCCGCGAGCTGACGCCCCGGCAATTGATCGAACAATTGCTGCCGGCGCTGGAAGCGGAAGACACGCACCATGTCTGGATCCAGCGGCTGGACCGCGCGGCATTGCGGGAATATGCCGACGCGCTGGCGGACCAGGATGCGGCCGCGTTGCCGCTGTACGGGATTCCATTTGCGATCAAGGACAACATCGATCTGGCCGGCGTGCCGACCACGGCGGGTTGCCCGGCGTATGCGTACATGCCGGCGCAGCATGCGGCGGTGGTGCAGCGGCTGATCGAAGCCGGCGCGATTCCGCTCGGCAAAACCAATCTCGATCAATTCGCCACCGGCTTATCCGGTGCGCGTTCGCCGCATGGAGCGGGGCGCAATGCGCTGAATCCGGAATACATTTCCGGCGGTTCCAGTTCCGGTTCGGCGCTGTCCGTGGCGCTGGGTCTGGCCAGTTTCAGCCTGGGCACGGATACCGCCGGTTCCGGACGGGTGCCGGCGATGCTGAACAATCTGGTGGGGCTGAAACCGACGCTGGGCCTGCTGTCCAATCGCGGCCTGGTCCCGGCGTGCAAGACGCTGGACGCGATATCGATTTTTGCATTGACCGCAGCCGATGCGGCCGCCGTGCTAGCGGTGGCGGCGGCCTACGACGACGCCGATCCATATTCGAGAACGGCGCCTGCTGCGCCGCCGCTGCCGTTCGGCGCAAACGGTTTCCGTTTCGGCGTGCCGGCGGCGAAGGATCTGGCATATTTCGGCAATGCGGCCGGCCCGGAGCGCTTTGCCGCGGCCTGCGCCGCATTGCGGGAACTGGGCGGCACCCTGGTGGAAATCGACTTCGCGCCGTTTTTGGAAACCGCCCGCCTGTTGTATGAAGGGCCATGGGTGGCGGAGCGCTATGCGGCGATCGCCGATTTCATCGAAGCGCAGCCCGATGCCCTGTTTCCGGTGACGCGCGAGATTATCGGCAAGGCGCGCGGTATCGATGCGGTGTCCGCGTTTCAGGCGCAATACCGGCTGCAGGCATTGCGCCGCCGAACCGCCCAGGCCTGGCAGCAATGCGACGTGATGCTGACGCCGACCGCCGGAACCACGTACACGGTGCGGCAGATGGAGGACGACCCGGTCCGGCTCAATTCGAACCTCGGCTATTACACCAATTTCGTGAATTTGCTGAATCTGTCGGCGATCGCCGTGCCGGCGGGCTTTCAGTCCGACGGCCTGCCGTTCGGCGTGACACTGTTTGCGCAGGAGTTCAGCGAAGCGCGCCTGCTGGCCTTGGCGGCGCGTCTGCATCGCGTCACTTCGTCCACGGTGGGCGCAACTGGGATTGCCTTGTGCGCCTGCGAAGGCGTCGCCGGCGCCGAGCCCGACAGCGCAGCATCCGTTCCGATGAACGGCGCCTATGTCGATGTCGCCGTCTGCGGCGCGCACATGAGCGGTTTGCCGTTAAACCCGCAATTGACCGAACGCGGGGCGCAATTGCTCAAGCGCACGGCATCGGCGCCGATCTATCGCTTCTATGCATTGCCGGGCGCGGCGCCGAAGCGACCGGGCATGGTGCGCAGCGACAGCGGCGGCGCGGCGATCGAGCTGGAAGTCTGGCGCATGCCGCTAACGGCCTACGGCAGCTTCGTCGCCGGCATTCCGTCGCCGCTGGGCATAGGCACGGTGCAACTGGCCGACGGCAGCGCGGTGCAGGGATTCGTCTGCGAAGCGATCGCCGCCGCCGGATCGACCGAAATTACGCATTTGGGGAGTTGGCGCAAGTACGGACAAGAAGCTCCGAAGTAAAAAACAATGCATAAAAATTAAAGCAAAAAAAGAGAGAACCACGGAGCGAGACAAGAAAGAGTCAATAGAAAAAAGCTGGTTCTACGTTGTTTAACCATGAATTAGGGGGGTCTATGTCATTGTTGAAAAATCGTTCTCCGTCGCGCGCCGCGTCACGCACCGCGTTGGCAGCCGCATTATTGGGCTTGTGCTGTTCCTCCGCGATGGCGGAGGAGGCCGCCGCCGACGCTCCCACGCTGACCGGTCATGTCGATCTGGTCAGCCGTTACATATTGCGCGGCATCACCTCGACCTATGGGCCTGGAGCGCCGCTCGGCAATTCCGGCGCCGACGCGCCGGAATCGAATAAGCCGGCGCTGCAATGGGGCGCCGACTGGTTGTCGCCGTCGGGGATATATCTGGGCTATTTCGGCTCGATGATCAATTATTCGTACCAGCGTCTGGGCGAATCGTATACCGACCGCGGCATCACCGATTTCCAGTCGAACAAATCGATAGAAAACGATTTGTACGGCGGGTATAACGGCAAGATCGGCGACTTCGGCTATATCGTCGGCATGACCGGCTACATCTATCTGAACGGTAAGCATGCGAACGCGCTGGAAACCAAGCTGGGCGTCAGCTACGGCGACTTCGCATTGAATGCGCAAACGTTGCTGCAGGACGTGGTGTGGGGCAATAAGGGCGATACCTACTGGACCTTGAATTACACCAAGCCGTTGCCGTATTCGCTGACGTTCACCGGTTCGCTCGGTTACTACTCCTATGCGAAAAACGGCAAGTATCTGGGCGATACCGATACCGCCACCGGCGTCGCCTGCGGCCCGAATCAAGGCTTTGCGGTGAACGCTTGCATGGACGGCCACGGTCCTGTCGGCGGTGCGTTCCGTCATCTGATCCTGGGTGTGACGCAGCCGATCTTCGCGACCGGCGCGAGCTGGGGCCTGCAAGGCATCCTCGGCGGCAAGAACCGCTTTGGGGTGAGTCAGAAGAACCAACTGGTGGCGTCGCTCAGCTACGGGTTTTGATGACGGCATGAAGCGCAGGGGCCGGAAAGCGTTGTTCGCGATCCGGCCTTTTTTTATTGCTCCCGGTCCGTTGTCCCAATGCCCGCTTCCATCGCCAGCGACGCCTTGCTACGATAGCGCTGCCGATGATGCAGCAGATAAAAGGAGCGCGGCGGCAGTGTAAAGTTGGCGCGCGCCAGCTTGCCGGCATCGATCAGCGGCGCGGCCGCCAATTCGGAAACCGCGGTCGCCAGATCGCCGGCGCCGATCGCGGACAGCAAGGCTTCGTTCGACGGTAGCGTCAGCGCTATATCGAGCGCGGAGGGGTCGAGCCGGTGCGCGCGGAGCGCCTCGGCGAATGCCGAGCGGGTGCCGGAACCGGCTTCGCGTAGCGTCCAGCGCCGCGTCGTCAGGTCGCGCGCTTTCAATTTTCTGCCGTCGGCCCAAGGGTGGCGGGGCGACACCACGATCGCCAGCCGGTCCTGTCCTATCTCCCTGATCGTCAGCGCGTTGTTTTCCACGTGTCCTTCGATAAAGCCGAGATCCGCCGCGCCGGCCAGCACGGCTTCGGTGACGCTTTGGGTATTGCCGACGGTCAGCTGGATTTCGATCGCCGGGTGGCGCTGTTGAAACGCCACCAGCAGCGGCGGCAGGTGATAGCTGGCGATCGTCTGGCTGGCTTGCAGGCGCAGCGAACCGCGTTGCAGCCCGCCCATTTCGGACAACATGCGCTCGGCCGCCGCGGCCCCGGCGAGCGTGCTTTTGGCTTCGATCAGGAACGCGCGTCCGGTTTCCGTGGTTTCGATACGGCGGCCGACCCGGTTGAACAGCGGCACGCCGTAGCGGTCTTCCAGCGCCCGAATCGCCGAACTGACCGCCGATGGCGTCAGATATAGATACGCCGCCGCCTGGGTCAGATGCTGGCGTTCGGCCACTTCCACAAAAATTCTCAGTTGTTCGAGGGTCATCGCTGGTTCACCTGTTTTCCCTGTTTGTCCTGCACAGAATTCAATCGTTTGATTTTACTTAACGATTTATCCAGAATTTTGCGATGGATAGAACAGTTTGTCCAGCGCATAGTGCGTTTGTCGAAATCACTATTGAAGCGAATCATGAACCCCCGATGGTACGACCCCTTGACCGCTCCATTGCCGGGCATCGCCTTATGTCTGCTGGTGACGGGCGGCAGTTTTGTGGTTCAAAAAATCGAAATCCTGTACTTCGGCCGGGCTTGGCTGGAGAGCCTGGTGCTGGCGATTCTGCTCGGCTGCGCGGTGCGCTCCTGCTTGCCATTGTCGCCGCGTTTTGCGCCGGGCATCCAGTTCGGCGCCAAGTTTTTGCTGGAAGTTGCCGTGGTATTGCTTGGGGCATCGGTCAGTGCGAAGGCGATTGCTGGCGAGGGCTTTTCCTTGGTCGCGGGCATCGCGGCGGTGGTGGTGCTGGCCGTTTGCGCCAGTTACGCGATATGCAGGACGCTGAAGCTGCCGCACCGCATGGCCTTGCTGATCGCTTGCGGCAATTCGATTTGCGGCAATTCCGCTATCGCCGCGGTCGCGCCGGTGATCGGCGCCGGTAGCGAAGACGTCGCCGCGTCGATCGCGTTTACCGCTGTGCTCGGCGTGCTGGTGGTGATCGCTTTGCCAATGCTGGCGGGACGGCTGGGATTTTCCACGACGCAGTTCGGCGTCTTCGCGGGGCTGACGGTGTATGCGGTGCCGCAAGTGCTGGCGGCGACCGCATCCGGGGGCCTGCTCAGCGTGCAGGTCGGCACGCTGGTGAAATTGATCCGGGTACTGATGCTGGGCCCGGTGGTGCTGGTGTTGGGGCTGACCAATCGGCGCGGCTCGGAGTCGCGGCCGCCGCTGGCGCAGATGCTGCCGTGGTTCATCGTCGGTTTTCTGGTGCTGATGGGGTTGCGGTCGAGCGGATGGCTGCCGGCGAGGCTGGACGCGCCCATCGGGTCGGTGGCGACGCTGATGACGGTGGTGTCGATGGCGGCGCTGGGCTTGGGGGTCGACGTGCGCAGCGTCGCGCGCGCCGGCTTGCGGGTGACCGGGGCGGTGACTTTGTCGTTGTTATTGTTGGGTACGCTGGGTATTGCCGCGATTAAATTGTTGGCTGTGGTTTGAGGTGACATTTCAGCCTCGCGTTGCAGGAAGTCAGCCAGGCCGCGACGATTGTCGCGGGGTGTGCGGTCTGGCCGTGGCGTTAGCACAGTATTACAGGGGCGCCGGACATCCATCTCAATTAAAATTCGTCGCTCGTGGGAATCAACACTTAATTCGTTTTGAGGAGGATCATGAATACTTACCCAGCATTGCGCAAACTGCGTTGGGTGGCCGCTTGCGGATTAATCGGTTCCGTAAGCGCCGGGGTTGCCTTTGGCTGGATCGACTCGTCCGTAGATCCACGCACTATCGGGGCAAGTGTCGGAGCGCTGGCGGCGGCTGTCAAAGTTTTTCATTTGATATAACGCGTGGATGCGGGGCTGACTATCTTACTGTCGGAGATTGATGGCAACCGGGTCGATATCGGCTCATTTATCACCGGCGCCGTGTATATCGCATGGCCCCGGTGCTGCGGCGTTCGTTCCGCTCCAGTTTTATCGAAACAGACCGCTTTCGATTTCGCAAGCGGCTTATCTATTTTCCCACTTTTATTGTTAACCTTATCGCCGGTAGCTTCCGTGCTGATGAAAGGTTTGGTCGACGCCAGCAAGATAAGCTTGGGCGTTGCCGGTACGTTTTCACTGTTCGCGATATTGGAAGACAGCGTAGCGGAGCAAAAGGCCCGCACAATGGCATCCCCCTTATTGCATCGATGATAGGGAAAATATAAGGGCCTCAGCCGAGTTTGAGAGAAAACGCTATCATCTGCGATTTGCGCCGGTTTACTGTGCCGGTGCAGATGCGCTGTCTTATCCCGGAAAATACCGCTCATGCCCAACTCATCCGCCGCCGCCGCGTCCAGTCCGGCCTCCCTCTCCATGCCGATCCACGACGGCCTGGAAAATCCGGAACGCATCTGGGCGGTGGTGGCGTTGATGCTGGCGGTCGTCATGGCGACGCTCGACTCCGCCATCGCCAATACCGCTTTGCCCAATATCGCTTTGGATATCCATGCGACGCCAGCCGCTTCGGTGTGGATCGTCAATGCGTATCAACTGGCGATGATCGCCACGCTGCTGCCGTTCGCGGCGCTGGGCGAAGTGATGAGCTATCGCCGCGTTTACCTGTTCGGCATTACTTTATTTACCGTTGCGTCGCTGGTCTGCGCGCTGGCGGAATCGTTGCCGTTGCTGGTGTTCGGACGCGTTCTGCAGGGGGTGGGCGCCAGTGCCGTGATGGGCATCAATACCGCGTTGCTGCGCTATATCTATCCATCTCGTCTGCTCGGACGCGGTCTGGGCTTGAATGCGATGGCCGTGGCCATATCGTTTGCGGTGGGGCCGCCGATTGCATCGGTGATTCTGTCGCTGGGCCCCTGGCCCTGGCTGTTCGCGATTAACGTGCCCATGGGATTGCTGGCCTTGGCCTGCGGGCTGCGCACGCTGCCGCGCACCGAGATGGCAAAGCACGGTTTCGATCCCGTCATGGCGCTGCTGACGGCGGCGACCTTCGGTTTGTTGATGCTGGGCCTGGGCGAGGCCGCGCATCAGGCCGGCTTTGGCATCGTGGGGGCGGAAATCGGCGCCGCTTTCGTGTTCGGTTTCCTTTTGCTCCGGCGTCAGGCCGGCCATCCGGCGCCTATGCTGCCGGTCGATCTATTTCGGTTTCCCGCGTTTTCATTGTCGGCGCTGACGGCGGTATTTACGTTTGGCTCGCAAAGTCTGGCGTTTGTGTCGCTACCGTTTTACTTTGAAGAAATACTGCACCGGTCGGCGGTCGAGACTGGTTTCCTGATGACGCCATGGCCGGTGGTGGTGGCGATCATGGCGCCGATCGCTGGCCGCCTGTCGGACCGTTACCCGCCCGGCATTCTGGGCAGTATCGGCACCGCGCTGCTGGCGCTCGGGCTGGTGTCGCTGGCCATGTTGCCGCCCCATCCGGATGTGTGGGATATCTGCTGGCGGATGGCGATCTGCGGCGGCGGTTTCGGTTTTTTCCAGGCGCCGAATCTGCGCGCAATCATGTCCAGCGCGCCGGCGACGCGTTCCGGCAGCGCCAGCGGAGTGATCGGCATGGCCCGCCTGTTCGGGCAAACCTCCGGCGCGGCGCTGGTAGCTTTGCTGTTTTTGATGTTTGGCATGCACGGTTCGGCCTATTCGTTGTTGGCCGGCGCGATGTTTGCCGCGGCCGCGGCCGTGGTCAGTGTGATGCGCTTGAGGGTGTCAGCCAACGCGAGCAAGTGATCGACGCTCGATTCGAGCGTTGCCGATGCGTATGTGGCCCATCTACGGAAGGGCTGATGGCGTGCGGGAATGCGGGCTTTTATGGAACATCAACCGGCAAGACGCTCGCGTAGCTGTTCCTCATCGAAGAATTGCATCGACGGTTTGACCATGTCGCTGCGGCTGACAATGCCGATCAGGCGCCGGCTTTGCCGATCGCTGATCACCGGCAGGCGCTCCAGACTATGGGTAGCCATGCGCGCGGCTGCGATGCGGCAGGTTTCGCTCGGCAGTGCGGTATGGTTCGCATTGCGTTCGTCAAATTCCCCGAGAAACAGCGTGGCGATCGGATTGCCGCCGTCGGCAGTCGAGATGAAGCTGCTGCGCTCGACCACGCCGATCAGCCGCTGCTGCGCATCGACCACCGGATAGCAGCGATGCACTTGCGCGGGACCGAAGTATTGCGCCAGCGCCGCTGCGATGGGCAAGTCCGCGGAAATCGTCTGCACGCTCCTGCTCATCACGTCGTCGACGTGTTGGCGCTCCAGCGGATCGACGCCGTACTCGCGATAAATATGATAGCCGCGCCGCGCGATTTTTTCGGTCATGATCGAACGGCGCATGGTCAATATGGTGAAGCCGTAAGCCACGCCGGTGGTCAGCAGCAGCGGCAGCAAGGCGTTGCTGTCGCCGGTCAGGCCGAACGCGAATACGGCCGCGGTCAGCGGCGCGCCCAGCACGCCGGCCAGAACCGCCGCCATGCAGACCAGCGCCCACAGATGGACGTCCCCGCCCGGCAGCCACGGCGCCAGCGCCACGCCCAGTCCGGCGCCAACGATCAATAGCGGCGCCAGCACGCCGCCGGAAGTGCCGGAACCCAGTGCGATCACCCATATGACGGCTTTTACCGCGATCAGGCCCAACGCGAATTCCATTGCCAGCTTGCCGTTGAGCAGATCGCTGATGACGTCGTAGCCGACGCCCAGCGCACGCGGTTCGATATAGCCGCCGATGCCGACTGCGATGCCGCCCAAGGCCGGCCACCACATCCAGTGCACCGGAAGTTTGCCGAAAATGTCTTCGACTTTGTACAGTGCGGTCGACATCAATGCGGACAAAGCGCCGCCGAGAACGCCGGCGACAATGCAGGACAACAACGCGCCGGGGCCGATGGCCGCGGTCTGCAGCGGAAACAGCGGACCTGCTTCGAGCAGCAGCGGCCGGGCGATGCCCGCCACGCTGCATGCCGCGATCACCGGCAGCAGGCTTCGCGGACGCAGTTCGAACAGCAGCAGCTCGACCGCCAGCAGGATGGCGGCGGCCGGGGTGCCGAACACCGCGGTCATGCCGGCCGCAGCGCCGGCGACCAGCAAGGTTTTGCGTTCGGCCGAGGTCAGATGGAAACGTTGCGCAATCAGCGAACCGATCGCACCGCCGGTCATGATAATCGGCCCTTCCGCGCCGAATGGGCCGCCGCTCCCGACGGCGATGGCGGACGACAGCGGCTTGAGCACGGCGACCTTGGCGGACATTCTGCTTTTGCCGAACAGGATCGCTTCGATCGCTTCCGGAATGCCGTGGCCGCGGATTTTGTCGGATCCGAAACGCGCGATCAGGCCGATGATCAGGCCGCCCGCCGGCGGCAGCAGGATGACCCAGGCGCCGAGATGATGGCCGGCGGGGGAGCGCGCAACGAAGGAAAAGCTCTGATAGAAAAACAGATTGGTAAACAGGCCGATCAGCTTCAGCAGAACGTAGGCCGCCAGCGTGCAGCAAGCGCCGATGGCCGCGGCGATCAGCGCAATGGTGAGAACCCGGGTATCGGTGGCGAAGTCGCGCTTGTGCAAATGCAGAGGGGAGGACATGAGGGAGGAATGATTAGTCGTCGATGGACGGTATTTTGAAAGTGGCGTTGCGGTTGCTCAGTTCTGCGCGATGCAGTTCCGCCAGCCGGGCCAGGCATTGTTCGCCGGCCGGCAGCAAATGAATATTGACCTGGCGCCGGTCTACTTCGCTGGTGGAGCGTTTGACCAGATGGAGCTTTTCGCAGCGCGATATCAGCGCGACGACGCTGTGATGCTGCGATTGCAGCCGCTCGGCCAGTTCGCCGACGCTGGCCCATTCGCGACCGGGAAAACCTTTGATGTGCAGCAACAGCAGGTATTGTTGCGGCGTCACACCTTCGCCCTGCGCCGCTTCCTCGCTGAAGCGAAGGAACCTGCGCAGCTCGTAGCGGAACGCCGACAGAGCTTCGAAGTCATGTTTGGATAGCGCGCGGGTAGTCATATGGACGATGGTTTCGATTTATTAAGTCGGCATAATATATCAAAATACGATATATTTCTCAAAAATGCCCGTCCTGCCGAGCGGCGCCTGCAAGCGCGGCGATTTCGAGGACTTTCCCGGCGGGTCGAAAAAAGCCGTCCACTGGGATTGCGGACGGCTTTGGCAGGCAGCGGCGGATCGCCGCGTTTGTGCGATCGTTTCCGATCAATACGTATAGAACATCCTTTGAATTTCCTTGCTGTCGCTGGTTTTGGTCAACGCCAGCATCAGCAGGATGCGGGCTTTTTGCGCGTTCAGCGTATCGGCGACCACGAAATCGAGCTTGTCGTCATCGGCTTCGCCGTTGCGCGCGACGATGCCCTGGCCGACGAGGCTGGCGCGGACGATGAGGACGCCTTTCTTGCGCGCGTCGGACAGCGCCGGCACCATGACGGTGGGCAGGCTGCCGTCGCCGACGCCGGCATGGATGATTCCCTTCGCGCCGGCGGCGACCAAGGCGTTAAGCCCGATCGGATTGACGTTGGCGTAGCCGTAGACGATATCGACCTGCGGCAGCACATCGAGCTTTGAAATATCGAATACGGTGTCGATCGTGTGCTTGCGTGTGGACTGGCGATAGAAATACGGCTTGCTGCCCTGGATATAGCCCAGGTAGCCGAGCTCGGGCGACTTGAACGTGTCCAGCGTCGAGGTGTTGGTCTTGGTGACCTCCCGCGCGCCGTTGATCTGATCGTTCATCGACACCAGCACGCCTTTGCCGATCGCTTCCTTGCTGCCGGCCAGCAGAACCGCGTTGTACAGATTGATCGGGCCGTCGGCGCTGATCGCCGTGGCCGGACGCATCGCGCCGACGATCACCACCGGCTTGCTGCTCTTGACGACCAGATTCAGGAAGTACGCGGTTTCCTCTATGGTGTCGGTGCCGTGGGTGATCACGATGCCATCCACGTCGCTTTGCGCCAGCAGGACGTTGATGCGCTTGGCCAGTTTCAGCCAGGACGCGTTGTCCATGTTTTCGCTGGCGATCTGGAATACCTGTTCGCCGCGGACATTGGCGACTTTCTTCAGTTCCGGTACTGCCTCGATCAGCGCGTCGACGCCGATCTTGGCCGCGGTGTAGCCGACCGTCGTGGTTGAGCTGGAGCCGGTGCCGGCAATGGTGCCGCCGGTGGCGAGGATCATTACGTTGGGCAGCTTTTGCGCGGGATCGGCGGTCTGTGCCTCCGCCAGCGGCAGAAACAGCGAACAGCACAGGATCATCGCGGCATTTATCCATTTTTTTGTCATCATGTTTTCCTCATTATGGTTTGGATGGGACAGGACGTACAACGTGGACGGCATCGCGGCGTGCTGCGGATGAATCGCCTATGCCGCACCAGCCGACAATAGCATTCATCGCCGGCGCGGGGATACTGTTTAGACTGCTTTTGTTTTTTTGCCAAATTTATTGTTGCGTCTTTATGCCCGTGCCCGCGTCGCTGCGCGTGTTATCTGCTATTGTTTATTCGATCAGCCTAATTGGAGAAAGAATGTTTGCAACCAAACAGTTTAACGATCCGGCGGCTGCGCTTGCCTATGTCACCGAGATTTATACCGCACACACCAAGTTGCTGCGCGATGCATTCAAGCAATTCTCCACCGGCCAGATGCCGCCCACGCGTACGCGCGCCTGTTATCCGTTTGTACGCATCACCACCGCCCGGGCGACGCATGTCGATGCGCGCATGTCATTCGGTTTTGTCGCCGGTCCCGGCGTGTATCAGACCACGCTGACGCGACCGGATCTGTTTCCCCAATATTTGACGCATCAATTTCAATTGCTGCGCGACAACCACGACGTGCCGCTCGAAGTCGGCGTCAGCGACCAGCCGATTCCAGTGCATTTTGCGTTTGCGGACGGTATTCATGTCGAAGGCGATCTGGATCCGGATCATCTGCGCCATCTGCCGGATCTGTTCGATCTGCCCGACCTGGCGGCGATGGACGACCGCATCGTCAATGGCACTTACGATAGCGGCTGCGTGCCGGATGCGCCGCTTCCGCTGTCTCTGTTCACCGCCTCGCGCGTCGATTATTCGCTGCATCGCCTGCGGCATTACACGGCGACCGGGCCGCATCAGTTTCAGCGCTACGTCCTGTTCACCAATTACGCGTTTTACGTCGATGAGTTCGTGCGGCTGGGTCACCGCATGATGGAGAGTACCGATGACGCCGACGAGCGCGCGTATCGGCAGCAATACGTCTCCTTCGTCGAGCCGGGCAATGTGACGACCTGGAACGCCAATCTGGATACGCCGCCGCCGGGGCAGCAGACCGCCACCGCCGGCATCGCGCCGGCGCGCCAGCCGCAGATGCCGGCCTATCATTTGCAGCGCGCGGACGGCTCCGGCATCACGCTGGTCAACATCGGCGTCGGCCCGTCCAACGCCAAGACCATTACCGATCACATCGCTGTGCTGCGCCCTAACGGCTGGATCATGCTTGGGCATTGCGCCGGCTTGTCGGCGGCGCAACGCATGGGCGATTACGTATTGGCGCATGCGTATGTGCGCGACGATCATGTGCTCGATGACGATTTGCCCTTGTGGGTGCCGATTCCGGCGCTGGCCGAGGTGCAATTGGCGCTGCAGGAGGCGGTGGCCGGCATTACGCAGCTGGAAGGCTACGATTTGAAGCGCATCATGCGTACGGGTACCGTGGCGTCGGTCGACGACCGCAACTGGGAATTGCGCGATCATCGGATTCCGTTGCTGCGCTTCAATCAAAGCCGCGCGATTGCGCTGGATATGGAGAGCGCGACGGTGGCCGCCAACGGTTTTCGTTTCCGGGTGCCTTACGGCACGCTGCTGTGCGTGTCGGATAAGCCGCTGCACGGCGAAATCAAATTGCCGGGAATGGCCAACAGCTTTTACGAGCAGCGCGTGGAGCAGCATTTGAGAATCGGCATCAAGGCGCTGGAACTGTTGCGCAATAACGGCATGGAACGTTTGCATAGCCGGAAATTGCGTAGTTATGGGGAGCCGGCTTTCCGCTAGGCTGTTGAGCGAAAGCTCTTTTCAATTCGGCCGATTATTTGCGGTGTGAGCGCTCCCCTTCGATACGTCGCCGAGGCGACTACTCAGGACGAACGGTTTTCTTCAAGTCCAATAAACCCGTTCGTCCGGAGTAGGGGCAACGCCCCGTATCGAAGGAGGCGCGCTGGCCTACGCAACATTCTCCACTGTGCGGCAGCGCCTGCTACCATCCTGTCTTTCTCCCATTTTTCCATCCCTTTATGGCTCGTCTGCCCCGCCTCATCGCGCCGGACCAGGTGCATTACGTGATCCAGCGCGGTCATGAAGGCCAGCTGGCGTTCCGCAGCGCCGACGACTATGCCTTTTTCCTGCAATGCCTGCGCGACGCCGCGAAGCGTTTCCAGGTCGCGATCCATGCGTATGCGGTAACCCCCGATCAGGTGCAATTGCTGGCCACGCCGTCCGACGAGATCGGCCTGGCACGGATGATGCAGTGGGTGGGCAGGCACTATGTGCCGTTTTTCAATCGCAAATATCAGCGCAGCGGCACCCTGTGGCAGGGGCGTTACCGGGCCACCGTGATCGAGGCGGCGCAGTATCTGTTGTTGTGCAGCCGCTTCATCGAGCTTTTTCCGGTGCGCGCCGGGCTGGCCGCGCAGCCGGCGGATTTTCAATGGACCAGCTATCTGCATCACGTCGGCGCGCGGGTGGACGCGCTGATTACCGAGCATGCGCTGTTTTGGGCGTTGGGCAATACGCCGTTCGACCGGGAAGCAGCCTATCGCGCGCTGACCGACCAGGAATTGCCGCAAGAACAAGTCCGGCAATTGGAGGCCGGCTTGTCGAAAGGTTGGGCGCTGGGATCGCCATTATTCAAGAGTGCGCTGGAAAAGCAGGGCGGCCGCCGCGTGCAGCCCGTCAGGCGCGGGCGGCCCCGCGGAGAAAACCGCTGATATCCCCCGGGAAACCGATCCAAAGTAAGGCAGGACAGTTTCCCGCCGCGCAAAACCACGAAAAATCGAATAGGACATCACTCTGTCCCCAATTAAAAATAATCCGGAGTTTGTTGCCTTCAATTTTCACTCCGACCCTTTTTATTTTTATTGAATATTTGATTGCACTGCACTATTCTTCCTTTCCTCACAGTCAATATGGTGGAGCACCGCTATGCATGCGCAAGGCTTGTACGACCCAGCAAACGAACATGACGCCTGCGGCGTGGGCTTTATCGCGCATATCAAAGGCAATAAAACCCATTCCATCGTCGAACAGGGTCTGTTGATTCTGAAGAATCTGGACCATCGGGGCGCGGTCGGCGCCGATAAGCTGATGGGCGACGGCGCCGGTATTCTGATCCAGATTCCGGATCAGTACTACCGCGAAGAAATGGCGAAGCAGGACGTGGTGTTGCCGCCACCGGGCGAATACGGCGTCGGCATGGTGTTCCTGCCGAAGGAAAATGCGTCCCGCATCGCGTGCGAGCAGGAAATCGAACGCTCCGTGATGGCCGAGGGCCAGGTGGTGCTGGGCTGGCGCGACGTGCCGGTCGATACCGAGATGCCGATGTCGCCTACCGTGCGCGAAAAAGAGCCGGTGATCCGCCAGATCTTCATCGGCCGCGGTCCGGACATCATGGTCACCGATGCGCTGGAGCGCAAGCTGTATGTGATCCGCAAGGCGTCGGGCCATGCGATCCAGGCCTTGAACCTGATCCACGGCAAGGAATTCTTCGTGCCGTCGATGTCGGCGCGCACCATCGTCTACAAGGGACTGCTGCTGGCCGATCAGGTCGGCGTGTATTACCGCGATCTGCAGGATCCGCGTTGCACCTCCGCGCTGGCGCTGGTGCATCAGCGCATTTCCACCAATACTTTCCCGGAATGGCCGCTGGCCCACCC
>JAQGLY010000032.1 GCA_028292625.1 Herbaspirillum sp. | reverse complement strand
AGCATGGTGCCGACCGTGCGGTTGACGTTGCGCACCGGCGAGATGAACGAGACGCGCTCGCCTTTTTCCAGCGCGGCCCTGGCCTGCGCGATCAGCTTGTGGTCGAGCGCCTTCTCGAGGCCGTGATCCTGGTCTTCGGCGTGGTAGATCGCCTGGCCCGCAGTCACTGCCGGCTGGTAGAAAATGGCCGAGAAATCCAGGCCCTGCGCCTTCCAGTGCGAAATCGCCTTCGACTTGTCGAGCAGGTCGGCGCGGCCGATCAGCTCGTCATACGTGCTGATGCCCAGCTGCGCCATCAGCTGGCGCGCCTCTTCGGCGACGAAGAAGAAATAGTTGACCACGTGCTCGGGCTTGCCGGAGAACTTGGCGCGCAGCACAGGATCCTGGGTGGCGACGCCGACCGGGCAAGTGTTGAGGTGGCATTTGCGCATCATGATGCAGCCTTCGACCACCAGCGGCGCGGTGGCGAAACCGAATTCATCCGCGCCCAGCAGCGCGCCGATCACGACGTCGCGGCCGGTCTTCATCTGACCGTCGGCCTGCACCCGGATACGGCTGCGCAGACCGTTGAGCACCAGCGTCTGCTGCGTTTCGGCCAGACCCAGTTCCCACGGCGTGCCGGCATGCTTGACCGACGACAGCGGCGATGCGCCGGTGCCGCCGTCGTGCCCGGCGATCACCACGTGATCCGACTTGGCTTTCGCGACGCCGGCGGCGAAGGTGCCGACGCCCACTTCGGACACCAGCTTGACCGAAATCGATGCCAGCGGATTGACGTTCTTCAGATCGTGAATCAACTGCGCCAGATCTTCGATCGAATAGATATCGTGATGCGGCGGCGGCGAAATCAGGCCAACGCCCGGCACCGAGAAACGCAGCCGCGCGATGTATTCCGACACCTTGTGCCCTGGCAGCTGACCGCCCTCGCCGGGCTTGGCGCCCTGCGCCATCTTGATCTGGATCTGATCGGCCGAGGTCAGGTATTCCGCGGTCACGCCGAAACGGCCGGACGCCACCTGCTTGATCTTGGAGCGCAGCGAATCGCCGGGCAGCAATGGCGTATCGACGCAGATCTGGTCGGCGCCGATCACCGACGCCAGCGTCGCGCCCTGCTTGATCGGAATGCCCTTCAGTTCCTGCCGGTAGCGATTGACGTCCTCGCCGCCTTCGCCGGTGTTCGATTTGCCGCCGATGCGGTTCATCGCCACCGCCAGCGTGGCGTGCGCTTCGGTCGAAATCGATCCCAGCGACATCGCGCCGGTAGCGAAGCGCTTGACGATTTCCTTGGCGCTTTCGACTTCATCCAGCGCAATCGCGCGCGACGGATCGATCTTGAATTCGAACAGGCCGCGCAAGGTCATGTGGCGTTTGGACTGATCGTTGATCAGTTGCGCATATTCCTTGTACGTATTGAAATTGTTGGCGCGTGTCGCATGCTGCAGCTTGGCGATCGAATCCGGCGTCCACATGTGTTCTTCGCCGCGGATGCGGAATGCATATTCGCCGCCGGCGTCCAGCGCATTGCGCAGCACCGGATCGTCGCCGAATGCCGCCGTGTGCAGACGCAGCGCTTCCTCCGCCACTTCGAACACGCCGATGCCTTCGACGTTCGACGCGGTGCCCTTGAAGTACTTCCCGACCAATGCCGTGTTCAGGCCGATCGCTTCGAAGATCTGTGCGCCGCAATACGACATGTAGGTCGAAATGCCCATCTTCGACATGACCTTCATCAGGCCCTTGCCGATCGCTTTCTGGAAGTTGTAGATCGCCTTGTCGGACGACAGATCGCCGGGCAGATTCTTGGTCATTTCGGCCAGGGTATCCATCGCCAGGTATGGATGAATGGCTTCCGCGCCGTAGCCGGCCAGCAATGCGAAATGATGCGTTTCGCGCGCCGAACCGGTTTCCACCACCAGACCGGTCGAGGTGCGCAGGCCCTTGCTGACCAGATGCTGATGGATCGCCGACGTCGCCAGCAGCGCGGGAATCGCGACCTGCGTCTGATCCATCTTGCGATCCGAAACGATCAGAATGTTATGGCCGGACCGGACCGCATCGACCGCCTTGGCGCACAATGACGCCAGACGCGCTTCAATGCCTTCCTTGCCCCACGCCACCGGATAGCAGATGTTGAGCTCATGCGATTTGAACTTGCCGCCGGTGTGCGCGCCGATATTGCGCAGCTTGGCGATATCGGCGTAGTTCAGGATAGGCTGGCTGACTTCCAGCCGCATCGGCGGATTGATGTTGTTGGTGTCCAGCAGATTCGGCTTGGGACCGATGAACGACACCAGCGACATCACCATCGCTTCGCGGATCGGATCGATAGGCGGGTTGGTCACCTGCGCGAACAGTTGCTTGAAATAGTGATACAGCGTCTTGTTCTTGCTCGACATCACCGCCAGCGGCGAATCGTTGCCCATCGAGCCGATCGCTTCTTCGGCCGTGGCCGCCATCGGCGACATCAGGAACTTGATGTCTTCCTGAGTGTAGCCGAACACCTGCTGGCGATCCAGCAGCGGCAGCACCGACGCGGTTTCCGACGGTTCTTCCTTCAGCTCGTCCAGGCGCACGCGCACCGACGCGATCCATTGCTTGTACGGCTTGGCGTTGGCGTAGGTGTCTTTCAATTCCTTGTCATCGATGATGCGGCCGGCGTCCAGATCGATCAGGAACATCTTGCCCGGCTGCAGGCGCCACTTCTGGATGATCTTCGATTCCGGAATCGGCAGCACGCCGGATTCGGAAGCCATCACCACCAGATCGTCGTCGGTGACGATGTAGCGCGCCGGCCGCAGGCCGTTGCGGTCCAGCGTGCCGCCGATATGACGGCCGTCGGTGAACGCCATGGCGGCAGGGCCGTCCCACGGCTCCATCATCGCAGCGTGATATTCGTAGAACGCGCGGCGGTTCTCGTCCATCGTGGTGTGGTTTTCCCAGGCTTCGGGGATCATCATCATCATCGCCTGCGGCAGCGGATAGCCCGCCATCAGCAGCAATTCCAGCGCATTGTCGAAGCAGGCGGTATCGGACTGCCCTTCGTAAATCAGCGGGAACAGTTTTTTCAGATCGTCGCCCAGCACCGCCGACTGCATCACGCCTTCGCGCGCGCGCATCCAGTTGAAGTTGCCTTTGACGGTGTTGATTTCGCCGTTATGCGCGATCAGACGGTACGGGTGGGCCAGCGGCCATTCAGGGAAGGTATTGGTGGAGAAACGCTGATGCACCAGCGCCAGCGCAGAGGTGCAGCGTGGGTCTTGCAGATCGCGGTAATACACGCCGACCTGATCGGCCAGCAGCAAACCTTTATAGACGATCGTCCGCGCCGACATCGACGGCACGAAGAATTCCTTGCCGTGAATCAGATTCAGCGCCTGAATCGCGTGGCCGGAGGATTTGCGGATAACGTACAGTTTGCGTTCGAGCGCATCGGTCACCATGATGTCCGGGCCGCGGCCGATGAAAATCTGGCGGATGACCGGCTCTTTTTCGCGCACGGTCGGCGACATCGGCATTTCGGTATCGACCGGCACATCGCGCCAGCCCAACACCACCTGGCCTTCGGCCAGCACGGCACGTTCGATTTCCTGCTCGCAGGCGATGCGGGAAGCGTTTTCCTTCGGCAGGAACACCATGCCGACGCCGAATTCGCCAGGCGGCGGCAAGACTACGTCCTGCTTGGCCATTTCTTCGCGATAATACTGGTCTGGAATCTGGATCAGGATACCTGCGCCGTCGCCCATCAGTTTATCGGCGCCAACCGCGCCCCGATGGTCGAGATTCTTCAGTATGAGCAAACCTTGCTCGACGATGGAATGGCTTTTTGTGCCCTTGATATGGGCGACAAAACCGACGCCACAGGCGTCATGTTCGTTTGC
>JAQGLY010000043.1 GCA_028292625.1 Herbaspirillum sp. | reverse complement strand
GGGAGTAGCGCTGGTGCCCTCGCCGCAAGCTGCCTGAGGTCGCCATGTTTACCAAATTCGAAGAATTCGCCGCGAACCAGATGCTGGGTCAGCCGGACTCGCCGCCACGTGCGTCGGGCAAGTTGTACTTCAGCGAGGAATGGCAGCGCAAAGTGTTCGGCATGGCGATGGCATTGTCGAAGGAAGGTCATTTCGAATGGGAAGACTTTCGCCAGAAATTGATCGCGTCGATTGCGGCATGGGAGCGCGACGCGTGCGGTGGACAGACGACCTCGAACTACTACGATCGTTATGCGATGGCACTGATCGCGGTTCTGGAGGAATACCATGTGATCGAAGCGGGTGAACTGGACCGGCCGCAGCGGTATCAGGACAGCCATGTTTCATCTCGTGTCGTGAGTTAGAAATTCATTGAATTCGCGGGCGAACATCGAGCGATTTTGTCTGCGAGTTTTCCAACGCAGGACCCTAGTGTACGGAGCGATATCTCGACAAGCATAGCGATGATGACTGCGATGCTGTGGTTCAACTGAGGAAAATCAAATGGCAAAGCAACACATGAAACTTAACGCCTCCTTCGCGCGCCGCTACGACATGGGCGCGCCCGATCATGCGTCTGTGGTGAAGCGCAAGATCAATCTGCTGTATCTTTTCCTGGGTATCGCCAATCTAGTCGTGTGGGCCTGGGCGCTGATCGGTCTGCGCGGAAATTCCGCCATGCTCGGCACCGCCCTGCTCGCATACAGTTTCGGTTTGCGGCATGCGCTCGATGCGGATCACATCGCCGCGATCGACAATGTGACGCGCAAGCTCATGCAGGACGGCAGCCGTCCGGTGACGGTCGGCTTTTGCTTTGCACTGGGGCATTCTCTGGTCGTCATCATCGCGTCGATTGCGATCGCTGCGATGGCCACATCAGTCGCGCCGTTGCTGCCTCAATTGCAGGAATACGGCGGCCTGCTCAGTTCGGCGGTATCGACCATTTTCCTGCTGGCAATCGGCTTGTTCAATGTGGTGTTGCTGGTCGATATCTACCGTGCATTTCAGCGCATGCAGTATGGCGAAAGCCTTTCGGCGGCGGACCTGCCGTCCAACAAGGGGAATCTTCTTGCACGTCTGTTCCGTCCGCTGTTCGGCAATATCCATACTTGTTGGCAGATGATTCCACTCGGATTTTTGTTCGGGCTGGGATTCGAGACGGCGACCGAAGTGGCGGTGCTCAGCACGTCCGCGATGCAGGCGGCGCAAGGCATCGGTCTGGAAACGATCCTGTTGTTTCCCTTGCTGTTTACCGTCGGCATGCTGACTGTCGATGCGATCGATGGCGTGCTCATGCTGCGGGTGTACGGCTGGGCCTTCGTCAAGCCGGTCCGCAAGCTGTATTACAACCTGATGCTGACCTTGACCTCGACCATGCTAGCCCTGTCCATCGCGGCGATCGGCATCGCCAGCCTGCTGCAGGAATATTTCCATCTTAGCGGCAGGTTCTGGGCAATGATGCTGAGTGTGCATGAGAACTACACCTCGCTCGGCTACGGGATCATCGGTGTGTTTACGCTCAGCTGGCTCGGCTCGGCCGCATTTTATCGTATGAGAGGCTACGATGCGATCGACATTCCACATCCATGAGGATCGCGTATTTAAAACTGCTCCCAACCACCATTGGCATCCTTTTTAGGCGAAGATATGACCGGCACTGTTGATTTGCTTGAGGATTTTGGTTTAACGAGCCGGGCGGGTTGAGGCGTAATATTTACTGCATGCCTGACGGGAGGCGCTTTATGCGCCAGTTGTTTATTTTCCGCCAGCTTAAATACACTGACAACGTGGGCCAAATTGGCGGCCTGATCTTGCAGCGACTGCGAAGCGGCAGCGGCTTCTTCAACCAGGGCGGCATTTTGTTGCGTCACATCGTCCATTTGCGTAATCGCCTGGTTGACTTGTTGTATGCCTGTACTTTGCTCCTGACTTGCAGCGGAAATTTCACCGACGATATCGGTTACGCGCTTCACACTGGCAACGACTTCATCCATGGTTGCCCCGGCCTGTTCCACCAGTTTGCTGCCGGTGCCCGCCTTTTCCACCGAGTCGTCGATCAGGGTCTTGATTTCCTTGGCTGCAGCGGCACTGCGTTGCGCCAGACTACGCACTTCGGAAGCCACGACAGCAAAGCCGCGCCCCTGCTCACCCGCGCGCGCTGCTTCCACCGCCGCATTCAAGGCCAGGATATTGGTCTGGAAGGCGATACCATCGATGACGCCGATAATGTCGACGATCTTCTTGGCTGAATCATTGATCGAACTCATCGTGTCCACCACTTGCGACACCACGGCACCCCCTTTGACGGCGACCTCGGAGGCCAATACCGCCAGTCCATTCGCTTGCCGGGCATTGTCGGCATTTTGCCTGACGGTGCCGGTCAATTCCTCCATCGAAGAGGCGGTCTCTTCCAGTGCACTGGCCTGCTGCTCGGTGCGGGAGGACAGATCGAGATTGCCGCTGGCGATCTGCCCGGAGGCGGTGGCAATCATATCGGTGCCGGTGCGCACTTCACCGACAATTTTCACCAGACTGCCACTCATATCTTTTAGCGCTTGCAACAATTGTCCCGTCTCGTCCTTGGACGTGACCTCAATACGCGCGGTCAAATCACCGGCAGCAACCGTCTGTGCAATCTTCACCGCCTCATTAAGCGCGTTGACAATTTTCCGGGCCAGCATCAGCCCCATCCCCGCGATACCGGCGATCACTAACAAGGCGATGGCGACAGCCATCTGGTTGGAATGCTTCAGCGTCGCGGCGGCATCCTCGGCGCCGTTCTTGCCCAGGTCGGCGTTATATTGGCGATGTTCGGCAAAAGCATCGGCAAGCTTGTTCACCACAGCCTGGTTCGAGAGAAACAGATCGCGCGCCTCCTCGGTTTTGTCCGCGTCCGAGAGCGCCAGCACCTTTGCGCGCAAGGTGTCGTATGCCTCCAGCGCGCTGCGGTCGACTACTAACAGGGCCTTGTCCTTGTCATCGGTCATGTCCTCTTTCTCGTATTTGTCCAGGGCCTCAATGACTTTGGCGTGCTCTGCATTCATCTTCTGCACCATTTCGTCCTTCTTGGCATGGTCGCTCAAGGTCATGTGCGCCCAGACCTGCACACGTATCTGGGCAGTCGCCTTGAACGCTTCATCCAGTGTGAGCAGGCTTGGAACGGTATTGATGTTGGCGAAGTTGGCTGCGGTATAGACCTTGTCCATCTGAACCATGCCAAGACCAGCCAAACTTGCCATTCCCACGACGGCAGAAAAAATCAGTAAATACAAACGTTGTGCGACAGTCATTCTTATTACTCCATTATTGAATATTTATTTTCTATGCCGCCAGTTTTTCAATCAGCCCCATTTCGACACTGGACATCAGCTTGTCGATATCCAAACTGAATTCTGTTGTCCGACCGGATAGCTGATCATCTAGACGTTCTGCCGGTACGAACCGCGGTGGCGCTCGAGCAGTTGGTCGGCGCGGCGCGTGAGCAGGTGCATGCGAATACGGTGTATGAGATTCATCAAAACCCCACGAAATAAACAACTAGCCGTCCCGCTTTAAGCACTGCGCCGTCGCGGGATGTACGGGAGAATTTGTGGCTTGCGCCTGGGACATCTCAGTCCGTTTTTGCGCTACGCGGGCATTTCACCGGCATTGCTGCATGAGGGCAACCAAATAAGCTTTGGCTCTTTCAGTTTCGCGCGTGTGTAGAGGCCTTTAATTACCGCTTCAGTCTTTCCACGATTGGCTGGCTCCGTCGACAGCCCGATCCTTATCCACTTCTCTGAACCGGTTGAATAATATTCGCAACGAATCAGTTGGTCTTGAGTAACTCCTCGTTTACCGGACGTTTGCGCTGCTTGTTTTTCCATTACTTTGCTCATTCGATTCCCCAATCAGTTAAATTCTTTGTTGAAGGCGTGCATTGCCAACTGCGCGGACGCTTTGCGAGATTTTCCGCCGCGACGATGGAAGCCGTATAGGCGGACGAAAACGAAAATTTTCATATCGGGCTTCTGTAACATGCGGCGCTGAATTGGAGCGGGGCTGGCTGGCATGCCCGGTTTGCAAGGAAAAACAACATGCCGACGACAACTACAATTCCAGTCATAAACGAAACGCTGTATTTCATGTCACACCCCAGTTTTTAGTTTTAGAATCACAACGTAAAAAATGCAGAAATTGCTAGTGCGCGCCCCCAGAAACACCGACGGCTCACGACAGAACCATTACGGTTACATCGCAGGCAGTATCTTCGCCAAATTCGGCATCAACTTCCTTACATGTGGCAAACCCCCAGCATCTTCAGATCGCCAACAGAAATGCGGATGATTGGTGCGCCGTGGCCAGTATCGGTTTGAGTAATCGCCGATCCATCCCCTCTGTGCAAAGAGATTCTCTCGGTTGAGATTCAGCGTCATGGTGCCGACAAGAAGCAGCGGATAGTCTGTGTGCGGCCGGACCTTGGTTACGTCGAACGGATTGGGCCGGTAGCGCAGTGCCGACACATACGGCGCCTGCACTGTGACCTGCGGCATATGCTGGCCGAAATGAAGAACCAAAACCTTGTAAAGTCTCCAGTGTTCGGTGCTAATGGTTTCAATTTACGTCCCCCGAGCCACATATTGGTTTCTGGAGTCGGAAATCCGGTCACATCCGTGACTTTTAAGAGGTTTAGAGGAGGGCAAAGAGCGTTCGGCCAGATTGTTGGTCGGCTCTATGCCTGGTGTTCGGCGTGTCGAATTTCAGCCCCCGCTGCTGCGCGGGTTCCCGTGTGGCGAAGAAAACTACGCAGCGGCGAACGCGAACTCTGCCAGGTAGATCGTAAACGTGCTGCCCTGCTTTGCCGCGCTCTTCACTTCGATCGCGCCACCGGAGTCCGTGACGATCGCGTAGACGAGCGACAAGCCGAGACCGGTGCCACGGCCGATGTCCTTGGTCGTGAAGAACGGCTCGAAAATACGGGAGAGCGTCGCCTCGTCCATACCGGATCCGCTGTCAAGGACGGTCAAGCACACATAACGGCCTGGCGCCAACGTTCCATGCGAGAGCGTTCGCCCAGCAGAAACGTCGACGCTCTCCAGCGCCACGCGCAACGTGCCGCCTCCACTCATCGCTTGAATCGCGTTGCTGCACAGGTTCATCACCACCTGATGCAGTTGGGTGGCATCGCCGATCACGACCAGAGGCGACTCCGGGGCGCTCGCCTCCAGATAGATGTTGGCCGGGAGCGAGCCGCGGACCAGTTCGAGTGTCTCGGCGACAACGCTAGCGATGTCGATTGGCGCGCGCTTGCCGCGCTGGCTACGGCTGTAGGCGAGGATCTGCTCCACCAGCGCGCGGCCATGGGTCGCTGCGCAGAGCACGTTCTGCGCATAGCGCTTGAGCGGCGAGCCAACAGGTGTCTCCTCGAAAAGCATTTCGCCGTAGGCGAGGATGCCGGCCAGGACATTGTTGAAGTCGTGTGCGATGCCGCCGGCGAGCCGCCCGACCGCTTCCATTTTTTCGGCCTGACGCAGCCGCTGCTCGAGCCCCGCGTGCTCGTCCTGGGCACGCTTGCGCTCGGTGATGTCCCTGGCAGTACCGATAAACTCGTCAACGTCGCCCGCTCGATTCACAATCGGACGACTTATTCCCTGGAGATACTTAATGGATCCATCTGGAAGATCGATGCGAAATTCAATGCTGAACCCGCTTCTTTCGCGAATTGCATTTGTGAGAATTTGGTCGATAACAGGTCGATCCTCCGCATGGAGCCGTTCCAGGAATAAGTCGAAAGTTGGCTCGACTTTCCCAGGCTCGAAACCTAAGAGCCGGTAAAGTTCCTCCGACCAGACCTGCTTTCCAGTGGATAAATGCCAGCTCCAGCTACCGGTGTGACTGATTTTCTGTCCTTCAGCGAGAAATGCTTCGCTGCGTTGCAGTTTCGCTTCCGCCTGCCTGCGCTCGCTGTTTTCCCGCTGCAGATTGCCATAGAGCTGGGCGTTCTCCAGCGAAATGGCGGCTTGGGAAGCCAGCAGTTCCATCACCGCCACCCGGTCCGGCGTAAACGCGTGTGTGACGAGATTGTTTTCCAGATACAGCAACCCGACCAACGCCCTTTGTCGCACGATCGGCAGACAGCACAGCGACTTTGTCCGCCGCCGGGCAAAGTACGGGTCGGAGGCAAACGGGTGTGGTGCGGCCGCATCCGGCAGAAGGACTTTCTCCTGGCAACGCTGGACATAGTTCAGTATGGATTCCGGCAACGCCGCAGCGGGAAGACTGGGCTCGTGTCGCATGTGGACCCGCACATCATGTTGCGCAACATGGGTTTCGGCGACCAGCGACAACTGCGCCTGGCGAACCAGGATCAGGCAACCACTCTGTGCGCCGGCATTTTCGAGCACGATCCGCATGAGCGTGTCGACCAGTTCGTCCAGCACGATCAGGCTGGAAATCGCTTGCGACGCCTTGGCGACCGACAGTAAATCCAGCTGAGCCGCTTCGTCCATCCGTTTGAGGGGCGCGCCAAGCGGCTGCTGAGCTTGCAGTTGCGGTATGCGCTCGTCGAGTTGCCTGACCTTGCCGTCGGCGCCCCAACGCGCATAGCAGTCGCGCGCCTGTCGCAGACACATGTCTGCGATCGAATCGACTCCGCACGTCCGGTAAAATGCCGAGGCGCATTCGTACGCGATTGCCTCGTTCTGCACAAAGCCGTTCTCGCGAGCCGATTGAATGGCCTCTTCATACAGTTGCATCGCGTCGGGGCCTCGCCCTTCGATCCGGGCGATCTCGGCCGACACCAGTGCGTGCTTGTCGCGGAAAGTCGGCGGATAATTTTCGGCCCACTCGCACAGTTGTTCGCGATGCATGGTCAGGAGGTCGCGCGACTCGACTTGCGCGGCGGCGGACGCGTTCTTATAGAGCGCCGCCACCGTCAGCGCAGTGTAGTAAAAATAGTCGAGCATTTGGATCAGTCCGGATACGACCCAAAGCCATGCCCTCGCCTTCTCGGCTGCCGCGAGAGCCTCGGCATAATGGCCCGTCAGAAACCGCGCCTTCAGTTTGAGGATCCAGTACTCGCAGACCAGCCCGCTCATCCTGTTATTCGCTAACTGCGCCTCGAACGCCGCCTCATCGAACTGCATGTCGTTGAAACTGGAGAAGGTCACGGACCGTCCCTGCATCGTCGAAATGAAGTGTTGCTGGATCACAATGGTGTCCTCAACGTCGCGAAACCGGGCCTTGCGCGCGAAGTCCAGGCCACGCTCCGACTCGCACCACACGACGTCGAGCGGATCGCTCCGCAGCAGAAGGTCTGTGTTGATATGGTGCACGCTGTAGCACGCGAAGGCCAGATCCCCCGTCTCGATCGCGGTACGAAAGGCCGCTCGAGTGAAATCTAGCGCGCTCGCAATTGGCTGTGTCCATACGGCAACTCCCGCCATCGCCAAATAGACCTTCGTCTGGTAGGCAATGAAGCGGTGTTTCTCGACCAGGTCGTATCCGAGCTTGGCGAAACGATACCCCTCGTGATAGCGGTGAAACACCGGGCCAAGGATGAACCCGAGAAAACCACAGGCGTGCGCGGCAGCGCCGCTCGTGCCGTGCTTCAGGCTGATGTTCACCATGCGGCACAGCTGCAAGCACAGCAAATTGCGGTCGGTAAAGTAGGCGGCGTCGAACAAGGCCGAAAATAGATTCATCGCGGCCCGCAGTTTCGGATCGGTCATCAGCGGCAGGTTGATCAGGCTCTCAATCGAGCGGCCCTCGAGGTTACGCCAAACCGTTTCGAACTCCACCTGGACCTGTTCCCGGGTCGGGTGCGCCGGAAGATCGATGTCGAACAGGCGCAAGCACGTGAGCGCGCTGTCGACGGCTTGCGGGTTTTCCGACTTCACCACATGCAGTTGGACCTTCAGGTGGTAGGCGGCCGCCTGATCGACTTTCGAGGCAGCGCACCGCAATAGCTCCTGGATCAATCGCTCGGCCTGGTCGAAGCAGCCGGTGAGGAACTCGCATTCGGCGCGTTCGAGCCACAGGCTGAACATGAGTTCGTATTGGTCGCTCCAGTGGCTTGCGTCGAGCAGAGCCATGCCCGCCGCAAGATACACGCATGCCGACGCATAGGCCGTCGAAGCCTTGGCTTTACGCCCGGCACGCAGATCGAGCGCCGCCACCTGCGCTTTCTCGTCCCGCTCGACCAGTAGTGCGGCGCCCCGGTTGAACTGGTTCGCGACATCGAACAGATGCTCGGCGAGTTCGTCCGCCGTCATGCTCGCGAGGAGCACGCAGCCGATACGCAGGTGGACTTCGGTGCGGCGTTCTTCCGGAATCAGTGAATAAGCCGCCTGCTGGATCCGATCGTGCAGGAACTTGCCGCTACCGTGGGTACGCACGATCAAACTTTCACGCACCGCCGCCGCAAGGCCTTGCTCAACCTCGGCCTCGCTAAGGCAAAGCTGACTCTGGACCTCCGATGGGCCGCCGACCAGCGCCAGATGACGGAGGTCGAATGTGTTGCCCAGGCAAGCGGCGAACTGCAGCGCCTGCTGCGCTGGGACCGGCAGTTGCCGCAGCTTGCCCACCATCAGGTCGACAACGTTGTCGGCGAAATCCTGCGCCTTGATTTGATCCAGATCCCATTGCCAGGCCCGGTGTTGCGCATCAAGCCGCAACAACCCCTCCTTGTGCAGCGCATCCAGGAATTGAATAAAGAAAAACGGGTTGCCCTCGGTGCGTTCACAAATGAGGTGAGTAAGCGGCTTGCAGGACGCGGGGGGAGCATGCAGCGTGTCGGCCACTAGCTGGTTCAGATGCACGGCCGACAGCGGTGCGAGTTGGAGGTCCGTCACCGGTGTGCCGCTGCGGCGGATCGTCTCGAGGCTGGTCATCAGCGGATGCGCCGCGCTCACTTCGTTATCGCGGTAGGCTCCGATCAGCAGCAGATAGCACGTCTCCGGGTGCGTGAGCAGGTGCTCGATCAGCGCCAGGCTGGCTGCATCGATCCACTGCAGGTCATCCAGGAAGAGGACCAGCGGATGCTCCTCGCACGTGAACGCCATCACGAATTGCCGGAACACCATGCGGAACCGGTGTTGCGCCTCGGTCGGCGGCAGCGCCGAGACCGGCGCTTGCGGGCCGATGATGAGTTCAACTTGCGGCAGCACGTCGACGATGAGTTGGCCATTGCCCCCGACGGCTGCCTGGATCTGTTGCCGCCAGTGTGCGATGTGCGGGGCGCTTTTGGCCAGCAGCTGCTGCACCAGTTCCCGAAACGCCTGGGTGATGGTGGCGTACGGAATGTCGCGCTGGTACTGATCGAACTTGTCATAAATGAAATAACCGCGCTCGCGCACAATCGGCCTTTGTAACTCATGAACCAGCGACGACTTGCCGATCCCCGAATAGCCCGACACGGTCACCAGCGCCGGCTGGCCGCTGCCCGTCATCCGGTCGAAGGCGGCAAGCAGCGTCGCACCCTCCGGTTCGCGCCCGTAGAGCTTGTGCGGAATTTGAAAGCGGCCCGACACATCTGCGGTGCCGAGCGGGAACGCCTCGATACAGCGGCATGCCTGCCATTGCGCCAGGCAGCTATCGAGATCGGCTTGCAGGCCTTGCGCACTTCGGTAGCGCTCTTCCGGCAGCTTGGCCATGAGCCGCATCACAATGTCCGACACCGCTTGTGGCACCTCGGGCGCAATATCGCACGGTGGCGGTGGATTACACGCGATGTGGCAATGTATCCATTCCAGTGGATCGCTGGCGGCAAACGGCAATTGACCGGTCAGCATGCGATAGAGCAACACACCCAATGAATAGAAATCGGTTCGCTCATCCAATGGGCGATTGATCCGCCCAGTTTGCTCGGGGGACACATAAGCCCAATCCCCCGGCAAGTCCTTGCCCGCCAAAGCGAGGCCTTCTGAGGCGGTTCGGCGCAGGTCCCGCAAGAAAAGTTGCTGCCGCTGCGCGTCGAGGATGAAACTGGCAGGCCGAATATCGCGATGAATGACGTGGGCGGCATGCAGGCCGGCCAAGAGGCGGGCCAGTTCGCTGCCCAAGTGCAGGCAGGTCGGCAAATCCAGACGGTGCTGATTCAAAACGGATTCGAACGGTACTCCGGTGACATCTTCTGGAATCGCGGCCATCATTGCTTGCTATCAACTTAAATGAATACGTTTGTACGACAGCACGGGCGCGTGTACCATGCTCGATCCTTAAATTGGGTACCCTGGCGCTATTGGAATTACTCCACACCGACGCGTTCCTTCCCGCTTTCAGCGCGCATACTCTGGTCGCTGGAAATTCCGGGACTCATTAAACCGATTGCGCTCATCAGCCAAGGTGGGTGGCCAGTCGTGACGCGTCCGCTCCGCTTCCCTGCATGCACTTTGCGTTTAGATCGGTAACTGCTGATGATTGTAACGTACAACGGTTTGCGTGTTGGGAGCGATCTACCGAAACGCCGCGGTCACTCGCTAGAATGCCATTCATAATGGAAAGAAATGCGCTCCGTCAGCAACGATGCGGCGGATTTCTTGCGACCGCGGCGGCTTCGTCAGCTATCCGTCGGCCTCCCGAGCAGGTCGGCCACCGCGCGCAGCAGATCGCCGCGCTTGAACGGCTTGGCCAGCGTCAGTGCCGCCCCGAGGTGGATCGCAGCATCTGCATCCATCCCATTCCCAGAGTTGAACATGCCCGAGATCGCGATGACCGGAATCTGGGGATACTTTTGCTTCAACTCGGCGATCACCACCGCGCCGCTCGCTCCTGGCATGCAGATGTCGGTAATCACCAGCACGGGTGCGTCCGATTTCACCTCCGCCAGTCCGGCATTCCCGTCCGCGGCCTTCCGCGCACTGTAGCCCGCGGCCTCCAACCAATCCGCCAAGGCTTCACGCATGATCGCGTCGTCGTCAATAATAAGGATGTAGTTGGTTATAGTCATGTTTGATGGTGCGGCATGCGGCCCCAGCGTACCGGAATCTGTCACTCGGCGATTCGTGCGGCCGGCGGACGCGCCGATTTCAGGTGGCGCTGATTGCAGGTATATTATCTGAGCGCGCCTTGCCGGAGGTCACATCTGTGACGTACGCAGATTACCTTTGCTAGACTCCCATTATGATGATGAATTCTCAGTCAATAAATGAATATACAAGTACACGCGCCACCGATCGCGAGATCGCATATCCTCGCCGTCGATGACGATCCCATGATCCGGGAAGCCATTGCCGACTATCTCGGCAAGCATGAGTTCCATGTCACGGCCGTCGCCGACGGTGGTGCGATGGAGGAGTTGCTCGCTCGCGAAGTGGTCGACCTCGTCGTTCTGGACCTCACGCTGCGGGCCGAGGATGGGATGGCGCTCGCGCGCCGGCTACGCGACCAATCGGCGATCCCTCTCATTATGCTTACCGGTCGTTGCGAAGAGGCTGACCGGGTCATGGGGCTGGAATTGGGCGCCGACGATTATTTGACGAAGCCATTCAGCCCGCGTGAGCTGCTCGCACGCATCCGCGCCGTACTTCGCCGCCGCCGGCCCGAGGTACAACAGGGCCGGCCGGAGGGCATTCGTGCCTATCGTTTCGACGGTTGGGAACTGAACCTCAACACGCGGCGCCTGAAAAGCCGCGACGGCCGGAACGTGTCGCTGAGCAACGGCGAATTCAGCCTCCTCATTGTTTTCCTGGGCGCGCCTCATCGCATCCTTTCGCGCGACCAGCTCATCGACATGTCGCGCCTGCACAGCGACGAGATCTACAACCGAACGGTCAACATGCAAGTCATGCGGCTGCGTGGCAAGCTCGAGACCGATCCGGCAAAACCACGCTACCTCCTTACCGAGCGCGGCGCGGGATACATGTTCGGCATCCCGGTCGATACCATCTACTGACCGGCGTCCCGCCAGCTTCCATCGCCGGCAGGTCGATCTGCGCCGATTCATACACGGCACGGCAACCTCGCGCACCCGGCCCCCTGCCTCAGCCCGCTGCACGAAGGGGTGTGTCGGACCCGCATCGAGTTCGCGCACGACAGCCTCTGAAAGCCACGGATGTGACCAGGTTTCCCACTCCGGGGACCGACGTGTGACTCGGCTGACGTAAATTGAAATTGTGCGCGCGGGGAACTCATCATGAAACGGAAGAAGCGTTAACCGCGCCTCGGTCGCCACCTCCAATTATTGGATTATATAGACGCTAATTGGCGTAGTTTTAAGGAAGCCAGGCGCTCAGCTATTCGTGACGCTGGCACAGCGTGTAAGTCCTATTTATAACTTTCCGACCACGTGAGAATCCGCAATGAAAAAGCTTACTACCGAGTTCGGCACACCTGTTGTCGACAACCAAAACATCCAGACCGCGGGCCCACACGGCCCCGCGCTGCTGCAGGACGTGTGGTTCCTCGAGAAACTTGCGCACTTTGATCGCGAAGTCATCCCTGAACGCCGCATGCATGCCAAGGGCGCAGGCGCGCACGGTACCTTTACCGTTACCCACGACATTACGCGCTACACCCGCGCAAAGATTTTTTCCGGAATCGGCAAGCAAACGCCGATGTTTGCCCGCTTTTCGACGGTGGCCGGCGAACGCGGCGCGGCGGATGCAGAGCGCGACATCCGGGGCTTGGCACTAAAGTTCTACACGGAAGAAGGCAACTGGGACATGGTGGGCAACAATACCCCGGTCTTCTTTATGCGCGATCCGCTCAAATTCCCTGACCTGAACCACGCGATCAAGCGCGATCCGCGCACGGGCCTGCGCAACGCGGAGAGCAACTGGGACTTCTGGACGCAGTTGCCCGAAGCGTTGCACCAGGTGACGGTTGTCATGAGCGATCGCGGCATTCCGCGTACCTTCCGCCACATGCATGGCTTCGGCAGCCACACATACAGCTTCATCAGCGCCGGGAATGAGCGGTATTGGGTGAAGTTTCATTTCCACACGCAACAGGGCATCGAGAATCTGACAGATGCCGAAGCACAGGCACTTATCGGCACAGATCGGGAGTCTTCCCATCGAGACCTGTACGAGAGCATTGAACGTAAGGAATTTCCGCGCTGGACGCTGTACGTCCAGATCATGCCTGAAGTGGAAGCGGCAACCTACCATGTCAATCCGTTCGACCTGACCAAGGTATGGTCGAAGAAGGACTACCCGCTGATCGAGGTCGGCGTGGTGGAACTGAACAGGAACGTCGACAACTTCTTTGCCGAGGTGGAACAGGCCGCGTTCAGTCCCGCCACCATCGTACCGGGTATCAGCTTCTCCCCGGACAAGATGCTGCAGGGGCGCCTGTTCTCGTACAGCGACGCGCAGCGCTATCGCCTGAGCGTCAATTACAGCCAGATCCCGGTCAATGCACCGAAGTGTCCGTTCCATAGCTACCATCGTGATGGCTTGATGCGGGTGGACGGCAACAGCGGCGGGACAACCCCATACGAGCCCAATACGCGGGGTGAATGGCAGGAGCAACCTGATTTCAGGGAACCTCCTCTTGCCATCGAAGGCGCGGCTGACCACTGGAATCATCGTATCGACGACGACTATTATTCGCAACCCGGTGCGCTCTTCAGGCTGATGACTCTGGCTCAGCAACAGATTCTGTTCGAAAACACGGCTCGAGCAATGCGCGGGACTTCCGAAGCGGTACAGGCGGCGCACATCGAGAATTGTACGAAGGCCGATCCAGCCTACGGCGCGGGGGTGACAGAGGCACTCAAGCGACTTGCGCCCGCGTAGGCACATCTCCCTTGCTTCAACGCAGCCATGACCGACCAATCCGACATCCGCCCCCGCCGCCGCCGACCTGAAGTCCAGCGGCTACGAAACCGATCCTGCAGCTCGATTCGGAAGCGGACCACTCGCCCCCGGTGGTCGAATACCTGCTGTTGCGTGCGCGCCCGCCTCGGCAACATCGACTCGTAGACCGCCGTAATCCGGTGCGGATGCGGCCCTTTGAACTTAGACAGGAGCTAAACATGCAAACGTATTTAGAAGACCGACTCAATATTGCGGATCTCATGACAGGATGGATTCATCGGGATCTGGCTGACTGGAAACGTCTGCGTGACCTTTTTCATCCCGACGGCACCATTGAAGTGACATGGTTTGAAGGAAAGTTCACCGATTTTGTCGATAGGTCGATGCAGATGAGCGCTTCAGATCTACGGACGAAGCATGTTATCACCTCGCCACTGGTGACGATTAATGGCAATAAGGCGATTGCCGAAACCAATGCAATCATTGTGGGCGAAAACGTGAGTCTCGGGTTGGGCTGCAGTTCCCACAGCCGATTTTATGACCTTCTTGAGAAACGCAACGGCTCATGGAAAATTCTAAAACGTCAGTGTATCTATGACATGGGCTCATTCAATTTTCCGCGCGGCATCGTGGAAATCGATGCTGAGGTCGTCCAGCGTTATCCGCGCGAATACGCACCCCTCGCCTATGTGCTGGAGAAAAGTGGCTTTCCAGTAAAACGGGTATTTGCTACCAAAAGCGGTGATCTTGAAAAAGCCATCAAGGCCGATGGGCAAAATTGGTTGGTAATCTGATTAGCCAATCCAAGGCTACATGTGCAACACGCAGACTGAAACATTTACTGAGCTTCCTCTGACATTTCGCCTTCCACAGATGACGTAAAATTGACGTTATATTTGCAGGCGCTAGCCCGATAGAACATAATCACGCCTTTAATATCAAATGGCGGGGGATATGTATCGAGCCGGCTTAAAACAAGAATCTATAAAGCAAAGCCATACAACTTTTTCAGATTACCGCGCAGATATTGATGGTCTGCGAGCGTTAGCCATCCTCTCTGTTATCGGATTCCATGCCTTTCCAGAGTGGTTCAAGGGCGGATTCATTGGGGTGGATATATTTTTTGTCATATCTGGCTATTTAATTTCATCCCATATCTTTAACGGCTTAGTGCAGGGCTCCTTCAGTTTCATCGACTTTTATGGGCGCCGTATTCGCCGTATATTTCCGGCGCTGATTCTCGTTCTATTGGCCTGTCTAATATTTGGGTGGTTTGCGCTCTTATCCAGCGAATATCGGCAACTTGGAAAGCACGCAGCCGGCGGCGCTGGTTTTGTATCCAACCTGATTTATTGGCAAGAAAGCGGGTATTTCGATGCCGACGCAGACCTTAAACCATTCCTGCACTTATGGAGCTTGGGAGTGGAGGAGCAGTTTTATATTGTCTGGCCCATTATTTTATGGGCTGCATGGAAATTGCGAACCAACCTACTCGCGGTAACATTGATCGTTGCTATTGGCTCATTCCTCTATAGCGCTACGATATTCCATGCGGATCCTGTAGCCGATTTCTACTCCCCGCTAACGCGCTTCTGGGAGCTCCTTGTCGGCACTGCATTGGCTTACGGAGTGCGTCGGGGAGACTTCGAATTCAGATCAGCAGCAATGCGGAATTACCTTTCTTTGTTTGCCATGACCACGATCGTGTGCAGCGCACTTTTTATCTCAAAAGGAGATAACTTCCCCGGATTTTTAGCGATTCTTCCCGTTGCTGGCACGGCTCTGCTTATTGCGGTAGGTCAAAATAGCTGGATAAGTCAGGCCGTTCTGATGCGCCGGATAGTGGTCTGGTTTGGGTTGATCAGCTTTCCACTTTATCTCTGGCATTGGCCTTTACTTTCTTTCGCTAGGATTGTTACCGGCGATACGCCTAGCATTTTGGTTAGAGCGGAAGTTATCATCATTTCCATTGCATTTGCATACGCGACATATCTTGCGATAGAGAGGCCGATACGATTTGGGCCATATAGAAACATGAAGGCACTGGCTTTAATATTTCTTATGGCGATAACTGGATCGCTCGGATATAGCGTTTATAAATTGAATGGATTGGAATCCCGACCGCAAGTGGTGAAATTCCAGAGGCTGAATAAAATCTTTGGATATTTTTTATATCCGGACCACCTTCAGCCTTTTTCCTTTAGGGGCCGGACCTTATACCGACAGGATTCAGCAAGGAAAGAAACTACGCTGTTCATCGGCGATAGCAATATGCAACAGTATTATGTGCGTTCACGAGAATTAATAAGGTTGCGACCAAACGATACTGCTAGTGTGATATTTGCAGCAGAAGGGGGATGTCTCCCGATCAAACATTTAACACTCAACAGTGAACAGAAACGCTGCTTGGGTTTATTGGATTCGGCATTTGACCTCGCCTCTTCGGACCAGGATATAACCAAAGTCGTTATATCGGGCCTCTGGACAGGGTGGTTGTCGCAAATGATATTGAAGGGACAAGAGGAAGAATATCTTGCTGCGCTGTCAGAGCTTGAAAAATATATGAAAGACCTACGACGAATCAACAAAGAAGTGTTTCTGATATTGCCAATTCCGACAGGTAAGGAAATAGATCCGCATGTTCTAGTGAGACGCCATTTAACGGACTACCCAAGCGTATTCTATTTGATGGATGGCGGCGTCAGCATTCAAAGCCTTGATAAGTCCTTGAAATATTTTAGAGTCAAGAAATCATTGGAGAACGTAGCAAAAGAGTCCGGCGCATCCATCATCGACCCGATGCA
>JAQGLY010000007.1 GCA_028292625.1 Herbaspirillum sp. | reverse complement strand
CAGCAAAACGTTCGAGAATCTGGCCGGCATTACCGCAGGTATCGCATGGGTCTCTACGGACGCCGCCACGGGCGCTTATGTGTCGCCTGACGGCAAGAACCTGGGGCGCAGCGGCGTAGTGGTTTCTCTAGCTAAAACGTTCTGAAACGCGCCGTCCTGAGCGGCCGTAATTCGCAATCCGATGGCAGGCCGCAATCAGCCTGCCATCGTCTCTCCCAGCCGTACCGCGCGTCCGGGCGCCCATTCCGGGTTGAAGGACAGAACGCCTTGCGGAAACAGCATCACGACGGTGGAACCCAATAAAAAGCGTCCCATTTCCTCGCCCTTTTTCAGTTCGATGCGTTTATCTTCGTAACGCCAATCGCATATCTTGCCGTGCCGCGGCGGATTGACCACGCCATGCCAAACGGTGGACATGCTGCCGACGATGGTGGCCCCCACCAGCGTCAGCACGAACGGCCCGTGCGCGGATTCGAACACGCAGACCACGCGTTCATTGCGGGCGAACAGCCCCGGCACGCCGCGCGCGGTAGTCGGATTGACCGAGAACAACTCGCCCGGCACATAAATCATGCGTGTCAATCTGCCGTCGCACGGCATGTGGATGCGGTGATAATCCTTGGGGCTTAAATACAGTGTGGCGAAAGTGCCGTGCTCGAACTGCGCCGCCAGCGCACGGTCACCGCCGACCAGCGCGGTGGTGGAGTAGCGATGGCCCTTCGCCTGAAAAATCTGATCCGATTCGATCGACCCGAACTGACTGATGGCGCCATCGACCGGACAGACGAACGGCGCCGGCGACAGCGGCCGCACGCCGGCGCGTAAAGCGCGCGTAAAAAAGGCATTGAACGAGGGGTAGCTGCGGATATCGGGGTTTTCGGCTTCCATCATGTCGACGCCGTAATGGCCGATGAACCAGCGGATGATGCCGGTCGTCATGCCACCGGCTTCCGCGTTCGCGACCAGACCGGCGAATACCGTCATCGGCAGCTTGGGAAACAGATATTGAGGGGCAACGGCGAGGCGGCGATACACGGTCGGGATTTCCTGTAAGTGGCGTGACGGGCGCTAAAAGCGAAAAGCCGCATTATACGGTGCAGGAAAATAGAATGGCGAGAATGGAAGCGCGCATGGAAACGCAGCAAACAGAAAAATCAAGGAACAGAATTGCCTTTAAGATAAATCTCATCCAGCTTTCCAAATACAGGCGCTTACACCGGCGGGAAGACTTTGGCGGGCAAACTTCGCGATACCGGCTATCATCATGACCTTATTCCATTGCCCGCTCCCCTCCCATGACGCTGCAGCGACTCCCGTCCGGCGATAAGACAATCGCCAAAGGCCCAACGCCGGAATTGCCGCCCTATAACGGCATCGCCCTGGCCGACGTACATTTGATTGCGACAGAGCAACAAGCCGAGCAGGCGCTGGCGGTATTGCTGCGCGCCGATGTCCTGGGCTTCGACACCGAATCCAAACCCACTTTCGTCAAGGGCGAACAATCGCGCGGTCCTCATTTGATCCAACTGGCGACCGACGATGCGGCGTATCTGTTTCCGGTGGGCAGCGATTTCAATCAAAAGGCGGCCGAAGCGGTTCTGGGCGCTACGCACATTTTGAAAGTCGGCTTCGGTCTCAGCGACGATCTCAAACGCCTGCGCGGAAAAATGGGCATAGACACGCAAAACGTGCTGGATTTATCGGTAGCGCTGCGCAACGGAAGACACAACGACATTGGCGCAAAAACCGCGGTGGCGCAGTTTTTCGGCATGCATCTGCAAAAATCGAAAAAGACCTCGACCACCAACTGGGCTGTGCCGCAACTGACCGAACGGCAAATGCTGTACGCGGCGGACGACGCGCATGTGGCCTTGCGCATTTACCGCAAATGGCGCGAGCAAAATACGCGATAAGCGCAGGGTAAGCCGCGCTTGCTTATTTTTGCCAGCCTTCCGGCCTGGCCAATTCGAAATTCTCGTCCCCGCTGGTGCGCCCGTACCAGTTTCCCCCCATGCGCGACAGCAAATCCAGCCGGACCGGATCGACGCGGCCTTTTTCAGTCAAAACAGCCTCATCGATATGCGCCGCCACCACTTCGCCGAAAATGACGTAACAGGACGGTTTGTCGGCGGGATAGGGAGTGAAACTGGCCAGCCGGCATTCGAAACTGACCGGCACGCCGGCAACGCGCGGCGGCCTGACCAGCTCGGAGGGAGAGCGCTCGACGCCGCAGGCATCGAATTCGCTGGTCTGGCCATCGTAGCTGAACGAAGTCTCGTTCATGATATTGCGCATGGCGTACGGGACCAGATTGACGACAAATTCGCCGGACTGCTCGATATTGCGCGCGGTATCTTTTTTGCCGTTGTCGGTTTGCACGATAGGCGAAATCATCAGCGTCGGCGGCGATCCGGTAATCATCTGGAAAAAGCTGAACGGCGCCAGATTGGCGACGCCCTGCTCCGACAGGGACGAGACCCAGGCTACCGGGCGCGGCGTGATCGTCGACGACATCCACAGATAGGCGTCGCGTGCGTTGAGCGTTGAAAAGTCCAGAAACATGATCTATCGTTCCCCAATCGGATTTGGAAGGTGGCGCCGCCATGATAACGTTTTTACGCCGGCGGCACGGCGGCGTGGGACAATGCGCCGCACGCATCGTTCACAGGCATCGATAACACCCATGGACCTTTCTGAAATAAAACCGAAATTCCCGCAACGCCCCTGGATCGTCCTGGCCGATACCTATGAAGTGGAGGCCTGGATCGCCAACTACAACCGCGATCTGCAGTCGGCCGCCATCGATCCGAGAGCCGGCGGCTACGGCATTTGTTTTTATCTGAGCGAGGGCGACGCCATCTTCCTGCATACCACCGGGGAGGGCGATATCCTGCTGGACGTCACGCCCGAAGCCGATTGGGTCGCCCCGCTGCTGTCGGCCGCGACCGGGCATGCGCCGCCGCCCGGACAAATATGGGCTTTGCCGGCCGAGGTATTGACGCAACTTATTTTCGGATTGAACAGTCTGATCGGCAGCACGCGACTGATTCTCAACCATGATTTTCACATCAGAAAATATCGATAAAACCGCTGCGGCGCCATCGCTGCCCGCTCTATGCCGAATACGCCAATTTCCGCACAGACCGTGCTATGCTCCCGCATCCAAAATATAAACGCTCCGTCGATGACCAAACCGAATTCAAGCAGTAATGTGCCGTTTTCCCAGCCGGCACCCGCCGACGCGCCGGAAACCGCATCGACCGCGGCGGCGCCTGCTGCAAATCAAGGGGAAACACCGGCGCAATTGGCCCGCGCGTTGCTCAAGCAGCTGCAAACGCAATTTCCCGCGTTCCGCGACTGTCTGCCGCTGTCCATCGGCATCGACAAGCAGTTGATCGCCGAGCAGCCGCAAGTCAGCCGCAAGGTGCTGCGTATCGCTCTGGGGATCCATACCAATTCGCTGCGTTATCTGCGGACCATGGAAAAAGCCACGCATCGCTTCGATCTGACGGGCAAGCAAGGGGAAGAAGTTACCGATATGCACCGCAAGCATGCTTCCGAGATCCTGCGCGAGCGATTCAAGAAAGACGCGGAACAACGCAAAGCGCAAAAAGCGGCCGCCGACGCCGCCCGCATTCATGCGGAAAAACTGGCGCAGCTGAGCGAGAAATTTTCACGCAAAAAATAAGTTTTCGATGGTCCGCATTAAGCCGATTCAAGGCACGACCATCTTGACCACGGCGATCAGCACGCCGACGAAAATGGCCACTCCCAGCAAACCTGCAATCACGACATAGACCGGATTGAGTCCGGTCACGTCCTTTTCGTAATCCTTGCTCCGGCGCAAGCCGACAAACGACCAGAATACGGCGGCGAGCGTCGCCAGGAACGAGGTTTTCCGCGGTTCTTCCGGTTTCCGATCCGATGGGGTCATACAGCGCATCCTAAAAAAATCGTTGCATTCTACGCCGTCCCGTTCGGCTGCCGGTGCATCCGGTGCATGGCGTTGCGGCAATTTTTGCGATGATCGGTGTGGCGACACTGCTGGGCGCGGGCAGATCGATCTGCCAGCAGGAAGGGGCAGCGCAGAAAGCCGGCGGCGGCGTTCCCCCTTATATATAGTGCCTTCAAGAGGGATAACGAAAGAAGAGGCGAGCCTTGTCTGCGGCACTTGCGGGGAATAGCTGTGGCTGCTTCGTTCCCGACCTGACCAGATTAACCATGCCGCAATGCGCAGGGGCCCGCCAGTACGAATTGTACCTCAGAACCGGCCCATGGCACGCGGTTTACGATCAAAGGCCCAGATCGCTCCAGATGCTGTCGACCCGCTTTTTCACATCGTCGCTCATGGTAATCGTACGGCCCCACTCCCGACCGGTTTCGCCCGGCCACTTGTTGGTCGCGTCTATTCCCATCTTGCTGCCGAGTCCGCTGACCGGCGAAGCGAAGTCCAGATAGTCGATCGGCGTGTTGTCGACCATCACCGTATCGCGTACCGGATCGACACGCGTCGTAATGGCCCAGATGACTTCCTTCCAGTCGCGAATGTCGATATCTTCGTCGACCACCACGATGAACTTCGTATACATGAACTGACGCAAATAACTCCAGACGCCGAACATCACGCGCTTGGCGTGACCGGCGTAGGACTTTTTCATTTTCACGATCGCCATGCGATAGCTGCAGGCTTCCGGCGGCAGATAGAAATCGACGATTTCGGCGAATTGCTTTTGCAACAGAGGGATAAACACTTCATTGAGCGCCACGCCGAGCACCGCCGGCTCATCGGGCGGTTTGCCGGTGTAGGTCGAATGATAGATAGGGTCGCGCCGCATGGTGATGCGGTCGATGGTGAATACCGGAAACGCATCCTGCTCATTGTAATAACCGGTATGGTCGCCGAACGGTCCTTCCATCGCATGTTCATAGCCGCTGGCATGCTTGTCGTCCGGGTAGATATGCCCTTCGAGCACGATTTCGGCCGACGCCGGCACCCGCAGTTCGCTGCCGATCGCCTTCACCAGGTGAGTGCGGCTGCCGCGCAGCAATCCGGCGAACTGATATTCGGACAGCGTATCCGGCACCGGCGTGACGGCGCCGAGCATCGTCGCAGGATCGGCGCCCAGCGCGACCGCAACCGGATACGGCTGGCCGGGATGGGCAAGGCAATGTTCGCGGAAGTCCAGCGCTCCGCCGCGATGGGCGAGCCAACGCATGATGACTTTGTTGCGGCCGATGACCTGTTGCCGATAAATGCCGAGATTCTGCCGCTTCTTATGCGGCCCGCGGGTAATCACCAAACCCCAGGTAATCAGCGGCGCGGCATCGCCCGGCCAGCAGTGCTGGATCGGCAGGCGGCCCAGATCGACGTCGTTGGCTTCCCATACGATGTCCTGGCACGGCGCCGAGCGCTGCTCTTTCGGCGCCATGTCCCACAGGGATTTGACCAGCGTGCCCAGGCCCAATACATCCTTGAAGTCCTTCGGCGGCTCGGGCTCCTTCAAGCGCGCCAGTAAATGACCGATGTTGCGCAGTGCCGCGACGTCTTCTGCTCCCATTCCGAGAGCCACTCTGCGCGGGGTACCAAACAGATTTGCAAGGACCGGGATTTTTTTTCCGATTGGCTGCTCAAAGAGCAAAGCTGGACCGCTGGCGCGCAATGTGCGATCGGCGATTTCAGTCATCTCCAAGTAGGGGGAAACAGGTACGGCAATGCGTTTAAGTTCGCCAATTTGTTGCAATTGAGAAATAAAATCGCGTAAATCAGTATATTTCATAAAATTTTGTAAGTATTCAGAACGGGGCTGATGGGGCCAAACCGACGATTTAGGGGCTGATTCTATTGATATTCAGCGTTTTGAAGCGGCATATATTAGATTCAAAAGTTATAGAAATCCAATTTAATATTATTGACCTGATATAAAGTGCCTTCTACAATTCGCCACTTCGAATCAATCGACCATAAGTTTGTACTTATTGGCAAGCAAGAAAATTGTCAACGTTTCATTAATTTTGATTATATTTTGTCAATTGCCGTTTTGATAATCCCGGTGACGGGATGGCAAGAGAAAAACACGGGTCCATTCCACTAAGGGAATGTTTCAGGCAAACGCCAAGGCCCAATCATACTGTCTGTTATCGATATAGCGCCTGAGGGGGCGATCGAAAAGGCGGATGGTACCGAAGCCCGTTGCAATGCGATACGGCAAGCGTATCCGCGCGTCAACGAGCATATCTAATTGTGATGTCAGACAGGCCCGGCGATTTCTTTGTGCTAAATGTTGTCTGTTTTACAATAAATTGGAGGTTGAATTGTCAAACCACGCTATACAGGCATCTCAGGATGCCGAATACATGGTGCAACAGCCCGCTAAATGGATCCTGTCCAAAGCCGGCGCCAGAAATTTATTTACCGCAAGCCATTATGTGTTGACCGTCCTCGGCATCGCCGCTCTGACGATCCTGGGCGCGATGTTCATCAATCCGGACTTTGCCGATCGCGTGATCTCGCACTCGCCGTTCACCGCCGGGGAGCAGGCCGAGGCTGGAGAAGCCTTCCCGACGGCCCAGGTCCGGGAAGCCGTCAAGCCGGTTCTTCCGCCGCCCTTGACCAGCCTGATGAATCCCATGACGATGACAACTGCGGCAACTGTGGCAACAGCGCCTGTGCTGGCCGCACCGGCCCCGCAGATGGCGACCACTACACGGCAACAGAAACTGGTCACCAATTGGCTGGCCAAACGCTACCGCGTCGCTGGCGATGCCGCCGGCATGCTGGTGTCGGCTGCTTATGAAACCGCCACTGAAACCAAGCTGGACCCCCTGCTGCTGCTGGCCGTGATGGCCATCGAATCGAGCTTTAATCCGTTCGCGGAAAGCCCGGTAGGCGCCCAGGGATTGATGCAAGTCATGTCAAAAGTGCATCATGACAAGTTTGAAGAGCTTGGTGGCGTCAAGGCGGCGCTGAATCCGGTCGCCAACATCAAGGTGGGCGCTATTATTTTGAAAGAATATGTAACGCGCGGCGGTTCGGTGGAAGCCGGTCTGAAGAGTTATGTCGGTGCGGCCGGTTATGAATCGGATGGCGGCTATGGCGCCAAGGTCATGTCGGAATATAACCGCCTGAAAGAAGTTGCCTACGGAAAACAAGTTCCGTATTTCACCGCCGCCGCGAAGCCAGTGTCGAAACCCGCCACTGTCGCTGCCGCGACGACCACCACTGCCAGCGCCACCCCTGCGGGGATCGCGAATGTCGAGCATGTGAAGCAAGCGCCCGTCGAGCAGATGGTCAGCCTCTGATGTTCTTCAGATGAAGATACGATAAAAAAGGAGCTGCAAGGCTCCTTTTTTTATTGGCTTTCGGCGTTGCCGCCTCTCCGCACATCATTTCGCAAAAAATATCTTCAATCTCCGCACGGCCTCCTGCAGATTCTCCATCGACGTCGCATAAGAAACGCGGATATAACGATGCGCGGTGGCAGGGCCGAAATCCAGACCCGGCACGACCACCACGCCGGCGCTGTGCATGATATCCAACGTCAGCCGGTCGGCATCGTCCGATAATGCGCTGCAATCCGCATACACATAAAATGCGCCATCGGGCATCACCGGCACACCGAAACCGAGATCGATCAATGCCGGAACGATGTAATCGCGACGGCGTTTAAATTCCTGTTTGCGCTGCTCGAACAGTGCTTGCGATTCCGGCGTAAAACACGCCAGCGCGGCATGCTGCGCAATCGACGAGGCGCAGATGAAGAGATTTTGCGCCAGCTTTTCGATCTGCGGCACCAATTGCAGTGGCGCCACCAGCCAGCCCAGGCGCCAGCCGGTCATATTGAAATACTTGGAAAAACTGTTGATGACGATCAGGTCTTCGCCCAGCGACGCCGCGGAGAACGGCGCACCCTCATAGGAAAGACCCTGATAAATTTCATCGACGATCGTAAAGCCCTGCCGTTCGCGCACTGCATCGACGATGCGCGCCAGCTCATCCGGCATGATCGACGTGCCGGTCGGATTGGACGGCGACGCCAGCAATACGCCACGCGTGGCCGCCGACCAGTGCGAACGCACCATTTCGGCAGTCAATTGAAAACGCGTTTCCGGTCCGCTGGCGATCATTTTGGCCTGGCCGTCGAACGCGGCGACGAAATGACGATTGCATGGATACGACGGATCCGGCATCAGCACTTCCGCGCCGCGCTCGACCAATGCCGCACAGACCAGTAACAAGGCGGCCGACGCGCCGGCGGTCACCACGATGCGCGACGGTTCGATGGTCAAACCGTACACGCGCAGATAATGCGCCGCGATCGCTTCGCGCAACGCCGGCAAACCGATTGCGGATGTGTACTGCATTTTGCCGTCCAGCATGGCGCGGTGCGCGGCCTCGACCACCGCCGGCGCGGCAGTGAAATCCGGCTCGCCGATGCCCATGTGAATCATGTGCCGGCCCTGCTGCTCCAGCGATGCGGCGATCTTGGCCAGTTCCATTACATGGAATGGCGCGATATTGTGCAGCCGCGCGGCGATGTCAGGAAAACTCATGCGTGACGGATATCGAAACGGAAGGGAAGGAATACAGCCTTGATTTACTTGCGGGCCGACTGTACCTCGGCTTCGCGGGCGCGCATCGCGAATTTGTCCAGCACGCCGTTGACGTATTTATGACCATCGATGCCGCCGAACGATTTGGTCAGTTCCACCGCCTCGTTGATGACCACCTTGTACGGAATCTCGAGATGATTTTGCAGTTCGTAAGCGCCGATCAGCAATGCCGCATGCTCGACCGGCGACAGCTCCTTGATCGAACGGTCGATCAGCGGCGACAGTCCGGCGCGCAGCGCCACGACATCCTTGATCGTTCCATACAGCAGCGCATCGAAATGCGTCGCATCGGCCTTGTCGAAGCCGTGCGCTTCGCGAATATGCGCCTCGATCGCGCCTACGTCTTCGTTATTGAGCAGCCATTGATAAAGCCCCTGCAATGCAAATTCGCGCGCGCGATGGCGCGGCGTGCGGTTTTTACTGGGGTTGGCATGTAATGGTGCTTTATTAGACATAAATCCTTGATGTTTGATGGGCCGCAGGCAACGCAGCGCCTTATTCGTCCTCTGCCGCCTCGGCCAGTTCTTCCAGTGCGATGGCCAGATTCGCCATTTCGACCGCCACGCGGGCCGCTTCGGCTCCCTTGACCGCCATTCGCGCTTCGGCCTGCTCGTCGTTTTCCGTAGTCAATACCGCATTGGCGATCGGAATGCCGCTGTCCAGGCCGACGCGTGTAATGCCGGCGCCGGACTCGTTGGACACCAGTTCGAAATGATAGGTCTCGCCACGAATGATCGCCCCGACCGCAATCAAGGCGTCGAACTGATCCGTTTCGGCCATGTGTTGCAGCGCCAGCGGAATTTCCAGCGCGCCCGGAACGCTGACATGCAACACGTCTTCGTCCTGCACGCCCAGATGTTTCAGTTCCGCCAGGCAAGCCGCCAGCAAACCGTGCGAGACATCCTCGTTGAAACGCGATTGCACGATGCCGATACGCAGGCCTTCACCGTCAAAATTCGATTCGTAGCTTCCGATTGTCATGGATTTTCCTTTGAGCGCGAAGCGCAGTTGAACGTCATTCTAGATGAAACGTATGTACGCTTAAGCTTGATTATCCGGCTGGGGTTGATAACCCGACACTTCCAGATCGAAACCCACCATGGATGGCATTTTACGCGGACTGGACAGCAATTTCATTTTACGCACGCCCAGATCCTTCAAAATTTGCGCGCCGATGCCGTAAGTCCGCAAATCGGCGCCGGAGGATGCGCGCACGGGCGCGGTTTTGCCGCAGGCGCTGAGCGCATCGAATTGCTCGAACATCTGGTCGGCCGAGCCTTCGCAATTGAGCAATACCAGCACCCCGCCCGAAGCCGCCTTGATCGCCGTCAGCGCGGACGCGATATTCCACGAGTGCGTGGTGACTTCCGCTTCCAGCAAATCCAGAATGGACACCGGTTGATGCACCCGCACCAGCGTTTCCCGTTCGGGGTGGATGTCGCCATGCACCAGCGCCAGATGCGCGCTGCCGCTAGGCTTATCGCGATACGCGACGGCCTTGAAGGTGCCGTACGCGGTCTGCATGCTGCGTTCGGCTTTGCGCTCGATGATGCTTTCGTGCTGATTGCGGTAATGGATCAGATCGGCGATGGTGCCGATTTTCAGATGGTGGCGTTCACCGAATTCGATCAGGTCCGGCAAACGCGCCATCGAACCGTCGTCCTTCAGGATTTCGCAAATTACCGCGGATGGCGTCAATCCGGCAAGCTGCGTCAGATCGCAACCGGCTTCGGTATGGCCGGCGCGCATCAGCACGCCGCCTTTTTGCGCTTTCAGCGGGAAAATATGTCCCGGCTGCACGATATCGGACGGTTTTGCGTTTTTTGCCGCGGCCACCTGGATGGTACGGGCGCGATCCGCCGCCGAAATGCCGGTCGTCACCCCCTCCGCCGCCTCGATCGATACCGTGAAATTGGTGCCGAACGAGGTGCCGTTGCGAGTGGTCATCATACCCAGCTCAAGCTGAGCGCAATGCGCCTCGGTCAAGGTCAGGCAAACCAGTCCGCGCGCATGCTTGACCATGAAATTAATCGCTTCCGGCGTCACGAAATCCGTGGCGAGCACGATATCGCCTTCGTTTTCGCGATCCTCCTCGTCGACCAGAATCACCATGCGTCCGGCGCGCAGTTCGGCAACGATTTCCTCGGTGGTGGCGATAGAAGTGACGGTCATGGACGATTTTCCTTAAGAGGATGCCATTCTAAAGGATTTAGCACTGCCGCACATTCGGAAAAAGCCTCAAAACGCGTGCCCGGCAGGCATTATTCCAGGGTCAGCAGCTGCATGCGCCCCATCGCTTCAAGCAACAAGCGTGGATCGCCATCCGCCAGGCGGGTTGAATCCGACAGAATCTGGCGAAACAGGCGCGCCCCCGGCATGCCCGTCATCAGTCCCAGCATATGGCGGGTGACGCTGTTCAAACGCATGCCGGCGGCGCCGTGGCGCGCCAGTTGTTCGTCGATATACGGCAGCATCCGCTCGATCACGGCCAAACGCGTCGTCATATCCTGCCGCGGCAAATCGGGATAATAGCGGGCATCGAACGCCGCCATCGAAAAAGGATGGTGATACGCCTCGCGGCCGAGCATCACGCCGTCGACATGCGCCAGATGCAGATCGATTTCCGCCTGCGTCTTGACGCCGCCGTTGACGATGATCTCCAGCGCCGGAAAATCCTTTTTCAGACGGTATGCGGCCTCGTATTTCAGCGGCGGTATTTCGCGGTTCTGTTTCGGACTGAGGCCTTTGAGCACCGCATTGCGGGCATGCACGATAAAGGTGGTGCACCCGGCCTGCGCGATGGTCCCGACGAAATCGCGGACGAAATCGTAGGAGTCGATGTCATCGATACCGATACGATGCTTGACCGTGACATCGATGGTCACTGCATCGCGCATCGCCTTCACGCAATCGGCCACCAGCGCCGGCTCGGCCATCAGGCAGGCGCCGAACGCGCCGCGCTGCACGCGCTCGGATGGGCAACCGCAATTCAGGTTGATCTCGTCGTAACCCCACTGCTGCCCGAGCTTCGCGCTGCGCGCCAGATCGGCCGGCTCGCTGCCGCCCAATTGCAGCGCGACCGGATGCTCTTCGTCATTGAAATCGAGGTGACGCGCGACATCGCCGTGCAGCAACGCGCCGGTGGTCACCATCTCGGTGTACAACCAGCTGTGACGGGTGATTTGGCGGTGGAACATGCGGCAGTGGCGGTCGGTCCAGTCCATCATGGGCGCCACGCTGATGGTCCGCTTGCCGTAAGGTGTTGATTTCATGGGGCTATGTGACTGATTTGGGGACTTTTGACAGTTCCGATTTTGCGCGGATTTGCCTTTGGGGGCATAAGTTTATCAGCAAGTTATTTCCGCGCAGGGAATCCGGCCCATTTAGCGCATCGGTGTGGCGGCCATGACTGCGCAACGAGCTGAAACGCCTCATCTGCCCTTAAATTGCATTTACTTATGTTTTTGTGTATAAATACACAAATGAACAGTGTGGAAATAATCAAGCAACTTAAGGCGGCAGGATGGGAACATGTTTCAACACGTGGAAGCCATCATAGGTACAAAAACCCGGCGACGGGGAAGTCTGTGATTGTCCCGCACCCGAAAAAGACCTGCCGCATGGCACTGCGAAAGCAATCTTGAAACAAGCTGAATTGAAATGAGGTACACGTGTTATATCCACTCTATGTATGGAAAGATGTCGACAGCGCCTACGGCGCGCGCTTTCCTGATCTGCCTGGCGTTTTTACTGCTGCGGACAATCTCGATGAATTGCCTGCGATGGCGCAAGAGGCGGTCGAAGCCATGTATGAGGGTGAGGCAAAAATTCCAGATGCCTCGTCGGTCGAGTTGTGGAAAAACTCCGCCGAATATGCGGACGGCTTTTGGATGTTGGTTTCTATTGATCGCGCCAAGATCAATACCAAGCCCGTGCGATTAAATATTTCGTTACCCGAAAGCCTGTTGCACGACATTGATGCGTATGCAAAATCGCATCAATTGACACGTTCCGGCTTCCTGGCGCAGGCCGCGTTAAAAGCGATGGGGCACTAAAAAAGCCGCATACTCCTACAGCTTGTTCCACGTAACATTCCCCATTAAAGTTTTCCGCGGTGTTTGATCCCACCAAAGTACCGGAGTCCTCGCCCGACAGTCGTGGTTTTTTACGTCTATAGCTATAGGAGCACCATGACTACCGCCCCCCGTACTTCCCGCCCCTCAAAACGCAAAGCCCCCGTTGTCCGCCTCAAACCTCTGCTCAATAAACCACTGAATGCCAATTTGCAGCGACGTCGCCGCCAAACTGAAAAGAGCGCTCAATGCCGCGCAAGCCGGCGAGACTGCTGGCGCGCTGCTGGTTGCGCTGAATAAGGATGGGGAGTGGACGGCCTCTCTGGCTGCGAACTTTAAGCTGTCGACATTGGGTAATCCCGGCAATCCCATCCAATAAAAATGGCCCGAGGGCCATTTTTATTTCGATGCAAAGATTACTCGGGGATCGCAATCAAACCGAATTCAATCCTGCTCGTCGAGGCTATCCTGTGAGTGATCTGAAAAATTCACGTCATCTTCGGCTGGAAGGTACTTGATGTATTGAATATTCAGAGTAATCGCTTCGCTATAGCGGAGCACGAAATAGTCCCCATCGATGCCATAAAACCGACTATCAAGATCCGCTTCCAATGACCCAGATACGCCCTTATCCGCACTGATAGGCCGTCTTGTAACGTCCTGAAGCACCATGCGATCCAGCTTGCCGTCCGGTTCCACAAAAAACTCATCCAGTATTCCGCGATAAAGAACGGCATTGCCAGCAACGTTGACTATCGCGGAGACATAGATCAGGTCAGGCTGCTCTTCTTTTGTGAAATCGGCGCCGGTAAGCAGGTAATACCAAGGCGCTTTATTGAAGCGGAAAAAGCGCCCACATAAAGCGCCATGCCTGTCCAGACGGGAAGACGTGATCAAAAATCTAAGCCCTGCCGGTATCAGATAGGCGCCAACCACCATAGATCCGAAATACTCCGTGACCGAATTCGCATGGTCTGCAATGTTGGCTATGGCAGCGTTTTGGCTTCTTGGATCGGCCGAGAGAAGTCTTAGGAGGGTGCCGAGGTCGCAATAGCTATCAAAAAGCCACCATGCGGCGGTGAGCCAGACAGCATGCAATACCGCTGCCCAGCTGGCGGCTTCGAGGACGACCTGGCCGAAAGGAGAATAGTCGAGCGAAGTCTGTTCGACACGTTTAAATTTCGAACGGAAGAGAAAACCGGGAAGAAGTATTAAAAAGATTACAACGGCGGGAAGTGCTACATACATCGGCTGCTAAACAGCTTTGGCGACGATGGACGGCCTTACCGAGAGCAATTTTCCATCTTTACGCACTTGGACCGTCGCGACCGGAGAATTTTTATCCGCAAATGCGCGATCCGATTTATTTTCCAGATAGCTGCGCAGCTGCACTTTTCCCTTGGGATCGGCGAGTATCTGTTGAGCAAGAGAGGATTTCAGCGCTTTCATGATGGTTTTACTATGACATAAAACTGAGGTTTCGGCATAAGGTACGTATCTATTTTGCTACATGAGTAAGCACTGACCAGCCGCCTTGAAATCACGCCCCAATGCTGTCAACCTGATTGAAAATCATAGACGGTCAGCATCGGCATGATTCCCAGATTCATGGCCAGACGCTTGCGCGCCACTTCTGCGATGCGCGCACGGTTGGCGTCGAATATATTGAGCATGCTGGTGGCATTCCCTTTGGCCAGTAAATCCAGGGCGCTGCGGCTGATCATGCAAGCATTTTCATTTCCAGCGAATTTTGCGATAAATACGACGCGATCTTCAACAGCCTCTTCGCGTTCCCCGTAGATCGTGCAATTTTCTGCCATGTGTAGTCTCCTCGCTAATTAGGAGCCATCCTACCATGGCCCCTAAACACCCCGCACGCTCTACGCAGCACGGCCGCCGGTTTTTCATATCGTTTACCGTGCCGCGCAGTCGCCAATATCAGCCCTTCACGATGCGATTGAACCGGTCGATATATTCCGCGCGGCGAGGATTCAGCTTGACCCAATCGACGGAGCTCATTGCTTCCACCGCTTTCATGTCCCGTGCATACGCCAGCAAACCCTTGCTAAACACAGCCTTGGTGCTGGTCGGCACGATGAAGTAGGGGTCGTCTGCCATCTTGGTTTGCACTTCCGGGCTGAGCGCCGCATTAATGTAGGCGGCCGCCAATGCCGGATTTTTTGTATTCTTCGCAATGTGCATGGTGCTCTTGATATGGATATACCCTGTGTCCGGCCTGGCCAGTGTCACCGGCACGCCTTTACCCTGCAGGTCGCCGACATTGTTGTTGTAATGGACCGAGATATCGATCTGATCCTGCTGGAACAAGGTTGCCAGTGCGCCAGGGCTGGCGGATACCGCGCTGACGTTGGGCAACAGTTTCTTCACAAAGTCGAAGGCCGGTTCCATATTCTCTTCACCGCCGCCGTTGAGGCGGGCAATCTCCACCATCCAGGCCATCATCAGCGTCGATCCCAAACCGGCCAGGCCGACGCGACCCTTGTATTCCGGTTTCAGCAGATCGTTCCAGGACCGCGGCGGCGTCTTGATCTTCTCGGTGTTGTAGGCGAGGCCGATGACCTGGCCGGAGACGAATACGCCCAGCCCGTGCGGGTCGATGAACTTCGACGGCAGGTCTTTCATATTGGGGATCTTGTCCACCGAGACTTTTTCGAAAATATCGTATTGCAGCGCGGCAAGATACGGTCCTTCGTCGAGGATGACGACATCGAAGGGCGGATTGGCCTTGGAGGCGACCATTTTCGACACGGTGTCCACCGCAAGGGACGCCACCAGATTGGTGGAGGCGCCGGTGGCCTTGGTGAATGCAGGCAGCAGAATTGAACGGTGCGCCGATTCCCACGCGCCCGGAAAGGTGGTGCCCGAAATGGTTTGCTTGCCTTGCGCCAAGGCCAGCCCGGCATGACCGGTCAGTTGCGCGACGCCTAGGGCGGCGGCGCTTTTAAGAAGCAGGCGACGGGAGTGTGATGCGGTCATGGGCAATCCTTTTTATAAAAGTTTAGGGTGCTGCGCGCACTCCATGCAGCAATTGCCGTGCCACTCCCAAGCCGCAGGCCGCGCGGGTCGGTTCACATCTTCAGTGCACCCTCATGCACCAAGGCAACCCGATCACCCCAATTGAGTGCAAAAGTTAAAGTGATTGTGAACAATTTATGTAGAAATTAAATACATAAAAGAGCCAAACCGGCATTGCATCGCCGCAAGCAGCGATGGCCCGCTATTTGCTTTTAGGAGGTTAATAAGCGCAATGCACTGCGCCAACATCTTGCGAAAGCCTTGCCCATGTCCGCTCTTGCCCATTCGGCCGCCACTGAAGTTCACCTAGACAATATCTCGCATCGCTATGCGGATTCGGTGGTTGTCGACTCCATCAGCCTGTCGATTGCCGCCGGCGAGCTGGTCGCTTTGCTGGGGCCAAGCGGCTGCGGCAAGACGACCTTGCTGCGCATAGTGGCCGGCCTGCTGCGTCAGAGCGACGGCACCGTGCGCATCGGCGGCGATGCGGTGGATCGGCTGCCGCCAAATGAGCGCGGCGCCGGCATCGTGTTTCAGAACTACGCCTTGTTTCCGCACATGACTGTCGAAGCCAACGTCGGCTACGGCTTGCGAGCCCGCGGCGTGCCGAAGGATCAATGCGCGGCGGCCGTTGCCGAGATGCTGGCGATGGTGCGCATGTCTGACTACCGCTTGCGTTTTCCGCGCGAATTGTCGGGCGGGCAGCAGCAGCGAGTAGCGCTGGCCCGAACGCTGGCGGTGCGCCCGCGGGTGCTGCTGCTGGATGAGCCGTTTGCCGCGCTCGACAAAAATCTGCGGCTGGACATGCAGCTCGAAATCAAGCGCATCCAGCGCGAACTCGGCATCACCACCATCCTGGTGACCCACGATCAGGAAGAAGCGATGTCGATGGCGGACCGGATCGCGGTCATGAAAGCCGGCAAGGTCGAGCAATTCGATACGCCGGAGTCAAGCTACGACAGGCCGCAGAGCCTGTTTGTGGCTACCTTTATCGGCAATGCCAATTTGCTGACCGGCCGGCTGTCGAAGGACGGCAATGGCGGTTTCTCTGTGGATTGCGCGGACGGCGGACGGCTGGCGCTGCAACACGCGGCGCCATGTTCCCGCGAAGGCGCGGTGGTGGTCGCCGCCAGGCCCGAGCATCTGACCATCGGCGCCGCGGCCGGGTTGGCGCTGGACGCCTGGGTGCAGATGGTCATGCCGATGGGGCCGTCGCTGGTCTATGAGCTCAAGCTGACCGACGGCAACACCATCAAGGTCACCCAGCCGCGCACGCACGACACGCCGCGCTTCGACATCGGCCAGCAGGTCGGCGTCACGCTGCGCCCCGGTTCGCCGGCCGGCGTCTTCCTGCAATGAGGAGGCCATGATGAGCCGATCCCCGCCGCTGTCGCTGGCCCTGCCGCTGGCCCTGTTTTTTGCCGTTTTCGTTTTCCTGCCGCTGCTGCTGCTGATCTTTGTCAGCGTGCACGACGACAGCGCGATGACCGTCTTCGGCCTCGGACAATATGCGAAATTTCTGTCCGACGGCTTCAACCTCGCCGTGCTCGGTTCGACTTTGTTGCTGGGCGTGAAAGTGGTGCTGTTGACGCTGTTGTTCGGCTATCCGCTCGCCTATCTGTACACCCTGGCGCCGCGCCGCTTCCAGGGGCCGTTGATGCTGCTGATACTGTTGCCGCTGCTGACCAGTTCGGTGGTGCGCACCTTCGCATGGGTGGTGATTCTCGGCCGCCAGGGCATCGTCAACAACCTGCTGCTGCAATGGGGTCTGATCGACATGCCGCTGACGCTGTTGTATACCCCGGGCGGGGTCAGCGTGGCGCTGGCCCAGATCGAGTTGCCGCTGATGATGCTGCCGCTGATCACCGCGTTATCGAATATCGATCCCAATCTGCGGCAGGCATCGCTGGCGCTCGGCGCCGGCCGCTGGCGCACCTTTTTCCGGGTGACGCTTCCACTCTCGATGCCGGGATTGCTGGCCGGCTGCCTGCTGGTGTTCGCGTCCAGCGTCAGCGCCTTCGTTACGCAGACATTGGTCGGCGGCGGCCGCAATATCTTCATGCCCTTTTATATTTACCAACAGGCAATCGAAGCCAACAACTATCCGTTCGCCGCCGCGGTGGCCGTACTGCTGCTGGCGGCGGTGCTGCTGGTGGTGACAACGATTAATCTGCTTGGACAACGCAGCAAAGGATATGCCCGTGGCTGAACTTGTCACTCCATCGGCCAAACCGCGGCTGGTCTCCGCATCGCTGGGCCATGTGCTGGAGCGCCGATCGTTTGGATTCATCTTCGGCCTGCTCAGCGTACTTGCCGTCGTGCTGCTGCTGGCGCCGACGGTGATCGTCGTGATCACCTCCTTCACCAGTGGGTTTTCCCTGAAATTCCCGCCGCCCGGCTATTCATTGCGCTGGTACCAGGCCCTGTGGACGGACTCGCCGGAAATCCTGCAAGCCTTCCTGCTATCGGTGGAAGTGGCGGCGATCGCCACTTGCGTCTCGACGGTGATGGCAATAGCGGCAGCACTGGCGGTGGCGCGTCGCCGCGAGTCATGGGCGCGCCTGATTGAATCAGCCTTCCTGTCGCCGTTGATGCTGCCGGCGCTGGCCATCGGTCTGGCGCTGCTGATGCTGTTCAATCTGGCCGGCATGGGTTTGTCATTCGGCACGCTGGTGGCCGGCCACATTGTGGTCACCGCGCCGTATGTGTTCCGCACTACCTCCGCCAGCCTGGTGCAGCTCAATCCCAGCCTGCTGGAAAGCGCAGGCAGCCTCGGCGCCAAGCCGGTCTATGTGTTCCGCAGCGTGACGCTGCCGCTGATTTTCCCCGGCGTGGCGGCAGGCGCTTTCATCGCTTTCATGTATTCGTTCGATAACGTCGCGGTGTCGCTGTTTTTGTCGGATGCCCGCAGCGAATTGCTGCCGATCCGCATGTGGCAAATCATCGAAACGAATCTGGATGTGCGGGCGGCCGCGGTATCGGGTGCGCTGATTGCGGTGACGCTGGTGTTGATGATTGTGATGGAGCGGGTAGCGGGCATCTCCCGCCATCTGCGTTAGATAGAGAGCACGGAATATGAACGCAAAACGGATACTGCTGCGCGGCGCCAGCGCCCTGTTGGGCGACGATCTCGCCTTCGACGGACGCCCTCTCGACGTATTGATCGAAGGCGACCGCATCGCGGCCATCGAGCCGGCCGGCACGATAGGCAACGCCGACCGGATAGTTGAAATGCCAAACCGCCTGCTGACGCCGGGGCTGGTCAACGGCCATCAGCATTCGCATGAGCACTTCCAGCGCGGCCGCACCGAAAACCTGCCGCTGGAATTGTGGATGCACATGGTGCGCACCCGCATTCCGGTGAATCTGACGCCGCGCCAGATTTACCTGCGCACGATGATCGGGGCGATCGAATCCCTGCGCACCGGCTGCACCACCCTGGTCGACGATTTTGCGCTCGGCGCGGCGATCAATCGCGACAACATCGACGCGGCGCTGCAAGCCTATGACGATGTCGGGATCCGCGCACTGATGGGGTTTGCGATGATGGATAGGCCGATCATCGACAACTTCCCGTTTATCGACGAACTGGCGCCGCCGGCGCTGGTCGCGGAAATGCGTGCGGCCAGCCGGCCGGCCGCCGATGAATACATGGCCTTGATGCGCGAGCTGGTGCGGGAGCGTCATCCGCAGCAGCGCCGCGTCGGCGTGCTGGTGTCGGCTTCGGCGCCGCAACGCTGCACCGAGGCCTTTTTATTGCAGGTGCGGGCATTGGCTGACGAGCTGGCGCTGCCGGTCATCACCCATGTGCAGGAAACCCGCTTGCAGGTGGTGACCGGACAACATTTTTACGGCGCGCCTATGGTCGAGTACCTGGACCGCATCGGCTTTCTGAAGCCGGCTACCAGCCTGATCCATGCGGTCTGGCTCAATCCGCGCGAGATCGAGGCGCTGGCGCGCAGCGGCGCGACCGCCCAGCACAATCCGTGGAGCAATCTGACGCTCGGTTCCGGTGTGCAGCCGGTGCGGGAACTGCTGGATGCGGGCGTGAATGTGAGTCTCGGATCGGACGGTTCCTGTTCCACCGTCACCGTCAATATGCTCAATGTATTGGGCAGCGCGGCGGCGGTCTCCAAATTGCGCGGGGACGATTACCGGCGCTGGCTGTCGGCGCATGAGGCGCTGTCCGCCGGCACGCTGGCCGGCGGCCGCGCGCTCGGATTCGGCGAATCGCTGGGCGCCATCCGGATCGGCGCGCGGGCCGATCTGGTCGGCTACCGACTCGATACTGTCACCTTTACCCCGCTCAACAATCCCGTGCGCCAGCTGGTCTATGCCGAGCGCGGCGCCGGCCTCGATTTTTCGATGGTGGCCGGCGATATCGTGATCGATCGCGGCCGCATGACACGCATCGACGAGGCGGCATTGCTGGAAGAAATCGCATCGGAATTCCACCTGCTGTCCGACCGCTATGCCGAGGCCGAAGCATCGGTGGCGCCGGTGCTCGAAGCGATGGATGCGGTCTACCGCCGCGCCCTGGCGGTCGCGATCGCGCCCGATACCTATGCCGCCCGGCTCGGCGATGCCGCAGCCGGATCTATTTAACACTCACCGCCGTTCATTTACGAAAGGTTCATCATGTCGCACTTATCCCGCCGCCGTTTTCTTTCCCTGAGTTCCGCCGCCATGGCAGCCGCCGTGATGCCGCGCCTGTCGTTTGCCGCCGGCCAGACACTGGCCGAGATCAAGGCCAGCGGCGAACTGAAGATTGGCTGCGAAGCCTCTTACGTGCCGTTCACCTACCGCGACGACAGCGGCAAAATCGTCGGCTACGATGTCGAGTTGGCTGAAGCTTTTTGCAAGGCGCTCGGCGTGAAAGCCAACTTCATCGACACCGCCTGGGCCGGCGTCATCCCGTCGCTGTATGCCAAGAAGTTCGATATCGTCATGAGTTCGATGAGCTATACCAAGGAGCGCCTGGAACGTGTGGGCTTCACCATTCCCTATGCCGAGGCATCGCAGGCGCTGCTGGTGCGCGCCGCCGACAAGGACAAGATCAAGACCGCGTCCGATCTGAACGGCCGTCTGCTGGGAGTCAAGCTGGGTTCGCCCGGCCAGATCCTGGAAGAAAAAATAGATGCGTCGCTGAAGGCAGCCGGCGGCAGCGGCTTCAAGGAAGTGCGCACCTTCGACGATCACCCCGCCGCTTATATGGCCCTGGCGCAAAACCGGGTCGACGGCGTGCTCAATACCTTGCCGACGCTCGCCATGGTGCTCAAAGATGCGCCCGGCAAATACGCGCTCGTCAAGAACATGGGCGCCGACAATTGGGCCGGCATCGCCGCGCGCAAGGAAGATAGCGAGATCATCGCTTTCCTCAATGGCCAGCTGCAGCATATGAAAGCCGATGGATCCCTGTACAAGTTGCAGGAAAAATGGTTCGGCTTGCGCATGTCGCTGTCCGATAAAATTCCGGCGCTGTCGTAATATGGTTTTCGATTGGAATTTAGTGCTGAAGTCGATTCCGCTGCTTGGAGTCGGCCTGTGGACCAGCATCAAGATCTGTTCGCTGGCGATGGTGATCGGCACCGCCCTCGGCGTGCTGCTCGGCCTGACCTCGCTGTCGAAATTCGCGCCGGCGCGTTGGGCGGTGCGGGCGTATGTCGATTTCATCCGCGGTACGCCGCTGCTGATTCAGATTTTCCTGGTGTATTTCGTGCTGCCGATCGCCGGCATCAATCTGCCGGAGTTTTGGGCCGGCGTGATCGCATTGTCGCTGAATGCGGCCGGCTTCATCGCCGAGATCGTACGGGCCGGCATCGGCTCGGTCGAGAAAGGTCAGACCGAGGCGGCCACATCGATCGGCATGCGGCATCGTCAAATCCTGTTCTACGTGCTGCTGCCGCAATCGCTGCGCGCGGTGGTGCCGCCTGCCACCAACGAGCTGATCATGCTGTTCAAGGGCTCGGCGCTGCTGTCGGTGATTTCAGTGTACGAACTGACCCGCGCCGGCCAGGCCATCATCGCCGTGCATTTCGCGCCGTTCGAAATTTTCATGCTGATTGCATTGTATTACTACGTCACTGTATCGATTCTGGCCTCGCTGTCGCGCTGGCTGGAGCGCAAGTTACCGGTGTGGTAAAGGACTCCTGATGACCATCGTATTACAGGCCACCGGCCTGACCAAAAGCTTCCATCAACGCACCATCCTGCACGGCGTATCGTTCTCGGTCAACGAGGGCGAAACCACCGTCATTATCGGCCCTTCCGGCTCCGGTAAGACCACGCTGTTGCGCTGCCTGAACTGGCTGGAGACGCCAGAGGCGGGCACCATTCTGCTGCGCGGCGAATCGATCGGCCGCGACGCCTCCGGACGCGAACTTCCGGAAGCGGTCCTGGCGCGCCAGCGCAGCCGCATCGGTTTCGTGTTCCAGCGTTTCAATCTGTTCGCCCATCTGTCGGCGCTGGACAATGTCGCCATCGGCCCGCAGCGGGTACTCGGTCTGTCGCCCAAGGAAGCGCGCGAGCGCGCCCGCGTCGAACTGGCGCGCGTGCATCTGGCCAGCCATGTCGACAAACGGCCCAGCCAATTGTCCGGCGGCCAGCAGCAGCGGGTGGCGATCGCCCGCACGCTGGCGATGCAGCCGGACCTGATTCTGTTCGACGAGCCGACTTCCGCGCTCGATCCGGAACTGGTCACGGAGGTGGTCGACGTCATGCGCGAGCTGGCGCAGACCGGATTGACGATGGTGGCGGTCACCCATGAGATGCGCTTTGCCCGCTCGGCCGCCAATCGCGTGGTGTTCATGGACAATGGCGCAGTGATCGAGGAAGGCACGCCCGAACAGATTTTCGATACATCGACCAACGAGCGCACCCGTCGTTTTCTGGCGCATTTGCAGGAATGATCACCATGGTCAATACCCCTTCCACACCTTCACACCCGTTCTCGTTTGACCTGCTGCTGACCGACTTGACCATTATGACGGTCGATGCGGCGATGACGGTCATCCGGAATGGCGCCATCGGCATCACCGGCGACCGGCTGGCCTGGATAGGCCCCGAGGCGTCGCTGCCGGTCGACGCCACGGCGCAGCGGCGGCTGGCGCTGCCGGGCCGGGTCGCCACGCCCGGGCTTGTCAATGTGCATACCCATACCATTCTGAGCATGGTGCGCGGCGTGGCCGAGGATCTCGGCTTTGCGCCGGCCTATACGCCGGGCATCCCGCACGGTCACGATGTCACGCCGGACGAGGCAGTGGCGCTGTCCCGCCTCGGTGCGGTCGAAGCGCTGCTGTTCGGATCGACGCTGATCAACGATACCTATGTGCATACCGATCTGACGCTGCCGGCGATGGCCGATCTGGGCATGCGGGTATTTGCCTGCGGCCGGATTCATGACGCCGACTTTTCGCTGATCGGCGACGGCCGCTGGGAATATCACGCCGCCATCGGCAGACGGACGCTGGATGAGGCGATCGCGCTTGCCGAGCGTTGGCATGGCAAACTCGACGGCCGCGCCGGCGTGCAGTTTTCGGCGCACGCGCCGGATACCTGCTCCGACGATCTGCTGCGCCAGATCGCGGATGCGTCGGCGCAACTGCGGCTGCGGGTCAACACCCATCTGTCGCAAAGCAGCAAGGAAGTCGCGCAGGTCAAGCGCCGCTCCGGCATGACCCCGCCGCAGTTGCTGGAAGAGGTCGGCCTGCTCAACGACCGTTTGCTGGCGGCGCATTGCATCCACATGGACGACGATGACATCGCGCGTTGCGGCCGCGCCGGCATTCATGTGGCCCATATCCCGAAAGGCAATGCCACCGGCGGCACCATCGCCCCGACCTCCCGGCTGCGGCGCGCCGGCGCCCGCATAGCGTTGGGGACCGACAATATGCATGCCGATATGGTCGAAGTGATGCGCTGGGCGTTGACAATCGGCCGCATTCAGGAGGGAAAAGTGGATGATTTCTGGCAGCCTGAGGATGTGCTGCGCATGGCGACCATCGACGGTGCGCGCGCCATGGGCATGGCCGACGAGATCGGATCGCTGGAGACAGGCAAGCGGGCCGACCTCGTGGTGTTCGACTTCCGGCGTCCGCATCTGGTGCCCTGCGTCGACCCGCTAGGCAATCTGGTGCACGTCGGACAAGGACGGGATGTCGAGCACGTCTGGGTCAATGGCGTGCAGGTGGTCGAGCAGAGCCGGCCGCTGCTGGCCGATGTGGACCGGATCATGGCCGATGCGCAGCGCGCCTCGCTCGCGCTCTGGGAACGCGCGAGGGCCGCATGAAGCAATCGGCCACCCAACGCGATACCGGAAAACCCACGACGCCCAGCGAAGAAGTCTATGCAAAATTACAGCAAGCCATTTTCGAACATCGACTCAAGCCGGGCACCCAGCTCATCGAGGAGCGGCTGGCCGAAGTGGCCGGGCTGAGCCGCACCGTCATCCGGCCGGTGCTGGCGCGGTTGGCTCACGAACGGTTGGTGACGCTGGTGCCCAATCGCGGCGCCTTCATCGCCAGTCCGACCGTCGACGAAGCGCGCGAAGTCTTCGTGGTGCGTCGCCTGATCGAACCGGAAGTGGCAAAACTGTTGGCCCAGAGCGCGACGGCCAAGGACATCAGCCGCCTGCGCAAGCACGTAGCGCACGAGGCAATGGCGCGGGAAGCCGGCGACCGGCCGTCCATCATTCGCCTGTCCGGCGAATTCCACCTGTTGCTGGCCCAGGTGCTGGGCAACGAGACGCTGCTGCGCATCATGCGCGAAATGTGCGCGCAAACCTGTCTGGTGATTGCACTGTACGATTCGCCGAATACCCCGGCCTGTCCCTGCCATGAACATGCCGACCTGATTGACGCCATCGAGCGCCGCGACGGCGCCTATGCCGCGCAATGCATGCTGGAGCATTTGAATCACATCGAACATGCGCTGAACTTCGACGTGCGCTCCGAGAAGGCGATTGACTGGCGCGCGATCTTTTCCTGAGCGGCGGCGGATGCGCATGCGCCGGCCCAAAGTTAAAAGCCCGCGAACGCTATGCGTTGCGGGCTTTCTGTCTCCTCTATCCTCAGTGAGATAGGATTTTTGACTGCTTGGACGCTATTCTGCACCACAACTTTGCAGCCGTCATTCTGCGATGCACCATATTCGCTCACCGAATAACCTTATGATTTTTACTCGAAACGAATGATATTAGAATAACAATAATTTGGACAAAAAAATTCCCGCTCGCCCTAGGGGCTGCGGGAGGAATCCAATTCTCTAGGAGAAGATTGGAGGAGACAGTTGCACTATAGCCATTCCTCTCTCACTCGTCCTCTTTTTTGTGGGAATACCAGATATTAATTTTTTATATATCTTGGTATGATTTTTCTTCGATGTTTATGCTCCAGCGCAATAAAAAAAAACGGAATCCGCAGATTCCGTTTTTTATTTATGCGTCGCGCGATGCTTTCTTGCGCTCGTGCTCTTTCAGATAACGCTTGCGCAGACGAATGCTTTTCGGCGTGACTTCCACCAGTTCATCATCGTCGATGAATTCGACCGCATATTCGAGCGACATTTCGATCGGCGGCACCAGGCGCACGGCTTCGTCGGTACCGGACGAACGGACGTTGGTCAATTGCTTGCCTTTGATCGGATTGACGACCAGGTCGTTGTCGCGCGAGTGAATGCCGATGATCATGCCTTCATACACGGGATCGTTATGGCTGACGAACATGCGGCCGCGATCCTGCAGTTTCCAGATCGCGTAAGCCACTGCGGCGCCATCGTCCTGCGAAATCAGCACGCCGTTGCGACGGCCGCCCAATTCGCCCTTGGTGTTATCGACCGGCGCATATTCGTCGAACACGTGACTCATCAGACCGGTACCGCGCGTCAATGTCATGAATTCGCCCTGGAAGCCGATCAGGCCGCGCGCCGGCATGCGGTATTCGAGACGCACGCGTCCCTTGCCGTCCGGTTCCATGTTTTGCAGATCGCCGCGGCGGCGGCCCAATTCTTCCATCACGCCGCCCTGATTCGCTTCTTCGACATCGACGGTCAGATTTTCGTACGGCTCGTGGCGGACACCGTCGACCATCTTGAACACCACGCGCGGACGCGACACGGCTAATTCGTAGCCTTCGCGACGCATGTTTTCGATCAGGATCGTCAGATGCAATTCGCCGCGGCCGGATACTTCGTAGGTCGAATCGTCGCCTTCCGCCGGTACTACGCGCAGCGCCATGTTGCCCTTGAGTTCGCGGTCCAGGCGGTCCTTGATCTGACGTGTGGTCACGAACTTGCCTTCCCGGCCTGCCAGCGGCGAGCTATTGACCATGAAATTCATCGTCAGCGTGGGTTCGTCCACCTTCAGCATCGGCAGGCCCTTCGGCGCATCGGGCGCGCACACCGTGGTGCCGATGCCCAGATCCTCGATACCGTTGATCAGAACGATGTCGCCGGCCAGCGCTTCGTCGACCAGCACGCGCTCAAGACCCTTGAATTTCAATACCTGGTTGATGCGCGCCCTGACAGGCTTGTCGTCCGGGCCGTTCATGATGACGACATCCTGCAGGCCCTTGACGCGGCCGCTGAGGATGCGGCCGACGCCGATCTTGCCGACGTACGACGAATATTCCAGCGAGGTGATTTGCAATTGCAGCGGACCGTCCGGGTCATCCTCGCGCGCGGGAACGTGTTCCAGCACGGCATCGAACAAAGGCGTCATATCGCCGCTGCGGACTTCCGAATCCAGGCCGGCGTAACCGTTGAGCGCCGAAGCGTAAACGACGGGGAAATCGAGCTGCTCTTCGGTCGCGCCCAGTTTGTCGAACAATTCGAAAGTCGCATTGATGACCCATTCCGCACGTGCGCCGGGACGATCGATCTTGTTGACCACGACGATCGGCTTCAGACCCAGTTCCAGCGCCTTGCGCGTCACGAAACGGGTTTGCGGCATCGGGCCTTCGACCGCGTCGACCAGCAACAGCACGCTGTCGACCATCGACAGCACGCGCTCTACTTCGCCGCCGAAGTCGGCGTGGCCCGGGGTGTCGACGATGTTGATGTGGGTGCCCTTATATTCGACCGCGCAGTTCTTGGACAGAATCGTAATGCCGCGCTCTTTTTCGATATCGTTCGAATCCATCACACGCGCATCGACGTGCTGGTTGTCGCGGAATGTGCCCGATTGCCGCAGCAACTGATCGACGAGCGTGGTTTTGCCGTGGTCGACGTGAGCGATGATGGCGATGTTGCGAATGGCGCGTTTTATGTTTGACATGGTCGTTTTAACGGTGTGATAGCACTGAATTTGGAAAACCGCGCATTATAGCATGCTGCAACGCATGAAATTGGCAAAACCCTATTATTTTCAAAGGCTTGCCGGCCGGTATCAAGCCCGTTCGGCGAGCTGCGAAAACCGTTAGGGGGCGCGCGGCGACTGGGACTTTCGTGTTCGATCAAGTAAATGCAACCAGCCGTTCCGGCGCCAGAACCGTGAATTCCTTCATCAGTCCGGTACCGAGCAAGCGGCCGCTTTCAAATTCATAGACGCGCATTCTGGAGCCCGGTTCCGGCTCAGGCGCCGTCAGCGCGACGCCTTCCTTTCCCAACGACAAACGCTGGCCCTGCGCGAAACGTTGCGCCAACGTTGCCGGCAGATAAATCGCGGGAAACGAGGTCAGCAGGCCGTCCACCGGCAACAGCCGCGCCGTGCGATCGGCCTCGGGACACTCGGCCAGTGTTTCCAGCGTGATGCTGCCGTCCAGTGTCAGACTGCCGACTCCGATGCGGCGCAATGCATTCAAATGCGCGCCGCAGCCTAGTGCATTGCCGATATCTTCTCCCAGCACGCGGATGTAGGTGCCTTTGCTGCAGTTCACGCGCAGCGTGAGATACGGCGCTGCATAATCCAGCAATTCCAGCGCATGGATCGTGATGTGGCGCGCTTCGCGTTCCAGCGTGATGCCGGCCCGCGCGTATTCATATAAAGGCTTGCCGTCGCGCTTGAGCGCCGAATGCATCGGCGGAATCTGCGTAAGCGGCCCGCGGAAATCCGCCAGCACGGCTTCGATCTGCGCGGCCGTGACGTTCACATCGTTGCGCGCGGTCACGTCTCCTTCGGTATCGCCGGTGGTCGTCGCCACGCCGAGGTGAACCACTGTTTCATAGCATTTGTCCGCATCCAGCAGATCCTGCGAAAACTTGGTGGCTTCACCGAAACAGAGCGGCAGCAGACCGGTGGCGAACGGATCCAGCGTGCCGGTATGGCCGGCTTTTTTGGCGCTCAGCAGCCGCTTGGCCTTGAGCAGCGCATCGTTGCTGGACAGGCCGACAGGCTTATCGAGCAGCAGGACGCCGTGAATCGGCAAGCAGGGTTTCTTGGGTAAGGACTGCGCCATGGAATTGGTTGAAATGATGGAAAACGTCCATGCGCGGGTCGCGCAATATTGGACTACTCTTCGCCGTCTTCTTTGGCGCGGGTGCTCAGCGCCTGATCGATCAGCTTCGACATTTCAATGCCACGCGCGGTCGAGTTGTCGTGAAAGAAATGCAGCGCCGGCAAGGTATGAATGCTGAGCCGGCGGCCGAGCTGGATGCGCATGAAGCCGGCGGCCTTGCTCAAGCCTTCGACGGTATTCCGGATCATCGCCGGGTCGTCGCTGAGCATCGTAAAAAACACTTTCGCGTGTGCGTAATCCGGCGTGACCTGTACTTCGGTGATCGTCACCATCCCTACCCGCGGATCTTTCAATTCGAAGGCGATGATTTCGGACAGATCGCGCTGGATCTGGTCTGCCACGCGCAGCCCGCGTCCGGGGATGGATTTGCTATGTTTAGCCATACGGTAAAACCGGGGAACCTTCCAAGCGACAACGCGACCGGTAAAGGTCGCGCTATCGGCATTCTATGAGACGGCCCGGATGCTCCGGTCCGCCTCGTTTCGACAAATTACATGGTGCGGGCGATTTCTTGCACTTCGAAGATTTCGAGCTGATCGCCGACTTCGATTTCGTTGTAGTTCTTCAGCGACAGACCGCATTCGAAGCCTGCCTTGACTTCCTTGACGTCGTCCTTGAAGCGTTTCAACGAATCTAGTTCGCCGGTCCAGACCACCACGTTGTTGCGCAGCAGACGCGCCATCGAGCCGCGGCGGACCAGACCTTCCAGTACGTAACAACCGGCGATGGTGCCGACCTTGCTGACCAGAATGACCTGGCGGATTTCGACCAGGCCCAGCGACTGCTCACGCTTCTCCGGCGCCAGCATGCCGGACATCGCCGCCCTGATTTCGTCGACCGCATCGTAAATGATGTTGTAGTAACGAATATCGACGCCGTTGGCTTCGGCCAGCTTGCGCGCGGAGGCATCGGCGCGGGTGTTGAAGCCGATGATGACGGCCTTGGCGGCAACCGCCAGATTGACGTCCGACTCGCTGATGCCGCCGACTGCGGCGTGCACGACCTGCACGCGCACTTCGTCGTTCGACAGTTTCTGCAAGGTCTGCACCAATGCTTCCTGCGAACCCTGAACATCGGTCTTGATGATCATCGGCAGGTTCTTGACTTCGCCTTCGCCCATGTTCTCGAACATGTTTTCCAGCTTGGCCGCCTGCTGCTTGGCCAGCTTGACGTCGCGGAACTTGCCCTGACGGAACAGGCCGATTTCACGCGCCTTGCGTTCATCGGACATGATCAGCACTTCTTCGCCTGACACCGGCACTTCGGTCAATCCCTGGATTTCGACCGGAATCGAAGGACCCGCCTCGGCGATGCTCTTGCCGTTCTCATCCAGCATCGCGCGCACCCGGCCGTAGCTCGAACCGGCCAGCACCACGTCGCCGCGCTTGAGGGTGCCGGATTGCACCAGAATCGTCGCCACCGGACCGCGTCCCTTGTCGAGACGCGATTCGATCACCAGACCGCGTGCGGGCACGTTGATCGGCGCTTTCAATTCCAGCACTTCGGCCTGCAGCAACACGTTTTCCAGCAACGCGTCGATGCCTTCGCCGGTCTTGGCGGACACCGCGATGAACGGCGATTCGCCGCCGTATTCTTCCGGCACGACCTGCTCGGCAATCAATTCCTGCTTGACGCGGTCGAGATTGCTGCCCGGCTTGTCGATCTTGTTGATCGCCACCACCAGCGGCACGCCGCTGGCTTTGGCATGGGCGATCGCCTCGCGCGTTTGCGGCATCACGCCGTCGTCGGCAGCCACCACCAGAATGACGATGTCGGTCGCTTTCGCGCCGCGGGCGCGCATCGCGGTAAACGCTTCGTGGCCCGGCGTATCGAGGAAGGTGATCATGCCGCGCGGCGTCTCGACGTGATAAGCGCCGATATGCTGCGTGATCCCGCCGGCTTCGCCGGACGCCACCTTGGTGCGGCGGATGTAATCCAGCAGCGAGGTTTTACCGTGATCGACGTGACCCATGACGGTGACCACGGGCGCGCGCGGCACGGCTTCGGCATCCTGATGTTCCACGCCTTCTTCCAGCAGCGCTTCGGGATCGTCCAGCTTGGCCGCATGCGCGGTATGGCCCATTTCCTCCACCAGAATCATCGCGGTTTCCTGATCCAGCACCTGATTGATGGTGACCATCTGGCCCAGCTTCATCAAATGCTTGATGACTTCGGAAGCCTTGACCGACATCTTGTGCGCCAGTTCGGCAACGGTAATGGTTTCCGGCACATGGACGTCCTTGACCACTGCTTCGGTCGGCGCCTGGAAATTGGTTTCGCGATCGTCGTGATGGCCGCCGCGGCGTCCCTTCGGACCTGCGCGCCAGCCGTCACGCCCGCCGCCGGTGTTGCCGCGGGTCTTGATGCCGAGACCGCGCTTCTTGGCGGCGTCGTCCTGCCAGGTCGACGATACATTGGCCGATTTGATCGATTTCTTGTCGACCACAACAGGCTTTTTCTCGTCTTTTTTCTCGCCGGGCTTTTTATCGGCCGGCTTGTGCAGCGTGCCTTCCGATGCTTTCGCCACGACGGGCGCGGCAGGCACGGGCTCCGGCGCTTTGACCGCCTTGCGCGGCGCATTCATCATCGCCTTGATCTGCGCGACTTCATCGGCTACGGCCTTGCGCGCACGCTCCGTGACGGCAGCCCTTTCGGCGGCGTCCTTGGCATCGGCTTCGTTTTTCTTTTTGACGGCATCGGCGGCGCTGCGCTTTTCGGCTTCGGCGGCGGCTTCGGCCGCGCTGTCGAGCACGATAGGCGACGATTGCGTAGTCACGGTCACAGGCTGGGCGGCGGCGGCTTTTTTAGCTTCCTGCTCGGCTTTTTCGGCGGCTTTGGCTTGCGCCAGCTTTTCCGCTTCCAGTTGCGCCAGACGCTCCTGCTTTTCGCGCAGTTCGGCTTCCTGGCGGGCGATCAGCTCGGCCTGACGGCGCACTTCCTCCGCGCGACGCGCGACTTCGGCGTCGTCGATTACCGGCGCCACAGGCGCAGGCGCCGCGGCCATCACCGGCGCTTCTTCGACGGCAACCGGTTCGTCGCGTTTGACGAAGGTGCGCTTCTTGCGCACTTCCACCTGGATCGTGCGCGATTTGCCGGTGGCGTCGGCTTGCTTGATTTCTGTCGTTTCCTTGCGCGTCAACGTGATCTTTTTCTTGTCGTTGTCCGGCGCTACGCCGCGCGCGCGGCGCAAATGCTCGAGCAAGCGATCCTTGTCGTCTTTCGACAAGGCGTCGCTTGCTGTGCTTTTCTCGACACCGGCGGAACGCAACTGCGTCAGCAGCAAATCCGCCGGCATGTTCAGCTCGGTGGAAAATTGGGCTACATTGTTACTTGCCATTCATTCCTCTTTTCTAGTGACTCGACAGATGACGAAACGATCCTGCGCATCCGTGCTTGCTTACTGCTTGCCTTCCGCGTATTTCCATGCGGCGGCCTGCAATGCTTTCGCGTGCTCGTCGTATTTCGCATCGATCAGCTTCATCTCATCGTCCGTCACATCTTCAAACTCGTTCTCTATCAGGGCGCGGGCCCGTTCCGACGGCAGCGCCAGAATCGCGCCGAACTCGTCATATGCCAGCGCGGCAAATGCGTCCAGCGTCTTGATGCCTGCCAGGCCGAGCTTGCCGGCGACGACGCGCTCCATTCCGTCGAAATTGACCAGCGCTTCGTCCATGCCTTCCAGTCCTTCTTCGGAGGCGATCGCTTCGCTGACCAATGCATCGCGTGCGCGGGTGCGCAGTTCATTGACGGTATCTTCGTCGAAGGATTCGATTTCCAGCATTTCGTTGATCGGCACGTAGGCGATCTCTTCCAGGCTGGCGAAACCTTCGTCGACCAGGATGTTGGCGACTTCCTGATCCACGTCCAGTTTTTCCATGAACAGCGTGCGGATATAGGCCGTTTCCTGCGCCGACTTGTCGGCCGATTCCTCGGCCGTCATGATGTTGATCTGCCAGCCGGTCAATTCCGCCGCCAGCCGCACGTTCTGACCGCCGCGGCCGATTGCGATCGCCAGATTTTCTTCGTCGACGACGACATCCATCGCGTGTTTTTCTTCATCGACCACAATCGACGACACGTTTGCCGGCGCCAGTGCGCCGATCACGAATTGCGCAGGATCTTCCGACCACAGCACGATGTCGACGCGTTCGCCGCCCAGCTCGCCGGTGACGGCCTGCACCCGCGAACCGCGCATGCCGACGCAGGTGCCGATCGGATCGATCCGCTTGTCGGCGGTAAACACGGCTATTTTTGCACGGACGCCGGGATCGCGCGCAGCGGACTTGATTTCCAGCGAACCCTGTTCGATTTCCGGCACTTCCAGTTCGAACAGTTTCATGATGAATTCGGGCGCGGTGCGCGACAGAATGACTTGCGGTCCGCGGGCATTGCGTTCGATGCGCTGGATATAAGCACGCACGCGATCGCCGATGCGCAAGTTTTCTTTCGGAATCGTCTGATCGCGTGGCAGGCGGGCTTCGACCTTACCGGACTCGACGATCGCATCGCCGCGTTCCATGCGCTTGATCGTGCCGGTCACCAGCGAATCGCCGCGTTCCAGGAAATCGGCGAGGATCTGTTCGCGCTCGGCGTCGCGTATCCGCTGCAGCACGACCTGTTTGGTGTCCTGCGCGAAGCGGCGGCCGACGTCGATCGATTCGATCGGTTCTTCGATGTAGTCGTCGACTTCGATGTCCGGGATCTGCTCCAGCGCTTCGAAATGCAGCACTTCCTGATCAGGCAGTTGCAGGCCGGCGTCATCGGGCACGACGTGCCAGCGGCGGAAAGATTCCGACACGCCGGTTTCACGATTGATCGATACGCGAATGTCGACTTCGCCTTCGTAGCGCTTCTTGGTGGCCTGCGCAAGCGCATGCTCCAGCGAGCTGAAGACGACTTCTTCATCAACATTTTTTTCGCGCGCCAATGCGCTCACCAATGATAAAACTTCGCGACTCATGCTTTGCGACTCCTAAAATCCACTTGCGGCACCAAATGCGCCTTGTCCACATCAGCGATCGTAAAATCCAATATCGCCGGCCCATCGTTTGATTCAAATTCCAATTTCAGATTTTCGCCTTCCGGCATGCGCAATACACCCTGGAACGATTTGCGGTTGCCGCCGCCGGGCAAGGTCGCGCGCAGTTTCACCACCGCTTCCCGATCCGCAAAACGCGTATAGTCGCCCACCTTTTTGAGCGGACGATCGAGGCCCGGCGACGACACTTCCAGACGCTCGTAAAGCACATTCTCGACGGTGAATACATGCAGCAACTGATGCGTCACCTTTTCGCAGTCTTCCACGGTGATCTGGCCCTGCTCCGCATTGTCCGGCGAAAAATCGATAAATATCCGCAGCAGACCGCGCGCCGCTTTCTCGAAGTCGACCAGCTCATATCCCATGCCGGCGACGGTTTTTTCAATCAGATCAGGCAAATGCAAGACATTACTCCGCCGAGAGGCAATAACAACAAGGAAGCAGCCCAGCGGCCGCGGCGCTTAATACCCGCCGCCAGCCCTGATGGACGCCGAAACCGGGACTGAAACAAACATCGACGCCATCGCGCCGATTCGCCGCACTACAAAACTTTTCAGCAAAAAAAAAAATGGGCCAGTGCCCATCTTCGTTTGTCGCCGCTGAACGAATTACTAAACCGAACTAAACCAATTGCCGAATTCGGCAATGAAGAAATTCGGCGTCTCCACGCACCCCGACGCACTTTCGAATGGATCGAACCCGCTGGAATGATCGAATTTGCAAAATTTCTACAAAGAAACCATGACGGGATTTTAAATTAAATCCCGCTGTTAACTGGCGCATTATAAACGAGTACGGTATGCATCGCAATATTCAATTATGCGACGAGCGCATAACTAACGCGGCCTGCGACGCTGCATGCCCGGCAATCCCGGTACCGCCGCGCCGAACGTCGAGCTGCGCGGTCCGCGCGGGCCGTTGTTGCGGCGTTGCCCGGCGTCGGGGAATCCCAGCGCCGTTTGCAGCGGATCCGGCTGACGGCTTTTTTGCGGGCCCGGCTTGCCCTGTCCCGAACCGCCTTGCCCGGGACCGTTGCCCTGCCATTGATTGCGACGCGGCGGAAAACCGCTGCTATTGCCGGCCACATTACCCGGATTGGCGTTGAAATTGCCGTTGATGCGATTGCCGTTCACATTCGGACCGCCGCCTTTGCGGTCGCCGCGCGGCTTGCCGCCCTGACCGGTCTGGCCGACGCTGGCCTGTTTGTCCATGCCGCAGGCGACCAGCAATTCGCGCACCGCATTTTCTTCCAATTCTTCCCAGCGACCGCGGCGCAGGCTGTTCGGCAAGGTCATGACGCCGTAACGGGTGCGGATCAGGCGCGACACGGTCAATCCGACCGCCTCGAACATGCGCCGCACTTCGCGATTGCGGCCTTCGCCGATCGTCACGCGATACCATTTGTTGACGCCTTCGCCGCCGCCGTCGGCAATTTTCGAAAATTGCGCCAGGCCGTCTTCCAGCTCGACGCCGCTCAGCAACTTCTGGCGCATGCCCTCTTCCAGTTCGCCCAGGGTGCGCACCGCGTATTCGCGGTCGATGCCGTAACGCGGATGCATCAGACGGTTTGCCAGATCGCCGGAAGTGGTAAATAACAACAGGCCTTCGGTATTGAAATCGAGACGGCCGACCGCCAGCCATTTGGCCGCTTTCATGTTCGGCAGGCGATCGAATACGGATGCGCGTCCTTCGGGATCGTTATGGCTGACGATTTCGCCGGCCGGCTTGTGATACACCAGGACGCGCGGCGGTTTTTTGCTGACTTTACGCTGCAGCAACTTGCCGTTGATCCGCACCTGGTCGGTAGGCAGAATGCGCTGCCCGATATGCGCCGGCTCGCCGTTGACCGACACGCGGCCGGCGATGATCAGCTCTTCCATATCCCGGCGCGAACCGAGTCCTACATCCGCCAGCACCTTATGCAGCTTCGGCGCATCGTCTTCCGCGGTCAGGTCGCGGCGTGTCGGCTTGCGTGCGATCTGATTGCCGATATTGTCGGCGTCGTCGCGGTCGTAGGCATCCGATGTGACGAAAGAAAATACATCGTCGGCCGGATTGCCGGAGCGCTGCGGTCCCTTGTTTTTGACGAACGGCTTTTTGCCGCGCGCCTGCTGCTGGCGATCGTTGCGCGGCTGGCGCGGCGGCGCGCCGGCGTTCTGCCCGGCAAACCCGGCCGGTCCGTCGACCAGCTGATCCGATACGCCGATCGGCGAAGTGCCCGGCACGGTTTCGGCGGCACGCTGCGCCGCCCGGTTGTTGCGCAATGCGCGCGGTCCGCGCACGCCGCGCCGTGCGGGCTTCGGACGGCTATTGTCATCGGGTTTGACGTCGAACTGAACCGGCGGCGCGGTAATCGTCTCGCCGACCGTGATCGACACCAGCACCGGCATGTCGGAAGCCTTGGAATCGGCCATCTGCGGCTTGATTTTCAATACCGTTTCGGTCGGCTCGCCGGCTTTTTCCTTGGCGTGGGTCTCGACAGCGCCGGTGTCGATCGCTTTCGATCGTGTCGGCTTTGCGGCCGGCGCCTTCGGCGTTCTGGCCGCTTTCGGCGCCTTGATCGGCGCGTCAGCGGCCGGCTCGGCCGCCTTCGCCTCGACCGGAGCAGGCTCGGCGGCTGTGGCGGATTTGGTTTTGCGCAATTTTTTCGGCGCGGCTTCCGGTGCAGGCGTCACCGCGGCGACCGTCGCGTCGGCCGCGGCATTGTCGGCGGCGACAGCCTTTTTGGCGCGGGGCGCGCGCTTTTTGGGCGCCTCCGCCGCCGTTTCTGTCGGCGCAGTATCGGCGGCGACTGCAACGGCAGCCGCCTTGGGAGCGCGCTTTTTAACCGGCTTTTTGACTGCTGCGTCGGATTCGGAAGCGGAGGCGGCGCCGTCGGCGCTCGCGAACAGATCGTTGGAACTAATTGGGTTCATTATTAACGTTGTGGTTATGTTGATCCTGCACGGTGTCGGCAACGACTTCCGGCGCCGGATCATGAGAGAAATGAGGCGTTACCGATGCGTCCGGTTCCAGGTCGGCAACGGCATCTTGCTCGTCGTCGATGGGTAAATCATCGGCCAGGTCATCAGTGGGCAAGCCGTTTTCAAATTGGTTCAAGTCAGCCAGTAAATTATCTTCGGAGGACCCCAGATCGAGTCCGGCGCCTTGCGCCTGGCTACCATCGCCGACCTGTTGCAGCGGAGGCAGCTGATCCAGCGACGCCAGTCCCAGATCGTCGAGAAATCGCTTGGTGGTCGCAAACAACGCGGGGCGTCCCGGCACATCGCGATGGCCGATGGCCTCGATCCAGCTGCGGTCTTCCAGCATGCGGATGGTTTGCGTATTCACGGTAACGCCGCGAATTTCTTCGATATCGCCGCGGGTGACCGGCTGGCGATACGCAATGATCGCCAGCGTTTCCAGCGTTGCGCGCGAGTACTTGGGCGGCTTTTCGGGGTTCAGACGATCCAGGTACATCTTCATTTCGGGGCGGCTTTGAAACCGCCATCCGGTCGACAGGCTGACTACTTCGATGCCCTTGCCGTCCCAATCGCCGCGCAACTCCTCCAACATCGCATGGATCGCGTCGGCATCGACTTCGCTGTCGGCGCTTTCATGAGCGATATAGAGTTTCTTGATATCGTTGAGTGACAACGGCTCATGCGCGCATAACAAAGCCGTTTCGAGGACTCGCTTGGCCTCAGTTGTATTCATGTACGATCTTGAGCAACGTATTTTAGAAGGCGTTTAAAAGGGTGTGCATAAAGCTATGCGTAAAGATGCGTAAATGCTGCTGCGCCGCGCATCGGACAAGGATGGATATGCCGAGGACAGATTCTACAGCTTGCAAACCGCCAGCAGCGCCGGTCGCGGTATTGCCGTCCAACGACGGCAAATCTCACAGATATTGATGAAACGAGTTCCAGGCGAAAGCTGAAGCTCAAGGCCAGCGCAATTTACTTTTCTAATTACTGCAGAGTCCCATTATCAGTATTTGCTCTTGGCAAATATTAACGGGAAACAATATCCCGAATCCGGAATGTGCGATCAAGTTTAGCACAAACATTTCCGCCTTTGTCATTTCGTTGTGGCTCAACTACATGAATTCTTATTAAGATTTGCTGCTTTCGAGAATCAGAAGTGCACTGAAATCCTGCAGCGGCATCGGAGCTCCGAATGAATGGCGGCCACCTCGTCGCAGCCGTTTCAACGAAAAATTCCGCCCGTCAGCCGCGCCGAAAGTTTTCGTCGGCAATATGAAAAACGCCCGCAATCAAGTGCAGGCGTTTTTTATTTCTACGGCCATGCCGTGCCGAATGTTTATTTGCGTTTCATGAAGAAAACAAATTCGCGGTTTTCTTCCGTCTGCGCGAGCAAAGCGTTGCCTGTCTGTTTCGCGAATGCCTGAAAATCGCGTACCGAACCAGTGTCCGTCGCCATCACGCGCAGCACTTCTCCGCTGATCATGTCCGCTAGGGCCTTCTTGGTTTTCAGGATGGGAAGAGGACAGTGCAAACCGCGCGCGTCAAGTTCTCTATGAAATTCCATATTGATTCGATTGAATGGGAAGCTGAAGTGGCAAATTTTACTCCAAACCGCCCTCCAATTACCGCAGCGCACCAAAACTGTTGTTTTCGGCGCACCATTGCATTACAGCAATGTTGCTTACGCACTATTGTCGTGCAGGCTGGACCGCCGGGATGGCTCCGGGCGTATCGACGAAAGTGACCTCCAGCCCGCGCAGGCGCATCCAGTCGGCCAGCGCCAAACCGGTGCCGGCCCGCCATGGCAACAGATCGGCCGGCTCGACCATGCGGTATTCCAGCAGCTCCGGCGACAGACGCACCATGCCGCTGGCTTTGACGTGATAGGCGATGATCAACTCGTTCTTGCGCATGAATTCATACACGCCGACGAGCGTGATTTCGCCTGCGTCCAGATCGGTTTCTTCTTTCAGTTCGCGCGCGATGCCCTGCTCCGGCGTCTCGTCGCGCTCCATGAAACCGGTAATCAGCGCGAATCTTCCTTCGCCCCATGCAGCGTTCCGGGCCAGCAGAATGCGGCCGTCGAGCTCCACGATCGCCGCCAGCACCGGCAGCGGATTGTCCCAATGGGTCCAGTGACCGTGCGGGCACATCTTGCGCAGCTTGCCGGCGTCGTCGTCGGGACGCAGCACCAGCGGCGCCGCGCAGACCGGGCAAAACCGGAATTCGCCGTCGGCCGCCGGGGTATTCATCAGAGACGTTCCGCAATCCAGCCGGCGACGCCTTTGAGCGCAGCCGGCAGGCCGCTTGGATCGGTGCCGCCGGCCTGCGCCATATCGGGCCGCCCGCCGCCTTTGCCGCCGACCTGCTGCGCGACGAAATTAACCAGATCGCCGGCTTTGACCTTACCGACCGCATCCGCCGTCACGCCGGCGATCAGGCTGACCTTGCCGTCGTTGACCGCCGCCAGCACGATCGCCGCGCTCTTCAATTTGTCCTTCAGCTTGTCCATGGTCTCGCGCAATATGGCGCCGTCGGCGCCTTCCAGCCTGGCCGCCAGCACTTTGATCCCCTTGACGTCCAGGGCCTGCGACACCAGTTCGTCGCCCTGGCTGGCCGCCAGTTTCGATTTCAATGCGCTCACTTCCTTTTCCAGCGCTTTGACATGCTCCTGCACCTGCGCGATCCTCTGCGTCACCTCCTCAGGCTGCGCCTTCAACGCGCTGGCGATGTCGTTGACGCGGTTGCTCAGCGTCTGCACCACCGCCAACGCATTCTCTCCGGTCACCGCCTCGATGCGGCGCACGCCGGCGGCGACGCCGCCTTCGGCAACGATCTTGAACAAGCCGATATCGCCGGTGCGGCCGACGTGGGTGCCGCCGCACAATTCGCGTGAACTGCCGATCGACAATACCCGCACTTCGTCGCCGTATTTTTCGCCGAACAGCGCCATCGCGCCGGCGCCGACCGCATCGTCGAAGGACATCAGTTTGGCTTCGGCGGCGGCGTTGGCCAGAATTTCACGATTGACGATTTGTTCGACCTGGCGAATCTGGTCCGGCGTCACCGGCGCGTTGTGGCTGAAATCGAAACGCGTCTTGTCGGCGTCCACCAGCGAACCCTTTTGCGCCACATGCGTGCCGAGCACTTCGCGCAGCGCCTTGTGCATCAGATGGGTGGCCGAGTGATTGCGCACGACCCTGGCGCGCAGCGGCGCGTCGACCTTGGCCTCGACGCGATCGCCCACCGCCAGTGATCCCGAACGCAACACGCCGTGATGACCGAATACCTCCGGCTGGATCTTTTGCGAATCGCCGACTTCGAACGATGCGGCGCCGCCGTTGGCCTCCAGCGTTCCGGCATCGCCGGCCTGGCCGCCCGATTCGGCGTAAAACGGCGTGACGTCCAGCACCACCATGGCTTCCTGGCCGGCCTCGATTTTCTGAACCGCATGGCCGTCGACATACAACGCGACCACTTGCGCCGCATGCGTCAGCGCTTCATAGCCGACAAAACGCGTTTTGACGCCGTCGTAACTGACGCCGGCCGCCGCGCTCTTGAATTTACCTGCGGCCCGCGCCGTCGAACGCTGGCGCTCCATCGCCGTTTCGAACCCGGCTTCGTCCAGCGCGACGTTGCGTTCGCGACAGATGTCGGCGGTCAGATCCAGCGGAAACCCGTAGGTGTCGTACAAGGTGAACGCGGTTTCGCCGTCCAGCTTGCCGGGCGACGCCAGCAGCGCCGCTTCCAGAATCTTCATGCCGTGTTCCAGTGTCTCGCCGAAACGCTCTTCTTCCTGCTGCAGCACCTGCTCGACGCGGGCGGCGGCAGCCGGCAATTCCGGATAGGCGGCGCCCATTTCGGCCACCAGGTCCTTGACCAATTTATGGAAGAACGGCTTGGTCTGGCCCAATTTATGACCGTGGCGCAAGGCGCGGCGGATGATCCGGCGCAATACGTAGCCGCGGCCCTCGTTGCCCGGAATCACACCGTCGACGATCAGGAACGAACAGGCGCGGATATGATCGGCGATCACCTTCAGGGAATCGTTGCTCATATCGACCGTGCGCGTTTCGCGCGCGGCGGCCTTGATCAGCGCCTGGAACAAATCGATTTCGTAATTGCTGTGCACATGCTGCAGCACGGCGGCCAGACGCTCCAGCCCCATGCCGGTATCGACGCATTGCTTGGGCAGCGGGGTCAGCGTGGCGACGCCGGTCGCGGCGTCGATCTGGCGGTCGAACTGCATGAACACGTTATTCCAGATTTCGATATAGCGGTCGCCGTCCTGCTCCGGACTGCCCGGAGGGCCGCCCCAGATATCGGGACCGTGGTCGAAAAAAATCTCGGAGCAGGGGCCGCAAGGGCCGGTATCGGCCATTTGCCAGAAGTTGTCCGACGCATACGGCGCGCCCTTGTTGTCGCCGATGCGCACCACGCGCTCTTTCGGCAAACCGATTTCATTGACCCAGATGTCGTAGGCTTCGTCATCGGTTTCGTACACCGTGGCCCACAGCTTGTCGGCCGGCAGACCGTAGACCTGGGTCAGCAATTCCCAGGCCCATTTCAGCGAATCGCGCTTGAAATAATCGCCGAACGACCAATTCCCGAGCATTTCGAAGAAGGTGTGATGGCGCGCGGTATAGCCGACGTTTTCAAGGTCGTTGTGCTTGCCGCCGGCGCGCAGGCAGCGCTGCACCGAGGTCGCGCGCACGTAATTGCGTTGGTCGGTGCCCAGAAACACGTCCTTGAACTGCACCATGCCCGAATTGGTAAACAGCAGCGTCGGATCGTTGCCTGGCACCAGGCTGGACGAGCGCACCACGGTATGCCCCTTGGATTCGAAAAATTTCAAAAACTTGTCGCGAATTTCTGCTGATTTCATGGTTGGGGACGGTAAAAAGCGGTCTATGGCAAAGCAACGATTATAAGGGATAAGCGGCGCGGCGCGGCTGTGGAAACAGATCGAGCCTGTCGGTGCAGAAAGCGTCGACGCCCCAGCTTTCGATTTTGCGAGCGCGCGCCGGATCATTGACGGTATAGCAAAGCAGCCCATACCCGGCCTGTTTCACCTGCGCCGCCAATACCGCGTTCAAATGCAGATGGTTGGTGTGCAACGCCACTGCGTCCAGCGCCCGCAACGACGCCAGCCAGCCCTCGGCGATGGTATCAATCAGCCATCCGCGCGCGATTTCCGGCGCGACAGCCTGCGCCGCGCGCAACGCGTCGAACGAAAAAGAAGAAAACAGCGGCGGCACGGCGTCGATGCGCGGCGCGTCCCTCCCCGCTTGCCGCTGCGCGAAAAATCGCCGCACCCCGGCCGCCACCGCGGCGCCGGTATCGGCCGCGGTCTCCGGCGTGGACGGCTTGATTTCGATATTCATCCAGAGACCGTTGGCGACGCAGAATTGCATCGCTTCCGTCAGCGTACAGACCGGCTCGCCGCGAAACTGTTCGCTCAGCCAACTGCCCGCATCGAGCGCGCTGAGAGCGTGCGAGGAATAATCGCCGATCCCGCCGGGCGCCCGTATGGTTCGCCCAAATTGCGGATCGTGCATCAGGACCGGCACCCCATCCTGCGCCAGCATCACATCGAACTCGACACCGCGAAACCCGTACGCCAATCCGCAGCGCATCCCGGCCAAGGTATTTTCGGGCGCCAACGTGCCGCCGCCGCGATGGGCGATTTGGCGCGGATAGGGCCAGCGCTCTGCCGTGCGGAAAATGTTGCTGTCGGTGCCCAAGGCCGTCTCCTATGCTTGGTTTCGGCTTTTGGCCGATGATGGATGCTTATCTTATTGCATAAACCGGTGGACGACGCCAGAATGCGCGCTGATATGCGCATTCCGAATTTCAAACGAACCCAGGCCGAATTTCCATTTCAATGAGCGCCGCCCACCTTCCTTATGTCGGCCGCTTTGCGCCGTCGCCGTCCGGCCCGCTGCATGCCGGATCGCTGGCGGCGGCGATGGCCAGCTATCTCGACGCGCGGCTGCACGGCGGCGTCTGGCTGCTGCGCATCGAAGACATCGACGAAACCCGCACCGTGCCCGACGCCATCGCCGCGATACGGCAAGCTTTGTCCGCCCTGGGCATGCATTGGGATCATGCGGTGGCGACGCAAAGCGAGCGCAAGCAGCTGTACCAAGCAGCCTGCGAACGCTTGGGCGCGCTGGTTTATCCCTGCGCCTGCACACGCAAGGAGATTATCGATTCGGTCACGCGTATCGGACTGCCGCGGGCGGCCGACGGCGCCGCCATTTACCCTGGGACCTGCCGCAATGGCGTGGCCGATGGGAAAATCGGCCGTACCTTGCGGATACGGGTACCCGATGCGGACGACCCGCAACGGCTGATTCATTTCGACGATCGCTGGTTCGGTCCTCTGACGCAGGATCTGGCATCGGAAACCGGCGATTTCGTATTGAAACGCGCCGACGGCTTCTGGGCCTATCAACTGGCGGTGGTGGTCGACGATGCGGCGCAAGGCGTCACCGATGTCGTGCGCGGCGCGGACCTGATCGATTCGACGGCGCGCCAGATTTATCTGCAGCGCTTGCTGGGCGTACCGACCCCGGCCTATTTGCATGTGCCGTTATTGGCCGGCGATGACGGCGAAAAGCTGTCCAAGCAAAACGGCGCGCCGGCGCTGGACCTGAGTCGGCCGCTGCGGGAATTGTCGGCATGCGCGCGGTTTCTGGGGCTGGAAAGCGGCATTGCGGCGAACACCGATTCCGTCGACGCATTCTGGCCGCAGGCGATTGCCGCGTGGGAACGGCGCCTGCACGATTTGCCGCAGACCAAATCGCAAGCAAAAAAATAGCGGAAGGCATTGGCTGCCTTCCGCTATTTTCTGAAAACGGCTTTTACCCTTTCGGTATGCCGCCCAGCAACGCCGCCCGTTTCTGCTTGGCCGGTTTGGCCGAGCCGTTCGACGCCGCCGGCGCGGCTTCGGCCTCGCTGGCGGCCGCGGGCTCATACGGCTTCATGAACCAGGGGTCGACCTTTTCCTTGCGTCCCGACGTTGCATAAGCAGGACGGGGGGATGCGGCGGCAGGATTGCGCGGCGGCCGGGATTCCGCGCTGTCGCTGCGGCGCGGTCCGCGTTCGCGCTCACCGCCGGCGGCTGCGCCCATTGCGCTGCGCGCGGGCCTGGCGACGAAACCGATCAATTCGCTGCGCACGAATTTATGCTTGATCATATTTTCGATATCGACCAGCAGCCGTTCGTCCTTGTCGGAAAACAGTGAAATCGCATCGCCCGACGCGCCCGCGCGACCGGTACGGCCGATGCGGTGCACATAATCCTCGGCGTTATACGGCAAATCGAAATTGATAACGCAAGGCAATTCGGCGATGTCGAGGCCGCGCGCGGCCACGTCCGTCGCCACCAGCACCTCAACCTCGCCGCGCTTGAATGCCTCCAGCGCGGCCATCCGTTCGTTCTGCGATTTGTCGCCGTGAATCGCCGACGCCTTGACGCCTTCGTTTTCCAGGTGACGCGCCAGTTTGGAAGCGCCGATCTTGGTATTGGAAAAGACGATCACCTGTTTCAGCGCGCGCTGGCGGATGATATGCGATACCGCTTCGGCCTTGCCGCCGTCTTCGATCCGGTAAATGGTCTGGGTCACGTTGTCCGCGGTGGCGTTGCTGCGCGCGACTTCGATGGTGACCGGATTATTCTGGAAGCTGCCCGCCAGGCGCTTGATTTCCGGCGAGAAGGTCGCCGAAAACATCAGGTTCTGGCGCTTCTTGGGCAGCAAATTGATGATGCGCTGCAAATCCGGCAGAAAGCCCATGTCCAGCATGCGGTCGGCTTCATCCATCACCAGAATCTGGGTTTGCGACAAATTCAGGGTTTTCTGCTGCACGTGGTCCAGCAGGCGGCCTGGCGTGGCGATGACGATCTCCACGCCGGCGCGCAGGGCGGCGGTTTGCGGCGCCATGTCGATCCCGCCGAACACCACCGTACTGCGCAGCGGCGTATGGCGCGAATAGGCTTTGACGTTGTCCGCCACCTGGTCGGCCAGCTCGCGGGTCGGCGTCAGGATCAGTGCGCGCACCGGATGACGGGCCGGCGATGCGCTGTTGCTGGCATGCGCCAGCAGCAACTGGATGATCGGCAGCGAGAAGCCGGCCGTCTTGCCGGTGCCGGTCTGCGCCGCGCCCATAACGTCGCGCCCCTGCAACACCACCGGGATGGCTTGCTCCTGAATCGGGGTCGGATGCACATAGCCCTGCTCGGTCAGCGCGCGCAAAATCTCCGGCGCCAAACCAAAATCGGCAAAACGAACGGCGGCATCGACTACAAGGGGTAAATCGGACTGAATGTCAGGCATGGTCTGAATGAACGGTAATGATTGATTCGGTTGATTCGCGAATGAAAAACAGGCGCGAATACGAGGACGACAGGCTTTGCGAAGCATGGAGACGGAACAGACGCAATCGTCGCGGACAACCGGCGTATCCCGCTCTTGTAGACGCGCATTATACGCTTTGTACACAATTATTCAGCGACAGTTTGATTAACCCGCATAAAGCAAATTTTTACCAAGAGGTGACGATTGCCTATCGATTAACTCTTCTTACGAGGCGATTGCCCCGTAAACCTGTCTGAAACGATGCGTGACGACATGCTCCAATAAATGCGCCGCATCGCGCGCCACGCCGGAAAAGCGCCCCGAACCCCAGGTATATTGCCAAGGCAGACCGAGAAAATACAAGCCGGGCACTGCCGTGACGCCCCGCACATGGCCGGGGTAGCCGCATGTATCGAAAATATCTTCGTCTATCCAGCTGAAGTCGGTGCGGAAACCGATGCACCAGATCACGACGGCAATTTTCCCGGCCGCGACATCGAGCCTGCGCGGCGCATCGGCCGGCGGTTCCCAGACCGGCACATAACGCGCTTCGACCGGCGCATCGATGGATTGGCGAGCAATGAATGTGTCGATGCTGTCCTTGATGTTTTCGGAAACCGCATCGGCGCCGTCAAGATTCTTTTTCAATTCGCCGCCGAACCTCGCAACGCCGTCGGCGATATCCTCGAAACGGCCGTACAGCTGCATGCCTTCCAGCGCGAATTTGCGCAAATCGATATCCCGCCCGCCGTCGCGCCCGGTGACGTAGTGATTGGTTTTGTCGCGCACCCCGACGCCCAGCGGGTGACGGTCGACCGGCATATCGTAATACTTCATGAGATCCAGCCATTCGACCACATCCTTGCCGCGATAACGCCGCGCCACGCGCGGCGCATCGCCCACGCATAAATGCACGCGGCGTCCGCTCAAATGCAGGTCTTCGGCGATCTGACAGCCCGATTGCCCAGTGCCCACGACCAGCACTTCGCCGGGCGGCAGCGCCGCCGGATTGACGTATTCGCAGGAGTGCAATTGCTTCACCTGGACCGGCAGCTTCGCCGCGACACGCGGGATGACCGGCAAGTGGTAACCGCCGACCGCCACCACCACTTGATCGGCGGTCAGCACGCCTTGCGCCGTTTCGACTTCGAATATATCGGCGGCATTGCGTCGCAGATGCGTGACGGCGACGCCCTCCGCGACGAGGGGCTGGAAGGAGGCGACGTATTTATCGATGTATTCCACGATTTCATCTTTTTCCATGAAACCCGAGGGATCGCTGCCTTGATACGGAAAGCCCGGCAGCGTGCATTGCCAGTTCGGCGTGACCAGGCAAAACGAATCCCAGCGCTCGTTGCGCCAGGCATGGCCAACACGATTTTTTTCGACAATGAGATGGGCGATGCCCTGTTGCTTCAAGTAGTAGCTCATCGATAAGCCGGCCTGGCCGCCGCCGATAATGAGCACCGGATAATGGGCGGCATGGGTAAAGGGATGCGAGGGTTGCGACTGTTTCATCAGATAGCTCCGGATAATGCGTCGGTTCAGTTCAGGGACGAAAGGGATTCAATGACGACCTGTGCGTCTTCTTGCTGGACGAAGCGCTCGGCGTCGCGTTCTATCCTGCCGAGCTGATCCATTGCCGAAGAACATGCGTAACCGTATTTTTCGCGCACCCGCTCGCTGCCGATATTCAATGCAATGCGGCTCCTTTCGACAAACTCGGCGAGCGGATACGCTCTCCCGACTTCCAGATAATCCTTCACGACCAGCGACGGCGAATAGCAATCGCTGGTCGAGTTGTCCGGCCAGCGGACACTGAAATACATTTCAGGCATGAGAATCCTCCAATTGAAAAGTGGATCGGCGCGGATGGTAAAGGCTCGCGCGATTTATCGGCCAAGGGCGGGCTCCGGCATGTCGCATTGCGTTCGGCCGCAGCCGATCAAGGGCTCGCGGTTGAAGTCCCACATGGTTTCGATCTGTTCACCGCGCTGCAGCCGCACCACGCCGGATCGGTCGGTGCGGCCGATGGCGGCGCAAGCGATGCCGCGCGCGGTGAAACGCGCGATCACGCTATCCAGTTGCCGCTCCGCCACGCTCAGTAAAAAGCCGTAACTGGGAAACGCCGACAACCAGCGCTGCAGCGGAACGCCGTCGGGTTTCGGAATCGCATCGAGATCGATGGTGGCGCCGAGCCCGGAGCATTCCAGCAGCATCAACGCGGTGCCGACCGCGCCGGCCATGCTGATGTCCTTGGCGGCGGCGCACAGGCCGTCTTCCGCGATCTGCGGCAGCAATTCCAGATCCTGGCGCAGGCGCTCGGCGGGCGCGCCGGTGCTGGCGTCCCAGTACGCGTAAGGCTCGTGAAATCGACCGCGCAAATCGATCGCGGCAAGCAGATGCTGGTCCGGGCGCGCATCGAAGCTGGTCAACAGACACTTGGCCCTGCCGACGATGGCGACCGACAATTGTTCGCGATCGTTACGGCGATTGCTGTGGCCGCCGACGATGGGAACGCCGTAAATCGCAGAAGCCGCCGCCAGCCCTTCCAGAATCGGTTGCGCCGCATCGCCGTCGCGGCTCCACAATGCATCGACCACCGCGAGCGGACGGCCGCCCATCGCATAAATATCGCTGACGTTCACCATCACGCCGCAATAGCCGGCGAACCAGGGCTCTTTCTCGACGAATTCATTGATGAACCCTTCGATGGCGAACAGCAGATAGCCATTGCCGCCGGCGTCCGGGATCGCCGCGCAATCGTCGCCGACCGGCACTGCGGCCGGCGCGGCGGCGGCGCCGATGCCGAGGGTGCGCACGACCGCGTCGATATCGCGTTTGTGCGCAATGCCGCGCGCATCGCGCAATAGCGCGGTCAGCGCCGCCAGCGACCCGTCGGATGACATCGGCGCAACGGTCACGATGCGCCAAGCGTCAGCAGGAACCCGACGACGCCATCGTGTATCGGCGGATAGTGCGCGAGGTCGGCCTGCATCAGATGATGCGGACGGCCATGCACGACCATGGTCGACAAGCTGGTCCAGTGCAGACGTTCAAACATCGGCACGTTCTGGCTTTGCACATGGGCCAGGAAGGTTTCGCAGCCATGCGCATGCGCGGTGCCGACCGCCAGTCTGATCAAACCGCTGCCCACCGAACCGACGCGCCGCGCCTGACGCGCCACCGCCAGCCGCGAGCCGTACCAGACGCCCGGCTGACTTTGGTGAATACGCACGGTGCCGATCACTTCGTCCGACGCTCCGGGAGCGCCGAGGACCGCGGCGATCGGCCATGCCAGCCGGTCGATGTCGTCGATATCGTCGGTATCGAATATGCCCTGCTCGTCACAGAACACGGCGCGGCGCAAGCGATGGCTTGCTTCGAGTTCGGATCCGACCGCAGCCAGCCTGATGTGGACAGTGCGGGTGATGGCCGCGGCGGCGGCGATGGCTGACGCCGCGTCGGATGCGAGAACGGCCTTCGCGGTATTTGCGTAAACGGTGTTCATGACGGTTCCTTTTCAAAGGTGGACAGCGACGAACATGCGCCGCAACGGCCGCAGCCGGCCTTGATCTCGGTCGAGCGCAGGCCGCCCTTCGCGAGCATCGCGGCCAGCGGCGTAAGCAGATCGCGCATCGCTTGCGCCGACGGCGGGGGATGGTCCTCAAGCGGCGTACCGGCGATCGGCACGAACGGCACGACAAACGGATAGACGCCGACGGCGATCAGTATTTCGCAGGTCCGCAATATGTCTTGGGCGGCGTCGCCCAGGCCGGCCAGGATGTAGGTGCTGACCTGGCCGCGGCCGAATACAGCGACGGCCCGGTCGAACGCCTCGAAATAACGCGCGATCGATACGGCGGCCTTGCCCGGCATGATGCGCGCGCGCACTGCCGGCGTCACCGCCTCCAGATGCATGCCCAGGGAATCGATGCCGGCATCGCGCATCCGTTTGAACCAGACTTCGTCATCCGGCGGTTCGCACTGCCCCTGGATCGGCAGATCGACGGCGCTCTTTACCGCGAACGCGCTTTCGCACAGTATCTGCGCGCCGCGGTCGGTGGCGTTGGGCGTGCCGGTCGTCATTACCATGTGCTTGACGCCGTCGAGCAGCACGGCGGCGCGCGCCACCTCGGCCAGTTGTTCGGGCGTCTTGCGCAAAATGGTGCGGCCCGCAGCCAGCGATTGGCCGATGGCGCAGAACTGACACGTTTTGCGCCGGCTTTCATAGCGGATGCAACTTTGCAATACGGTGGTCGCCAGTACGTCGGAACCGTGCAGCGTGGCGATCTTGGAATAGGGGATGCCGTCCAGCGTTTGCATCTTGTAAAAGCGCGGCTGCGGCGGAAACGAGACCATGCCGACCGAAACGCCGTCGCGCATCAATACGCTGTAGCCGTCGGGGCCACGCGGCGCGGCGACGAACGGCGACGACGATGAACTCACGGTATGCACCGGGATCATCACGGTATGCCCGTCCACCACCACCGCCTTGTGATCGGAAGGTCCCGCGCCGCCGCGCCGGCTGGGGGCGCCGGTGTTCGGGTCGTTCAGCCGCAGGCCCAGGGATTGCAGCTCAGTAATCAGTTGCTGGTTCGATGGCTTCACTGTTTGCATGATTTTCGCTCGCATGAAGTGGAAGTGGAGAGGAGAAATGCACCGGAATACCGGATGCGGCGGGAACGGGATTGCCGGAGCTGCTCCCATTCGGAAATAACGGCGATACCGGGGCGCTGCGCCGGTCGTCGATCACGAGGCTCAGCAATTCCGGCCGCGCGTAATGGCCGACCGAATCCATCATGCGTTTGCGTTTGGTAATCAGCGCCATATCGAGATCGGCGACGACCATGCCTTCGCCGTTACGCAGCGGCTCGGCCAGCAATGCGCCTTCCGGCGAGACGATGGCGGTGCAGCAGCCGCCGCGCAAGGCTTTCTGTATCGCGGCATCCGGCGTGATCGCGGTAATCTGCGCATCCGTGAGCCAACCGGTGGCATTGACCACGAAGCAGCCGGATTCCAACGCGTGATGCCGTATCGTCACCTCCATCTGGTCGGCAAAGATCTGGCCGACCATGGAACCCGGGAATTGCGAGCAATGGATTTCCTCGTGCTGCGCCATCAGCGCATAGCGCGCCAGCGGGTTGTAATGTTCCCAGCAAGCCAGCGCGCCGATCCGGCCCACCGCGGTGGGCACAACCTTCAGTCCGCTGCCGTCGCCCTGCCCCCAGATCATTCGCTCGTGATACGTCGGCGTGATTTTTCGGCGTTTAAGCACCAGCTCGCCATCGGCGTCGAACACCAGTTGCGTGTTGTATAGCGTACCGTGATCGCGTTCGTTCACGCCCAGCACCACCACCATGCCGTGACTGCGCGCCGCCGCCGCGACCGCTTCCGTCACCGGACCCGGCACCGCTACCGCGCGTTCGTACAGCAGCAGATGTTCGGGGCCGGACGCGAAGGGCGGCCGCACAAAGGAAAAATACGGATAGTAGGGAACGAAGGTTTCCGGAAAAACCGCCAGTTCCGCGCCTTGCGCCGCCGCCTGCCGAATGGACGCGCATACCTTGTCCAGCGTGCCGCCTGCGCTTTCCATATCGGGCGCAATCTGGATCGCTGCCGCGCGCACCGTCTTTTTCGCTGTCGTCATGATCTGCCCCTTGTTTTCCTACAAGGTCCAAGTGTCGATGATCACGGCCTTGTCCCGGGTATGCAGCAGTTTGAGATCCAGCACGTCCAGTGGACTGATGGCGCGAATGCCGGGAATCAGTGAAGGTTCGCCGTGACCGTACAGGGCTTGCAGCGCAAAGCGGCAGGCATAGACTTTGCCGCCTTCGGCCATGAATTTCACCAGTTGATTGTTTTGATTTAAATGGCCGGGGAAGGCGTCATCGCCGAGTGTCGGGAAACCGCGCTGAATGCCGAGCGTGACGCCGGGGCCGTACAGCAGCACGGAGGTGTCGTAACCTTTGCGCTGCAAGCGGGTTGCCTGTAACAGATTGACGAAACCGATGGAGCCTTCGAAGGCCACGGTATGAAAAGTGACCAGCGCCTTTTCACCTGGCAATGCTTTGACGTCCTCAAACACTTTTTCTTCGTAGTCGACAAAAAAATCGCCTTTGGCGTGGGCGGCTTGTTGTACCGTTGGCATGGTGTTGGCTCCAGATGGATGGTGGAAAGGGGGGCTCTATCGCTTGAATATCCGGCCGGACCGGATGCGCGATGCCCCGACTGAATGCATCATGCGTGCCATGCAATCGCTTGACCGGGCAAAATTGTATGGAGAAAAATACATACAATCGCGTGCCCCAACGACAAAAATTGCGACTCCTACTGGAATGCAAAATCGAAGTGGAGGTCGTGGACTCTCGCTCAAAAAATAAGATCCAGTCAATCCACCCATTCAATCGGCATTTACACGCAGCGCGCCGGCGAATTTCGACGCTTTAAAACTGTGCGAAAAATCCTTAAAATGTGCATGCATGAAGCGTGCGGGCGGGTGGGCGAAGCAAATTGCATGGAATGAAAAATGCATGCAATCGCTTTAGGTTCAAAGTATTGATAGGGAGAAATCCATATGACGAAATTACCCGCCGGCTGGCTGCCGAAACTCAAGAAGGGCAATGCCCCGCTGTATCTGTCGATCGCCAATGCGATTGCCGAAGATATTGCCGTGGGACTATTAAGCGCGGAACAACGCTTGCCGCCGCAACGCAAATTGGCCGATATGCTGGGCATCGATTTCACTACCGTGGCGCGAGCGTATTCCGAAGCGCATCGGCGCGGGCTGATCGATTCCGTGATCGGACGCGGCACCTTTGTATGCGGCCGCCGCCGCGTCAGAATTCCGCGAATGATCGAAGGACGGCCCAATGTCGATATGTCGATGAACATGGCGCCGGAACCTTACCCGGAAGAATTAATGACGCTGATGCAAAAGGGTGTGGCCGAACTAGCTGGTCAGTTGAAGGACATCATGCGGTATCAGGACTTCGGCGGATCGGCGAACGATCGCGCGGCGGGCGTGCTGTGGTTGCGCCGGCGCGGATTGTCCGTGGATTCGGATCGCTTGTTGGTCACGCCGGGTGCGCAATGCGCATTGCTCGCCGTGCTGACCACGCTAGCGGTGTCCGGCTCGGCGATCTGCTGCGAAGAACTGACCTATCCCGGACTGCAATCCCTGGCCGCGCAGCTCGGCATCCGGCTGATCGGTCTGCCCATGGACGGCGAGGGAATCGACGCCGTGGCGTTTGCCGCAGCCTGCGCGCAATACGCGCCGAAAGCGCTGTATTGCAATCCGACCCTGCTCAATCCGACCACCGCCACCATATCGGAAGATCGCCGCCGCGCGCTGGTTGACGTGGCGCGTCATTACGGCGTGGCGATCATTGAAGATGATGCCTACGGCTTTCTGCCGCGCTCGTCGCCGCCGCCGATTGCCGCCATCGGGGCCGACATCACGTTTTATGTGGCCGGGCTGGCGAAATGCGTCAGCGCCGGGTTGCGGGTGGCTTACCTGGTCGCCCCGGATGCCCAATATGCATCGCGCCTGGCGTCGGCATTGCGCGCCACGACCGTGATGGCGTCACCGATCACCTCGGCGCTGGCGACACGCTGGATTCGCGAAGGAACGGCGGATCTCGCATTGAACGCCATCCGCCGGGAATCGATGGCCCGGCAAAAGCTGGCAGCACGTATCCTCCCCGCCGGCAGTTATGTATCGAAGCCCGAGGCCTTTCATTTGTGGATCAGCCTGCCGGAACCGTGGGGGCGCAAAGCATTTGCTGCCCATATGCGTTCATCGGGCATCGGGGTGGTGGCCAGCGATGCATTTTCGGTATCGGCGCAAGCACCGGAAGCGGTACGGGTTTGCATCGGCGGCATTGCCGATCGGGAAAACGTCGGGCATGCGCTGCAATTGATTGCGGAGGCCTTGCAGGGTGCGCCGTTGGTGAGGCCGGCCGTGGTCTGAGATTATGCGGATGCCCAATGCCTACGCGAGCTCGGAAAATGTAAGGACCTGGATGATAGGAAACTAGCGACCTGAACCTCTGACGCCAGTCACAAGTTGATCCAAGCCATATTTTTTGAGCTTGATGTACAGGGTGCTCTTCGCAATGCCGAGATGCTTGGCCACCAGGGTTAGATTACCTCCGTCGGCTTCGAGCGTCTCCCGGATGAACTCCAGTTCCGCGTCTTCCAGCTTTCCCATGGTCGCGGGAGAGCGAACGTCAACTTTCCAGTCGTCGGAAACGGGCGGCAATTCAATTTCAGATGGGAGGTCATCGACACCTAACGACTCCCGGTCGGCCATCAGAAACATACTCTCCACGACATTGCGCAGTTCACGCACGTTCCCCGGCCACGGATATTTTTCCAGCGCAGTGATTACTTCCGGCTCGATCTGCTTTGGCTGGGCGCCATACTGTTCGGCAAACTTGCAGAGAAAATGCTCCACCAGCGGCCGGATATCCTCTCTACGTTCCCGCAGCGGCGGAATGCGGATGCTGGTGACCGATACCCGATAAAAGAGGTCCATGCGGAACCGGCCCTCGGCAACCTCCTCCCGGAGATCCCTGTTGGTCGCCGCGATCAGCTTGAAGCCGATTTTTCGTGGCTTGGTTTCGCCGATACGATAAATTTCCCCTTCTTCCAGGACCCGCAAGAAGTGCGGTTGCAACTCCAGCGGCATTTCACCGATCTCGTCCAAAAACAGCGTGCCACCGTTCGCCGCCTCGACCTTGCCGGCCATGCCGCCGCGACGCGATCCAGTGAAGGCCCCCTCGCAATGGCCAAAGAGTTCGCTGGCCAAGAGATCCTTGGAAAGCCCGCCGCAGTTGAGCGCAACAAATGGACGTTCCGCTATCTGTCCGGAGCGGTGGATCCCTTGCGCAAAGTTTTCCTTGCCTACCCCTGTTTCGCCGAGCAACAGCACAGGCACATTGGTTTTTGCAAGCAGCTTTGCCTTTTGCACCGCCTGCGCCAAGGCGTCGCTGCTGCCCACGATACCCGCAAAACCCCTGTTGTCCGTAGTCATCGCAGCTTTCGCGGCTCTTTCCTTTCGGGCAGCGTGTAAAGAGCCGCCGGTCTGCGCTAAGCCTGGAATCGTCAACAGAGTTCCGATCCGCTCCCCTCCATCGATAATCGGCTCGGCCCAGTCCGCGCGGAGCCATTCGGGCGCCTCACCGCGCGTCGGGGTCGCAAATGTCCCCACGCTCAAGGTCGGCAGACGGGTCGTGTTTTTGAGATCGAAGTCTATGCCGCGCGCCAGCAGAGCAGTTGCTGCCCGCTCGTTTGCCTTGATCGGATACCCGCGACGATCGCAGATAATCACGCCGTCTGTCGCGCTGGACATTTTCGCCATGCCCCGTTCCAGCAATTGATACCGGAACTCCATCTCCAATTTGGCCAGTTGGCTCTCGATTCGGCTGGCGGTGGTGACGGCCAAGGCCAGGCTATGAGGACTGAATGTCTTGCCCAGACCGGAAACATCAATCGAGCCCAGGATCTTCCCGTCATAGGGATCGCGAATGACGGTCGCTGAACACGTCCACTGCTTGATCCCGGAACAAAAATGCTCTGCTGCATGGATCTGCACCGGCTGGCCGATTGATAGGGCGGTGCCGATCGCATTGGTCCCGCAAATCAGCTCGTTCCAACTGCTTCCGGCAATGAGGTGAATGTCCTCGGCCGCCCCCAACGCGCGGGGATCGCCTTCAACGGCCAATATCATCCCGTTCGGATCGGTCAGGATCATGATCGTGTTGGTTTCGGCCAGGAAATCCTTGGCCATCGCCATGACCTGTTTGCCGGCGGTCAGCAACTCCCGATGCTGGTGTCGCAAGGAATCGAGTGTGGCCTCATTGACAGGAGATGGTGCCTGCTGCCGGTCGGGATCGACCTGCACCTCCAGGCAGCGCCGCCAGGAATCATCGATTAGGCAACGCAATGCATGGGGCGGTGGAACATCCCCGCTCAGGAATTTTTCCCAAGCGGCCATGATCTTCCGGTTGTTTTGGGGATTGGGTAGCCGCTGGTTTGGCTCGTTGGCAGTCACGTTGTCTCCTACTGACTGTTCGCCTTATTCCCGCCGGCCCGAACTACTTTCCGCGGCCCCACTTCGCTGGCAGGCTATTCCTGAAAAATATATTAACTTTTTCTGTAACTATACACCTCTGCGCAATGAATCGCCCTGCGTTCGATTTCCGGCTGGAGTCAATGCGACCGACCGAAAATCAAACATTTCGATAGTCGTCACTGCGTCGTGATTCGGACAGATTTCTATTGTTTTTCATGGCGGAAGAGGAATTTTTCTGCATTCTTTCCAAGCATTGGCATGCTCCTTGCGGAGTCTGGTACTAACGTCCTGTGTGGCGCCGATTGCGTTGAAAGGAGCCATCATGCTTTACCAATTTCACGAGCTAAATCGTACTTTCCTGAATCCATTCATGCGGTGGGCGGAGGCGTCTGCCAAGTTGTTTACCGACCCGCTCTTCGCCCTTGCCGACTCGCCAATTGCACAACAGATCGCTGCAGGCTACGAGTTGATGTATCGGTTAAGCAAGGATTACGAAAAGCCACGATTCAAGTTGGCTGCCACCCGTATCAACGGCAAGTCCGTAGAAATATGCGAGGACATCGTCCAAAAGAAACCATTCTGTACCTTGCTTCACTTCAAAAAAGACTTGGCCGATGATGAATTTGCCAAGCTGCAACAGCCCAACGTACTGCTGGTAGCGCCGCTTTCCGGCCACCACGCCACGCTGTTGCGCGATACAGTGCGGGCGCTGTTGCCAAACCATAATGTCTACATTACCGACTGGACCGATGCACGGATGGTGCCGTTGTCGGACGGGTCGTTCCATCTGCACGATTACGTTTACTACGTGCAAGATTTCATCCGGCTGCTCGGACCCGACCTGCATGTGATTTCAGTCTGCCAATCAACACAGCCGGTGCTCGCGGCAATTGCACTGATGGCGAGCGACAAAGATCCGAAATTGCCGAAAACGATGACCTTGATGGGCGGCCCGATTGATGGGCGCAAGTCGCCAACGAAAGTCAATAAGCTCGCCACGGAAAAGCCCTACTCCTGGTTCGAGAATACGGTGATCTACAGCGTTCCCAAAAATCATCCCGGTTTTGAAAGAAAAGTCTATCCAGGCTTTTTGCAGCACACCGGATTCATTGCAATGAATCCGGTTCGTCATGCGCAAAGCCACTGGGATTTTTACATGGACCTCCGCGAGGGCGACGACGAGTCGGCGGAAAAACACCGTCAGTTTTACGATGAATACAACGCGGTACTCGACATGCCGGCGGAGTATTACCTGGAAACAATCAAAACAGTGTTTCAAGAGTTTCATCTGCCTCTGGGCACCTGGGAAGTCGATGGCAAACTGGTGCAACCGCAGGACATCAAATCGGTAGCGCTCTTCACCATTGAAGGTGAAGTCGACGACGTTTGCGGTATCGGCCAGACACAAGCCGCCCACGATCTTTGCCCCAACATCACAAGCAAGAAAAAATGGCACTACACCGCTGCCGGATGTGGGCATTACGGCATCTTCTCGGGGCGTCGCTGGAGGGAGGAAATTTGTCCGCGAATCGGCGCATTTATCGAGATGCATTCCTGATGGCACTATGGCAAAAACAGGAAGTACGCTCCGATATGAAATAGATCTTGACGCGCGATTACGCCAGCCTCTGAAGCAGGGCGGTGTTATCCAGCCAGGAGCGCATGGCTTTCGATCTCCCTTCGAAAAATGCCTTGAAGAAACTGGTCGTCATACGCAGCGCCACGCGCGGGAATGCCAGGCATTCTTCGACCTGTTCGCTGCGACTTTCCCCATATACGCACCAGGTGCAGAAGTGCTCGCAGTTGTTGGTCAGGAGCCGATACCGATTCTCTCCCAACCGGGAGCGAGCCCGCCGGACTGCTTCCTGGCCGACATACTTAGGGAACGGGCTTGATTTGATCCAAATCTGATGGCCCGCAGCGAAGCGCGCGATGCTGACTTCCTCGACCGGGCCGCCATGCAGAGACCTGCAAAGCCCGGCGTAATGCATCACCTTCCCCTCGCCCACATAAACGCCATGGTGGTCATAGCCATGCCGCGGCGTGACCAAATGCGTGCCCGGCTGTGGCTCGGTATCGTCGATGGCATTCCACGGAGTCTGTGCAGTTTCAGTTTTCGCGTTCGGCTCCTCCCAATGTCCATGTTGGAGAAAGTGTGTCATTGCGCGCCCCCATTTGCCTTGGTTCTCACAAGCATTGCCTGCACGGATTATTAGCTGTTCTTACTGTATTACAGGCATTAATCGTGCCAATTCTGAAACGCGTGCATCGCTGAGGATGTTCCATGAGATTGGCCGATCGAGACGCAGTAGCGACGCCAAACAACGTTCGATTTCCGGTCGTATTCAACGTGACCGTCCGAAGAACAAACGTCCGAAACAGGAGTCCGCCCTCTCTAACCGGCCGGTTTTTTACTGCCTTTCATAGGGAGAAACGGTTTTTTCACGCCTTCCCGCGTACTGGCATGCTCCTTGCGATATCTGGTGTGTGGATTTAATTTCATCGCCTGATATCCAGCCACCAAGGATTGAATTGACGGTCGATGGCTGGATTTGCAAAGCCGATTATTCATTGAGGAGACAGAAATGCAAGCTCAAATCATGCGAACTCACCAAGCGTTTTGGCGCGATACCCTCATCTCCTCGCTGCGCAATATCTGCGCCGGCGAACAGATGTTGAAACAAAGGTCGATTCAAAGACAATGGCCGCGGTTCAGTATCGTCGTTGAGGGTATTCAAGTATCCAGGCGCCGGATGGGCGACATCATTCAAGTGCTGGGCGGTATGGAAGCGCCGTGGTGACAACGCGCCGCATCTATCGCAGCCGCATCCACTGTACCGAAATTGTAGCTAGCCACGTCATAGAAGCAAAAAAGGACTTAGGTTGTCACCTAAGTCCTTGATATTACCGGTGGCCCCCGATGTGGCTCGCGCCACGGGCAATTACCGAATTACTTCTTGCCGATCGTGCTGACAATGTTCAGGTTGCCGATACGGCCCGATTCAACGCCGGCAGCTGGATCGATGATGGCATCGATCAGGGTTGGCTTGCCGGATTTGATCGAAGCTTCCAGCGCCTTGGCCAGTTCTTCCGAAGTGTTGACCCGAATGCCTTCACCACCGAGGGAAATGCCGAACTGGTCGTAACGTGTATTCGGATTGAACGACATGCACGAAAACTGATGCTTCGGATTCGCTTCGTCACCGCGGTAGATACCGCCGTTGTTCATGATGATCACGGTAACCGGCAGGTTGTAACGGGTGATGGTTTCGAATTCCATCGCGCTGAAGCCGAATGCACTGTCGCCGCAAATCGCAACAACTGGCTTGCCGGTTTCAACAGCCGCGGCAACAGCCGAGCCCATACCGACGCCCATGACGCCCCAGGTGCCGGTGTCGACACGCTTGCGCGGCAGGTATTGATCAATGACCATGCGCGCGTTATCCAGCGCGTTTGCACCTTCGTTGACCAGCGTGATGTCCGGGTAGTTTTTCAGCACGTCACGGATGGCGCCCAGCGAATTGTGATAGTTCATCACAGGGGTCTGGGTGGACAGCTTGGTAGCCAGTTTGGCGCGGCTGCCGGCTGCACGCTCAGCAACGGTGTTCATCCATTCGGTCGGTTTGGTCATGCCTTTCAGGCCAGCGCGCAATGCGTTGACGCAGGATTGGACGTCGCCAACCAGCGGAGCAGCGATAGGGACGTTGCTGTCCATTTCGTTGGCCTGAATATCGATCTGAATGAATTTCTTCGGGCTGCCCCAGGTTTTGCCCTTGCCGTGCGACAGCAGCCAGTTCAGACGCGCGCCGATCAGGACAACCACGTCGGACTCTTGCAGAATCATCGAACGAGCAGCAGCGCCACATTGCGGGTGGGTATCGGAAAGCAGACCTTTGGCCATCGACATTGGCGTGAAAGGAATGCCGGTTTCTTCGATCAGTGCCTTGATGTCGGCGTCGCATTGAGCGTAGGCAGCGCCTTTACCCAGCAGTATCAATGGCTTCTTGGCGCCTTTGAGCAGGTCCACTGCGCGCTGCACTGCGTCAGGGCCAGGAATTTGCGCCGGAGCTGGATCGACTGGAACGAACACCGATTTCTTGCCTTCTTCAGCAGGCATCGTGGTGCTGAACAGACGAGCCGGGATGTCCAGATAGACGCCGCCCGGACGGCCGGACAGCGCGGTACGAATCGCGCGCGCGACCGCTACGCCGATGTCTTCAACACGGTTGATACGGAAGGAAGCCTTGCAATGAGGACGAGCGATGTTCAGCTGATCCATTTCTTCATAGTCGCCCTGCTGCAGGTCGACAATTTCGCGTTCCGACGACCCGGAAATCATGATCATCGGGAAGCAGTTGGTGGTAGCGTTTGCCAGTGCGGTCAGGCCGTTCAAAAAGCCTGGCGCGGACACGGTCACGCAGACGCCTGGCTTTTTCGTCAGGTAGCCAGCGACCGATGCTGCGTAGCCTGCGTTTTGTTCGTTACGGAAACTGTAGAACTTATTACCGCGTGCTTGCCAAATGCGACCGACTTCGGTCACCGGGATGCCCAGCAGACCGTATATGTTCGTGATGCCGTTCATTTCCAGCGCGTCCATCAGGAGATGGAAGCCGTCAGTCAGTTCGACGCCCGCTACTGCTTGAATGTCGTTTTTCATAGTGATGTTCTCTTCGATTAAGGCCGAGTTGTCCGGTACTTGCCATTAAAAACCGCGCTTTTTACAGTCATTTTCATACTTGAAAGGCAAAGATACCTTAAACATGCGCGTAGCGTATCGCTACTCAAGTGGACATATCATATCGATTTGGTCGCGCTTGTATCATTGACCACGGTCAATTTCATCGCATGATGACCCTGCCGAGCGGAGTATAAAAGCGGTTATTCTACCCTCTTGATGGAGGGGTTGCCAGGATGTTAATTCCCGCAAAAAATTCACCCGCTTTCGCCGTCCATTTGCATTGGAAAGTGGATCAGTTCCGGAGCAAAGGAATGGTGGCGGAACCGGTACCTGCGACATGGGTAATGAGGGTTGGTAACGAGGGTGTTGCGACGTTACCTCGATGTTACCTATGAAATTCGGTTACCTGACGGCACAAAGAAAAAGGGGTCGCAATTTCTCGCAACCCCTTGTTTTACAGCTTTATTTTGGTGGGCCCCCCGTGAGTCGAACACGGCACCAACGGATTATGAGTCCGCTGCTCTAACCAAGCATGAGCTAGGGGCCCATATAAAACAGGCGCGCCGGGAAATGACAATTTCCCGGCGACGGATCAATTACCTTCGAGGAAGCTCTTGAGCTTATCGGAACGCGATGGATGGCGCAACTTGCGCAGCGCTTTTGCTTCTATCTGACGAATCCGTTCGCGCGTCACGTCGAATTGCTTGCCGACTTCTTCCAGCGTATGGTCGGTCGACATTTCGATGCCGAAGCGCATGCGCAGGACCTTGGCTTCGCGGGGGGTCAACGAATCCAGAATGTCCTTGACCACGCCGCGCATCGACGCATGCAGCGCCGCATCGGCAGGCGCCAGCGTATTGTTGTCCTCGATGAAATCGCCCAGATGCGAATCGTCGTCGTCGCCGATCGGCGTTTCCATCGAAATCGGTTCCTTGGCGATCTTCATGATCTTGCGGATTTTGTCTTCCGGCATTTCCATCTTGATCGCCAGTGTCGCTGGATCCGGCTCGGCGCCGGTTTCCTGCAGAATCTGACGCGAAATGCGATTCATCTTATTGATCGTTTCGATCATGTGCACCGGAATACGGATCGTGCGCGCCTGATCGGCGATCGAACGCGTGATCGCCTGGCGAATCCACCAGGTCGCATAGGTCGAGAATTTATAACCGCGCCGATATTCGAACTTGTCCACCGCTTTCATCAGGCCGATATTACCTTCCTGAATCAGATCCAGGAACTGCAGGCCGCGATTGGTGTACTTCTTCGCGATCGAAATCACCAGCCGCAAATTGGCCTCGGTCATTTCGCGCTTGGCGCGGCGCGCCTTCATTTCGCCGGCGGTCATCTTTTTGTTGATGCCGCGCAGATCGGGCAGCGGCAATACGACGCGCGCCTGCAGATCGATCAGTTTTTGCTGCAGTTCCTTGATGGTCGGCACATTGCGGCCCAGCACCACGCTGTAACCGTGATTGGCGCTGACTTCGCCGTCGATCCAGTCCAGATTGGTTTCATTGCCCGGAAAGACCTTGATGAAGTGCGGACGCGGCATCGCGCATTTATTGACCGCGACGTCGAGGATCTGCCTTTCGATCTGGCGCACCTGGTTGACCTGATCGCGCAAGGTGTCGCACAGTTTTTCCACGACTTTCGCGGTAAAACGGATGCCCAGCAGTTCGCTGGAAATGGTTTCCTGCGCCTTGACGTACGGTTTGGAGTTGTAGCCTTCTTTTTCGAAAGCCTTGCGCATCCGGTCGAACTGGGTCGAGATGGTGGCGAATTTCTCCAGCGCATCGCGTTTCAGCTGTTCCAGCTGTTCCGCGGAAAAACCTGCCGCGCCGGATGCGCTGCTGGCTTCTTCCTCTTCCTCTTCTTCGCCTTCTTCTTCCTCTTCTTCGCTCTCTTCATCGTCCGAAGCGGCCACGGCCGGCGCGGCAGGCGCCGCATCCTCGCCCGCGTTCATATCGACCAGCCCGTCGACGATTTCATCGATCTTGATCTCATCCTTGGAGATCTTGTCGGCCGCCACCAGAATTTCCATGATGGTGGTCGGACAGGCGGAGATCGCCTGAATCATGTCTTTCAGGCCGTCTTCGATGCGTTTCGCGATTTCGATTTCGCCTTCGCGCGTCAGCAGCTCGACCGAACCCATTTCGCGCATGTACATGCGCACCGGATCGGTGGTGCGGCCGAAGTCCGAATCGACCGTCGACAACGCCGCTTCGGCGGCCGCCTCGGCATCGTCGTCGCTGGCTACATTGGCGACATTATCGGACAGCAACAGGGTTTCGGCATCGGGAGCATGCTCGGAAACCGAGATGCCCATGTCGTGAAACGTGCCGATGATGCCTTCGATCGCTTCCGGATCGACGATGTTTTCCGGCAGATGGTCGTTGATTTCCGAGAAGGTCAGGAAGCCGCGTTCCTTGCCCAGCTTGATCAGCGTCTTGAGCTTTTGACGACGGCTTTCGAGTTCTTCTTCGCTGGCTTCGGTATCGGAAGAAAACGCGTCTTTCAACAGCGCCTTTTCCTTCGCCTTGCGGTCTTTCGCCTTGGCCTTGTCGACCGCCTTCAGTTCAGCCCGCTCGACCGCGTTCAATGCCGCTATCTCGTCGTTTTCCGGCTGGAATTCTTTCGGCTTGCGGCCGCGGCGACCCGGCACCTTGACGGATGGGAGGATGTAGCCGGAAGTGTCGATGGCGGCCAAAGCGGCTGCATCGGTAGTCTGGCTGACGCCCGAGCCTATCATCACGCTAGTGTCTTTCGCTTCGGGAGCGACGACCTTGGAAGGCTTGGCGGTTTTCGATTCGAATTTCTTAGTTGTCACGGAAGCTTTCAATTGCACCGGAGCCGAGTTTGCTGCGGCTCTGGATAAGTTACTTTTCGCTGGCGTCCTGGCCGTCTTGATAGCGGAGGCGCCTGCTGCTTTGGATACGCTTGCACTGCTGCCTCGCTTGAGCGCCGCAGTTGCCCTGGCCTTGACGACCGGTTTGGCTTTCGCCCGTGCCGCGCCGACCGCACTGGCCGCCGCGCTTGCCGCCGGCTTGCGACTCGCGGTCTTCAGACCGGCCGGCTTGACCTGGGCGCGTTGCCCAAGCTTCGTGGCCTGTGCGATTGACACCCTGGTTGCCACTTTGGTTGCCGCCTTGACAACCCCTTTCGTCGCCGCTTTGGCGGACGTCTTGCCAATTGCCGATTTAGCGCCTGATTTACCTGTGGCGCTCGACGCTTTTCTCAATGTATTTGCAGGTTTCTTCATTTCCACTCGCCATAGAATCAACGCTAAAAGCTACTCGTACTCCTTGCGCACGACTTGATTCCACAACCCCGGCACTGATCATATGGGTTGCCTGCGCAACATTCCCAATCAACTCTCCTGCGAGCATATTCGGCAGAAACCGCCCTACTTAACACTGCATCCTGTCTGCCATTGTTCCATTCGGAACGATGCTGCTCTCCAGAATAAAAGCTTTCGAGTATATCATATGGAGACACATCCCCTCATCTCAATGGGCCTCGTTTCCCCGTGAATTCCGGCATGGCCTGTGCCTCAATGTTTCCGAAATGGCACTATTTTCCACGACTTCTCCGCCGTGGCCTCAACGCATTCCCGCCTCGACCGCCGCCTGCCGCCTTAACTGCTCCTGCTGCAGGCTCAGTTCCCGATAGCGCATTTTGGCGGTGTCGTCGGCCAAGCCGCCGCCGATCAGTTCATTGAGCTCGTCGCCTATCGCCTGCATGCGCATTTTGCGGATTGCATCCGACAACGCAATCCGCGCGGTATCCGCGTCGGATTCCGATTCCGCGGCAATTTCCGCAATCATCGGCTCAAAGTCCGGACCGGCTTCGCGCAAATGCTCGGCCAATACCGCAAAACTGGCATGCGCCCCCATTGCCTGGCCGGCGGCGACCAGTTGCCCCAGCATTTCTGCATGGTCCGGCGCGCATTGCGCAAAAGCGTCCATCGCCGCCTGGTCCAGATCCGCCGCCAGCGATGGATGCGCCACCAGCAAACGCATGATCTGGCGTCCCAGGCCGACCGGCGGCGTGCGCTTGCCTCTGGGCGGCGCCCGGCGCGCGCGGGCGATCGGCTTGACCAGTTCGAACAGGCTCTCGATTTCCTCCACCGTCGACTGGGTCAGGGCCGCCAGACTGCGGGAAATCTGCAGCCGCAGCGACGACGGCGGCATCGCCTGCAACAGCGGTTTGGCGTCGAATTGCGTTCTGGCCCGGCCTTCCGGCGTCGTCAAATCGTGATCGGCCGCCACTTCCTTAAGCAGGAACTGCGACAGCGGCATGGCTTCCGTCACTTCCCGTTCGAACGCCTCGCTTCCGAACTCCCGCACATAACTGTCGGGATCGTGCTCGGCGGGCAAGAACAGAAATTTGATGTCTTTGTTGTCGGTTGCATGGACCAGGCATGCATCCAACGCGCGCCGCGCCGCCCGACGCCCGGCCTTGTCGCCGTCGAAACTGAAGATCACATGATCGGTCTGACGCAACAGTTTCTGCACGTGGATCGGCGTGCAGGCGGTGCCCAAGGTTGCGACAGCCTGCGGAAAGCCAAGTTGCGCCAGACCGATCACATCCATGTAACCTTCTGTGACAAGCACATACCCGGCGTCGCGGATCGCCTGGCGCGCCTCGAAGAGTCCGTACAATTCGCTGCCTTTTTGAAATAGCGGCGTTTCCGGCGAATTCAAGTATTTCGGTTCGCCGCCGTCCATCACGCGGCCGCCGAAGCCGATCACCTGTCCTTTTGTATTCCTGATCGGAAACATGATGCGATCGCGGAAACGGTCATAACGCTTGCGATTGGCGCCTTCCTCATCGGTTTTGTCGATCACCAGACCGGCTTCGACCAACGCGACGGCGTCATAATCGGGAAATACCTGGCGCAAGCTATCCCATTCATCCGGCGAATAACCAACTCCGAATCTGGCCGCTACCTCGCCGGTCAGTCCGCGCCCCTTTAAATAGCCGATGGCATTCTGCGCACTGCGCAATTGCTGCCGGTAAAAATCGCAGGCCCGGGTCATCGCCTCCGAAAGCGCCAGGCTTCTGGCCTGATTTTCGGCGCGCTGCGCCGGCGGCAGCTTGTCGTCCATTTCCGGCACCACCATGCCGACGTTCTGCGCCAGATCCTTGACCGCCTCGACAAAGCCCATGCCGGAATATTCGATCAGAAACCCGATCGAAGTGCCATGCGCGCCGCAGCCGAAGCAGTGATAAAACTGCTTGGTCGGGCTGACCGTAAAGCTGGGGGATTTTTCGTTGTGAAACGGGCACAGGCCCATGAAATTCGCGCCGCCCTTTTTCAGCTGCACGTAGCGGCCTACCACGTCGACGATATCGACGCGATTTAACAGATCCTGGATGAATGACTGTGGGATCACAGGCTAACGTTTCCAATGAAACGGCGGTTGCAGGCGGTCAGTTGGGCGACAGCGCAGCCTTGACCAGGGCGGAGACCGCCGTCATATCGGCGCGGCCGGCGAGTTTCGGCTTGACGATCGCCATCACCTTGCCCATGTCCTGCGGACCGACGGCGCCGCTGGCGGCTACCGCGGACCGCACCTCGGCCTGAATTTCCGCGTCCGACAGACCGGCCGGCATGTAAACCGACAGAATCTCCAATTCGGCTTTTTCGGCATCGGCCAGATCCTGCCGCCCGCCCGCTTCGAACTGGCTGATGGAATCCTTGCGCTGCTTCAGCATTTTTTCGATGATGGCCAGCACTTGCGCGTCGTTGACCTCGATCCGCTCGTCGACTTCCTTTTGCTTGATCGCCGCGGTCAACAGCCGGATCGTCCCGAGTTTCGCAGCATCCTTCGCGCGCATGGCCGCTTTCATGTCGTCGGTAATTTGCTCTTTCAGACTCATTGCTTTCTCCATGTGGATTGACGCGGCCCGCTGATAAGCGAACGCTAAACGTCAAAACCCGCTGCGGACCAACACCGGAGCGGGTTTGCCGTCTTATTGCAGCTTACCTACCGTGCAATAAGACTTGTGTGCGGGTAATCTGTACAGCGAACTGTACTGCGCCAGGGCTTCTTAGTACAGCTTCTTGGGCAATTGCTGACTACGGATGCGCTTGTAGTGGCGCTTGACGGCGGCAGCCAGTTTACGCTTACGTTCCGCAGTCGGCTTTTCGTAAAACTCGCGAGCGCGCAAATCAGTCAATAGACCTGTTTTTTCAATGGTGCGCTTGAAGCGGCGCATGGCGACTTCGAAAGGCTCGTTTTCTTTAAGACGAATTGTGGTCATGTAGTTCAAACCGGTTAGGTTAGATGGGAAAGGCGCGATTGTACCAGAACGTTACTTTGAATGGAAGATACGTATCGGGCGCTGTCGCAAATATGTCAAATCAAGCCCGGATCGCCAGCCCCGCCGCCATACCCGACGCCCAGGCCCACTGGAAGTTGTAACCGCCCAGCCAGCCGGTGACATCCACCGCTTCCCCGATAAAGTGCAGACCGGGGACTTTGTCGACCATCATGCTTTGCTGGGACAATTCGCGCGTATCGATGCCGCCCATGGTCACCTCGGCCTTGCGGTAGCCTTCCGAGCCGCCGGGGACGATGCGCCATCGGTTCAGCGTTTCCCCCAGCCGCCGCAGCAGCTTGTCCGGCGTATCGGCGACGCGGGCGGCATGATCGAAGCCGTTGACCAGCAGCCAGCCGTCGGCCAGCCGCGCCGGCAGCCATTGCGCCAGCAGATTGCCCAGGTTCTTTTTCAGCGTCGATTTATGTTCGATCAAATAAGCCGCGACATCGAGGTCCGGCAACAAATTGATCAACAGCGGCGAACCGGGCTTCCAGAAACTTGAGATCTGCAGGATCGCAGGCCCCGACAGGCCACGATGCGTAAACAGCAGGTCCTCCAGAAAATGGCCTCGCGCTTTCTTTTCCCCGGTTTCAACTCCCACCTGTAATGCGACGCCGGACAGCTCGGCCAATGGTTGCCAGGCAACGGAATCGAAGGTCAGCGGCACCAGCCCCGGCCGGGTGTCGATCACCTTGACGTCGAACTGCCGCGCGACGCGATAAGCGAAATCGGTGGCGCCGATTTTGGGGATCGACAAACCGCCGGTGGCGACCACCAGATTAGCCGCCAGCAATACGCCGGCATCCGTGTCGATACGAAATGCCGCTCCCTGTTTGCCGACGCCCTGGACCGCGCAGCCCATGCGCCATTGCGTCCCGGCCAGATCGCATTCGGCTTTCAGCATCGCGATCACGTCTTCGGCGGAGTTGTCGCAAAACAGCTGGCCCTTGTGTTTCTCGTGGTACGCGATGCGATAACGCTTGATCAGGCTGAGAAAATCCTGCGGCGTGTAACGCGACAGTGCGCTTTTGCAGAAATGCGGGTTATCCGACAGAAAGTGTTGGGGGCCGGCATTGATATTCGTAAAGTTGCAGCGGCCGCCGCCGGAGATGCGGATTTTCTCCGCCAGCCGCGTCGAATGATCGATCAGAACGACCGTTTTTCCCTGGCTGCCGGCCACCGCGGCGCACATCAGACCGGCGGCGCCGGCGCCGATGACGGCGACATCGAACTGTCTTGTCATAACTGACCGGCCTGCCGTTGCCCCATCCAGAGCTCCGACGACAGACGCATCATATCGTTGAGCGATCCCCGTTTGGCGAAGACCTGACGCAACCAGACGGCGTCGCCGCCGCGTTCCGTCGCCATCTGCCTCAGGCGCCGCAAAGTGGCCCGGTCGGCTTCATTCTCGGCATACGGTTCCAGCAATGTCAGATGCGTTTGCAGATGCTCATGAATGGACACCTTGGACGAATAGCGCGGATCTTCGCGATGCTGCGCGATCATGCCGTTCAGGCCGTAGCGGCTGGCTTCGAAGCGGTTGTATTGATACAGCAAATAGAAATCCGGCGTGATGACGAACGGCCGCTCGGTCAGAATCCAGCGCGCCAGCAGCTGCGCATAACTGCCCAGATACGCCGCATGTTCGATCGTCAGCGGCGTATCGCAGACTCTGATCTCGACCGTACCGTATTCCGGCTTGGGCCGGATATCCCAGTAAAAATCTTTCATGCTGCCGATGATGTCCATGTGCAGCAATTCTTCGTAATAAGTTTCGAACGCCCGCCATTCGGTCAATACCGGCGCGGTGCCGGAGAGCGGAAACGCTTTCACCACATTGCTGCGCGACGAGGCGAAATGGGTATCGGCTCCCTGGTAAAACGGCGACGCGGCCGACAGTGCGATGAAGTGCGGAATGAATCGCGAAAATGCATGGCTCAGATAGAGTGCATCGTCGCCGTTGGCGACGCCGATGTGGATATGCTGGCCGAATACGGTAAACGATTTGGCCAGATAGCCGTATTTTTCGTATATCTGATTGAAGCGCTCGCTGGGCGTGATGCGTTGCTCGTGCCAATGCTGGAACGGATGCACGCCGCCGCCGGACACGTCGATGTTCAAATGCTGCGCGCCCTTGTTCAATGCGGTGCGCAATACCTTCAATTCCTCGATCAGTTGATCGACCCGGGTATGCACCTTGGAATTGAGTTCGATCATGCCTCGCGTCATTTCGAGCTTGATCTGTTCCTGCAGTTCGCGCGGTTCGATCCAGGTCAATAAATCCACCGCATCGCCGGCGAGATTGTAATTGCGCCGGTTGACCAGTTGCAGCTCCAATTCGATGCCCATCGTGAACGGCGTCGAAGCGCGGAACGGAAGAATCCCGGCCGACGGCGATGGCGACGTCAAAGCCTCCGGCGCGGTTTGCGGGCTTACTTGGGGGATTGCTTGCGGGTTCATTGGCGCGCTCATTCTCGTCCGCTTTCACCTGATTTCAATAATGCAAACTGTACAGCGAGCGGGCCGCAGAATTCCAGCACGATCAGGCAGCCCGCCAGCAGCGGCACCACCGCCGCGGTCGTATGCGGCGAGAAATGGGCAATGGCCTGCATCAGGCCAACCCCGGCCTCGGTCATCGGCAAGGTGCCGAGCACGATCAGACCGGCCTGCGACCATTTCATCCGCGCCACTCTGGCGAACAGAAATACCCCGCACCCCATCGCCGCAAGACGCGCAGCGATCAGCACCAGCACGGCGACGCCGACGGTGCTCAGATCGGACCAGCGCATCGACGCCCCGACCGCCACGAACAGCATCACGATGAACAATTCGTTGGTGGGGCCGAACTCCAGTTCCATCAGATCGAAACGGAAATCCAGATTTTTCGACACAATCGCAAACGTCAGCATGGTCAGCAAGACCGGCAGATTCAGCGCATGGGCCGCTCCGATCGCCAGCGCCATGACCGCAATCACCAGCACGAACTGGCGGCCGCGCTGGCGGCCGAACAAACGCACCAGCGGCATCATCAGCAAATAGGTCACATACGCCAGCAGGAAGGAGCCTCCGACCGCATAGATGGCTTGCCAGATCAGATTCCAGATCGATGCGTCGTCTTCCCTGATGACCATCGGCAACAGCATGTAAGTCGCCAGCAGCGCCACCACATTATTCAGTGCCGTCATCACCGCCAGCCTGCGCGTGACCTGGCCTTCGGCGCGCAGATCGCGCAACACCACCAGCACCACCGCAGGGGCCGTGGCGATCGACAGGATGCCCGCCAGCATCGCAACGATATGCGACATGCCCAGCCAGGAAAGCGCCGAACTGACAAAGATGAAACACAGCAATGAGGAAACCAGCACCGTCGCCAGCAGCCATCTTTCCCGGCGCAGCCATCCGATATCGACATAGCGGCCCAGTTGATAGACCACCAGCGCGACGGCGATGTCGGCAAAAACGTTCAGCGATTTCAGCACATCGCCGCTCAATATGTTCAGGCCGCCCTCGCCGAGTATGAAGCCGACAATCAGATAACCGGTGAGGCGCGGGACCCATCGCATTTTGGTGACCAGGTGGGCGCCGATGAGCCCGAACAGCAGCAGGCTGCCGAATAGCAACAGCGCATTCCAATGCATGGTCTGCCCGAAATTAAAAGACGGAAAAAACCAGCCCATAGGCTCCCTTAAAGTCTGGTAATAGAATATAAAAACCGCAACAACCCTTCAACACCGGACCAGGCGCCATGCTGTGGCGATCCAGTTGCGACGCTGCCGCTTGACGAAAGTTTCACGGTGCGCATGGCGTTGCGCGTCGAATTGCAGAGCAAAATAATCGCGCCGACGGCTCGCTTGCCGTCCGATTACCAAGTGATTCTCCGCAGCTCCGTAACAGGCGCGACTATACCGATTTATCTGCGCCGAATTGACTGATTTCCGCCGGCAGAATTTTCGGTGAGCACCGATAATACACGCAAGCCCGCATCGGCGGTAAGCGCCGACCCCGTCGCTTCCATCGCCGCCGTCGGCGGCTACTCCCATAAACGTCCGTCGACGGTAATCAATGCGGTACGCAATGGCTTGTCCGGCCAGACCGCCTGCAACGCGTCGCGATAGCCTTCGAGCTGCGCCCGATAGGCGCTGCGTTCACTGTCGAGCAGATCGCGTTTGTAGTCCAGAATCCAGACCGCATCGGCGAACTCCACCACTCTGTCCAATCGCAATACCACGTTGCCGGCCACAATCTCCATTTCGTTGCGCGCCCGCAGATACTGCGCGGGATCGAAGAACCGCCGCAAATGCGCCTGCGACAGCATCGTGGCGGCCTGCCGGCCGACGATTTCAGCCAGCGGCAACGGGCAAGGCAGCCAGCGCGCGATAGTCGCCGCATCCGGTATCTGCACCGGCCATCGCGCAGGCGCGCACAACCGCTCCAGCAAACCGTGCAAGGCCACCCCTTCAGCGATCGCGTCGGCCCGCGCTCCCGTCAACGGCGCCTCGTCTGCTTCGCTGCGCGCTCCGTTCGCTTCCGCGTCATTCGCCGAGTCCGGCATCGCCGCGGCCGGCAATAACGGCGGATCGAACACCGACAGCGAGAATGTCGCGGCTTCGAACGCGTTCACCGCGCGCTCCAGGCGATGCTCATCCGATTCCGCCGGCAACGCCAGCGCCAGCTGCGCACCCGGGGATGTCGGCAGGCGATTCGTCCGCGCCGCTTGCTCGACTGCCGCAGCGACCTCGGCCGTTTCGTCATCCAACGCCAAATCGATGGCGCCGCGCATGCGCGCATACCAGCCATTGGCCATCAGGCCGCCGGCGATCCGTTTATCGGAAACGCCGCTGACGATCAGCAATTGCTTGGCGCGCGTCGCCGCGACGTATAACAAATTCCAATCTTCCTGTTCCTTGAATTTCGCTTCCGCATCGAACAGCGCGATGCGCGCCAGACCGCGCTCGCTGCTGCGGCCGAACGCCGAAAAATGCGTAGGCGCGTCGGCCTCCTGCGGCCAGTCGCACAGGATGCCGGCGTCGTCGCGCGCCGGTTCGCTGTGATTGGCGTCCAGCATCACCACGACCGGCGCTTCCAGGCCTTTGGCGCTGTGCACGGTGAGAATGCGCACCGCGTCGGCCGCCGCATCGATATTGGCTTCATCGGGCGCATCCTGCTCCGCATGACGCTGCAATACGCGCAGCGCATCGATAAATTTCGGCAGGCTCGGATAGCGGCCCGCGTCCAGCGTCAGCGCCAGTTCGACAAAAGCCTGGATGTTGCCGACGGTCTGGCTGCGCGTCAAGGCCGGCGCGGCCTGGGTATAGCGCGCGATCAATTCGCCCTGATGCAGAATGACGTCCAGCAGATCGTGCACCGGCAGATGCGCGGCGACGGCAAGCCAGCGCTCCAACAAATCGGCCGCGCGCAACAGCGGCGCCGGGACCGCCGCCGCCGGCTGGGCCACCCATCCCTGCAAGCGCCGCCACCATCCTTTTTCGTCGCGTTGCGCCAGCGCGATCAAATCGGCATCCGACGCGCCGACGATAGGACTTTTCAATACCTGCGCCAGCGCCAGCGAATCGCCCGGCGTGGTCAGGAAAGTCAGCAGCGCAATCAGATCGGCGATTTCCAGCGACTCCAACAAACCGCCCCGTTTATCCGACACGAATGGAATGCCCGCCGCGCGCAGAGCGGCTTCGTAAGCGGCCAGATGCCTGCGCTTTTTGACCAGCAACATCACGTCCGACCAGGCCAGGCCGCGCGCGCCTTGCGCGGACCGGATCGTCACTTCGCGGCGCGCGCGCAGCAAGGCTTTTGCCACGGCGCGTCCTTCGTCGCGGCGCCGCGCATCCTCGTGTTCATCGCGCGCCGTGGTCAGCGGATTGCGCCGGCGCGGGTCGGCCTCATCGTCCTGGTCCTGCGCCATCGGCGTCGACAATACCGCCACCAGCGGCAAACGCCAGACCGCGCCGCCGTCCTCGCCCAGCGTGGTCTGCGCCGCATACATCGGATTATCGGCAAAACTGTCGTTCAATACGTCAATGATGGCGGTCGCGTTGCGCCGTGTCTGATTGGCGCGCAGCACCGTCGCGCCCTGCGCTCTGAGCAACTCGCGCGCCGCGATGAACACCCGCGGTTCGGCCCGGCGAAAGCGGTAAATCGATTGCTTCGGATCGCCGACGATGAATACCGACGGCTGCGCCGCATCGCTGCCGTATGCGGCCAGCCACGCGCGCACGATGCTCCATTGCAGCGGATTGGTATCCTGGAATTCGTCGAGCAGAATATGCTTATAGCGCGCATCGAGGCGGCTCTGCAGATAGGCGGCGCTGTCGGCATCGGTCAGCAGGCGATAGGCATGCCATTCCAGATCCGCGAAATCGAATACCCGTTGCGCGGCTTTCAGCGTCTGATAGATGTCAAGGTACGCGCTGCCCGCGACGAACAGCGCCGCATTCATTTCCAGCACCAGCGGTTCCGCGCTGCGCAACAGCAGATCGCGCAGATGGCTGGCCAGCTGCTCGAACTGCGCATCGAATATGTCGAGCGCAGTCGCTTCGTCGCAGTCGTAGTATTGCGCCAACGCCCGCTTCAAATCCTTGGTCTTGCTGTTACCGCGCAGCTTCCCGGCATTGTCGAAGAACTGCGTCGCCAGCGCCGCGAAATTGTCGACATCGGCGCCGGCGCTCAATGCCGTCTCAATGGCCGCGGCGCGCTTTTGATTGATCGCGGTGCCTCGTCCCAGCAGGCCGGCCAGCACGCCGATCCGCGCCAGCACGGCCTCGTCTTCCCATAAATCCAGCCGTGCATCGCGCTGGCCGTCGACGCCGCTCAATTCGTGCAGCAACGCCAGCGCGTCGCCGCGTTGCGACACCGCCCACCATTCGGCGCGTTTGTCGATAAACGCATCCAGCAATTTTCCGGCATTGCTGTCGCCGGCAATCCGGTACAGGGTCAGCAACGCCTCCCTGATCGGGGTTTGCCCGGTTTCGCCGGCCGCCTGCATGAATTGGCGATAGGCATCGGCCATCAGCTCGCCGGTCTTTTCCGTCAGCGCATACCCGTGCGGCACGCCGGAGGACAGCGGCGCGATTTGCAGCAGCCGCGCAAACCAGCTGTGAAAAGTATCGATAGACAGCCGCTGTTCGCCGCCCAATATCTGCCGATACAAGCCGCGCGCAATCGGCATCGCTTGCGGCAAATCGCGCGCGGGCACGCCGCGTTCGGTCAATAGAGAGGCGACTTCGGCGTCCGACGCCAGCGCCAATTGCCGCAGCAGCTCCATCAGCCGTTCGCGCATTTCCTGCGCCGCCTTGCGCGTAAAGGTAATCGCCAGCAATTCGGACGCTTGCGCGCCGGCCAGCAACAAGCGCAACATGCGCGCCACCAGCAGCCAGGTTTTGCCGCTGCCGGCGCAGGCCTCGACGACAACCGAACGATGCGGATCGCAGGCGGTGTCGGTAAACATTTGCGCGGCCACCGGGCGGCCGTCGATTTCGTAAGCCACTGCCGCGCTCGGGGAAAGCTGATCGTCCGTGTTCATCACCATGCTCCCTTGCGGCACAAACCGCGCACATCGCAATACTGGCAAACCGACTCCACGCCATTGGCGGGCAGCGGCGCGCCGTGCGCCACCGCCGCCATTTGCGACGTCATTTCGGTTTGCAATATCTGCTGCAGTTGCGCGTAGTCCGGCGCGTCCACCGCTCCAAGCTTGTCGCCGGTCGGCTCCAGCGCGACATATTGCGCGCTATCGACCGGACGATCGGACAACAGGCCGTAAAACGCCAATTGATGATCTTCGCCGTCGCGTAATTTTTCACGCAGCGAGGCTTGATTGCGCGTTTTGTAATCGAGCACCGCGCGTTCGCTGCCGCCGTTTTCGCCGATGCGCTGATCGATGCGATCGATACGGCCGTGCAGGGTCAGCTCGCCGTCTTTCCAGTGCAGCGGCTTTTCGAACGCCTGTTCGCCGATCGCGAATGTCCATCCTTCGGCTTCATGCGCATTGGCCCATTCCAGATAGGGCGCCATCGCTTTCTGCCAGCGCATGTAATAGCCCAGCGCGGCCGGATGCTGATTCAGGGCCTGGCCGAATACCTCCTCGGATATCGCGCTCAGCAGAGCGGCGCGCTCGGCCGGCGGCACGGGCCGATCGCGCAAGGTTTCGTGATACGAAGTCAGGATACGGTGCAGCCAGTCTCCGTAATCGCGCTTTTCCGGCATGTCGCTGAATTCGTCGAGCGCGTTCAGGCCCAGCATGCGCCCGGCAAAGAATTGATAAGGACAGGCGACGAAACTGTTGTAGCCGCTGGCCGACAATTTCGGAGGCATCAACGCCGCCGCCGACGGCGCCGGCATCGCCGACAGCATCGGGCGCAGGCTGCGGGACGGCAACGCCGCGCGATGCAAAGGCAGCGGCGGCCGTCCGGCCAGCGCCAGCGTCAGTTGCAATCGTTCTATCCACGGGCTCAATGGATTGGGTTCGCCGTCCTGGTGCGTTTGCCAGCAAAACACGACCTGATCATGGCTCAACAATACTTGCGCCAGATCGCGCAGTTGCTGCTGCTGACGCGATGCCCGCGTGGCCAATCCCAATTCGTGCCGCACCGCATTGGAAAAGAACAGGGCCTCCTGCGCCTGCGATGGCAAATGGCCGGCATCGGCGCCAACCACCAATACAGCGTCGAAACGCCGCAGCCGCGAGCCGTTCAGCGGCAGCATCACGACGCGGCGATCGCTCACCGGCGGCATGAACGAAATCGCATCCATCTGCAAACCGACGAATGCGCGCCATTCCGAAAATGTAAACGGCGCGCCCAGGGCCGCGCTGCCGCGTTCGATGTCCTGCAGCATTTGCAACATCAGTTGTCCGGCATCGTCGTCAACCAGCGCCTGCGGCACCGCCAGCGCGTCGAGCATGCCCAGCGTCAGCGCGCTCCACTCCGGCAAGGTTTTGCGGCCGCTCAATTGCCGCACCTGATGGACCGCGCGCCGCACCAGCTCGCGCGACGGCGGCCATCGCTGCAAACTGTCGACGACCGCGTCCCATCCGCCCAGCACGTTGGCGCGCCGCCAGGCCAGCTCGATCGTGGTCAGGCAATCGGCCTTGTCCTCCACGTCGACGAAAACGTACGGCGACTTCAGCAAATCCAGCAAGGCCTTGGTATCGCCATGCGCGGCGACGGCATCGAAACAGGCCGCCAGCACCGATGCCGCGCGCGTGGTCGACAAGGTCCAGCCGGTTTCGTCGGCGATGTGGATCTCGGCCCGCTCCAGCAGCGCCCGGATGCGGCGCGCCGTCATCCGGTCCTGCGCCACAATGGCGACGCGGCTTTTGCCGGCCTGCAGCCAATCGACGATGGTCTGCGCGCCTTGCACGGCGGCGTCTTCCAGGCTGTCGGCCTGGCAGATCGCCAGGCCGGACGGCGTCGCAATCGATGCCGCGCCCGCGTCCTCACCGACAGACCGGCCGGCGGCGTCATCGGCATCGTGTTCCGCCGCGCTCAGTTCATGCCATGCGGCACCATATAAAGGCGGGGGGTTGCGCCAATCCAGCGTCACCGGCAACACCGGGCAGCGTTCGGCATAGCGGCGCAGAAAATCCGTTTCCATCGGCGACATCTGCGCCGGCGCGATCCAGATGAGCGGCTCTGTGGCCTCGGCCGCGAGCTGCAGCATTTGCCCAAAATACAGCGCGCAAGCATCGCTGCCGTCGAGTTGACTGCGCCAGATCGACCAAACCAGTTGGGCTTCGTCCGACAACAGTTCGCGCGCCGACGGCGGCAATTGCGCCAGCGCGGCGGTCCAGCGCGCCTCGATGTCGTCCGGCGCGCGCTGCATCGCAGGCAGCAAGGCCTGCGTCAGCTCGTCGGACAGCGCCAGCAGCGTCTGGGCCAGCGGCAGCAGATCGGCATTGCGGCGCGCGCCGAACATTTTTTTAAGCCAGCCGTGCTGGCGCAACTCGGCATACAGCCGCATCAGCCGCTCGCTTTCGTGCGCAGGCGCAACGGCGGCCGGGGGCTGCAATGCCAGCCAGCCGCTCAATGTGACGATGTGCGGAGCGATATAGGCGGGCGCCGCCTTTCCTGCGGCGGCTTCCGCCAGCGCTTCAGTCAAGGCCTGCTTCAGGTATCCGGCATGCGCAAACGCCGGAACCACCACCCGCAACGCGGAAAAATCGGTAGCCGCGGGCGCAATCAGGCGCAATTCCTCGCAACGCCGGATCACCGCTTTGGCGGCGTTGCGCCAAAACAATGCAGACGGCGGAATCGATAATGCGGGATGCAGCATGCGGGCTCGCAGAAGTGGAAAAGGGTCGGAAAATCGGGCTAAATCATATCGACGCAAGGCGGGCCGGCCACTGCGCGCCGAACCGGATTGCCGTCATTCTATGCGAGGCGGCGGAAAACCGGACGGCAAATCACACATGGTCTGAAAATGGGTTATGATTCGAAATCATCAAATCGAATCCTGTCGATACAGCCGCATACAAAATAATTCTTGAATTCGCATTCGACGCCTCCAATTGCTTACTATAGTTCGGAAGCGTCGTTGGCTGTCGCGGGACTTTGAACCGTTTTCAACGCTACCAGACTAAACCCTGACTAAAACCCGAATCCACTGATCCATCTCAGTGCCAGGAACCCATTATGAGCGAACATATTAAACATATTACCGATGCCTCTTTCGACGCCGATGTACTGAAGTCGAGCCAGCCCGTGCTGGTCGACTTCTGGGCGGAATGGTGCGGTCCTTGCAAGGCGATCGCCCCGATCCTGGAAGAAGTCGGCAAGGAATACGCCGGCAAGTTGCAGATCTCCAAGCTCGACGTCGATGCAAACCAGGCGGTTCCGGCCAAATTCGGCATCCGCGGCATTCCTACACTGATTCTGTTCAAGAACGGCAACGTAGTCGCACAAAAAGTCGGTTCTCTGGCAAAAAGCCAATTGATCTCTTTTATCGACGACAATATTTGATGTATTATTGGCGGTGATACCTTCGTATCACCGTTTTTTATCGCAACCCGTTATCGCTGGTTTGTTATTGCCGCGTTTTTGTTTATCGCGTTATTATTTATCGCGTTCTGATCGCAGCCTTTTACCCAACCCACTGTTTCGATTCGCGCAGCACATCCCCCTCCCCCACCATATATTTCCCATCTCGGGACTCGACACACACATATGCACTTATCCGAATTAAAGGCGTTACACGTCTCTGCCCTGCTTGAAATGGCAATCGGCCTGGAGATCGAGGGCGCAGCGCGTTTGCGCAAACAGGAGCTGATGTTCGCGATTCTGAAGAAGCGCGCGAAATCAGGCGAGCAAATTTTCGGCGACGGCGCCCTGGAAGTGCTGCCTGACGGCTTCGGCTTCCTGCGCTCGCCGGACGCCAGCTACATGGCGTCCACCGACGACATTTACATTTCGCCCTCTCAGATCCGTCGTTTCAATCTGCATACCGGCGATTCGATCGAGGGTGAAGTCCGCACGCCGAAAGACGGCGAGCGATATTTCGCGCTGGTCAAGGTGGACAAGGTCAACGGCGAATCGCCGGAAGCCTCCAAGCACCGCATCCTGTTTGAAAACCTGACGCCGCTGCATCCGAACAAGCCGCTGCCGCTGGAACGCGACATGCGCGGCGAGGAAAACATCACCGGCCGCGTCATCGATCTGATCGCGCCCATCGGCAAAGGCCAGCGCGGCCTGCTGGTGGCGTCGCCGAAGTCCGGCAAATCCGTGATGCTGCAGCATATTGCGCACGCGATCACCACCAATCACCCGGAAGCGGTGATGATTGTGCTGCTGATCGACGAACGGCCGGAAGAAGTGACCGAAATGCAGCGTTCGGTACGCGGCGAAGTGGTGGCGTCGACCTTCGACGAACCGGCCACGCGTCACGTTCAAGTGGCCGAAATGGTGCTGGAAAAAGCCAAGCGCCTGGTCGAAATGAAAAAAGACGTGGTGATTCTGCTGGATTCGATCACCCGTCTGGCACGCGCCTATAACACCGTCATCCCCGCGTCCGGCAAAGTCCTGACCGGCGGCGTCGACGCCAACGCGCTGCAACGTCCGAAGCGCTTCTTCGGCGCCGCCCGCAATATCGAGGAAGGCGGTTCGCTGACCATCATCGCCACTGCCCTGATCGAAACCGGCAGCCGCATGGACGACGTGATCTTTGAAGAATTCAAAGGCACCGGCAACATGGAAGTCCATCTGGAGCGCCGCCTGGCCGAAAAGCGCGTCTATCCGGCGATCAACCTGAACAAATCGGGTACCCGCCGCGAAGAATTGCTGATCAAACCCGACCAGTTGCAAAAAATCTGGGTTTTGCGCAAATTGCTGTACAGCATGGACGAAATCGAAGCGATGGAATTCATCCTGGACAAGATGAAGTCGACAAAAAACAACGCCGAATTCTTCGACATGATGAAACGCGGAAATTAATAAAAAGGCAAAAGCAGCCATCTGCCGAGCCTCAAAAAGCCCTGTTAAGCGCGTTCAGCTCACTTAACAGGGCTTTTTTCTGATATATTGTTGGGTTTTCCGGGGCAAGTGATCGACAATCGGGTCAAGAAGCAGCATCGACCGACGAAGTGACGATTGGCTACCTAACTTAAATAAAAGGCAATCATGAAAGCAGGCATCCATCCAGATTACGTCGAAGTACTGTTCCACGACGTATCGAACGACTTCAAATTCGTCACTCGCTCAACCATCAAGACGCGCGAAACCATGGAATTCGAAGGCAAAACCTATCCGCTGGTGAAGATTGAAGTTTCTTCCGAATCGCATCCGTTCTACACCGGAAAACACAAAATCGTCGATACCGCCGGTCGCGTCGATAAATTCCGTAAGAAATTCGGTGCTGTCGGTTCCAAGACACAAGTCGCGGACGCAGGCTGATTTACAATACTTTGCAAGAAAGGCAGCTGCGGCTGCCTTTTTTATTGCGGTACACCGCTCCGCTGGGGCGGTTTGCATTCATGCATTTGAAATTTACCGTTTTTTGCTTGGCGCAATGGCCGGAATGCGTTCCAAAGAGTTCTAAACCGGCGGCACTTTGCTGCACAATATCGGCTAAACAAACCAACGTTCTCAATTGATGAAGCCAGTCCGCCTTCCCGCCTCCGCGACCAAAGCGCTGCCCCGCTGGGCATTGCTGGCGCTGGGCCTGCTGTACATCCTGCCCGGCCTGATCGGCCGCGATCCCTGGAAAAACGTCGACGCCACCAGTTTCGGCATCATGTGGACGATGGCGCACGGAACGCTGCTGGACTGGTTCCAGCCGAACGTGGTCGGGCTGATGCTGCCGACCGAAAGTCCGCTGACCTATTGGCTGGGCGCACTATCGATCAAACTGTTCGGCCGCGTGCTCGGCGATCCGCTGGCGGCGCACGTGTCGACCTCCGCGTTTTTTCTGGTCGGTTCGCTATCGATCTGGTACACCACTTATCTGCTGGGCCGCCGCACCGAAGCGCAGCCGCTGCAACTGGCTTTCGGCGGTCAGCCGGAACCCCGCGATTACGGCCGCACGCTGGCCGACGGCGCTTTTCTGATTTATCTCGGTTTTCTCGGCCTGCTGCTGCACAGCCACGAAGCGGGCACCAAAACACTGCAAATCGCGTTGCTGGCGTATGCGATGTATTACGCCACCCGTCTGTTCGATTCCTCCAAACTGCGTCACGGCCTCGGACTGGGCCTGGTGATGGGGCTGCTGGTATTGACGCGCGGCTGGCTGCTGCCGGTGGCGATCTGGATCGGCCTGTTCATCTATGCGTTGATGCGCGAGCGACGGATCGCGGCGCGCCTGATCTTCAATACACTGCCGCTAGCGCTGCTGATCTCGGCCGCATGGATCTTCGCCACCAGGCAAATCGTGCCCGACAGCGCTACCCAGATCGACACCTGGATGAGTTGGAATCTGTATCAGATCAACTGGCCGACGCTGGAATCGATCAATTATTTCTTCAAATACGGCGTCTGGTTTGCATGGCCGGCATGGCCGTTCGCGATCTGGGCCGTCTACGCCTGGCGCGAGCAGCGCACCGCGCTGCACATCGGTCTGCCGGTGGCGTTTTTTGTGCCGCTGGTGGCGCTGTCGCTGATGAATATCCATCACGAAGAAGGCATGCTGCTGCCGCTGCTGCCGCCGCTGGCGATCCTGGCCGCGTTCGGTCTGCCGACGATGAAACGCGGCGCGATCAACGCCGTCGACTGGTTTTCGGTGATGACGCTGACCACCTGCGCCGCATTCATCTGGATCGGCTGGATCGCCAAGGAAACCGGCTGGCCGGCGCAGATCGCCAAAAATGCCTACAAGCTGGCACCCGGCTTCAAACCCGGTTTCAGCATGATCGCATTTGTGATCGCCGTGCTGACGTCGCTGTCGTGGATCGCGCTGGTGCATTGGCGCATCTCGCGGCGCCCGTCGGTGCTGTGGCGCGCCGTCGTGCTGTCGTCCGGCGGCGTGATTTTGTGCTGGCTGTTGTTGATGACGCTATGGCTGCCATGGATCAACTATGGCAAGAGCTATGCCGGCGTCGCCGAGCAGATCGCGGCCAATCTGCCGCCGGTCAAGCAATGCGTCGACAGCAATGTCGGTCCGGCGCAGCGCGCATCGTTTGCCTATTTCGGCCGCGTAAAATTCGCTGAAGTCGAAGGCATGCGCTGCGACTTCCTGCTGCTGCAGGACAGCATCGCCGACGACGATACACAGCGGCGTCAATTGTCGCAATATCCGGGCCGCTGGCGCATGCTATGGGAAGGACGCCGTCCATCGGACCGCGATGAGCGCTTCCGCCTGTATCGCCGGGTTAATTAATAGACTTCCATGAGTTCGATGACGTCCGCCGGCGCGCCCGGATCGGCGACCGATACGGCCAATGCCACCGTTCGCATCGCGCGCCTGGCATGGCCGATTCTGATCGGCCAGTTGGCGGTCATCGCCAACGGCGTGATCGATACCGCGATGACCTCGCGCTTTTCGACGCTGGATCTGGCCGCGATGGCGCTGGGCGTTTCGGTGTACGTCAGCATTTTCGTGGGCCTGTCGGGCGTGGTGCAGGCGCTGCTGCCGCGCATCGGTCAACTGTACGGCGGCGGACGAATGGCGGCGATCGGCCCGGAGGTCAAGCAGGGTATCTGGCTGGCCGTATTTTTAAGCGTGATCGGCTGTATCGCGCTGTTTTTCTCGCCATTGTTCCTGACGCTGGCGCACGCATCCCCTGCACTGATCGTCAAGGCCACGCTGTATTTGAAGATACAAGCGCTGGCGCTGCCCGCGACGCTTGGATTTCGCGTCTACACCTCGCTCAACACCGCCATCGGCAGACCGAAAATGGTGATGCTGATTCAGGTATTGGCGCTGTGCGGCAAACTGCCGTTGAACGCACTGTTCATCTTCGGCGGGCTCGGACTGCCTGCGTTCGGCGGGCCGGGATGCGCGATCGCCACCACCATACTGTCGTGGCTGATGTTGTTAACCGGCATATTGGCGATGCGGCGGCTGCATTATTACCGGCAACTGCATTTATTCGACCACGGCTTCCCGCCGCCGCGGTGGAAAGCGCAGCGCTCCCTGCTGAAGCTAGGCATTCCGATCGGCATGAGTTATTTCATCGAAGTCACCGCCTTTACCTGCATGGCGGTGTTTATCGCGCGCCTGGGCGCCACCGCCGTCGCCAGCCATCAGATCACCGCCAATGTCGGCACCGTGCTGTACATGCTGCCGCAATCGATCGCGGGGGCGACCGGCACGCTGGTGGCGCAAGCCATCGGCGCGCGCAGCGCCCATGCCGCGCGCCGCATTGCTTACGCCGGGATCCGGCTGGCCGCGATAGCGTCGGTGCTGCTCGGAGTCGTGGTGTGGTTTACCCGCGCCTGGATCATCCGCGCCTATACCCCGGACCCGGTCACGATCGCGGCCGCGATGCCGCTATTCCTGTTTATCGCTTTTTATCAATTGTTCGATTCGGTGCAGGTCACCACGGCGTATGTGCTGCGCGCCTATAAAGTGGCGGTCATACCGACCGTGATGTATGCCGTCTCGCTGTGGGGCGTCGGGATCAGCATCGGTTATGTGCTGGGTCTGAATCCGTTCGGCATTGCGCCGCCGGCTTTGCAGGGGGCGGCCGGTTTCTGGCTGGGCAACAGCATCAGCCTGGGGCTGGTGGCGGCCGGCCTGTTGGCGTATATGCGGCACGTTCAGCGCCGCACCGCCGCCGCCATCGGCAACGCTTAGGGGCGCGTGGCAGCACGCTAGACCGTCGAAGCATTCAGGCCGCGCGCCACCGCCACGCAATGACGCACCTGATCCGCTATCGGCTGCGGAACAGGAATTTCGCCGCGCAGAACGGCCTGTATCCACAACGCGGTGCTGAGCGCATCGTTTTTTTCGGGCAGCGGCGGCAAATCCTCGACCACGCCTTGGCGCTCCACAAGTTCGGTGTGCACGCCCTGATGGATCCAGTCTATCTTCTGCGCGCGACGTGCATTGGCGACCGTTTCGCCTTCGGTGCCGCGCATCAGGAATGCATCGCCGCGCACCGATTCACCCAGAAAATAAGCGCTCAGCATGGCGAAATATTCGGGATGCGTGTAGGAGGTCAGGCGCAATGCCGGCACGGAAAAAGGCTGCAGAATCTTGACCAGCGTATGCGTCGAATTGCGCACGCCGAGGATGCGGCGCATCGCCAGCAGCCGCGCGAGTCGCGGCGCCAGCACGTCGATGGGGATAAACGCCGGCTGCCGCGCGGCGAAGCGGGCGGAAACCTCGGCACTGTCGGCCACCGGCGGCAGTTTCAGCGCCTCGCATATCTCGGCGCTGGCAACCCGGCCCGGGTCGTGCGTGACGCCATGCATCAGCACCGGCACGCCCTCCCGCGCCAGCAGCAAGGCCAGCAACGGCGTCAGATTGGCCACCCGGCGCGAACCGTTGTAGGTGGGAATGATCACCGGCGCATATTCGCCGGGGGGCGCCTCCAATGCGATGCACGCCGCTTCGGCGGCAACCAGGAAGCCGCCGATTTCTTCAACGGATTCGCCCTTGACGCGCATGGCCAGCAAAATGGCGCCCAACTCCAGATCGGATACACGCCCCTCAAGCATGGCGGTATACAGCAATTGCGCGTCGTCGCGCGACAGGCCGCGCGCGCCATCCTTTCCGCGTCCGATTTCCTTGATAAAACGGGCAGCGGCCAGCGGAGCTTGCGGATCGATATCGATTTCACTATTTTTCATGCCGGAAGGTTACACCAAGCCGGGCCGGTTTTGCAGATGGCCCAAAACAAAGCGGGAAGCCGCGTCTTTCCATTACAATGACGGGTTCCCCCCTCTCTCCGTCACACTGGTATCACTGATGATCGTACTCGGCGTCGAATCTTCCTGCGATGAAACTGGCCTGGCCCTCTATGACACGGATAAGGGTCTGCTGGCGCATGCGCTGCATTCGCAGATCGCGATGCATGAAGAATACGGCGGCGTGGTGCCGGAGCTGGCGTCGCGCGATCACATCCGCCGCGCCATTCCGCTGTTGCGCCAGGTGTTGCAAAACGCCGACCTGCCGCGTTCGGCAATCGACGTGGTGGCCTATACCCAGGGCCCGGGTCTGGCGGGCGCGCTGCTGGTCGGCGCGTCGATCGCCTGCGGCCTGGCGCTGGCGATCGACCGGCCGGTACTGGGCGTACATCATCTGGAAGGCCATTTGCTATCGCCGCTGCTGGCCGCCGAGCCGCCCGAATTTCCGTTCGTCGCCTTGCTGGTATCGGGCGGCCATACCCAGCTGATGCGGGTCGACGGCGTGGGCCGCTACACGCTGCTGGGGGAAACCCTGGACGATGCCGCCGGCGAAGCCTTCGACAAGTCGGCCAAGCTGCTGGGCCTGCCTTATCCCGGCGGCGCGGCCATTTCGCGGCTGGCCGAATTTGGCAATCCGGACGCTTATCGACTGCCGCGGCCGATGCTGCATTCCAAGAATTTCAATTTCAGTTTTTCCGGTCTTAAAACGGCGGTGCTGACCGTCGTCAAGAACCATCCGGCCAATATCTGCGAGCAGGACAAGGCCGACATCGCGCGCGGCTTCGTCGATGCGATTGTAGAAGTGCTGGTCGCCAAATGCATGACCGCGCTGAAACATACCGGTCTGAAGCGGCTGGTCATTGCCGGCGGCGTCGGCGCCAACCGGCAGTTGCGCGCAGCACTGGATAAGGCGGCCGCGGCGCGGCGCTACAAGGTGTTTTATCCGGAACTGGAATTCTGCACCGACAATGGCGCGATGATCGCGTTTGCCGGCGCGCTGAGACTGCAGGCCGATCCGGGCGCGGCCAAGCGCGACTATGCATTCAGCGTAAGGCCGCGCTGGCCGCTGGATCAGATCGGCATTTAAGCAACGGCCTGCGCCGCTTAATCAGCGCTTCTTGGCGCCGATTCGGCTTTCCTTTCCGGTCAGCAGATTCGCGATATTCTTGCTGTGCCGGTAGACCAGCAACACGCTCATCGCCAGCACCGCCAGCAGAATGCCGTCTTCGCTGCCGAACAGCAATCCATAATAAAACGGTGCAAAGATCGCCGCCACCAAGGCCGCCAGCGACGAATAACGAAATGCGAAGGCGACCACCACCCAGGTCGCCAACGTCGCCAATCCGAGCCATATATTCAGGGCCAGCAAAATCCCCAGCGCGGTCGCCACGCCCTTGCCGCCGACGAAGCGAAAAAACACCGGCCACAAATGCCCGAGAAATACCGCCAGCACCACCAGCGCGATGCCGCTGTCCTCGATACCGAAACGCGGACCGAATTTATATGCCAGCCAGACCGCCAGCCATCCCTTGAAGCCATCGCCCAGCAGCGTCAGCACCGCGGCTTTCTTATTGCCGCTGCGCAGCACATTGGTGGCGCCGGGATTCCCGGAACCGTAAGTGCGGGGGTCCGACAAACCGAACAATTTGCTGACCACCACCGCAAACGACACCGAGCCGATCAAATAGGCAGCCAATGCAAATAAAACTGTATTCATATATTCCCCAACTGATTTAATGCCTGATTCTAATGCAGGCCGATACGGAGGCAAACTTACGCGATGGCGCAGCTGACCGCCTTGCAAGGCAACACGGCAAGCAGCGACTGCGGCGCCAGCCCCACCAGATAACCGCGCCGTCCGCCGTTGATGTAAATTTTTTCCAGTTCCAGAATGCTTTGCTCGACATATACCGGCATCGCCTTGCGCGTGCCGAACGGCGAGGTGCCGCCGATCAGATAGCCGGAATGGCGGTTGGCGACCTCCGGCTGGCAGGGCTCGACCGATTTGCAGCCGATCTGGCGCGCCAGGTTTTTGGTCGATACCTTGCGATCGCCATGCATCAGCACCAGCAGGGGCTTGGCCGTTTCGTCCTGCATCACGAGGGTTTTAACCACCTGATGTTCGTCGACGCCCAGTTCGCGCGCGGACACGGTGGTGCCCCCGTGTTCTTCGTAAACATACGGATGTTCGGTGAAAACGATCTGATGGCGACGCAGGAATTGCGTAGCCGGAGTTTCCGAAATGTGTTTGGCCATTTTATTGGAAATGCGGAATGGATCGCGGCGCAAGCAAGACCTGCATGCTCCGGCAGCCGGCCGGAACATCGATGACGGCGCGACGGCGGCCGGTCGACGCATGGCCGCGGCCGAATTACTGCGCGGCAGCCGGATCCTGTCCGGGCGTCTCGCCGGGCTGCTCGTTCTCGGCCGTCTCGTCGTCGGCCGGCGAATCGCTGCCCCGCTCCGCCTTGCGTTTCAGTTTTTCTTCCTTTTTCTTTTTCTTTTCCAACTCTTTTTGCCGTTTTTCGTACTGGAAATTGGTTTTCGCCAAGTGTGCACCTCATGAATGTGATCGGTTGAAAAATGGCAAGCGCCAGCGTCTTGCAGGATACAGGAATCACCCCGTTTACGTACTAGCGGACTGTAACAGCCGGTTCGAAAGGGCGCCTGTCGTGTACCAGACACGGCATTTCCCTTGAAATTGCCAAAATAATAATCGATTTCCGGGGTCAGCCGCGCGGATGATGCGTCGCATGCAGCAATTTCAGCCGTTCGCGCGCAATATGCGTGTAAATCTGTGTAGTCGAGATATCGGCATGTCCCAGCAGCAACTGCACTACCCGCAAATCGGCGCCGTGATTGAGCAGATGCGTGGCGAATGCGTGGCGCAGCGTATGCGGCGATAGCGGCGCATTGATATCGGCCTGTTTTGCATGCTTTTTGATTAGCGTCCAGAACATCTGCCGCGTCATCGGGCCGCCGCGGGCAGTCACGAACAGCGCATCGTCAACCTGGCCGTTCAGAATCCGCCCGCGCGCTTCCTGCAGATAACGCACTATCCATCCCCGCGCTTCTTCGCCGAACGGCACCAGCCGCGTCTTGTTGCCCTTGCCGGTGATGCGCAGAACACCTTCGGTCATGCCGACTTCCAGCGATTTCAGCAACACCAGTTCCGACACGCGCAGACCGCTGGCATACATCAGTTCCAGCATCGTCCGGTCGCGCACGCCGAGCGGCGTTTCCACATTCGGCGCGGCCAGCAGTGCTTCGACTTGCGCTTCGCTCAGGGTTTTCGGAAAGCGCGGCGGCTGTTTCGCCGATTTCATCCGCAGGCAAGGATCGACGCTGATGCGGTTTTGCCTCAGCGCCAGCAGATAAAACCGCTTGAGCACGGCGAGGCGGCGATTGGCCGATGTCGCTTTGGTATCCGCATGACGCGCGGAAAAGTAGCCGAGCAAATGCTCCGCATCCGCTTCCAGCAGCGCCTTCCCATGCACGGCATGCAGCCATTGCGCGAACAGACGCATATCGCGCCGATACGCTTCCAGCGAATTCTTGGCCAGGCCGTCTTCCAGCCACAGCGTATCGCAGAACTCATCGATGGCCGCCAGGCTCGCGGCCGGCATCGCGTCGGCCGGCCCTGGCGCCGCCTCAGCCAAGCGAAACACCCTCGTGCGCCAGCAGCCAGCGCTTGACGCCGACATGAAAGCCCTGCACATCGCCGTCGTTGGAAAACCCGCCCAGGCCGCCGGCGGCGGTCACGCGATGACAAGGGATCAGCAATGGAAACCAGTTGGCGCCGCAAGCCTGCCCGACCGCCCGCGGCGCGGAACGCAGCGAACGCGCCACTTCGCCATAGGTGCGCACCTGGCCTTTCGGAATCGCGCTGATGGCGTCCCATACCCGGCGCTGATAGGCAGTACCGACCGTCGCCAGCGGCAGATCGAAAACGGCGTCGGCATCGGCCAGATAACGCGCCAGTTGTTGCGCGGCGCGTTCGGCTACGGCATCGGTCGGCGCCTGCTCGCCGAAGCGCGGCGGCAGATAAACCAGCTCGGCGACGCGCTCCCGTTCGGTCCGAATGCCGACCGCGCCGAAAGGCGCAGCGACGATGGCGGAAAACAGCGAATCGGAATCGAGAATTTTCATTCCGGTAGTGTACTTAAAAAACGTCTTCTTTACTCCGCCGTCACAGCGAATCGCCGCGCATTATTCAAATAGAAAAAATAAAATAAGCTGTTAAATCAAGCAGTTATCCAATCATTCGATGTTAGCCTCGCAGCTTCCCCAGAAAATCCATCAGATAGAGTTTCCTTGAAGGCTTGGTTTATGCCAGTACCAGCATTAATCCGCGCTTGCGCGTCGCTTTTTCTATTGGCGGTTCTCGCCGCCTGCAGCAAACCGGAGCCGGCCGCGCAGGCCGATGAGCCAAAGGACGTCAGGGTCATCGTCGCCGCGCCGACCGAAATCGTGATCGACCGTCAATTACCGGGCCGCCTCGAGGCATACCGGCAGGCAGAAGTACGCGCGCGCGTGGCAGGCATCATCACCGAGCGCCTGTACCGGGAAGGGCAAGAGGTGCGCAAAGGCGCTGCGCTATTCGGTATCGATCCGGCCCCGCTGCAGGCGGCGCTGGACATGGCCGCCGCCGACGTGCGCGAGGCCGAAGCGAACGCGATGGCGGCCGCCGACAAAATCAAACGCTATCGGAAATTGATAGGCGCCGATGCGATCAGCCAATTGGACTACGCCGAAGCACTGGCGGCCGACCGCCAGACGCAGGCGCAGGTCGCCGCGGCGAAAGCCCGGCGGAAGCAGGCCCGGCTACAACTCGGTTACGCCACCGTGCGCGCGCCGATCCATGGCCGCGCCAGGCGCGCGCTGGTCACCGAAGGCGCACTGGTCGGCCAGGATAACGCCACGCCGCTGACCACCGTCGAACAGATCGATCCGATTTACGTCAATTTCTCGCAGCCCGCTTCCGACGTGGCGCTGATGCAAAATGCGATCCGCCAGGGCGATCTGCATGGCATCGCCAAAAAGAACATGCCGGTGCAACTGATCCTGGGCGACGGCAGCGTGTACGCGCACACGGGCAAGCTTATTTTTTCCGATCTGGCCATCGACCCGGCCACCGACGCCATCGCCATGCGCGCCGTGGTGCCGAATCCGGAGCGGATTTTGCTGCCCGGCGGCTATGTACGGGTGAAGCTGGAGCAGGCGGTCGACAAGACCGCCATTCTGATCCCCAGGGACGCGCTGCTGCGCACCGGCAACGCCGCCACGGTGATGGTGGTCAATGCCGACAATATCGCCGAAGCCGTGACCGTCAAGGCGGACACGCTGCACGGCGACCGCTGGCTGGTCAGCGAAGGCCTGCGCGGCGGCGAAAAAGTGATCGTCGCCAACGCCGCCAGCATCAAGCCGGGACAGCCCGTTCACCCTCGGGAGCAAACCGGGGCCGGCGGCATCGCCGCAACCGATCCGGCCCTCCAGTCGGCAGCGAATTGCGCTGCCGGCACGCAAACCGGCGGTTGACATGGCGCGCTTCTTTATCGACCGCCCCATCTTCGCCTGGGTCGTCTCGCTGCTGATTACCTTGGCGGGCCTGCTGGCGTTGCGCGCGCTGCCGGTTGCGCAGTATCCGGACATCGCGCCGCCGACCATCGCCATCTACGCCTCCTATCCCGGCGCGTCCGCCAAGGTGGTGGAAGATGCCGTCACCGCCATCGTCGAACGGGAAATGAGCGGCGCGCCCGGATTGATGTATTCGAACGCCGTCAGCATACCCGGCAGAGCCGTAGTCAATCTGACTTTCCGCCAGGGCTTCAATGCCGACATCGCGGCGGTCGAAGTTCAGAACCGGCTGAAGACGGTCGAACCGATTTTGCCGGAATCCGTGCGCCGCTACGGCGTCTCGGTCGAAAAAACGATAGACGATGAACCCATCCTGATCACGCTGACGTCGGAGGACGGCGCGATGTCCGAGCTCGCGCTGGGCGAGTTCGCGGCCGGCGGCCTGATCCAGGCCTTGCGCCGGATCGACGGCGTCGGCAAGGTCGAAGCGTGGGGCGCGGAGAGCGCAATGCGGATCTGGCTGGATCCGATCAAGATGCGCGCCATGAACATCACGGCAGATGAATTGGTCAATGCAGTGCGGCAAAACAATGCACGGATCACCATCGGCGACATCGGCGACGAGGCGGTGCCGGCAACGGCGCCGTTCAGCGCCGACATCCTGCCGCCCGAAGGCATTTCCACTCCCCGCGAATTTGGCGACATCGTGCTGCGCATGCACGGCGACGGCTCCGCCATCCGGGTGCGCGACATCGCACGCGTCGAGTTGGGACAGAACCATTACAGCTATATCTCGAAGGTCAACGGCAAAACCTCGACCGGCATCGCCATCAATCTGGCGCCCGGTTCGAACGCGGTCGCCACGATGGACCGCATTCGCGCCCAATTGCGGCAGGAGTCCGCGTCGTTCCCGCCCGGCGTGGCGTACCAGATCCCGCTGGAACCGTCGACCTTCGTCAAGATATCGATCCGCAAAGTGATCCTCACCTTGCTCGAAGCGGTGCTGCTGGTCTTCCTGGTGATGTATCTGTTCATGCAAAACCTGCGCGCCACGCTGATACCGACGCTGGTGGTGCCGGTGGCGCTGCTGGGAACGCTGGCGACGCTGCTGGCGTTCGGCTTTTCGATCAACGTGCTGACCATGTTCGGCATGGTGCTGGCGATCGGCATTCTGGTCGACGACGCCATTGTGGTGGTGGAGAACGTCGAACGGCTGATGGTCGAACAACGGCTGTCGCCCTACCGCGCCACCATCGAGGCGATGAAACAAATCAGCGGCGCCATCGTCGGCATTACCGTGGTGCTGGTGTCGGTGTTCGTGCCGATGGCTTTTTTCGGCGGCGCGGTCGGCAACATCTACAAGCAATTCGCGGTCACGCTGGCGGTGTCGATCGGCTTCTCCGCCTTTCTGGCGCTGTCGTTGACGCCGGCGCTGTGCGCCACGCTGCTCAATCCGGTGGCGGCGGACCATGCGCGAAAAGCCGGATTTTTCGGCTGGTTCAACCGCAGCTTCGAGCGCTGGACCGGACGCTACAGCGGCAGCGTGCGACGCATCGCCGCCCGGCCCTTGCGCTGGGTCGCGGTTTATCTGGCGATCATCGCCGCCGTGGCATTGCTGGGGCTGCGCCTGCCCACCGATCTGCTGCCGGCCGACGATCAGGGCGATCTGGTGGTCGGCATCACGATGCCACAGGGCACGCCCGCGGTGGAAACCATGCGCCGCGTGGCCGAAGTCGAACGCTATCTGCTCGCGCACGAGCCGGTCGCCTATACCTATGCGCTGACCGGCTACAGCCCGTCCGGCCGCGGCTCCAATGCCGGCTCCGTCTACGTGACCTTAAAGGACTGGAAAGACCGTCCCGACGATGACGATCATGCCGAAGAGATCGCCGAGCGCGTCAACCGGAAATTCAAGAACGCGGACAATATGCAGGTATTCGCCTTCAACTCCTCCGGCCTGCCGGGACTGGGCAGCACCAACGGATTCAATCTGCGTCTGCTCGATCGGGGCGGGCTGGGCCACGCGCAATTGATCGCCGCGCGCGAGCGGCTGCTGGCAGCGGCAAAAAGAGAAAGCGGACTGGTCAACGTTCGCTTCGCCGGCATGCCCGATACGCCGCAGTTGAAGATGGCGATCGACTGGCAGAAGGCGCAGGCGATGGGCGTTTCCGTGGCCGACGTCAACGCCACGCTGGCGGTCATGTTCAGTTCGGACTACGTCGGCGATTTCGTGCTCGACAATCAGGTGCGCAGAGTCGTCGTGCAGGCCGACGGCGAACATCGGGTCCGCACCGACGACGTGCTGAAACTGACCGTGCGCAACCGCAGCGGCGACATGGTGCCGCTGTCGGCATTCGCGAGCATGCAATGGACGCTGGCGCCGCCGCAGCTGACCCGTTACAACGGCTATCCCTCGGTCACCATCAACGGCAGTCCGGCTTCCGGCGGCAGCAGCGGAACCGCCATGCAGACGATGGAAAGGCTGATGCGGGATCTGCCGCCCGGCATCGGCCATGAATGGACCGGCCAGTCCGCGGAAGAACGCCGCTCCGGCGCGCAGGCGCCATTGCTGTTCGCCCTGTCGATCCTGGTGATTTTCCTGGCGTTGGCGGCCTTGTACGAAAGCTGGTCGATTCCGCTTGCGGTGATCCTGGTGGTGCCGCTGGGCGTCATCGGCGCATTGTCCGGCGTCACCTTGCGCGGCCTGCCCAACGATATCTATTTCAAGGTCGGCCTGATTGCGACGATAGGCTTGTCGGCCAAGAATGCGATTTTGATCATCGAAGTGGCCAAGGATTTGCACCGCCAGGGGATGAGTCTGATCGACGCCGCGGTGGAAGCGGCGCGCCGGCGCTTGCGCCCGATCGTCATGACCTCGCTGGCGTTCGGCTGCGGCGTGGCGCCGCTGGTGCTGGCCCGCGGCGCCGGGTCGGAAGCGCAGATCGCCGTCGGCACCGGCGTATTGGGCGGCATCGTTACCGCCACCGCGCTGGCGATTCTACTGGTACCGATGTTCTTCGTGGTGGTCGGACGTTGCTTTTCATTCAAGTTGAAACCGCGCGAAGTCGCCGCGCAATAAAAATAAGGGGTTTGAGGGCGGCGGGTATGCGAAACTAACGGCCGCAGCCGTTCCGCGCCACCCAATACGCCCTTTCGATGAATACTGTCTCCCTGCTGCTCCCGGACTTCCTCCTGATCGTGATCGGTTTTGCGCTGTATCGCATCACCAATTGGGGAGCCGGCTTCTGGGCCGGCGCGGAAAAGCTGGTGTATTTCCTGCTGTTTCCGGCGCTACTGTTTTACTCCACCGCGCGCACGCCGCTGCATTTCGACACCACCGGCACGATGATCCTGATCAACGTGTTTGTATTGCTATGTGCGATCGCGCTGACCTGGGCCGGCAAACCGTTTCTGAAAAGCGCATCGGACACGCCGCTGCTGTACGAATCCGGCATGCAGACCGCCTTCCGTTTCAATTCCTATATCGCGCTGGCGCTGGCGTCGCGGCTTGCCGGCGATCAGGGCGCGGGATTGGTTTCACTGCTGATCGGCTTCGGCGTGCCGCTGTGCAATGTGGCGGCGGTGCATTCGATGGTGCAAAAAAAAGGCAGCCTGCTCAACGAACTGGCTAAAAACCCATTGCTGATCGCCACCGCCAGCGGCCTGCTGTACAACATGCTCGGCCTGCCGATGCCGGAAGTGTTCGGCGCGGTGCTCTCGCGCATGGGGAATGCGGCGATCGCCATGGGGCTGCTGCTGGTTGGCGCCGGGTTGCGGGTGTCCGGCATGCGGGAGGGCAAATGGATTTCCGCCTATTTCATTCTGATCAAACTGCTGATCGTACCGACCATCGCCTACGTCCTCGCTCGTTATACCGGGCTGCCACCGCTGCAATTGCAGATTCTGGTGCTGTTTTGCGGCCTGCCGACTGCGTCCAGCGCGTTCATCCTGGCCGCGCGCATGGGCGGCAACGGACCGCTGGTGGCGTTTCAGATTTCTGCCGGTACGGTGTTGTCGGCGCTGACGCTGCCGTTCTGGTTGTGGTTGGTGCGGGCCTAAGGGACTGTAATAGTCCGCTAATCAACTATGCCGTGCTGCGCCAGCGCCCATTGCACATGCTCGCGCACCATATCCGACGGATGATCGGCCCTCGCCCGCAACGCCGCCACCATGGCCGGCGCACCCTTGGCGACGGAGGCCGCATTGCCCAGTCCCACCGCGATATTGCGCAGCCAGCGTTCATGCCCAATGCGGCGAATCGGGCTGCCCTCGGTATTGCGCTCGAATTCCTGCTCGCTCCAGCCGAACAAGGTCACCAGCGCCGCATCGCCCAATCCATGCCGTTCGTCGAAATCGGGCAGCGTGGCGGTCTCCGCGAATTTATTCCACGGGCAAAATAATTGGCAATCGTCGCAGCCGTAGACGCGATTGCCGATCAGGCTGCGCAATTCCAGCGGAATACTGCCTTTGAGTTCGATGGTCAGATAGGAAATGCAGCGCCGCGCGTCCAGTTCATAGGGCCCGACGATGGCCTGCGTCGGACAGACATCGATGCAGGCGCGGCACTGGCCGCAATGCGGCGTGGCCGGCGCATCCTGCGGCAACGGCAGGTCGGTCAGGATTTCGCCGAGAAAAAACATCGAGCCGGCCTCGCGATTGAGCAGCAGCGTATGTTTTCCGCGCCAGCCCAATCCGGATTTTTCCGCCAGCGCCACTTCCATCACCGGGGCCGAATCGGTGAACACGCGGTAGCCGAAAGCGCCGATCCGCTGTTCGATGCGGCTGGCCAGCTGCTGCAAGCGCGCGCGGATGACCTTATGATAATCGCGGCCGCGCGCATATACCGACACCACCGCCGCATCGCTGTCTTGCAAACGCGCGGCCTCGCGTTCGCGCCAGCCCGGCGAACCGACACGCGGCAGATACGGCATGCGCACGGTAATCGCGCTGATCGTGCCCGGCACCAGTTCGGCCGGGCGCGCGCGCTTCATGCCGTGCGCCGCCATATAATCCATCTCGCCGTGATAACCTTTCGCCAGCCACGCCGCAAAGCCGGCTTCCCGATGCGACAGATCGACATCGGTAATGCGCACGTCCGCAAACCCGAGCTCGCGGCCCCAGGTTTTGATGTCCGACGCCAGCGCAAGCATGCCGTCCCGGTCCGCGCTGTCGTTCATGACCGACGGATGCCCGGAAAGACGTGGACCGAATTCAACACATGCATACGCCGCGATTCATAAAAAACACATACCATTACCGTTCCACGGAAAACAAGAAGGTCCCACTCACCATGCCAGCCACGCACTCCTATCATCTGCACGACGAAGCCGGCACCGACGCGCTCGGCAGCGCCCTGGCGCGCATCCTGCAGCCGGGCCTGGCGATCTATCTGCATGGCGATCTGGGCGCCGGCAAAACCGCGCTGACCCGCGCCATGCTGCACGCCGCCGGCCATGAGGGGCATGTCAAAAGCCCCACCTACACCCTGGCCGAGCCGTATTCGATCATGCTGGATGCATGCATGGTAACGCTAATCCATTTCGATCTCTACCGCATGCTCGACGCGGACGAATTTCTGGAGGCCGGTTTCAGGGAATATTTCAGCCGTGAGAATATTTGCATCGTCGAATGGCCGGAAAAAGGCGAGGCAGTGTTGCCTGCGCCTGACATAGAAATCGCATTGCATGTCCACGGACACGGTCGTGATGTAGAATTACGCGCATTATCCGATAAGGGTCTTGAATGCCTCGCTCGACTGAAATTCGCCCCAAATCTTTGAATTCCCGGACCCGGCGCACGGTTCTGAAAGCCGGCGGCACTCTGCTCCTTTCCGTTTTCACGCCCTTGCCGTCATACGCGGCGCAAATCGTCGCCGTACGGGTCTGGCCCGCCGACGACTATACCCGCGTCACGCTGGAGAACGACACCGATCTGAAAGTCAGCCATTTCCTGGTCAAGGACCCGGAACGGCTGGTGGTCGACATCGAAGGCATCGATCTGAACTCCACGCTCAAAGAGCTGGTCGCCAAAATTCAACCGAACGATCCGTACATCAAGCAGGTCCGCGTCGGCCAGAACCGGCCGCATGTGGTGCGGCTGGTGTTCGATCTGAAAGAATCGGTCAATCCTCAGGTATTTACGCTGGCCCCGGCCGGCAATTACAAATATCGTCTGATTTTCGATTTGTATCCGACCGAGCCGGTCGACCCGATCGCCGCACTGATTAAAAAGGGCGACTGGTTCAAGGAACTGCCGGAAGGCAAACAGCCGCCGGCCGTCGCCGACGCCTTTCCCGACACCAAACCGGACGATAATACGGCCGCCAAATCGGCGGACAAGTCCAACGACAAGCCGGCGGACAAATTAGCGGACAAGTCGGGCGATAGCCTGCCCGACAGCGTGATCGCCAAGGCCGATCCGAAAACCGGCAAGAACGGCAAGCCGTCGCAGCTCACGCGCATGATCACCATCGCGCTCGATCCCGGCCACGGCGGCGAAGATCCGGGCGCCATCGGCAGCGGCGGCAGCTATGAGAAACATGTGGTGCTATCGATCGCCAAGCGCCTGAAGGCCAAAATCGAAGAACAGCCGAACATGCGGGTGATGCTGACCCGCGACGCCGACTTCTTCGTGCCGCTGGGCGTACGCGTGCAAAAAGCGCGCAAGGTGCAGGCCGATCTGTTCGTTTCCATCCACGCCGATGCGTTCGTGCGCTCTACCGCCAACGGCTCATCGGTGTTTGCATTGTCGGAAAAAGGCGCCAGTTCGACCGCGGCGCGCTGGCTCGCCAACAAGGAGAATTCGGCCGATCTGATCGGCGGCGTGAACATCAAGAGCCACGACAAGCAGTTGGCCAGCGTGCTGCTCGATCTGTCGACCACGGCGCAGATCAACGACAGCCTGCGCGTGGGCGCCACGGTGCTCAATGAGATCGGCGGCATCAATCGCCTGCACAAGGGCGAAGTCGAACAGGCCGGTTTTGCGGTATTGAAAGCGCCTGACATCCCGAGCATCCTGATCGAAACCGCGTTCATCTCGAATCCCGACGAAGAAAAGCGTCTGAACGACGATGCGTATCAGGACAGGATGGCGACCGCGATCACCAGCGGCATCCGCAAATACTTCGCCAAAAATCCGCCGCTGTCGAAAAACCGGATGACCTGAAGATGCCGGCCGATGCGCTTGCCGGCGGCAGCCGCATCGATGCCATCGGCCGCTGCTATCGACGCTTCTTGCCCATTTTCCGCAAATGCCAGAGCCCGGCCGCCATGATCGGCAGCAAGGCCAGCGCCACGCCCAGCAAGACAATGATGCTGAGATGCTCGCTGACAATCGGCATATTGCCGAAGAAATAGCCGCCGAGCAGCAGCAACAGCACCCACGCCATCGCGCCGATCACGTTAAAGAGCTGGAACATCGCGAACGTCATTTTCGACATGCCGGCGACAAACGGCGCAAAAGTGCGTGCGATGGGCACGAATCGCGACAGCACAATGGTTTTGCCGCCGTGATGCTCGTAAAAGGCATGGGCCTTGCACAATGCACTGCGATCCAGCCAGCGGTCCAGCCACTTGTAATGCGCCGCCAGCACCTTGTCGCCGACCCGGCTGCCGATCCAGTAGTTCAGGGTGTTGCCGGTAACGGCCGCCACAATGAACAGTCCCATCAATGCCCAAAGATTCATTGCACCGCCGGCGCAAAAAGCACCGGCGATGAACAACAAGGTATCGCCCGGCAAGAACGGGAACACCACCAGACCCGTTTCACAAAAAATGATCAAAAACAACATCACGTAAATCATCGTGCCGTATTGCTGAATCATCACGCCCAGCAATTTATCGACGTGTAAAATCAGCTCGAGGAATTGCAGCAAATCCATATTGCCCCTAAACCCTATATAAATGACAAAAAGCGTATGCAGGCATAAAAAACGGTCGGCGATGCGTCCGATTGCCGAAAAACGGCGCCAATCGCCTCGATAACCGCTCCTCTACCGCAATTCCGACAGCGTCAATGATCATACAATAAAGACGCGCGATTCAGCCGGCGATAAGCCATCGATAAAGCAGTCTTAACGGACGTTATAATCGCGGCATGAACGCCACGCTCCCCCCGCTGCCCTCCTTTCCGACTATCCAGGCATTGCCTGACCAGTTGATTTCACAAATCGCGGCCGGCGAGGTCGTCGAACGCCCTTCCGCGGTCGTCAAGGAATTGCTGGAAAACGCGCTGGACGCCGGCGCCACCCAGATCACCGTGCGGCTGGAACAGGGCGGCGTCAAACGCATCGCCGTCACCGACAACGGCCGCGGCATAGCCGCCGATCAACTGCCGCTGGCCCTGGCGCGCCACGCGACCTCCAAAATCGCCTCGCTGCACGATCTGGAAAACGTCGCCACACTGGGTTTCCGGGGCGAAGCGCTGGCCTCGATCGCCGCCGTCGCGCAACTCACGCTGACTACCCGCACCGCCGACGCCGCGCACGCATGGGAAATCGGCGGGTCGCACCACGGCACGGTATCCCCCGCCCCCGGCGGGCCCGGCACCACCATCGACGTCCAGGATCTGTATTTCAACACGCCGGCGCGCCGCAAATTCCTGAAATCCGAGCAAACCGAATATGGCCATTGCGCGGAAGTCGTGCGGCGCATTGCATTGGCGCGGCCCGACGTCACGTTTTCGCTGACCCATAACGGCAGAACCGTGGACCATTGGAATATCGGCGAACTCGACAAGCGCTGCGCCCAGATTCTCGGCGACGACTTCGCGATGGCGCGGCTGGCGCTGGAAGAAATCGCCGGACCGCTGCGCCTGCGCGGCTTCGCAGGCCTGCCGACCGCTTCCAAGGCGCGCGCCGACGGACAGTTTTTCTACGTCAACGGCCGCTTCGTGCGCGACAAGCTGCTGGTCCATGCGGTACGCGCCGCGTATCAGGACGTGCTGCACGGCGACCGCTATCCGTCCTACGTGCTGATGCTGGATCTTGATCCGGCGCTGGTCGACGTCAACGTCCATCCGTCCAAAATCGAAGTCCGTTTCCGCGACAGCCGCGCCGTGCATCAATTCATCTTCCACGCAGTGAGCCGGGCATTGTCGCAAACCTCCGCCACATCGCACGGCGCCACGCCCGCGCCGGTGCCGTCTTCCGGCGGCGCGCTCGGCTGGATGCGCGACCAGGCGCAGCAAACCAGCTTCGGCGCGCAATTTTCGAATCAGCATGCGCGGCCGTTTTCCGACCGGGCCGGCGTCAGCCAAAGCCTGGCCGACTACGGCGCCCTGTTTCAGCCGCAGGCCCCGGGACAGCCGTTCGCCGCGAATCATTCGCCGCCCCCCAGCTTGGCTGCGCTGACCGGCGCCGCCGGCAATGCTCCGCTGACGGATGAAGAATTCCCGCTCGGCTTCGCGCTGGCGCAGCTGCACGGCGTGTTCGTACTGGCGCAAAACAGCAAGGGCCTGATCATCGTCGATATGCACGCGGCGCATGAACGGATCATGTACGAGCAACTGAAAACCGCGCTCGACGGCAACGAAATGTACGTGCAGCCGCTGTTGATCCCGGTCACTTTTTTTGCCGACGGCGTGGAAATCGGCACCGCCGAAGAACATCAGGAAACGCTGAGCGCGCTAGGCTTCGACATCGCCGTCATGTCGCCGACGACGCTGGCGGTGCGCGCCGTCCCCGCGCTGCTGAAAAACGCCGATGCGCAAACCCTGGCGCGCGACGTGCTGCGCGACGTGCGCGAATTCGGCGGCTCCCGCGTGCTGCTGGAACGCCGCAACGAACTGCTGGGCACGCTGGCCTGCCACACCGCGGTGCGCGCCAACCGCTCACTGAGCATCACCGAAATGAACGCATTGCTACGCCAAATGGAAGCCACCGAACGCGCCGACCAGTGCAACCACGGCAGACCGACCTGGAGCCAATTGGCGCTGTCCGATCTGGACAAGCTGTTCATGCGCGGTCAATAAGGCGATCCGCGCATGCCAACGTCAACAAGCGCCCCGCTGGCGGTCGCCATCATGGGCCCCACCGCCTCCGGCAAAACCGCCGCCGCGCTCGAAATCGCGCGTCACATCCCATGCGAAATCATCTCGGTCGACTCCGCATTGGTCTATCGCGGCATGGACATCGGCACCGCCAAACCGAGCCTGGCCGAACGCGCCGTGGCCCCGCACCATCTGATCGACATCCTCGACCCCAGAGAAGCCTATTCCGCAATGCAATTCCGCGAAGACGCGCGAGGCCTGATCGCCGACATCGCCGGGCGCGGCAAACTGCCGCTGCTGGTCGGCGGCACCATGCTGTATTTCAAGGTATTGCGCGACGGCCTGGATGCGCTGCCGGTAGCCGATCCGCACATCCGCGCCAGACTCGACGCCGAAGCCGCCGAGCTGGGCGTGCCGGCGCTGCATGCGCGTCTGGCGCAGCTGGATCCGATCACCGCCGAACGACTGAAGCCGAACGACAGCCAGCGCATTCAACGTGCGCTGGAGATCATCGAACTCAGCGGGCAGCCGATGTCGGCGCTGCTGACCGGCGATGCCGCCACGGAACCGGCGCCTTACGCGCTGCTGCCGCTGGCGCTGGAGCCGTCGGATCGCAGCGTATTGCATGGCAGAATTGCGCAACGCTTCGACCTGATGCTGGAAAACGATGCCTTGCTCGATGAAGTGGCCGCCTTACGCGCGCGCGGCGACCTGCATCCGGGGCTGCCGTCGATGCGCTGCGTCGGCTACCGGCAGGCCTGGGAATATCTGGACGGGCAATACGACCGTACTGTCCTCCGCGAAAAAGGCATCGCCGCCACCCGGCAATTGGCGAAACGGCAATTGACGTGGCTGCGGGGCATGGACGAGAAGATAGTGATCGATTGCCTGGCGCAAGATGCCGTGCAGCAGGTGCTGACGCGGGTGCGGCAGGCGTTATCGGAACGCTCGCCGGGTTGACCCGGGCGGCAGACGATTCGGCTTGACAGAAAAAACGGCAGGCAGCATAATCTCGGGCTGGCTTTTGGTGATATAGCTCAGTTGGTTAGAGCACAGCACTCATAATGCTGGGGTCGGTGGTTCAAGTCCACCTATCACCACCA
>JAQGLY010000040.1 GCA_028292625.1 Herbaspirillum sp. | reverse complement strand
AAGTTCGTCAACGACGCCATCGGCGCGCTGCGCGTCAAAATCGGCCATAGCGATTTCGGCAAGAAAAACGACATGTTCGACGATGTCTGGCGGCCGTTATGGGTGGTCGATTTCCCGATGTTCGAATACGACGAGGACAATCAGCGCTGGGTCGCCCTGCATCACCCGTTCACCTCGCCGAAGGACGGCCATGAAGATTTCATTTCGACCCAGCCCGGCAAGGCCATCGCGAAAGCCTACGATCTGGTCCTGAACGGCTGGGAACTGGGCGGCGGCTCGGTGCGTATCCACCGCGCCGATGTGCAGAGCAAGGTGTTCCGCGCACTGAAGATCGGCGACGAGGAAGCGCAGCTGAAATTCGGCTTCCTGCTGGATGCATTGCAATACGGCGCGCCGCCGCACGGCGGGATCGCCTTCGGCCTGGATCGTCTGGTGACGATGATGGCCGGCGCCGAGTCCATCCGCGACGTGATCGCTTTCCCGAAAACCCAGCGTGCGCAATGTCTGCTGACGCAGGCGCCGTCGGAGGTCGACGAAAAGCAACTGCGCGAATTGCATATCCGCTTGCGCAATGCGGAGCCGGCGGTCAAGGCATAAAGGTATGACATCAATTTAAAGGCATAATAAAGGCGCGGAATTCCGCGCCTTTCTTTTTTACGCGTCCTTTTTACGTATTTCGCTTTATCCATGGACAAGTTTTACAAAATTCCCGAATCGGTCCTCGTCGTCATCTATACCGACGAACTGGATGTGTTGCTGATCGAACGCGCCGGCGTGCCCGGTTTCTGGCAATCGGTGACCGGTTCCAAGGACATGCTGGGCGAGCCGTTGCGCGAAACCGCGCGGCGCGAAGTCTCCGAGGAAACCGGCATCATCGTGGCCGACAACGCCGTCGACGCCGTCGACGCCGGCACGCTGGCCAATGCCGTGGGCAGCGATTGTCTAACCGATTGGCAACTTTCCAACGTGTATGAAATCTATCCTCTGTGGCGTCACCGTTATGCGCCCGGCATCACGCACAATACCGAACACGTTTTCGGGCTGCGGGTGCCGCGCGGCATTGCGGTGACGCTGGCGCCGGAAGAGCACGTCGCATTGCGCTGGCTGCCGTACAGGGCGGCCGCGGACCATTGCTTCTCGCCGTCGAATGCCGAAGCGATTTTGCAATTGCCGCGTCATTTTTGATGCGCAAAGGCGAATTCGCCCGCTGCCGCCCTCCGCTGCCGACCGCCGTCCATTGTTAAAAAGGTGTCTATGAAGCTGCGCGTTGCCACATACAACATCCATAAAGGGGTCACATCGATAGGCGCCCGCCCGCGCATCCATGCGTTGAAGCTGGCATTGGCGAAACTCGATGCCGACATCCTGTTTCTGCAGGAAGTCCAGGGTCAACACGACAGGATCGCGCTCAAGCATGCGGGGCAATGGCCGTCGCTGCCGCAGCACGATTTCCTGGCCGGCGATTCGCATCAGGCGGCGTACGGCATGAACGCGATCTACGATCACGGCCATCACGGCAATGCCTTGCTGTCGCGGTATCCGATCGCGTCTTCGCGTAATCAGGATGTATCCGACCACGCCTACGAATCGCGCGGGATTCTGCATTGCGTGCTGCAACTGGCGTCGGTGCAGGTGCATTGTTATGTGGTGCATCTGGGCCTGTTCGGCGGCGGCCGCAAGCGGCAGGCCGCGGCGCTGATCGAGGCCGTGCGCAGTTCGGCGCCGCCGGATGCGCCGATCATTATCGCCGGCGATTTCAACGACTGGAACGACAGGCTGGGCGCCTATCTGCGGCTGCGGCTGGATGTGAAGGAAGTCTTCGATCAGCGCGTCACGCGCGGCGTGTTTTCCTATCTGCGCAAGCTGAGCGGGCGCGAGCCGCGGCTGTTTCCGGCGCGCACGTTTCCGGCGGCATTGCCGGTATTGTCGCTGGACCGCATTTATCTGCGCGGATTGAGCGTCGAATCGGCGCAAGTATTGCATGGCGCGTTATGGGCTAAATTATCGGACCATGCACCGGTGGTCGCCACGTTGAATCTGGACTAGCCCCATGGCGCAGCGTCATCTGAAGTACAGCACCGGCAACGAGATTGCGCTGCTGCATTGCGGCGCCGAATTTTTCCCCGCCCTGATCGCCGCCATCGACGGCGCGCAAGTCGAAATTTATCTTGAGACCTATATTTTCTTTCTGGACGATACCGGCACAGCGGTGCGCGATGCGCTGCAGCGGGCCGCCGGCCGCGGCGTCGCCGTCTGCGTGATTACCGATTGGGTCGGCACCGGCAGATCGACCAGCAAACTACTCCAGCAGCAACTGGAAGAGGCGGGCGCGCATCATCGCGATTTCAATCCGTGGTTCAGGCGCGGCATCGCCCGTTCCCATCGTAAACTGTGCGTCGTCGATCGGCAGATCGCATTCGTCGGCGGCTTGAATATCAATGACGATTTCTATTCGGACGACAGTTTGCGGACACGCCTGCCTGAGCGGCGTTGGGACTTCGCGGTCAGTGTCGCCGGCCCGCTGGTGCAGGATATCCATGCGGAAATGCAGGCGCAGTGGCAACGGCTGGGCTCGATGAAATTACGGACGCGCTGGCGCAACTTCAAGGCCGGACGCATCAAGTACGGCGTGCCGGTGCATGGCAGTGCGATGGCGGCCTTGGTGGTGCGCGACAATTTGCGCAACCGCCGCACGATACAGCGTACCTATCTGCAGGCGCTGGGGCAGGCCCATCACAGCGTCTATCTGGCCAATCCTTATTTCGCGCCCGGCCGCAAGCTGCGCTCGGCGCTTGAGCAGGCCGCCTTGCGCGGGGTGCGGGTGACCTTACTGCTGGGTGTGGGCCAGTTCCGGATGCAGGACGCCGTCGCCAACTGGTTTTATCCGAAACTGCTGCGTTGCGGCGTCAAAATCGTCGAATACCGGAAAACCCAATTACACGGCAAGGTGGCGGTGGTTGACGGCGAATGGGCCACCGTGGGATCCAGCAATTACGACGGGCTCAGCCTGTTCGTCAATCAGGAAGCCAACGTGGTGATCAACGACGACGCCTTTGCCCGCGATCTGGGCCGGCAGATCCAGAACGGCATCGCCGACGGCGTCGAAATCTCGACGGAGGAATACTCGCATACGCCCTGGTACCGTCGCGCGCGGCATATGCTGGCGTTTTTTGCGTACCGCATCATCATTCACATGATGACTCTCGGCAAAGACGCCTGAGTGCGCCGGAGGCAGCTCTAGTTGCCAGGATAGCCGGACAGCAGCTTGGCATTTTCTTGCTCGCTGGTCTTGCGCGCCTTGCTGGCGGCAAACCACCGCTTCAGCAGCGCCCGATATTGCGGGTATTTATCGGCCAGCAACTGCGCGGCGGTCTCCCATTGATTGGTCTTGATCAGCGCCGACAGCCTTTGCCCCAATTCCTTGCTGATGCTCAAACCGAGACGCAATTCTATTTGCGTGTCGTCGTCTGCGGCCGCATAGTCCGTGCTGATGCTGGTGTTCATGACAAGTAAGCCCATGAGCGATTCCTTTCCGAGGTGGTGGCGCGAAAAGCTTTCGATCCGAAAGATTCCGGAAGAAAACAGTATCGAAAGGCGCCAGCGATTTCAAGTATCGGGACGTCCGAGAATGAGGATAGGAATAGAAGAAATGATTTGTTAGCAGTCCTATCCATAAGGCCAATGAAATCTGCCTATGAAATGGATATAGACAATCAATTTATTTTGGGCAATAGTTTTGATTAAACTGTCTCTTTGCAGCAGCAGCTGCTCCTCTGCTGCTTGCCATGCCGTATACATTGCCCCGCCCCTCCAGGAGAAAACATGAGCAAGACCTTAACCACCAATTCCGGCGCCCCGGTCGTCGACAATCAGAATTCCTTATCCGCCGGGCCGCGCGGCCCCTTGTTGCTGGAGGATTTTCATCTGATCGAGAAGCTGGCGCAATTCAATCGCGAAGTGATTCCCGAGCGGCGCGTGCACGCCAAGGGTTCAGGCGCCTACGGCACATTTACGGTGACCAGGGACATGACCGATCTGTCGCTGGCCAGCGTGTTTGCCCAGGTAGGAAAGCAAACGCCGGTCTTGCTGCGCTTTTCAACCGTCGGCGGCGAACGCGGTTCGGCCGATACCGCGCGCGACCCGCGCGGTTTTGCGTTGAAACTGTATACCGACCAAGGCAACTGGGATGTGGTCGGCAACAATACGCCCACGTTTTTCCTGCGCGATCCGATCAAATTCCCCGATTTCATCCACACCCAAAAGCGCAATCCGCAAACCAATCTCAAAGATCCGACCGCGGTCTGGGATTTCTTTTCACTGTCGCCGGAATCGCTGCATCAGGTCACGATTCTGTTTTCGGACCGCGGCACGCCGGACGGCTACCGTTTCATGCACGGTTTCGGCAGCCACACCTACAGCTTCTGGAATGCGCAAGGCAAACGGGTCTGGGTCAAATTCCACTTCAAGAGCCGGCAGGGCGTCAAAAACCTGGCGCCGGCCGAAGCCGAACGCCTGGCCGGCGCCAATCCGGATTACGCGCAACAGGATTTGTTCAATGCGATCGAGCGCGGCGATTTTCCGAAATGGCGCGTGTGCGTGCAGGTGATGAGCGAAGACCAGGCCGGCAAGACCGCCTACAATCCCTTCGATCTGACCAAGGTATGGCCGCACGGCGATTTCCCGTTGATCGAAATCGGCGAGCTGGAACTGAATCGCAATCCGCAGAATTATTTTGCCGAGATCGAGCAAGCCGCGTTCGCCCCGTCCAACATCGTGCCCGGCATCGGACTGTCGCCGGACAAAATGCTGCAAGGCCGAGTCTTCGCCTATGCCGATGCTCAGCGTTACCGGGTCGGCAGCAATTACCAGCAATTGCCGGTGAATGCGCCGAAATGTCCGTACCACAACTATCAGCGCGACGGCGCAATGCGGTTGGATGGCAATTCCGGCGGCGCGCCGAATTACGAACCGAACAGCAACGATAGCGAACCCAAGCAGGCACCGCAGTTTGCCGAGCCGCCGCTGCGTTTGTCGGGCGAGGCGGCGCGTTGGGATCACCGCGTCGATGAGGACTACTACAGTCAGCCGGGCGCATTGTTTCGGTTGATGTCGCCGGCGCAGCAACAGTTGCTGATCGATAACATCGTCGGCTCCATGCGCGGCATACCCGAGGCGATTGTGCGCCGTCAGCTGGAGCACTTCCGCAAGGCCGACCGGGCATACGGCGACGGCGTGGCGAAAGGCCTCGGCCTGGCGTAAATCGATCCGCTGAAGGATCTTGGCAGGCTCTGCGCAGGGATTGTGCACAGCCTGTTTTTTCGTTTGTCCGCAGGTCCCGCTGCAGGTGGAAATGCACTAAGATTATCCTTATTCCAAACGCCACCTAAGGAAAGATCATGGACGATGTCGTTATAGTTGCAGCAGGCCGGACCGCCGTCGGTAAATTCGGCGGCGCCTTATCGAAAATCCCGGCATCCGATCTGGGAGCGCATGTCATTAAAAATTTGCTGGCGAAAACCGGTATCAAACCGGAGCAAATCAGCGAAGTGATTCTGGGGCAGGTATTGACGGCCGGCGTGGGACAGAATCCCGCGCGGCAGGCGGCGCTGAAGGCCGGGCTGCCGAATATGGTGCCGGCCTTCGTGGTCGGCAAAGTGTGCGGCAGCGGACTGAAGGCGGTGCATCTGGCGGCGCAGGCCATCAAATGCGGCGACGCGCAGATCGTGATCGCCGGCGGCCAGGAAAACATGAGCGCCGCGCCGCATGTGCTCAACGGTTCGCGCGACGGTTTCCGCATGGGCGATGCAAAGCTGACCGACACCATGATTACCGATGGCTTGTGGGATGCGTTTAATCATTACCACATGGGCACCACCGCGGAAAACATCGCGAAAGAATACGGCGTCACGCGCGAAGAGCAGGATCAGTTTGCGCTGGAATCGCAGCACAAGGCGGAAGCCGCGCAAAGCTCCGGCAAATTCAAGGAAGAAATTTTCCCTTACGAAATCGCCGGCAAAAAAGGCGTGACCTTCGCGGATACCGACGAATTCATCCGCCCTGGCACGACGCTGGAATCGCTGACCAGCTTGCGTCCTGCATTCGACAAAGCCGGCACCGTCACCGCCGGCAATGCATCCGGCATCAACGATGGCGCGGCGGCGGTGATTCTGATGTCGGCCAGGCTGGCGGCCGAATTGGGCCTCAAGCCCCTGGCGAAGATCAAGGCGTACTCATCGGCCGGCGTCGACCCCGCCATGATGGGAATGGGACCGGTGCCGGCGTCGGAGCTGTGCCTGAAAAAGGCCGGCTGGACGGTAGAGGATCTGGACCTGCTGGAAATCAACGAAGCGTTCGCTGCGCAGGCCATCGCGGTCAACCGCAAAATGGGCTGGGATACCTCAAAGGTCAACGTGAACGGCGGCGCCATCGCGATCGGCCACCCGATCGGCGCGTCGGGTTGTCGCATACTGGTCACGCTGCTGCATGAAATGGTGCGGCGCGACGCCAAACGCGGTTTGGCCAGCCTGTGCATAGGCGGCGGTATGGGCGTGGCTCTAGCCCTAGAGCGTTCATAAAAAAGGCATGAGCGAGACCGTACGCATCGATAAATGGTTATGGGCGGCGCGGTTTTTCAAAACGCGTTCGCTGGCCGCCGATGCCGTCGACACCGGCAAGGTGCGCTGGAACGAACAGCGCACCAAACCGTCCCGCGGCCTGAAGGCCGGCGACGTATTGCATATCGATAACGGCGCGACGGTTTGGGAGGTCTCGGTCAGCCTGCTGTCGGACAAGCGCGCTGCTGCGGCGATCGCCCAAACGCTGTATGCGGAAACGCCGGAGAGCGCGATCCGGCGCCAGAATGAAGCGGAGCAAAACAAGCTGTTCCATGAACCCACTTCCCGGCTCAAGGGAAGACCCACCAAGCGCGATCGCCGCTTGCTCGATCACTCGCGATCCTGAACCATATGAAGTTTCGTTTGACATTTCCCGTTGCATGCATAATAGTACGACCGTTCGCATAACGACATCTGCCGACGATCGTCCCCGACAACTTTCCGAAATATCGATATCGTGATTTCCAATCAAAGCATGGTCCGCCCAAAATTCATGCGCAAAGGCGAGTTGACCCGCGCGGCAATCCTCGATGTCGCCTTGCAACTGGCTAGCCGCGAAGGGCTGGAAGGGCTGACGATCGGCTTGCTGGCCGATCAGATGAAAATGAGCAAATCCGGCGTATTCGCGCATTTCGGATCGCGCGAGGATTTGCAGATCGAAGTCGTCAAACTGTACCACCGGCGTTTCGAGCAGGAGGTGTTCTATCCCAGCATCCTGGAGCCGCGCGGACTGCCGCGTTTGCAGGCCATGTTCGCGCGCTGGATTAACCAGGTCACCGTCGAAATCTCGTCCGGCTGCATCTATATCAGCGGCGCGGTCGAGTACGACGACCGGCCGGGACAGATCCGCGACGAGATCGTCGGCATGGTGCAGACTTGGCAAAAGGCCCTGCATCGCGCCGTGACGCAGGCGATCGAAGCGGGGCAGTTGCGCGACGATGTCGACGCCTGGCAAATGGTGTACGAAATGTACGGCCTGATTCTGGCGCTGCATCACGATGCGCGCTTCCTGAAAATACCCGGCAGCGTGCGGCGCGCGCAGGCCGGTTTCGAACGTTTGATCGACAGCGCCCGCAATGCCGAGGCGCCCGCGGCAGGCAAAGCCAAGGCGGCGCCCCGCAGGAACGCTGTCCAATAGTTTCATCCGAATCCACCCAGTCGCCAGGAGATACCAGATGGCCCAATATGTTGCCCCATTGCGCGATATGCAGTTCGTGTTGCATGAGTTGCTGCACGTAGAAGACGAGTTGAAAGCGCTGCCCAAGCATGCCGACACCGACCGCGCATTGATCGATCAGGTGCTGGAAGAGGGCGGCAAATTCGCGTCGGAAATATTGTTCCCGCTGAACCATTCCGGCGACCGCGAAGGCTGCCATATCGACCAGGCGAGGCATACCGTCTCCACCCCGAAGGGTTACAAGGAGGCGTACAAACAGTATGTGGAAGCCGGCTGGCCCTCGCTGGCCTGCGATCCCGAACACGGCGGCCAGGGTTTACCGGTGGTGGTCAACAATTCGTTCTACGAAATGATCAATGCGGCCAATCAGGCCTGGACCATGTATCCGGGTCTGTCGCACGGCGCCTACGAATGCCTGCTGGCGCACGGCACGCCCGAGCAGAAAGAGAAATTCCTGCCGAAGCTGGTCTCCGGCGAATGGACCGGCACCATGTGCCTGACCGAGGCGCATTGCGGCACCGACCTCGGCTTGCTGCGCTCCAAAGCCGAACCTCAGCCCGACGGCACCTACAAGATCACCGGCAGCAAGATTTTCATCTCCGCCGGCGAACACGACATGGCGGAAAATATCCTGCATCTGGTGCTGGCCCGGCTGCCGGATGCGCCGCAAGGATCGAAAGGCATTTCGCTGTTCCTGGTGCCGAAATTCCTGCCCAATGCGGATGGCACGCCGGGCGCGCGCAATCCGATCTTCGTCGGTGCGATCGAAGAAAAAATGGGGATCCACGGCAACTCCACTTGCCAGATGAATCTGGACGGCGCGATCGGCACCATGATCGGCGAGCCGAACAAGGGCCTCAATGCGATGTTCGTCTTCATGAATTTCGCCCGTCTCGGCGTCGGCATGCAGGGCCTGGGCCTGACCGAAGTGGCGTATCAGAACGCGCTGCTGTATGCGAAAGACCGGGTCCAGATGCGCAGCCTGTCCGGCGTCAAGGAGCCGGGAAAACCGGCCGATCCGATCATCGTGCATCCCGATGTTCGCCGCATGCTGCTGACCGCAAAGGCGCATGCCGAAGGCGCGCGCGCTTTCTCTTCCTATGTCGCGCTGCAGATCGACAAGGAGCTCAATCATCCGGACGCGGAAGTGCGCAAGGACGCGGCCGATCAGGTGGCGCTGCTGACGCCGGTGATCAAGGCCTTTCTGACCGACAACGCCTGGACCTCCACCTCCGACTGCCTGCAGGTCTACGGCGGCCACGGTTATATCGCCGAATGGGGCATGGAGCAATATGTGCGCGATGCGCGCATCAACATGATTTACGAAGGCACCAACACGATCCAGTCGCTGGACCTGCTGGGGCGCAAGATCCTGATGGACAACGGCGCCAAGCTGAAGAAATTCGGCGCGCAGGTGGAGGCGTTCATCGAAGACAACGGCACCGACGAAGCGCTGGCGGAGTTCATCACGCCGCTGGCCGATCTCGGCGGCAAGGTCACCAAGCTGACCATGGAAATCGGCATGAAGGCCTTCCAGAATCCGGATGAAGTCGGCGCCGCGGCGGTGCCTTATCTGCGCGTGGTCGGCCATCTGGTGTTTGCCTACCTGTTTGCGCGAATGGCCAAGATCGCGCTGGAAAAGAAAGACTCCGGCGATACCTTCTACATTGCCAAACTGGCCACCGCACGCTTTTATTTTGCCCGCCTGTTGCCCGAAACCGCGATGCTGATACGCCAGGCGCGTTCCGGCTCGGCGAATCTGCTGGAACTGGACGCGGATCTGTTTTGATTCGCAGCGGTCGACGACAGCAATGCACTGCGCTCTGCAACCCGATAGCCAATCAAGGAGAGATGCGTGACTAATTTTATTGTGAAGAAGGTAGCCGTTCTGGGCGCCGGCGTGATGGGAGCGCAGATCGCCGCGCATTGCGTCAATGCCAAGGTGCCGGTCATCCTGTTCGATCTGCCCGCGAAGGAAGGCCCTAAAAACGCCATCGTCCAGCGCGCCATCGACAATCTGAAGAAACTCAGTCCCGCGCCGCTGGGCAACGCGGACGACGCCGCGCTGATCCAGGTCGCCAATTACGAAGACGATCTGGCATTGCTGGCCGGCTGCGATCTGATTATCGAGGCGATCGCCGAACGCATGGACTGGAAGCACGACCTGGACAAAAAAGTCGCGCCGCACATCGCGCCGCAT
>JAQGLY010000055.1 GCA_028292625.1 Herbaspirillum sp. | reverse complement strand
GGCCACAGAGACGAGCGTATTAAGTTACGGTGAAACGCGGTAACCTCCACTCGGAGCAATTCCAAATAGGCACGCGTTGATGTTGCTCGCGGAGCGTGCGGGTAGGAAGCTTGAGCGCTGGAGTAATTCAGCGCCTAGAGGAATGACTGTCATAACAAGGTGACTTGTCGTAACAGAATCCGGCCTATCGGCCTGCTTCGATTTTATTTTTTCGCCGGTCCGGCCACGGCGGGCAGTCGTGGGAGCGATGCATGAGTGATGTGGTGTTGTTCGAGCAATTACAGACCGCCGATGGATCCCATATCGGCATTGCCACGCTGAACGCCGAACAGACGCTCAACGCGCTGTCGCTGGAAATGACCGACCTGCTGGCCGCGCGGCTGGCGCAGTGGGCCGCCGACGAGGGCGTGGCGATGGTGGTGCTGCAGGCGCAGGGCGACAAGGCCTTTTGCGCCGGCGGCGATCTGCGGCAGTTGCGCAGCACCATGATGGCGCATCACGCATCCGCGCAACGCGACGATATCCTCGGCAATCCGTATGCCGCGCAATTTTTCGAACGCGAATACCGTCTCGACTACCTGATCCACACCTATCCGAAGCCGGTCCTGTGCTGGGGTCACGGCATCGTCATGGGCGGCGGCATCGGCCTGATGGCCGGCGCCAGTCACCGCGTGGCGACCGAACGCTCCAGGCTGGCGATGCCCGAAATCGCCGTCGGCCTGTATCCCGATGTCGGCGGCAGCTGGTTCCTGAATCGGATGCCCGGCCAGCTCGGCTTGTTTCTGGCGTTAACCGGCGCGCCGATGAACGCCGCCGACGCCAAATTCGTCAAACTCGCCGATTATTGCATTCCGCAAGCGGTCAAGCCGCAAGTCATGGGCGCGCTGCTCAGGCAGGCATGGCGCGGCGGGGACGCGCATGTTTTATTAGGGCGGGTATTGCAAGGGGCGGAGCGAAGCGGCGCGGCGAAGACGGACTTCGCCGCCTCGCAGCTGCATGCGCATCTGGAAACCATAGACGCATTGTGCAGCCGCCAGACGCTGCCGGAAATCGTCGAAGCGCTGCTGGCGGTGGAGACAGACGACATCTGGCTCAGAAAAGCGGTTGCCACGCTGGCCGCCGGCGCGCCCGGATCGGCCGGCCTGTCGTATGCGATACAGCGGCGTGCGCGTCATTTATCGCTGGCGCAGGTATTCCAGCTGGAATTCATCGTTTCGCTGCATTGCGCCGCGCATCCCGATTTCGCCGAAGGCATACGCGCATTGCTGATCGACAAGGACCAGAACCCGGCCTGGCAACCGGACACGCTGAGCGGCGTTACACCGCAATGGATAGAGGGATTCTTTGTCGATCCGTGGCCGGACGGCGGGCATCCGCTGGCGGATCTCGAAAAAAAACGCCTGCCGGGTCACCCCGGCAAGCGCCTATAACAGTTACCAAGCCAAATAAATCAGCGCGCGGCAGTCGCCCGCTCAAGAAACCCAAGCAACTTCTCGGTAGTATTGTCCTCGGACTGCGCATCCGCGGACATATCCCAATACTCCGACTGAGGCAAACACTCCTCCAGATACCGGGCCGCAGAAGTGGCGTGGGATGCATCCTTTCCGGGCACCACCAGAGCAGGAATATCCAGGCGCATCAAATCTTCCGCCTCCGCTCCCGGCGCGGTATCCCGATCCGTCAAAGTGCGCCCCATCCCGACCACAATCAGCTTGTATTTATCCACGTTCAGCGTCGCATACTCCGCCGCAAACGCCGGATCGCTCTTGATCACCGACGCCCAAGGCCCTCCGCGCGGATCCGCGCCAAACGCCTTGCCGTCCTTTTTGACCAGATCCACCACAGCCTGCAGTCCGTTTTGATGCACAAACGCCAAATGCTCGGCAAACCGCTGATGACTGCTGATCCGGTACTTGGCCCCGCCTACCGGCCAATACAGAATCATGCTCATCACCATCTCCGGATGCGTCACACCGAAAGCCATCACCGGACAGCATCCCATGCAACCGCCCATCAAATGCGCGCGTTTGATATTCAGATGATCCAGCAAGGCCTTGCCCTGCGCCACATAATCGGCCCAGGTCACGCGCTCGACGCGGCCGCCCGACTTGCCGCATTCGCGCCGGTCGAACACGATGCACTTGTATTTCTTGCTCAGATTTTCCAGCGGCTTGACCCGCGCATACACACCCAGCGAAGACCATTTTTCCAACGTGGCGTCGAAGCCGCCCGGCGAGAACATCAGCAACGGCGGACCGTCGCCGACGATTTCATAACGGGTGGCGATGCCGTCGATGATTACGGTAGGCATAAACTCTCCGATCAGGCTTTTGGAGGGACGGCGATGCCGCCCTTGATCTGGCGTGCGCCGCGCACGTCCGAGGCGTAAGCGGTAATCGCATCGAGCGTGATCTGCGCGACGTTGGCATAGGTTTCGGCCTTGGAGTCGATCCAGCTTTCCGCATATCCGATCGCCGCGTGCGCCATGCGCATACGGCCGTCCAGCCACGGGCCGCCGCCCAAACCGCCGATGACCGGAATCGAGACCGACTTGACGACTTCAGGGCCGGCCACCGGACCCGAGTTGGTGAAGTCCAGCAGCGACGCGCCGGCCGCCTCCAGCATCTGGGCCTGCTCGATCAGGCGCGCGGTCATTTCCGCCGGCACCTGCACATTGCCCTTGAGCATGGTGGCGTAGTCGATGCCGTATTGCAATGCGGTGTGCGGCGTTATGCCAAATTGCGCGAAGACCGGAATCCCGGCGCGGACAATGGCCTTGACCGCATCCGGAAAGTCCGCCGCGCCGTCGACCTTGATGATGTCCACGCCGGCTTCCTTGACGAAACGAATCGCCGCGCGCAAGGCGGCGTCGGTGCCTTCCTGCAGCGGGCCGTAAGGGAAATCCACGCTGACCAGCGCGCGCTCGGTGCCGCGGCGCACGGCCTTGCAAGTGACCAGCATTTCATCCATCGTCACTTCCAGCGGGTTCGGATGGCCCCACAGATTGATGCCGACGGTGTCGCCGACGGAAATGATGTCCACGCCCGCGCGATCGATGATTTTCGCGATCTGGTAATCCCAGGCCACCACGCCGACGATCTTCTTGCCGTCGCGTTTCATTTGCTGAAGTCCGGGGATGGTGACCGCCTGCTGTTTCGCTTCCATATTGTCTCTTTCTGCTTTTGCTGGACCGTCGGGCTGTGCGCCGGCAGCCTGTGGTTGGTCGGCGATTGCCTTATTGGATGGGTGTTGAGCATAGCCGCCGAACCCCCGCTTGGCAAGAATTATTGGACCGATGTTCTGTATAATGGAACATGCCGGACCTCCATTAGGCCTCCATTCGGGCTCCATTGCGCGTCCGGCCGCGCCGCAATTTCCGATTTTTGTTGACACTGAGGCGGGCTGCAAGTTACATTCGAATGCTACTATGTAGACCGATGTTCTGCATATAAGAACAGTCGCGAAATACCAAACCGAACACCGAAACAATATCAGATGAAGCGTCCGGAGAAGCACAGATCGCTGGCAAGCGTCCCGCCAGGCGGTATGGACGTACCGGCACGGCTTTGTCTGTAGACCGAGACAATCCCTGATGATTATCGATACGCACTGCCATTACACCACCGAGCCGCAGGCGCTGCATCTTTTCCGCGACCGGCAACTGGCCGGACTGGCCGACGCGATGCGCAAACCGGCTTCGTACGATCTCGGCATCAGCGACGAGCAAATCATTCAGAGTGTACAGCCGCAGTTGAAGCTGCAACGCGAACGCGGCAGCGATCTGACCATCTTTTCGCCGCGCGCCGCGGGCATGGCGCATCATGTCGGCACCGAAGAAGTCAGCAAGCAATGGACGCGGATGAGCAATGATCTGATCCACCGCATCGCCACCTTGCTGCCGGATAACTTTGCGCCGGTCGGCCAATTGCCGCAATTTCCGGGCGTGGCCCCGAAGAACTGCATTCCCGAACTGGAACGCCTGGTCAATGAACTGGGCTTTGTCGGCGTCAATCTGAATCCGGATCCGTCCGGCGGCTACTGGACCGATCCGCCGCTGACCGACAAGCATTGGTATCCGATTTACGAAAAGCTGTGCGAACTCGACGTGCCGGCGATGATTCACGTCACTTCTTCCTGCAATCCGAATTTCCATCACACCGGCGCGCATTACATCAATGCCGACACCACGGCCTTCATGCAGCTGATCCAGGGCGACCTGTTCAAGGATTTTCCCGATCTGCGCCTGGTGATTCCGCACGGCGGCGGCGCGGTGCCTTTCCATTGGGGCCGATATCGCGGCATGTGCCTCAATATGAAGAAAGTGAATCTGCTCGATCATGTGATGAAGAACGTCTCGTTCGACACCTGCGTGTATCACCTGCCGGGCATCGAGCTGCTGACCAAAGTGATTCCGATCGACAATATCCTGTTCGCGTCCGAAATGCTGGGCGCGGTGCCGGGCATCGATCCCGAAACCGGGTTTCCGTTCGACGACACCAAGCGTTACATCGACCAGGTCGCCAGCCTGAGTGAAGAAAACCGTTACAAGATTTTCGAAGGTAATGCACGCCGCATTTATCCGCGTCTGGACGCGTTGCTGACCAAGCGGGGCCATCCGCCGAAACAGTTCGCCTAATTTTGATTGAGCATATTGCCCGTACCGGCCGCGCAAGCGCCGGCAATTCTGAAAGGATGTTTCATGAGTAACTCAGCTTCTCCGTTGGACGATATCCAGCGCGATTTCGAACGCGTTTCCCCCGAAATCGTCAAAAAGGCCTCCGCTTTCGCATCGTCGATTCTGGCCGACGTCGCCGGTCGCCGCGGCGCCATGCACGGCCGCATCAAGCCGCTGTCGAATTCAACCCGCATGGCAGGGCCTGCGTTCACGATTGAAATCCGTCCCGGCGACAATCTGATGATTCACGCGGCGATGGCGATGGCCAAGCCCGGCGATATTCTGGTGATCGACGGCAAGGCCGACCGCACCTGCGCGCTGATGGGTGCGATCATGCTGAACGCTTGCAACAAGATGGGTTTCGGCGGCGTGATCATGGATGCATCGCACCGCGATACGGAAGAACTGCTGGAACTCGGCTTCCCGGTCTATTCGGTCGGCGCCAATCCGAACGGCCCGACCAAATACGTGCCTGGCCGCATCAACTGGCCGATCATGTGCGGCGATATCGCGGTCAGCCCGGGCGACCTGATCGTCGGCGACGCCGATGGCGTGGTGGTGGTCGAACGTGAAAAGGCGGAATCCCTGCTGACTCTGGCCGCGGGCAAGGTGGCCGACGAACAGCAGCGCATCTCCGACATCGTGTCGGGCAAAGCCCTGCGTCCGAAGTGGCTTGAAGCTTCATTGCGCGCCGCCGGCGTACTGAAAGAGGGCGAGACGCTGTAATCCTGCGCTTGCTCCGACAGACGCAATTCGATTAGCACAAAACATCAAGTGGAGAATCATTTTGGAAACAGTAAAAGCAGCGGTTAAAACAGGTCCGAGCAAAATTGAAATGCGCGAATTTCCGATGCCGGAAGTGCCGGCGGACGGCGCGCTGATGAGAGTCGAAGTGGCCGGCATCTGCGGCACCGACGTCAAGATGTACAAGGAAGAGCTGAAGACCGGCGGCCCGGTGATCATGGGTCACGAAAACATCGGCATCATCACCAAGGCCGGCGCCGAGTTCACCGCGCGCAAGGGCTTCAAGGAAGGCGATCGCGTTTTCGTCGAGCATTACGTCGCTTGCGGCAAATGCGAATGGTGCCACAAGGGCGAATACCGCCATTGCGAAAACACCGACTGGCGCTCCAATCCGGACGGCATCCGTTACGGCTATTCGACGTCGGACAAGCCGCCGCACCTGTGGGGCGGTTTCGCCGAATACATGTATCTGCCATGGAACGCGGTGATCCACAAGGTGCCGGACGGCATGACGGCCGAGCGCGCCGGCCTGGTCACGCCGATGGCCAACGGCATCGAATGGGCGCTGTTCGACTGCAACGTCGGCTACAACTCCACCGTGCTGATCCAGGGTCCGGGACAACAAGGCCTGTCGCAAGTGGTGGCCTGCAAGCAAGCCGGCGCATCGCTGATCATCGTCACCGGCACCACCAAGGACGCCGCGCGCTTCGAAGTCGCCAAGAAACTGGGCGCCGATTACGTGATCGACGTGCAAAAGGAAAATCCGCTGGAACGCATCCAGGAAATCACCAACGGCAAGGGCGTCGATGTGGCGCTGGACTGTACCTCGGGCGCAGGCACGGCGGCGATCCTGCTGGGCGTGGAAGCATTGAAGCGCAAGGGCGGCACATTGCTGATCCAGGGCGAAATGGCTGAATTCCCGAATTTCCCGATCGGTAAAGTAACGGTCAAGTACATCACCATCAAGAGCGCGCGCGGCCACAGCTATCGCGCCTGCGAACTGGCGTTGCAGCAACTGGCGTCGAACCGCTTCCCGCTGGATCTGCTGACCACCCACCGTTTCGGTCTGGACGAAACCGAGAAAGCAATCAAGGCGGTGACCGGCGAAGGCGAAATCAAGGGCGCGGTGCACGTGTCGCTGATGCCTTGGATGAACAAGGAAAAAGCGGGCGTCTGACAAGCCTTCCCTATCGACATGTCCAACGCAAGCTCCGCGCTAGAAGCAAATGCCGCAGAAACAGCCACCGGGAATGCCGCGCGCATCCCGGTGACCGTGCTGACCGGTTATCTGGGCGCCGGCAAGACCACCTTGCTCAACCGCATTCTGTCGGAGGATCACGGCCGGCGGTATGCGGTGATCGTCAACGAGTTCGGCGAAGTCGGCATCGATAACGACCTGATACTCAACAGCGATGAAGAGTTGTTCGAAATGAACAACGGCTGCATCTGCTGCACGGTGCGCGGCGATTTGATCCGCACCCTGCACACACTGTTGGCGAGAGAAGGAAATTTCGACGCAATCATCGTCGAGACCACCGGACTGGCCGATCCCGGCCCGGTGGCGCAGACGTTTTTCGTCGATCACTTCCTGCAGGCCCGGACAGTGCTCGATTCGGTCACCACCGTGGTCGACGCCAAGCATATTTTCCTGCGGCTCAACGACAGCCGCGAGGCCGCCGAGCAGATCGCCTTTGCCGACCAGATCGTGCTGAACAAGACCGAACTGGTGTCGGAATCCGAATTGCGCGACATCGAAGCGCGGTTACGAAAGATCAATCCGCTGGCGCCGATCCACCGCGCCCAGCGCGCCAATGTGGCGCTGGACAAGGTGCTCGCCCGCGGCGGTTTCGACATCGAACGGATCGTTTCGCTGGAACCGGATTTTCTGCATCCCGCGCACGGCGAAGAAGGGCATGTGCACGATGAGCATTGCGGGCACGATCATCATGCGCATGACCACCACGATCACCAGCACGACAGCGGCATCGACAGCATTTCGCTGACCTCGCACAATCCGATGGACGCCGACCGCATCAGCATGTGGCTCAATGCGCTGGTGGCCAGCAAGGGGCGGGACATCCTGCGCGCCAAAGGCATCATCGACGTCAAGGACGAGCCGCGGCGCCTGGTTTTTCAGTCGGTGCACATGATTCTGGAGGGCGATTTGCAGCAGGCCTGGAAAGCGGATGAAGCGCGTTACAGCAGACTGGTGTTTATCGGCCGAAATCTGGACAAGAATGCATTACGCGCGGGTTTCGAAGCCTGTGCCTCTGACAGGAGCGCATGATGGAAGGTCAAGCGGCGACGCCTCGGGACATATCGAGCTGTGCGGTGGCGGTGCGCGATACCCAATATCGGATCGATGCGCCCAATTCGAGCAAGCGTTTTCTGGAAGTGGTCGGCATCGGCAAAGGCGGCGAACGGATGGGACGCGTCATCAAGGACCGCAATCTGCGCGACGTGCACGTCGTGCTGGATGCCGCCGAGCAGGCGCGCGGCACCGGGGCGCTGGAATTGCTGGATGGCGCTGACATGCTGTTCATCATCGCCTGCGACGGCGACGACGTGATGCTGGCGCCGTTCCTGAAGCAGGCGGCGCGGCGCAAGCTGGTGCCGGTCACCGGTATTTTGATTCAAAACGGCAATAAAGGGCCTGAATCGGCCGGGTTGGCGCTGCTTAGAGCATCGTGCGACATGCTGGTGATCGCGGCCAGCGAGGATTATGTGGCCGATATGCTGGTGGAGTTCGGCGCTTGAAATGAATGAATCATCCGTGCATGCGATTCACTTGAGGGCCGGGCTTTTGCTGCGGCCCTTTTCCTTGGCCGACTCCTACCGGAGAAATTTATAAAAAACGATATTTAATGATAAATTATTCTTAAAACATATATCTATTATCGAATACTTGAATTGGACCCTTGTTCTGAACGGGAATATATTGCGTGCAATGTAATCTTTCTTGAATCGGAACAACATGTCAGCCACCAAAACCACTGCCGGATTCTTCGGCAACGAGCAATCTGAATTCCCACGTTTCGTATGGCAACTCCTCGGGAAAAAGCGGCCGGCAGTCATCGTCAAGCCCGCGGTTGCGGTCGAACCGGCGGTAGCCGAGGTGCAAAAGCGCGATAAAACAAGCCCCAAGCAAGATCGCGTGTCTTACGAATGCGATAACTGGTTGCACTGGACATTCTGATTGCAGCACCGCGCAAGCCGCTTAGGCTTCGCGCAAAGATGTAACGTCAACGGTCGGTGAATTGAATCTCTATCGTCGTATGCACGATTTCCTTGCAGGCCGCTATATGCCGGCGCAAGGTTGCGGCAGTCAGCGAACGGTCGCCGGTGACCACGCTGAGCGCGCAGGAATACGACTGTTTGCCGACCCGCCAGATATGCAAATCCGTAATGCGGGTATCGCTCGATAAGCCCGTTTCCAGCGCGGCGCGCACCTGCGCCACGACCGGATGATCCATTTCCCTGTCCAGCAGCACCTTGCCGGTATCGGCCATCAAGCGCCGCGCCCATGCCGCCACCAGCACCGCGCCGACAATGCCTATCACCGGGTCCAGCCAGGACCAGCCATATAGCCAGCCGCCGAGCAACGCGATGATCGCCAATACCGATGTTGCGGCATCGGCAATCACGTGTATGTATGCCGATTTCAAATTCAGATCGGCGTTGCGCGCCTGAGAAGCAGTGGCGTTTGCGTGATGGCCGTGATGAGCGTGATGGTCATGGCGATCGTGGGAATGGCGATGCGCATGAGCATGCGCATCGCGTTGTCCCGCCGGCCCATCATGATCGTGCCCGTGATGCGCACCGCCGAGAATCAGCGCACACACGATATTGACCGCCAGTCCGATCCCCGCCACCCATGCCGCATTCAGGTAATCGATGGCTTGCGGCGCGATGATGCGCTCCACCGAACCGAATACCATCATCGCCGCGATCCCGAGCAGAAAAATGGCGCTGGTATAGCCGGCCAGCACTTCGATCTTCCAGGTGCCGAACGCGAAGCGCGGATCGCGCGCATAGCGCCGCGCCGCGGCATACGCAAACGCGCTCAGGCCGATCGCCAGCGCATGCGAACTCATATGCCAGCCGTCGGCCAGTAAAGCCATCGAATTAAACCAATAACCGGCAGCGATCTCCGCCACCATCATCACCGCGGTAATCCACATCACTGCCCGCGTACGGCGTTCGGCCGCATGGCTGCCGACGTCGAATACGTGATCGTGCTCAATCGCGGCGTCCTGATCGGCCGACATCGCGCGGGCCGTTTTGCGTTGCGCAAACGATGCCCAATGGGAGCTGGGTTTGTTATGGTTCTTGTATGCGGAATATTGTTTCATAATATTTCATTATTTCAGAAATTGTGATTAGATGCGATACCAGTATTGCAAGCCTATCTATTGCAAGCCCATAAGAAACATACAGGAGGAGACATGGCCAAAATCGGATTCATCGTGGACGGCAAAAACGTATCGGTCGACGCGGACCCGTCGATGCCGCTGCTATACGCATTGCGCGACGATCTCAAAATGAAAAACCCCAAATTCGGTTGCGGCCTGGCCCAGTGCGGCGCCTGCACCGTGCATGTGAACGGCGCGGCGGTACGTTCCTGCGTCATGCCGGTCGCGTCGGTCAAGGGCCAGAAGGTGACCACCATTTCCGGCCTCGGCACTGAGGATAAACCACATCCGCTGCAAACCGCCTATATAGAAGAGCAAGTGCCGCAATGCGGCTACTGCATCAATGCCTGGATGATGACCGCCTCCGCCATGCTCGCCACCAATCCGGAAGCCAGCGATGCCCAGATTCGCGAGTCGCTGACCGGTTTGAAATGCCGTTGCGGCACGCATGTCGCGATCATGCGCGCCATCAAGCGTGCGCAAAGCGAAATGAAGGCAGCAAAAGGGGTCTCGGCATGAACGCTCCCCTCGACATATCGATGAACCGCCGCCGCTTTCTGGCCGCATCCGGCGCATTAGTGGTCTGCGCCGCGGCGCCATGGAGCATGGCCGAGGCAGCCGACCAGCCGAATAAGGCCAACATCGCGCTCAAGCCGATGCTGGAGCCGGAAGAACTGGATTCCTGGGTCGCCATTTTGCCGGACGGACGCGTCAATGCGTATTTCGGCAAAGTCGATCTGGGACAAGGTCTGGAAGTCGGCATTGCGCAAATCGTCGCCGAAGAACTCGACGTCAAGTTCGAACAGGTTCATGTGTTCATGGGCGACACCAACGTCGCGATCAATCAGGGCGGCGCTTCCAGCGCGCTCGGGATTCAGGCCGGCGCCAAGCCGCTGCGCAATGCGGCGGCCGAGGCGCGCCGCTTGCTGGTGGACATGGCGGCGCAACATCTGAACGTGCCGGCCGATCAGCTGATCGTCGAAAACGGTTTGGTGATGGTGCGCGATAATCCATCGAAGGCCATCAGCTATGCCGATCTGATCGGCGGAAAATATTTCAATTCCAAGCTCAAATGGAATAAAAAAATCGGCAACACGCTGTATGTCGAAGGCAAGGCCAAACCGAAGTTGCCCTCTGAATACAAAGTGGTCGGCAAGCCGTTTCCGCGCCGCGACGTGGCTTGGAAAGCGTTCGGCACCGACGGTTTCGTCAGCGACGTCTCCTTGCCCGGCATGTTGCATGCGCGGATGATTCGCACTCCGCACGCAGGCAGTGTGCCGGTCGCCGTCGATGCCGCATCGATCAGCTCGGTCAAGGGCGCACGCGTGATTCACGAAAAGAATTTCCTCGCCGTGGTCGCCCCGAAGGAGTGGGATGCGGTGCGCGCCGCGCAAATGCTGAAGGTGACCTGGAGCGAGCCGCGCAATCCCTTCCCCGGCAACGACAAGCTGTACGACCATATCCGTTCCGCGCCGGTCACAGGCCATGAGGACGAAGTCACAAAGGGCGATGCGCCGAAGATACTGGCCAGCGCAACGCGCATCGTCGAAGCCGAATATCAATGGCCGTTTCAATCGCATGCCAGCATGGCGCCCGGCTGCGCGGTGGCCGACGTGAAAGGCGATCGCGCCACTATCTGGACCGGCACGCAGAAACCGCATTACGCACGCGACGGCGTCGCCAACACGCTCGGCATGAAGCCGGAACAGGTGCACGCAATCTGGGTGGTCGGACCGGGCTCCTACGGCCGCAACGACGCCGGCGATACCGTCATCGATGCGGCGCTGCTGTCGAAAATGACCGGCAAGCCGGTGCGCGTGCAGGGCATGCGGCGCGACGGCACGGCGTGGGATCCGAAGGCCCCGGCGTCGATTCATCGCGGCCGCGCGGCGCTCGACGCCGACGGCAATGTGCTGGCTTACGAATTCATGGCGAAGGGCTTTTCACGCGCCAACATCACCAGCAACGAATCCGATCCCAGCGACAGCCTGGCCGGCATGGAAATGGGTCTGCCGCTGAAACCGAAGGCGGAATTTGGCGTGCCTTCGGAAGCCTACACTTTCGGCAACAAGCGCATGGGCTGGGAAACCATCGACGCGCTGCTCGACCGTGCATCGCCATTGCGCACTTCGCATATGCGCGACCCGATCGGTCCGCAGACACACTTTGCCAGCGAACAATTCATCGATGAACTCGCGATGGCATCCAGGATGGACCCGGTGGCGTTCCGCCTGAAATACCTGACCGATCCGCGCGACCGGGCGGTGATCCAGACCGCCGCCGAAAAGTCCGGCTGGCAAGCTTCGGCAGTGCCGCGGCTGCAGCGCGACGGCAATGTGCTGAAAGGGCGGGGCATCGCGTATGCCCAGCGCGCCGGCACGCACCTGGCGGTGGTGGCGGAAATCGAAGTCAATCCGGAAACCGGCCGCATCTGGGGACGCAAATTCACGGTCGCGCACGACTGCGGACTGGTGATCAATCCGCGCCAACTGCACAATACGATCGAAGGCGCGGTGGTACAGGGCTTTTCGCGCGGTGTGTTCGAAGAAGTGAAGTTCGACAGCAATATGGTGACCAGCGTCGATTGGCTGACTTACCCGATCCTGGACATCAAGGATGCGCCGGAAACCATCGATATCGTGTTGATCAACCATCCTGAAGCCGCGCCGACCGGCGCCGCCGAAGCGGCTTCGCGCGTGGTGCCGGCAGCGGTGGCCAATGCGTTCTTCGACGCCACCGGGGTGCGCTTGCGGCAGGCGCCGATGTCGCCGGAACGGGTCAAGGCGGCGTTGCTCAAGGCGTAGTGCGGCGGATGACGCTGTAAAAAGAACGGCCTGTGGCGATCGTTCGTCGCAGGCCGTTTTCTGTATGGCAAATCCTTCAGCCGGCCATCCGTTGCAAGGTCTGCGACGCGCCCAGCGGCGCGGGCTCGGCCATCGGAAATACATTTGAGATTCGCTTCCAAATCGCGTTAGAATAGCCCCCTCCCCGCAACAGTCCTGGCGCATTCCCGTGAATTTAGGCCCATATTTTCTGCGTAATAACGTCTTTGTCGCGCCGATGGCTGGCGTGACGGACCGTCCGTTCCGTCAGTTGTGCAAGCAACTGGGCGCGGGTTACGCGGTATCGGAAATGGCGGCGTCCAACCCGCGTCTGTGGCATAGCGAAAAGACTTCGCGCCGCACCAATCACGACGGCGAGATGGAGCCCAAGGCGGTACAGATCGCCGGCGCCGACCCGGCCGTACTGGCCGAATGCGCACGCTTCAACGTCGATCGCGGCGCGCAGGTGATCGACATCAACATGGGTTGTCCGGTGAAGAAAGTCTGCAACAGCTGGTGCGGTTCGGCCCTGTTGCAGAACGAAACGCTGGTCGGAGCCATCCTCGACGCCGTGGTAGGCGCGGTCGATGTGCCGGTGACGCTGAAGTTCCGCACCGGCTGGGACCGGCAGCACAAGAACGCGCTGACCATCGCGCGCATGGCCGAGCAAAGCGGCATCGCGATGCTGACGCTGCACGGCCGCACCCGCGCCGATGGCTACAGCGGCATTGCCGAGTACGACACCATTGCCGCGGTGAAAGCGGCAGTGAGAATTCCGGTCGTGGCCAACGGCGACATCGACACGCCGCAGAAGGCGCGCGACGTGCTGGCGTTCACCAAAGCCGATGCGGTGATGGTCGGCCGCGCCGCGCAGGGCCGGCCGTGGATCTTCCGCGAAATCGATCACTTCCTGCGCACCGGCGCCACGCTGCCCGCACCGCTGGTCAGCGAAGTGCAGGCGCTGATGCTGGAGCATCTGGAGGCGCACTATGCGTTTTATGGCGAGTATCTCGGTGTGCGCACGGCGCGCAAGCACATCGGCTGGTACGTACGGGAGTTGAGTGGAGGAGAAGCATTCCGGCAGCGCATGAACGCGCTGGAAGACTGCCGCGAACAACTGGCCGCGGTACGCGCCTTTTTCGATTTGCAGAGTATGTACGGCGAGCGGTTACAATACGTGGCGGATGAGCCGGATGCGCTAAGCATCGCTCTTGCCGCTTAAGGAAAAACTGATCGAGCCGAGAACACGCCGGACAGGCGCAGCCAGCGATCGGACCCCTTCCTTGGGCCGCACCGCCGCCGGACACCTGACCTGCGTTTTCTCAGCCAATAATAAAAGCACAAGACAATGAGTAAAGAAAGTATTCAGGATACCGTCCGCAACAGCCTCGAAAAATATTTCAAGGATTTGGGCGAACAAGCGCCGTCGAATGTCTATGAAATGGTCATAGCGACGGTGGAAAAACCGGTATTCGAAGCGGTGATGCAACGCGCCGAGGGCAATCAGTCGCTGGCCGCGGAGATGCTCGGCATCAATCGCAATACCTTGCGCAAGAAATTGCAGGCGCACGGGCTGGTGTAGCGCGCGGGGCGCAGCTTATTTTAATTTTTATCTTTCGTCGATTCAGTCATCCAATTCAGTTCTTTCTCGCACGCCATTTCCATGATCAAACAAGCCCTCATTTCCGTTTCCGACAAAACCGGCGTTCTCGAATTCGCGCGCGCCCTGTCGGCGATGGGCGTCAATATCCTGTCCACCGGCGGCACCGCCAAAATGCTCGCCGACAATGGCGTGAAAGTGACGGAAGTCGCCGATTACACGGGCTTCCCGGAAATGCTCGACGGCCGCGTCAAGACCCTGCATCCGAAAGTCCACGGCGGTATTCTGGCGCGCCGCGATTTTCCGGAGCATGTGGCGGCATTGCTGCAGCATGACATCCCGCATATCGACATGGTGGTGGTCAATCTGTATCCGTTCCAGCAGACCGTCGCCAAAGGCGAATGCGCGCTGGAAGACGCGATCGAAAACATCGACATCGGCGGTCCCGCGATGCTGCGTTCGTCGGCCAAGAACCACAAGGACGTCATCGTATTGTGCGACCCCGCCGATTACGCCGGCGTGCTGGCCGAATTGCAGGCCGGGCAGGGCGAAGTCGCCTACGAAACCAAATTTCTGCTGGCCAAGAAAGTCTTCGCGCACACCGCGCAATATGACGGCGCGATCACCAATTATTTCACGGCGCTGGGCGACGACAAGCAGCACGCCACCCGCAGCGCCTATCCGGCGACGCTGAATCTGCATTTCGAAAAAGTGCAGGAAATGCGCTACGGCGAAAACCCGCATCAGTCGGCGGCGTTTTATCGCGATCTGCAACAGGTCGACGGCGCGCTGGCCAATTACCGCCAGTTGCAGGGCAAGGAACTGTCCTATAACAATATTGCCGATGCCGACGCCGCCTGGGAGTGCGTCAAGACTTTCGAAGGCGCCGCCTGCGTGATCGTCAAGCACGCCAATCCCTGCGGTGTCGCCCTGGGCGCCGATCCGTTCGACGCCTACAGCAAGGCGCTGCAAACCGACCCGACCTCCGCATTCGGCGGCATCATCGCCTTCAACCGTCCGCTCGACGGCCGCGCCGCGGAAATCGTTGCGAAGCAATTCGTCGAAGTGCTGATCGCGCCGTCGTTCAGCGCCGAAGCGCGCGCGGTATTCGCCGCCAAGCAAAACGTGCGCCTGCTGGAAATTTCGCTGGGCGGCGGTTTGAATAACTACGATTTCAAACGTGTCGGCGGCGGCCTGCTGGTACAAGCGCCGGACGCCAGAAATGTGTCGCCGGCGGAAGTAAAGGTCGTCAGCAAAAAACAGCCGACGCCGCAGCAGTTGCAGGATCTGATGTTTGCATGGCGCGTCGCCAAATTCGTTAAATCGAATGCGATAGTGTTTTGCGGCAACGGCATGACGCTGGGCGTCGGCGCCGGCCAGATGAGCCGCATCGATTCGGCGCGCATCGCCTCGATCAAGGCGCAGAACGCCGGACTGTCGCTGGCCGGTTCGGCGGTCGCATCGGACGCGTTCTTCCCGTTCCGCGACGGCCTCGACGTGGTGGTCGCCGCCGGCGCGACCAGCGTGATTCATCCGGGCGGCTCGATGCGCGATCAGGAAGTGGTCGACGCGGCCGACGAGCAGGGTATCGTCATGCTGCTGACCGGCACCCGTCACTTCCGCCATTAAGCCCCGGTCGGCGCGGCGCGATGAAAATTCTCGGCATCGACCCGGGTTTGCGCACGACCGGCTTCGGCGTCATCGACAAGCAGGGCCATAAACTCAGCTATATCGCATCCGGCACCATCAAGACGCCGGATGCCGATCTGCCGCAGCGCCTGAAAACCATCTTCACCAGCGTGGCCGAAGTGATCGCCACCTATGCCCCCGATTGCGCGGCCATCGAAAAAGTCTTCGTCAATGTCAATCCGCAATCCACACTGTTGTTGGGCCAGGCGCGCGGCGCGGCGATCTGCGCGCTGGTGATGGCCGATCTGGCGGTGGCCGAATACACGGCGCTGCAAATCAAACAGGCCGTGGTCGGCCAGGGCAAGGCGCAAAAGCAGCAGGTGCAGGACATGGTGCAGCGTCTGCTGTCCTTGTCCGGCATGCCCGGCACCGACGCGGCCGATGCGCTGGGCGTGGCGATTTGCCATGCGAACAGCGCCGACACGCTGGCCGCGTTGAGCGCGATGGCGCCCGGTCTGGCGAAAAGGGGTTTGCGGGTCAAGGGCGGGCGTTTGATCGGCTGAATCCGGTAAGCCGCTTCAAATACTGTTTGTATATACAGTGAGCAGTCCTGTATCATTCCATCCATTCTTCTTACGGTGCTCCCTATGATAGGTCGTCTGTCCGGCGTGTTGCTGGAAAAAAATCCGCCGCATCTGCTGGTCGACTGCGGCGGCGTCGGCTATGAAGTCGGCGTGCCGATGAGCACCTTCTACAATTTGCCCGCGATTGGCGAAAAGGTCGTGCTGCTGACGCACCTGACGGTGCGCGAAGACGCGCATATCCTGTTCGGTTTCGGCAGCGCCGAAGAGCGCAATGTATTCAAGGAATTGATCAAGATCTCCGGCGTGGGCGCCAGGACCGCGCTGTCCATCCTGTCCGGCATGTCGGTCGCCGATCTGGCGCAGGCCATCACGCTACAGGAAGCCGGCCGTCTGACGCGGGTGCCCGGCATCGGCAAGAAGACCGCCGAACGCCTGTTGCTGGAACTCAAGGGCAAGCTCGGCGCCGATCTCGGCGCGGCGCCCGGCGCGGTGCATGGCGACGCGACCTCGGACGTCCTCAATGCGCTGCTGGCGCTAGGTTATTCGGACAAGGAAGCCATGCTGGCCATGAAGCAGGTGGCGGCCGGCAGCAGCGTATCCGACGGCATCAAGACCGCGCTCAAGGCGCTGTCCAAGGCCTAGGGCTTGTTAACCACATAATCAGATGAGCATACAGACCGACGATTTTTCCGAACAGCGCATCATCGCCGCCACGCCCGCGTCGGCGAAGGAAGAGGCGCTGGAGCGTGCGCTGCGGCCGAAGCAGCTGGACGAATACGTCGGTCAGGAAAAGATACGCGGGCAGCTGGAGATTTTCATTACCGCCGCGCGGCAGCGCAATGAAGCGCTGGATCATACGCTGCTGTTCGGGCCGCCCGGTCTGGGCAAAACCACGCTGGCGCACATCATCGCGCGCGAAATGGGCGTCAATCTGCGCCAGACCTCCGGTCCCGTGCTGGAACGCGCCGGCGATCTGGCCGCGCTGCTGACCAATCTGGAAGCCAACGATGTGCTGTTCATCGACGAAATCCATCGCCTGTCGCCGGTGGTCGAGGAAATCCTGTATCCGGCGCTGGAAGACTATCAGATCGACATCATGATCGGGGAAGGGCCGGCGGCCCGTTCGGTGCGGCTGGACTTGCAGCCGTTCACGCTGGTGGGCGCGACCACGCGCGCGGGCATGCTGACCAATCCGCTGCGCGACCGCTTCGGCATCGTCGGCCGGCTGGAATTCTATACGCCGCCGGAACTGACCAAGATCGTTACGCGCAGCGCATCGCTGTTGAATGCGCCCATCGATCCGGAAGGCGCGCTGGAAATCGCCAAACGCAGCCGCGGCACGCCGCGCATCGCCAATCGCCTGTTGCGCCGGGTGCGCGACTATGCAGAGGTCAAAAGCAACGGCGACATTACCAAAGCCACGGCCGATGCGGCGCTGGTGATGCTGGACGTCGATCCGGTCGGGTTCGACCTGATGGACAGGAAATTGCTGGAAGCGGTGCTGTTCAAATTCGGTGGCGGCCCGGTCGGCCTGGATAATCTGGCCGCCGCGATCGGCGAGGAACGCGACACCATCGAAGACGTGCTGGAGCCCTATCTGATCCAGCAAGGCTATCTACAGCGCACCCCGCGCGGGCGAATCGCCACGCCGATCGCGTACACCCACTTCGGGATTGCGGCTCCGCAAACCGGCCCAAACGGGGAATTGTGGGCTTCTTGAGCGCATTTCTTCATTAACTTACGTTAACTAATTGAATCCTCGGTGAATTAGCACCTAAAATAAACGGGTTTGTCAGGCACGCGCCGTCGATATTATTCAATAGAAATATATTGACTATGCTTGTGTAAAAATTAATCGTCGCCGACAATAAATAGCTCTCGACTATTCACCAGGTAAATTCCCATGCTCATGTCCAGCCAGACCAGTCGTTATGCGCATGCGCTGTTGGACGCCCGCGCCGAAAGCCGCACCATACCGCTGCTGTCTTCCAACGATGCACTCTCAGTGCCGGACGCCTACCAAATCTCCGCGCGCATCGCCACCATTCGCACTGCGCAGGGCGAAACCCAGGTCGGCCGCAAAATCGGTTTCACGATACGAAAGGAATGGGATCGTTACGGCGTTACCGACGGGATAGGCGCGCCGATTTGGGCGCCGGTCTTCGATACCACCGTGCGTTACGCCGACAACAATCAGGGCGCGCAGAGCCTGGACGGCGCATTGCAGCCGCGGATCGAGCCGGAAGTCATCTTCAAACTGGGATCGGCGCCGCCGCCGAATGCAACGCTGGATCAGATGGCCAATTGCATCGAATGGATGGCGCACGGCTTCGAAATCGTTTCCTGCCCGTTTCCAAGCTGGGAATTCACCGCCGCCGATGCGATTGCCGCGTTCGGGCTGCACGGCGCGCTGATCGTCGGCGAGCCGCATGTACTGTCCTCGACCACGCGTCGCAATCTGGCGGTATTGCTGTCCAGCGCCAGCGTATCGCTGTCATGCAGCACCGATGAGAATGCGATTCTGCGCGCCGCCGGGTTTTGCAACGATTTGCTGGACAGCCCGCTGCATGCGTTGCTGCAATTGCATCAGCTGCTCAGCACGCAGCCGAACGAGCCGCCGTTGCGGGCCGGGGAAATCGTCAGCACCGGCACCTGGACCGACGCTTATCCGATTCAGGCGGGGCAGACGTGGATTACGGCGTTTTCGGGGATTGCCTTGCAGGGGTTGACGGTGAAGTTCGTCTAATGGATTTGAGTCGGGGCGCTTCCTTCCTTCGATACGCCTTCGGCTACTCAGGACTGTCGGAAAACACGCCGCTGGCGCGGCTACTCAGGACGAACGGGATTTTTTGGTAAAAAGTTAAAAAACCCGTTCGTCCTGAGTAGGAACGAAGTTCCGTATCGAAGGAAGCGCGCCACCCCAAGCACCTCAAATCCGCTCTACTCTTCCCGCACCCAGGTCTGCGTCCGTCCCAACATCGGCACGCCGATATAGCCCCGCACATTCAGCTTCTTGCCATCGTCGACTACCGACAGCTTGCTCTTATAAATCTTGCCGCTGGACGGATCGATGATCTGGCCGCCGACGTATTCGCCGCCATTCTTTTTCAGTCCGTACAACACCGTCATGCCGATAATCGGCTCATCCTTCTGCGGCCCATTGCACTTGATGCATTTCGGATTCTGATCCTGATCGGGCGCACGGAACAGCTTTTCGATCTTGCCTTTGAGTTCGCCGTCGACTTCGCTGATGCGCACCAGGGATCTGGGCTTGCCGTTTTTATCGTCGATGGTCTTCCACAGCCCGATCGGCGAACCGTCGGCCCATGCCGCGATGGACGTCAGACTGCCGGCGGCGCCGATGGCCAGCACCAGCCCGGCGATGATGAGTGGTTTTTTCATGTGGTCTCCTCCGGTTGCGCGGCGATGCCGCCTTACCGAAGGAGACTATTATGGATTACCCAGCTTGGCAAACTGTTCCTTCAGCTTGTCCAGCGTCGCCGAAAAATTGGCGACTCTTTCTTTTTCCTGGGCCACCACCTGCGCCGGCGCGCGGGCCACGAAGCTCTCATTGCCAAGCTTGCCCTGCGCCTTGACGATTTCGCCCTCGATGCGGATCATTTCCTTGCTCACGCGTTCGCGCTCGGCCGCCACATCGACCTGCACCACCAGCATCAGTTTGACCTCGCCGACGATGGCGACCGGCGCCGGCGAATCCGTCGGCAGCGCGGCAACCACCTGTGCTTCGGACAGCTTCACCAGCGATTGCAGATACGGCAGGAACGACGCCAGATCGCCTTGCGCGGCAGCCCCGCCCTCGACCAGCAGCGGCACGCGCAACGCCGGCGACAATTGCATCTCGCCGCGCAGATTGCGGCAGGCGTCGGTCAGCGCTTTCAATTGCGTCATCCAGCCTTCGGCTTCTTCGTCGACCTTGTCCAGTTGCGGCTGCGGATAGGCCTGCCGCATGATCGAATCGCCGGCCGGATCGACTGTCTTGTCGGTCAGCGGCGCAACGCTTTGCCACAGCGCTTCGGTGACGAACGGAATGACAGGATGGGCCAGACGCAGCACCGTTTCCAGCACGCGCAACAAGGTGCGCCGGGTGCCGCGCTGCTCGGCGTCGCTGCCGTGCTGCAACTGGACCTTGGCCACTTCCAGATACCAGTCGCAATACTCGTCCCACACGAATTTGTAGATCGCCGAAGCGATATTGTCGAAACGGTAGTCGGCGAATCCCTTTTCGACTTCCGCCTCGGTTTTCTGCAGCAGCGACACGATCCAGCGATCCGCTTTCGAGAAGCGCATCTTTTCCTTGTCGCAGACGCCCGGCAGATGGTCCTTGAAGCCGCAATCCTTGCCTTCGGTATTCATCAGCACAAAGCGCGTCGCATTCCACAATTTATTGCAGAAATTGCGATAGCCCTCGCAGCGGTTCAGGTCGAAATTGATATTGCGGCCCAGCGTCGCCAGCGATGCGAATGTGAAACGCAGCGCGTCGGTGCCGAACGCCGCGATGCCGTTCGGAAATTCCTTGCGCGTGGCCTTGGCGATGCTGTCGGCCTGTTTCGGATTCATCAGCCCGACAGTGCGCTTGGCGACCAGCGCATCGAGTTCGATGCCGTCGATCAGATCGATGGGGTCCAGCGTATTGCCCTTGGACTTGGACATCTTCTGGCCGTTGCCGTCGCGCACCAGGCCGTGCACGTACACCGTGTTGAACGGCACCTTGCCGGTGAAGTGCGTGGTCATCATGACCATCCGCGCGACCCAGAAGAAAATGATGTCGAAGCCGGTCACCAGCACCGACGACGGCAGGAACATCTTGTAATCCGGCGTTTCTTCCGGCCATCCCAGCGTCGAGAACGGCACCAGCGCCGATGAGAACCAGGTGTCGAGCACATCGGCGTCGCGGCGGATCGTCTTGCCGCCGGCCTGCGCCTGCGCATCGGCTTCGTTGCGCGCGACATAGATATGGCCTTCGTCGTCGTACCAGGCCGGAATCCGGTGGCCCCACCACAGCTGGCGCGAAATGCACCAGTCCTGGATATTGTTGAGCCATTGGTTGTAGGTGTTGCTCCAATTTTCCGGAATCAGTTTGATTTCGCCGTCGGCGACTTTCTCCAGCGCCACTTCGGCGATCGATTTGCCGGGGAAATGCGTGCCTTCCGGCGCCGGTTTGCTCATCGCCACGAACCATTGATCGGTCAGCATCGGCTCGATGACCACATTGGTGCGGTCGCCGCGCGGCACCATCAGCTTGTGCGGCTTGACCGATTCCAGCAATCCCAGCGCATCGAGATCGGCCACGATTTGCTTGCGCGCAACGAAGCGATCCATTCCGCGATAGGCGGCCGGCGCGTTGTCGGCGATTTTCGCGTCCAGCGTCAGGATGCTGATCTGGTCCAGATTGTGGCGCTGGCCGACCGCATAGTCGTTGAAGTCGTGCGCCGGTGTGATTTTCACGCAGCCGGTGCCGAATTCCTTGTCGACGTATTCGTCCTGGATCAGCGGGATCTCGCGACCGCACAGCGGCAGCTTCAACATCTTGCCGACCAGAGGCGCATAGCGTTCGTCGGTCGGATCGACCGCCACGGCGACGTCCCCGAGCATGGTCTCCGGCCGCGTGGTGGCGACCGTGATGTGGCCGCTGCCATCGGCCAGCGGATAACGGATATGCCACATCGATCCGTCTTCCTCTTCCGACACCACTTCCAGATCCGACACCGCCGTGCCCAACACCGGATCCCAGTTGACCAGCCGCTTGCCGCGATAAATCAGGCCCTGCTCGAACAGCCGCACGAAGACTTCGGTGACCGTATTCGACAGCTTGTCGTCCATCGTGAAATATTCGCGGCTCCAGTCGGTCGACGCGCCTAGGCGGCGCATCTGGCCGGTGATGCTGGAGCCGGATTTTTCTTTCCATTCCCAGATCTTCTCGACGAATTTCTCGCGGCCCAGGTCGTGGCGCGAAATCTTCTGCGCGTCGAGTTGCCGTTCGACCACAATCTGGGTGGCGATGCCGGCGTGATCGGTGCCGGGAATCCAGGCGGTGTTGAAACCGCGCATCCGGTGATAACGGGTCAGCCCGTCCATGATGGTCTGATTGAACGCATGACCCATGTGCAGCGTGCCGGTCACGTTCGGCGGCGGCAATTGAATGCTGAACGACGGCTTTTCGGGAATAGTGGTCGCGGTGAAATATCCGCGCTTTTCCCATTCGGCGCGCCAGAATTCTTCAATGTCGGCTGGCTCGAAAGATTTGGCTAATTCCATGATTTGATTTGAGTTTCTGCGAAACCGGTCATTATAAGGGCATACGGCGACGACGGGAGACGCCGGCCCCCACGGGCGGGTGCCCGCAGATTGGCCGATCACGACCGGTTCGCACTGCCGCAGTCGAAACTTGATCCAGGACAAGCCTTCAAAAAATACTGGCAAATCGCCTGGTTTATGGGTGTAAAATCGCCGGCACAGCGTCCTGAAACGGACGCCGTGAATGCTAGGGGTCCTGACTGCACACGTGCAATTCGCAGCTGGGTGAGAAATACCCTTGAACCTGATCTGGGTAATGCCAGCGAAGGGAAGCTGCCGAGACCAGCGTTGTACTCAAGATTCCGTACCGCGCCCCGCCCTCGAAACTCCTTTGCTGGCTCCAAGCCACGCCATATACAAGCAAAGGAGCCAAAATGAATGCCAATCCCAAATTTTTGTCCGCTACAGCCGTAGTCGATCAGGCCGCCATCACGCCGCTGCCGAATTCGCGCAAGATCTACGTCACCGGTTCGCGTCCGGATATCCGCGTGCCGATGCGCGAAATCAGCCAGTCCGACACCGCCGCCTCGTTCGGCGCGGAAAAAAATCCCCCGATTTACGTCTACGATACTTCCGGTCCGTACAGCGATCCGGACGCCAAGATCGATATCCGCTCCGGCCTGCCGTCGGTGCGCGGCGCCTGGATCGCCGAACGCAACGATACCGATGAGCTGGACGGTCCGTCGTCCGCCTACGGCATCGAACGCCTGAACGACCCCGAGCTGGCCGAATTGCGCTTCAATCTGCACCGCAAGCCGCTGCGCGCGAAAAAAGGCAAGAACGTGTCGCAAATGCACTATGCGCGCCAGGGCGTCATCACGCCTGAGATGGAATTCATCGCGATCCGCGAAAACATGCGCCGCCGGGAATATCTGGCCGAACTGAAAGCGTCCGGCCCGATGGGCAACCGACTGGCCGACCTGATGGGCCGCCAGCATCCGGGCCAATCGTTCGGCGCGGCCATCCCGGCGGAAATCACGCCGGAATTCGTGCGCGAAGAAGTCGCCCGCGGCCGCGCCATCATTCCCGCCAACATCAATCACCCTGAAGTCGAGCCGATGATCATCGGCCGTAATTTCCTGGTCAAGATCAATGCCAATATCGGCAACTCGGCGGTGACCTCGTCAATCGGCGAAGAAGTCGAAAAAATGACCTGGGCGATCCGTTGGGGCGGCGATAACGTGATGGATTTGTCGACCGGCAAACACATTCATGAAACGCGCGAATGGATCATCCGCAATTCGCCGGTGCCGATCGGCACGGTGCCGATTTATCAGGCGCTGGAAAAGGTCAACGGCAAGGCCGAAGACCTGACCTGGGAAATCTTCCGCGATACGCTGATCGAACAGGCCGAGCAGGGCGTCGATTACTTCACCATCCATGCCGGCGTACGCCTGCAATACGTGCCGATGACGGCCAAGCGGTTGACCGGCATCGTGTCGCGCGGCGGCTCGATCATGGCCAAATGGTGCCTGGCGCATCACGAGGAATCGTTCCTGTACACGCATTTCGAAGACATCTGCGAAATCATGAAGGCCTATGACGTGTCGTTCAGTCTGGGCGACGGCTTGCGGCCGGGCTCGATCTACGACGCCAACGACGAAGCCCAATTGGGCGAATTGAAGACGCTGGGCGAATTGACGCAGATCGCCTGGAAGCACGACGTGCAGGTGATGATCGAAGGGCCGGGCCACGTGCCGCTGCACCTGATCAAGGAAAACATGGATCTGCAGCTGGATCAATGCAGCGAAGCGCCGTTCTACACGCTGGGACCTTTGACCACCGATATCGCACCGGGCTACGACCACATCACGTCGGGCATCGGCGCGGCCACCATCGGCTGGTACGGCACGGCGATGCTGTGCTACGTCACGCCGAAAGAACATCTGGGCCTGCCGAACAAGGTCGACGTCAAGGACGGCATCATCACCTACAAGATCGCCGCGCACGTGGCCGATCTGGCCAAGGGCCATCCGGGCGCGCAGATCCGCGACAATGCCTTGTCGAAAGCGCGTTTCGAATTCCGTTGGGAAGACCAGTTCAATATCGGTCTCGATCCGGACAAGGCGCGCGAATTCCATGACGAAACCCTGCCCAAGGATTCGGCCAAGGTGGCGCATTTCTGCTCGATGTGCGGACCGCATTTCTGCTCGATGAAAATCACGCAGGAAGTGCGCGAATACGCGGCGCAGCAAGGCATTTCCGAAATCGCGGCGCTCAAAAAGGGCATGGAAGTCAAAGCGGTCGAGTTCGTCAGGAACGGAGCCGAGATCTACAGCAAGATGTAAGTCATGGTGCAGATCGAACTCAACGGCGCGCCGCACAGCGTAGCCGATCCGCATAGCCTGCAGGACCTGGTGGCCGCGCTGCAGATCGCCAACCAGGCGGTCGCGGTGGCGGTCAACCGGCAGGTGGTGCCGCGCCAGAACTGGGCGCAGCGCCTGCTGCAGGCCGGCGATCGGGTCGACGTGGTGCGGGCCATCGGCGGGGGATAGGACGACCCCGTTCGATGCGCCGCGTACGCAAAGCATTGTTTGGGCCGGCCGTGCGCGCTCGTTTTAAATTTCTGACGACCCGTTCGTCCCGAGTAGAAGCGCAGCTTCGTATCGAAGGATATGCATGGATATGCATGCGGAAAATTCGGCCCAAGCCGAAAAAGGAACAGCAATGAATCTCAACGATCAATCTCAATTGGCGGCGGTCGCGGATCCGTTCGTGATCGCCGGCAAAACCTATGGGTCGCGCCTGCTGGTGGGCAGCGGCAAATACCGCGATCTGGATCAGACCCGCGAAGCGACCGAAGCCAGCGGCGCGGCCATCATCACCGTGGCGATCCGGCGCGTGAACATCGGGCAGGATCCGAACGCGCCGAATCTGCTGGACGCGGTGCCGCCTTCGCGCTTCACCATCTTGCCCAACACCGCCGGTTGTTATAACGCCGCCGATGCGGTGTATACGCTGCAACTGGCGCGCGAATTATTGAACGGCCACAAGCTGGTCAAACTGGAAGTGCTCGGCGACGAAAAGAATCTGTTTCCGAACATGCCGGAAACGCTGAAGGCCGCGGAAACCTTGGTCAAGGACGGTTTCGATGTGATGGTGTATTGCAGCGACGATCCGATCCAGGCGCGGATGCTGGAAGAAATCGGCTGCGTAGCGATCATGCCGCTGGCGTCGCTGATCGGCTCCGGCATGGGCATTTTGAATCCGTGGAATCTGTCTCTGATCATCGAACAGGCGAAGGTGCCGGTATTGGTCGACGCCGGCGTCGGCACCGCATCCGATGCGGCCATTGCGATGGAGCTGGGTTGCGACGGCGTGCTGATGAACAGCGCCATCGCCGGCGCGCGCGATCCGATCCGCATGGCGCATGCGATGAAGCTGGCGGTGCAGGCGGGCCGCGAAGCCTATCTGGCGGGACGCATGCCGAAGAAGTTCGGCGCATCGCCGTCGTCGCCGATGGCGGGTCGCGTGGCATGAGCCCAGGGCGCGACGCTTTGCCCAATGTGCTGGTGTTTTCGGGATCCGATCCCAGCGGCGGCGCGGGCATGCAGGCCGATATGACCGCCATCGCCGCGCTCGGCGCGCATGCGCTGACGGTGCCGACGGCGCTGACCGTGCAGGACAACGTCAGCGTCTTCGCGGTGCATCCTGTGGCGCCCGAGCTGGTGCGGCACCAGGCGCAGGTGCTGATCGACCGCTTCCGCATCGACGCGGTGAAACTCGGCATCGTCGGCAATCGCGCCAACGCCGAAGTCATCGCCGCACTGATCGCGGCATTGCGCGCACGGCAGCCGTCGTTGCCGGTAGTGTTCGATCCGGTGCTGGCCAACGGCAAAGGCGACACGCTGTCGGCCGACAACGCGGTAGCGGCGCTGGAACCCTTGTACGCGTTGGCGACCGTGATCACGCCGAATCTGAACGAGGCCGATCGGCTGTGCGGCGCGCAAACCGGCGCGCAAGAGCAGGCGGCGATGCTGCAGCGGCGCGGATGCCTGCATGTGCTGCTGAAGGGCGGACACGGGCCGCAACAGCAGGATGTGATCAACCGCTGGTTCGGACCCGACGGCGCCGGCGAAAGCTGGCGCTGGCCGCGCTTGCCGGACGAGTTTCACGGCAGCGGCTGCACGCTGGCGTCGGCGCTGGCGGCGCGTCTGGCGCATGGCGATGCAATGCGCGATGCGATCGCCGCGGCGCAGACCTATTGCCAGCATGCGCTGGAAACCGCCTATGCGATTGCGCCGGGCCAGTTGATTCCGAACCGCATCATTCCTTTTCTAAAAGCAGCCGGATGACATCTATGACGCAAGCGATGAAATGGAGCCGCGGCCTGTATCTGGTGACGCCCGACTGGGACGATACCGAGCGCCTGCTGCGCGTCAGCGAGCAGGCCTTGCAAGGCGGCGCGGCGGTTCTGCAATACCGGCACAAGACCGCCGGCGCGCAACAGGCGGTCGAACAGGCCGGCGCGCTGCTGGCTTTATGCCGCCGTTATCATGTGCCGCTGATCGTCAACGATAACGTGGTGCTGTGCATGACCATCGGCGCTGACGGCGTGCACGTCGGCGGCACCGATGCGGCGGTCGGCGAGGTGCGCGCGGCGCTCGGCGACGACAAGATCGTCGGGGCTTCCTGTTACGGGTCGCCGGCGCTGGCGCAGCAGTCGGCGGAGGCGGGCGCATCCTATCTGGCGTTCGGCGGATTTTATCCGTCGCAGGTCAAGCAATACGAGGTCAGCACGCAGCCCGAGCTGATCGCGCAGATCAAGCGCTCGATTGCGTTGCCGGTGGTCGTGATCGGCGGCATGACGCTGGCCAATGCGGCGCCGCTGGTGGCGATGGGAGCGGATATGGTGGCGGTGATCAGCAGCGTTTACAACGCGCCCGACCCGCAGGCCGCGGCGGAGAAATTTGCCGCGCTGTTCTGAAAAAAAGGGAACATGTCAAACATGCTCCCTTTTTTAATTGACCTTCGATAAATCAAGCTTCAAGCAAGGACCGCAGCATCCACGCATTTTTTTCATGCAACTGCATGCGCTGCGTCAACAGATCGGCGGTCGGCTCGTCCGAAGCCGCATCGACGATCGGGAAAATCGAGCGCGCGGTGCGCGTGACGGCTTCCTGCCCTTCCACCAGTTTTTGAATCATTTCGGTGGCGTTCGGCACACCGTCTTCTTCCTTGATCGACGACAGCTTGACGAAGGCGCCATAGGTGCCCGGCGCCGGATAGCCCAGCGCGCGTATGCGTTCGGCGATCAGATCCACCGCCAGCGCCAGTTCGGTGTACTGGCCCTCGAACATCAAATGCAGGGTGTTGAACATCGGACCGGTGACGTTCCAGTGAAAATTATGCGTTTTCAAATACAGCGTGTAGCTGTCGGCCAACAGCTTGCTCAGTCCATCGGCGATTTTCTTGCGGTCTTTGTCGCTGATGCCGATATTGATGCCGGGGCTTACGTTTTTCTTCACCATATTTTTTGCTCCTGAGTAATTGAAAGACAAGCGCTGCAATTCTATGCCAAATAGGATTGCAGCGATGCCGAGTGTCCTGCCGGCCGATTTATTCGACCCGCTCCGGGCGCGGCCGCAACGCGGAACGGATCACGATGGCCAACCCCAGCAAGGTGCAGACGGCGGCGAACAGATACACCGACGGATAGCCGAACTGTCCGATGATCAGGCCCGCCACCGGGCCGGTGATGCCCAGCGACACATCGAGGAACGCGGTATAAGCGCCGATGGCCGCGCCGCGATTGCGCGTCGGCACCAGCGCTACGGCCTCTACCGCCAGCGCCGGAAAAATCATCGAAAAGCCGAATCCGGTCAAGGCAGCGCCCAGCATCGCCCACAGCGGCGCGGGCGCCAGCCAGATCATCAGCAGTCCGACAATTTCGATCGGAAACAACACCATGGCGATGCGGAATCCGCCGAAGCGGTGAATCGTGTGCGAAAGCAACAGGCGCGAAACGACAAATGCGGCGCCGAACGTGCTCAGGCAATATGCGGCGTTGGCCCAGCCGAAACTGCCGTAGTACAAGGTGATGAAGGTGGCGATAGAGCCAAAGCCGATCGTGCCCAGTCCCAACGCGATGCCGCACGGCAGCACGCGCAGCAAGACATGCTTGAACGCCAGCGTTTCGCCGTGCGCAACCATGGCGGAGGGGGCGCTGCAGCGCGCAATCAGATAGCCGCACAGCGGCGTGACGACCGACAGCACGCCCAGGGAGATGAAACCCCAATGCTGTTCCATCGCCACGCCCAGCGGAGCGCCGATGGCGATCGCGGAATAAGAGGCGATGCCGTTCCATGAAATGACCCGCGGCGTATGCCGGGCGCCGACGCGGCCGATGCCCCAGCTGATGGCGCCGGTGCCGACCAGGCTCTCGGCAATGCCCAATGTCAGGCGGCCGACGACCAACAACAGCAGACTCAGCGCGGGGATGCCGTGCAGCAGCGCCGACAGCGACATGAACACGCCGCTGCCCAGGCACATCAGCAATCCTCGTTGCACGGCTTTTTTGGGGCCGATGCCGTCGGCGCTGCGTCCCGCATACGGGCGGCTGACCAGCGTGGCGATGTATTGCATGCTGATGCCGAGGCCCGCGATGAAGGAACTGTAGCCGAGATCTGCGTGAATATAGCCGGGCAGCACGCCCAGCGGAATGCCGATCGACAGGTAGCAGGTAAACGTCAACAGCACGGCGGAGAAGATCCGGAAATTGACGGTCGCGGGGGAGTCTTGCGTGGAAGAAGGGGAGGTGGTGCCGACGGACATGAGGAAAGAAACTAAAAAGGGATGGAGACAGACACGAAAGATTGCGGCGATTCTACCCTGATGAAGTAAAAGCCGCTGGCGGCGGCTTATAATCGCATGATGCAAAATCTCCTTCACAATCTGAATCCCGAACAACTTGCCGCCGTCACACTGCCGGCCCAGCCCGCCCTGATTCTGGCCGGCGCCGGTTCCGGCAAGACGCGCGTGCTGACCACGCGCATCGCCTGGCTGATCCAGACCGGGCAAGTATCTCCCTCCGGAATTCTGGCCGTCACGTTCACCAACAAAGCCTCCAAGGAAATGCTGACGCGGCTGTCGGCGATGATGCCGATCAATACGCGCGGCATGTGGATCGGCACTTTTCACGGGCTGTGCAATCGTCTGCTGCGCGCCCACTATCGCGACGCGGCGCTGCCGCAGACCTTTCAGATTCTCGATACGCAGGATCAGTTGTCGATGATCAAGCGTCTGTTGAAATCGCTGAACATCGACGACGAAAAATATCCGCCGCGCAATCTGATGTATTTCATCAACAGCGCCAAGGATCAGGGCCTGCGCGCCAAGGACGTCGAAACCTACGACGATTACAACCGCAAGATGGTCGAGTTGTACGATATCTACGATCAGCAATGCCAGCGCGAAGGCGTGGTCGATTTCGCCGAACTGCTGTTGCGCACCTATGAGCTGCTGACCCGCAATCAGCCCTTGCGCGAACATTATCAGGGACGTTTCAAACATATCCTGGTCGATGAATTCCAGGACACCAACGATCTGCAATACAAATGGCTGAAGCTGATGGCCGGCACGCAGGGCGCGGTGTTTGCGGTCGGCGACGACGATCAGAGCATCTATGCGTTCCGCGGCGCCAATGTCGGCAATATGTCGGCGTTCGAGCGCGAGTTTCATGTACAGAATCTGATCAAGCTGGAGCAGAATTATCGTTCGCACGGCCATATCCTGGACACCGCCAATACGCTGATCGCGAACAATACCAAGCGCCTGGGCAAGAATTTGCGCACCGACGCCGGCCATGGCGAACCGGTGCGCATCTGCGAATCCGGCAGCGATCTGCAGGAAGCGCAGTGGGTGATCGAGGAAGTCAAGAATCTGATCGATGAAGGCGCGGCGCGCAGCGAAATTGCGCTGCTGTATCGGTCGAACGCGCAGTCGCGGGTGCTGGAGCATGCGCTGTTTTCGGCGGGCATCGCTTATCGGGTTTATGGCGGCCAGCGCTATTTCGAACGGGCCGAGGTCAAGCACGCGATCGCGTATCTGCAATTGATCGACAATCCGCATAACGATTCGGCGTTTTTGCGCGTGGTGAATTTTCCGGCCCGCGGCATCGGTGCGCGCTCGGTCGAGCAATTGCAGGATGCGGCGCGCCAGCAAGGCATTTCCTTGTACGCGGCGGTGCCGCATGTGGCCGGCAAGGCGGGTTCGCTGCTGGCCGGGTTTGTCAAACTGATCGAAGGCACGCGTTTCGAATCGCCGCATGTGCCGTTGCCGGAACTGGTGCAGATCGTGCTGGACGGCAGCGGTTTGATTGCCCATTACCAGAATGAAAAAGAAGGCGCGGACCGGATCGAGAATCTGGAGCAATTGGTCAGTGCGGCGACTTTGTTCGTTTCCGAAGAAGGTTTCGGCGTGAATGCGCCCGCGTTGCTGGGTCCGGCGGCCCAGGCGGCGGGCGGCCGCGCCCTGACCTTGGCCGACGGCGTGGAGATACTGGATGCGGATGCGCCGCTGGCGGCGGTGATGTCGCCGCTATCTGCGTTCCTGTCGCATGCGTCGCTGGAAGCCGGCGACAACCAGGCTCAGGCCGGTCAGGATGCCTTGCAACTGATGACGGTGCATTCGGCCAAGGGACTGGAATTCGATAATGTGTTTATCACCGGTCTGGAGGAAGGCCTGTTCCCGCATGAGAACAGCGCCAAGGAAGACGGCGGCGTGGAAGAAGAGCGCCGTCTGATGTACGTCGCGATCACCCGCGCGCGCCAGCGTTTGTACATGAGCTTCTCGCAGACGCGGATGTTGCACGGCCAGACGCGCTACAACATGCGCTCACGCTTTTTCGATGAACTGCCGGAAGATGCATTGAAATGGCTGTCGCCGCGCGTGCAGCAACAGCACAGCTGGTTCGCGCATCCGAAGGCCGCATGGCTGGCGGAAACCCCGGCCGCCAATCTCATCGCCGCCAATCTCGCGAAAAAAGACATAGGCTGGCGTATCGGCGAAACCGTCGCGCATGCGAAATTCGGCGAGGGCGTGATCGTCAACATCGAGGGAGACGCTGGCAGCGCCCGCGCGCATATCAACTTCGGGCGGCACGGGATGAAGCTGCTGGATTTAAGTATTGCGAAGCTGGATAAGGTGGCTTAAACCTCTACATCCAGCAACGCCGGCTTGCCAAAAATTTCGGTATACGTCGGATAAAACGAGCAGTACATGATGACCGTCAGAATGATGGACAGCGGCAACAGGATAAACACAGTCACGCTGATGCTGCCGATCAGCAGCGCCACCAGCGTACTGATCAGCGCCGGCACGATCACGCCCAGCGAGATCCATGCCATGGCGTACAGCAGGAACGCCCGCCCTGCGCCGACGACCGCAAAAAAGCTGTAGAACAAGGCCTTCGCCAGCGGCATTTTCTGCCAGACCAGCAACGGCGCCGCGAACCAGAACGCCATCGCCGCCGGCAGATACACCAGCGCGGCGAACACCATCGCCAGCGACATGTTCGAATCCTGGATTTCGGCGGCAGTGGTGGTGTCGCGTATCACCATCGCGCGCCACAGCGCACCGCCGTCGACCACCGACGATATGCCGATCGCCGCTACCGCGGCCAGCAGATACAACACACCGAGCATCAGCAGCGATTTGATCGCGGGGGAACGAAAGCCGGTCAACAGCAGCGTCGGATAGACCCGCTGATCGTTTTCGATATTGATGCAGGCCTGCATGAAGGCGATGGCGAACACCGGCACCAGGATCAGCGGCAATACTTGCCCCAGAACGGGGACGATGCCCAGCGCCAGCATCAAAAACATGTACGCCAGAAACAAGGTGGACAGTTCCGCCGGTTTCTTGCGGAAAATGGCAAAGCCTTGTTTAATCCAGCGCCAGCCGCTGCTTGCGGGGAATTTTTGCATGTTCGGGGCCTGTCAGCATTTATTCGGTGAGCGGTGCGGGCACCGCGATACGCAGACGCAGGATGCGTTCGAAATGCGCGGGATTGTGCGGGGTCAGAAGTTCGGCGTCGCGCGGCAAATAGAAATCATACAGGCGCGACAGCCAGAAGCGCAATGCCGCCGCGCGCAGCATGGTTTGCCATGACGCGATTTCGGCCGGCCCGAACGGACGCACCGCGCGGTAGGCATCGAGCATCGCCGCCACGCGCGGCGCATCGAGTTCCCCACTGTCGAGCGCGATGCACCAGTCATTGACGGTGACCGCCAGATCGAACAGCCAGGTATCGCAGCCGGCAAAATAGAAATCGAAAAAACCGGTCAGACGGTCGCCGTCGAACATCACGTTGTTGCGGAACAGGTCGGCGTGGATCGGGCCGGAGTAATGCTGCGTCAGTTCCGCGCAGGCGGCGCCGGCGGCAAATGCTTCCTGAAAAATCATTTCATCGCGCAGCAATTGCTGCGCCGGCAGCGGCAGATGCGGCATGACGACAGGCGCGTTCTCGCGCCACCACGGCAGGCCGCGCAGATTGGGCTGACGGATGCCGAAGTCCCGCGCGGCCAGATGCATCCTGGCCAGCATGGCCCCGACCGCCGCGCAATGCCGCTCAGCGGGGGCCAATTGATGGGAGCCTTCCAGTTTGGTGACGATGGATGCGGGTTTGCCGTTGAGCTCATGCAGAATGTCGCCGGCGCGGTTGGCGATGGGCTCCGGCACCAGCACGCCGCGCTGCGCCAGATGACGCATCAAATGCAGATAAAACGGCAGCTGCTCGGCAGTCAGATTTTCGAACAGCGTCAGCACGTATTCGCCGCTGTCGGTGGCGATGAAGAAATTGCTGTTTTCGATCCCGGACGAAATGCCTTTGATCGCGCGTGCCCGGCCCAGCGAAAACTGGGCGATCCAGCCTGAGAGCTGCTCCAGGCTGACCGTTGTGAATACTGCCATGGGAAAAATTTAAAAAGAGCGGATAGGATAAGGGCCTGAGTCGAGTCTGTATTGCGCTGTTTGTTCAGGCCCACCGTTTACGATTGCCTCAACGGGGCAGCGTGGCGTCGCTGGGCGCCTTTTTCTCCGGCTTGCTGCCCCAGTCGAATTCCTTGATTTTCCATTGCGGATTGGTTTGATGTCCGCCCATCGCTTCGCCCGGCATTTCGTTGCCAACGGTTTTCGGACGCAGATAATAAGTGCTGTTCTGGCCTTCCACCTTGACCTCCGTGACCTTGCCTTGCTCACGGGTTTCGGTAATCTTCTTCTCCCTTTTTTCGGCGGGCGTCTGAATGGTGACGGACGGCGCTTCGGTTTCCTGCAGATTGTCCATGCGCGGCGGAGGCGGGGCTACGTTGTTGGCGGGCGGCTGGGCAGGGGGCTGCTGCGCGGCGACCCAGCCCGGGGCGGCGCCGACGGCGATACATAAAGCGGCGAACGAGCAGACTTTGGACAGTTTCATAAATATTCTTGTAGTGATGTGGGCAGGGGGGATTGCTGCAACCGTTCCATAAACTTGCCGCGCGAGGGCGGCGCGTTCATCCTAAGACACCTTTGTGAATGGCGATGTTGGACATTGTAGCAAAAAGCGGGCGGGCTTTTCGGCAGTTTCGCGCCGGCACTACCGCCCGGCGGCATTGCCGGGCGAAAATGCGCGGAGCAGCGCCGCGAGGCTGTTGTTTTTTTAGCCGGCTTTCGCGGGAGTAGCGCGGCAGTGGCCAAAGTTGGTAGAAAAACCGGCTCTCGAAAGCCGAATACGCCGGTTATATCGCTTGCATCGCTACAGCAGCTCGCCGGTTTTGGCTTCCGGCGTCGTTTCCTCGTCCTCGCCGGTTTGATAAAACGCCAGAATGGCGTCGACAATCTGCTCCGGGTCGTCGATGACCTGGATCAGATCCATATCCTTCGCCGCGATCATGCCATTGTTCACCAGCTGCGCGCGGAACCAGTCGATCAGACCGCTCCAGAAGTCGGCGCCCACCAGAATCACCGGGATGTGATGCGATTTGCCGGTCTGGATCAGCGTCAGCGCCTCGGTCAGTTCATCCAGCGTGCCAAAGCCGCCCGGCATCACCACATAGGCGTCCGCATAGCGCACAAAAGCGACCTTGCGCGCAAAGAAATGGCGGAAATTGATCGAGATATCCTGCCATTTGTTGTTGCCCTGCTCATGCGGCAGCTCGATGTTGAGGCCGACCGACGGCGATTTGCCGGCTTGCGCGCCTTTGTTGGCCGCCTCCATGATGCCGGGACCGCCGCCGGACAACACCGCAAATCCGGCGTCGGACAGCCGCCGCGCGATCTGGATGCCGAGTTCGTAATACTTCGTCCCCGGCTTGGTGCGCGCCGAACCGAAGATCGACACGGCCGACTGAAGCTCGGACAGGCGTTCGGTGGACTCGATAAACTCTGCCATAATCGTAAGCATGTGCCACGACTCGCGTGCCTTTTTTGCCGTTGCGCGTTCGACGTCCTTCACTTCACGTAGCCGCAAGACTCTTTTACCGTCTAATTCCATATGCAAAACACCCTGTTATTAGTTGATGGTTCCAGTTATCTGTACCGGGCCTTTCATGCCTTGCCCGACATGCGTAATTCCGAAGGCCTGCCGACCGGCGCCCTGTACGGCATGATCAATATGTTGCGCCGGTTGCGCAGCGATTACCCCGCAGCTTACATCGCTTGTGTCTTCGATGCCAAGGGTAAGACTTTTCGCGACGATTTATATGCCGAGTACAAAGCCACGCGCAAATCGATGCCGGACGATCTGGCCTTGCAGATAGAGCCGATCCATGCGGCAGTGCGGGCGCTGGGATGGCCGATTCTGATGGTGGAGGGGATAGAGGCCGACGACGTGATCGGCACGCTGGCGGTGCAGGCGGCCGGCCACGGGATGCAAGTGGTGGTCTCGACCGGCGACAAGGACATGGCGCAACTGGTCAACGCTCATGTCACGCTGATCAACACCATGAGCAACGAGACGCTGGACCGCCCTGCGGTCATCGCTAAATTCGGCGTGCCGCCGGAACGCATCGTCGATTACCTCAGCCTGATCGGCGACACCGTCGACAATGTGCCGGGCGTGGACAAGGTCGGTCCGAAGACAGCGGTCAAATGGCTGACGCAATACGATTCGCTGGACGGCGTGATGGACAACGCGGCGGCCATCGGCGGCGTGGTCGGCGAGAATCTGCGCAGGGCATTGGGATGGCTGCCGCAGGCGCGGGTATTGGTGACGATCAAGACCGATTGCGATCTGGACGGACACATGCAGTCGATTCCCGAATCGCTGACGGTGCAACCGCAGGACCGGCAGGCGCTGACGGAGCTGTTTACCCGTTATAACTTCCGCACCTGGCTGCGCGAATTGGGCGCCGCGGCGCCGGCTTCGCCGTCCGCTGACGCCGTTGCGCCGCAGGGCGGACTGTTCGATGACGCCGGCGCCGCCGTTCCGTCTGCTGCCCCGGTTCCGGGCCCGGCGGCCGAGGCATTGCCGGCCTCCGTGTACGAAACCGTCATCACCGATGCGCAGCTGGACGCGTGGCTGAGCAAAATCGACCGCGCCGAGCTGACCGCGGTTGATACCGAAACCACGTCGCTCAATTCGATGCAGGCCCGGCTGGTCGGCATTTCGCTGTGCTGCGAACCGGGGCTGGCCGCCTACATTCCGCTGGCGCATCGCTCGCAGGAAGGCGCCGTGCAGCTGCCGCTGGAAGCGGTGCTGAGCAAACTCAAGCCGTGGCTGGAAGATGCGTCCAAGCCGAAGCTCGGTCAGCACATGAAATACGACAGCCATATTTTCGCCAACTACGGCATCACCCTGCGCGGCGTGGCGCACGATACGCTGCTGCAATCGTATGTCTTCGAATCGCACCGCACGCACGACATGGACAGCCTGGCGATGCGGCATCTGGAGCGGAAGACCATCACCTACGCCGACGTCTGCGGCAAGGGCGCGGCGCAAATCGGCTTCGACGAAGTCGCCATCGAGCGCGCCACCGAATATGCGGCCGAAGACGCCGAGGTGACGATGCAATTGCATCATGCGATGTGGCCGCAGATCGAGCCCCACCCGCAGCTGCGCTTCGTTTACGAACAGATCGAACTGCCGACCGCCGTGGTGCTGCAGAAAATCGAACGCAACGGCGTGCTGATCGACAGCGGTCTGCTGGCGACGCAATCCGGCGAACTCGGCAAGCGCATGATGGAAATCGAACAGGAGGCCTACGCGCTGGCGGAACAGCCGTTCAACCTCGGTTCGCCAAAGCAGTTGGCCGAAATCCTGTTCAACAAGATGCAATTGCCGGTGGTCAAAAAAACACCGTCCGGCATCCCGTCGACGGATGAGGAAGTGCTGGCGAAACTGGCCGAGGATTATCCGCTGCCGAAAATACTGCTGGACTATCGCGGCCTGTCGAAATTGAAATCGACGTATACCGACAAATTGCCGAAAATGGTCGACCCACGCACCGGACGCGTGCATACCAATTACGCGCAGGCCGTCGCGGTGACCGGGCGTCTGGCGTCGAACGAGCCGAATCTGCAAAACATCCCGATCCGCACCGCGGAAGGCAGGCGCATCCGCGAAGCCTTCATCGCCGCGCCCGGCAATGTCATCGTTTCCGCCGATTATTCGCAGATCGAATTGCGCATCATGGCGCATCTGTCGGGCGACCAAAACATGCTGCGCGCGTTCGCCGAGGGCGAGGACATCCACCGCGCCACCGCCGCCGAAATCTTCGGCGCGGAGCGGGATGCGGTCAACAGCGAGCAGCGGCGTTACGCCAAGGTCATCAACTTCGGTCTGATATACGGCATGAGCGCGTTCGGGCTGGCGGGCAACCTGGGCATCGAACGTTCCGCGGCGCAGATGTACATCGACAAATATTTCATGCGTTTTTCCGGTGTCAGGCAATTCATGGACACCACGCGTATCGAAGCCAAGGAAAACGGCTATGTCGAAACCGTCTTCGGCCGTCGCCTGTGGCTGCCGGAAATCAATTCGCCGAACGGCCCGCGCCGCGCCGGCGCCGAACGCGCCGCGATCAACGCGCCGATGCAGGGCACCGCGGCCGATCTGATCAAACTGGCGATGGTCGCCGTGCAGGACTGGCTGGAAAGCGCGCAACTGGTATCCAAAATGATCATGCAGGTGCATGACGAACTGGTGCTGGAAGTGCCGCAGGCGGAGTTGGCGCTGGTGCGCGAGCGATTGCCGGCGTTGATGGCGGGCGTTGCGCAACTTAAGGTGCCGCTGATTGCCGAAGTGGGCGAAGGCAAGAACTGGGATGAGGCGCATTAGCGTGCATCAAGCAAAGACCCGCATGCTCGGGTATATTCGACGCAACGTTTACCGAATTTTTTCCGTCAACTTTGTGAGGATAGACCATGCAGGACATCAAGGACCGAGTCGATAATCCGGTTGCCAAGTCAACGCAGTTCGACGATGGCGACCGCCGCAATTTCATGAGAGTGGCGCTGGGCGCCGGCTTTGCCGCCGCGGTGATGCCGGTGACGGCGCAGACCATCCATACCGACACCGCCGGCCTGAGCGCCGGTGAAATCAGCTATAAAGTCAACGGCGAGACCGTGCGCGCCTACCGCGCGCAACCGCAAGGCAAAAAGGATTTGCCCGTCATTCTGGTGATTTCCGAAATTTTCGGCGTGCACGAGCATATCGCCGACGTCGCGCGTCGCTTTGCCAAACTCGGCTATCTGGCAATTGCGCCCGATCTGTTCGCGCGCCAGGGGGATCCCTCCGCATACGCGGCGATCCCCGAATTGATCAGCAAAGTCGTCTCGAAAGTGCCGGACGAGCAAGTGATGCGGGATCTGGACGGCGCCGTGGCGTGGGCCGGACAGAACGGCGGCAATCTGGCCAAACTCGGCATCACCGGCTTTTGCTGGGGCGGCCGCATCACCTGGCTGTACTCGGCGCATAACCCGAAAATCAAGGCCGGCGTAGCCTGGTACGGCAAACTGGTCGGCGACAAGACCGCCTTGCAGCCGGTGCAGCCGGTCGATATCGCGCCGGTGCTGAAAGCACCCGTGCTGGGACTGTACGGCGGGGCCGACGACGGCATTCCGATGGCGTCGGTCGATCAGATGAAAGCGGCATTGGCCAAGGCGCACAGTGCGTCGCAATTCATCGTCTACCCCGGCGTCGGCCATGCGTTCAATGCCGACTACCGCCCCAGCTACGACGAGGCGGCCGCCAAGGATGGCTGGCAGCACGCGGTAAACTGGTTCAAGCAGCACGGCGTTAACTAGGAAGCCTTGTCAAAGCTACTGCGCGGCCAAAGGTCAGGACCGCGATGCTCACCGTACGGGAGTACGGCTGCGCTTCTCCTCCAGACCTTGAACCGCTCGCTACGCTTTGACAAGGTTCCTGAGGACCTGTAACAGCATCATTTTTGCGTTTGCCTCGGCATAGCATCGATCAGAGCCGTTTATCGCAGGGATCCCGGGGTTTGCCGCCCAGTCAAAACTGCTAAAATGCAGTTCATGACCACGCCACGCAAGATTCCCTTCTTTTTCCAGACGGCAGCAGCCCGGGAGGCCGCCGCCGGCGACCCGCTGGACGACGCTGCCGACGACGGCATCGATCCGCCGGCGTTCGATCTGACCAACCATTTCCTGATTGCCATGCCTTCGATGCTGGACCCCATTTTCGGCGGTTCCGTCGTTTATATGTGCGAGCACACCAAAAACGGCGCGCTCGGCGTGGTGATCAACAAGCCTACCGATATGACGATGGACGTGCTGCTCGACCGCGTCAGCCTGAAGCTGGAAATCGTCGCCGATGCAGACGAATTCCGGCCCAGCATGATCAAGCGGCCGGTGATGTTCGGCGGCCCGGTGCAGGTCGAACGCGGGTTCGTGCTGCATTCGGGCGAGACCTTCAGTTCGACGGTGCAGGTGACGCCCGATATCGGCCTGACCACGTCCAAGGACGTGCTGGAAGCCGTGGCGCACGGCAACGGACCGGCGCAAATGCTGGTCAGCCTCGGATGTTCCGGATGGAGCGCCGGACAACTGGAAGAAGAAATCGGCCGCAATGGATGGCTGACCGTCGCCGCCGATCCCGAGATCCTTTTCGAATTGCCTTACGAACAACGTTTTACCGCTGCGCTGAAACTGCTCGGCATCGATCCGGTCATGCTGACCGCGGAATCGGGACGGGCTTGAAGTGATCTGGATAGCGCAGACCGCCTCGGACTTTGGCGGAGACCGGCCATGGAAACGGTGATGGGATTCGATTTCGGCCTCAAGCGCATCGGTGTCGCCGTCGGCAATTCGATGCTGCGGCAGGCGCAGCCGCTGACCATCATCGACGCCGCGACCAATGAAGCGAAATTCGCCGCAATCGGCGCGCTGATCGGGCAATGGGCGCCGGCCCGCTGCATCGTCGGCCTGCCGGTGCATCCGGACGGCGCGGAACACGAAATGACCGCGCGTTGCCGGCGTTTTGCCAATCAACTGCACGGACGCTACGGTGTCGAAGCGATACTGGTCGACGAGCGATTTTCGTCGGCGGTGCTGGCGCAACAGCGCGGCGAGCGCATCGATGCCGAAGCGGCCGCCGTTATTCTGCAACAATATTTTGATGAAGTCCGCGATGAGCCATCCTGAACCCCCTTCCGACGAGCAGGCCCGTCAAACGCAGCATTCCCCCCATCCGATGGATGCGGAGTCGCTGTACAACATCCTGCTGCAACAAATTCGCGCCGGTTTGACCGGTGTCGGCGGCGTCGCCATGGTCGGTATTCATTCCGGCGGGGCGTGGCTGGCCGAACGGCTGGCGGGCGATCTCGGCCTGAATGAGCGCCTGGGTTTTGTCGATCCCTCGTTTTACCGCGACGACTATGCGGAAAAAGGCTTGCGCACGGACGTCAAGGCCAGCCAGATCCCATTCGACGTCAACGGCGCCACCATTGTGCTGGTGGATGACGTGCTGTACACCGGCCGCACCACGCGCGCCGCGATCAACGAATTATTCGACTACGGCCGGCCGGCGCGGGTGCTGCTGGCGGCGCTGGTCGATCGCGGCGGCCGCGAACTACCGATTTCCGCCGATTTTCTGGCCGACACCATGGCGCTGGGCGATCGGCAATCGTTGCAACTTCAACGCGCCGACGACGGCCGTTTTTCTCTGACGGTGGTTCATGCATAATCCCCAACTCAATAAAAATGGCGAGCTGCAGCACTTGCTGACCATCGAAGGTCTGCCCAAAGCCATCGTCACCAACATTCTGGATACCGCTTCATCGTTCGTCGGCATCAGCGACCGCGAAGTCAAGAAAGTGCCGCTGATGCGCGGCAAGAGCGTCTTCAATCTGTTCTTCGAGAATTCCACGCGTACCCGCACCACCTTCGAAATCGCCTCCAAGCGCCTGTCCGCGGATGTGATCAATCTGAACATTCAGGCATCGAGCACCAGCAAAGGCGAATCGCTGCTCGACACCATCGACAATCTGGCGGCGATGCACGCCGACATGTTCGTTGTGCGCCATGCCGAATCGGGCGCGCCGTTTCTGATCGCCAAACATCTGAGCGACACGCGCCAGTCGCACGTCCACGTCGTCAACGCCGGCGACGGCCGCCATGCGCATCCGACGCAGGGGCTGCTCGACATGTACACGATCCGGCATTACAAAAAGGATTTCACCAATCTGCGCGTGGCGATCGTCGGCGACATTCTGCACAGCCGCGTGGCGCGTTCGGATATCCATGCGCTGACCACGCTGGGCGTGCCGGAAGTGCGCGCCATCGGCCCGCGCACCTTGCTGCCCAGCGGTCTGGAGCAAATGGGCGTGCGCGTGTTTACCGACATGAACGAAGGGTTGAAAGACGTCGACGTGATCATCATGCTGCGCCTGCAGAGCGAACGGATGAGCGGCGCGTTGCTGCCGTCGGCGCAGGAATTTTTCAAGAGCTACGGCCTGACGCCGGAACGGCTGGCGCTGGCGCGGCCGGACGCGATCGTGATGCATCCGGGGCCGATGAATCGCGGCGTTGAAATCGACTCCGCGGTGGCCGACGGCGCACAGGCGGTGATTTTGCCGCAGGTGACTTTCGGGATTGCGGTGCGGATGGCGGTGATGAGTATTGTGGCTGGGAATTAAACAATAATGAAACTGCATATTAAAAACGGACGTCTGATCGATCCCGCCAACGGAATCGATGCTCAGCAGGATATTTATATCGTGGCCGGCAAGATCGCCGCCATCGGCGCCGCGCCCGCCGGCTTCGTCGCCGGCCGCGTCATCGACGCCGCCGGACTGGTGGTCGCGCCGGGACTGGTCGATCTCAGCGCGCGCTTGCGCGAGCCCGGCTACGAATTCAAAGCCACGCTGGAGTCGGAAATGCAGGCCGCCATGCAAGGCGGCGTCACCACGCTGGTGTGCCCGCCCGACACCGACCCCGTGCTCGACGAACCGGGGCTGGTCGAAATGCTGAAGCATCGCGCCAGATCCCTGCACCAGGCAAACGTCTACCCGCTGGGCGCGCTGACCGTCGGCCTCAAGGGCGTTGCGCTGACCGAAATGGCCGAGCTGACCGAAGCCGGCTGCATCGGCTTCTCGCAAGCCGACGAGCCTATTCTGGATACCACCGTATTGCTGAGCGCAATGCAATATGCGAAGACCTTCGGCTATAGCGTGTGGTTGCGCCCGCAGGACCCGCATCTGGGCCGCCACGGCATCGCGCACAGCGGCCTGGCCGCGTCGCGCCTGGGCCTGTCGGGCGTGCCGGTCATGTCGGAAACCATCGCGCTGTACACCATTTTCGAATTGGTGCGCGCCACCGGCGCCCGCGTGCATCTGTGCCGCCTGTCGTCGGCCGCCGGCCTGGAACTGGTGCGCGCCGCCAAACGCGAAGGCTTGCCGATCAGCTGCGACGTCGGCGCCCATCACGTGCATTTGATCGATATGGATATCGGCTTCTTCGACGCCAACGCGCGCGTCACGCCGCCGTTCCGTTCGCAGCGCGACCGCGAAGCGATTCGTAGCGCATTGCTCGACGGCACCATCGACGCCATCTGCTCCGACCATACGCCGGTCGACGACGACGAAAAAATGCGCCCGTTCGGCGAAGCCTCGCCGGGCGCGACCGGCCTGGAATTGCTGCTGTCCCTGACCTTGAAATGGAGCGCCGAGAGCGCGCCGGAAGACAAAACCGGCGGCCTGTCCAAAGCCATCGCCAAAATCACCATCGACCCGGCGCGCGTTGCCGGCGTTGCCGCCGGTGAATTATCCGTCGGCAGCGTCGCCGACATCTGCATATTCGATCCGGCGGCCGCCTGGACAGTGGAAGCGAAAGCACTGGCCAGCCAAGGCAAGCACACGCCGTTTCTGGGCTACGAATTAAACGGCCGGGTGCAGGTCACCATTATCGCGGGGCAAGTCGCCTATCAGCGTTAACTCTATGATTATTTTTATGGTGGTCCGGATGTTCTGGCATTTGTTCGCGGGGCTGGCGACCTGCGCATTTGCGTTCCCGCTGCTCGACAAGCCGGCGCGGCAGAAACGCATCCGGCGCTGGTCGATCAGCCTGGTGCATATCTGCGGACTGAAAATCCGGATCCGGAATCCGGACGGCAGCGTTCATTGCGCCGAGAGCCTGCAGCCGCCCGCGCTGATCGTGTCCAATCACGTTTCCTGGCTGGACATCTTCGTAATCAACGCACTGGAGCCATGCCGTTTCGTCGCCAAATCGGATATCCGCAACTGGCCGCTGATCGGCTGGCTGTGCGCGGCGACCGGCACCATTTTTATTGCACGCGGCAAGCCGCGCGATGTAAGGAAGGTTTATCACGATCTGGTCGCCAGCATCCGGGAAGGCGATCGCATTGCG
>JAQGLY010000046.1 GCA_028292625.1 Herbaspirillum sp. | reverse complement strand
AAAAGCCGATGCCGCTCTTTTCCGAACGCTCGGAGATGATCTTGGTCAGCCCGTCGAAGGCGCCGCCGCAGATAAACATGATATTGGTGGTGTCGATCTGCACGAAATCCTGATTCGGGTGCTTGCGGCCACCCTGAGGAGGCACCGACGCCATGGTGCCCTCGATCAGCTTCAGCAAGGCCTGCTGCACGCCTTCGCCGGACACGTCGCGGGTAATCGACGGATTGTCGGATTTACGCGAAATCTTGTCGATTTCATCAATATAGACGATGCCGCGCTGCGCTTTTTCGACATCGTAATTACAATTCTGTAACAATTTCTGGATGATATTTTCCACATCCTCGCCGACGTAGCCGGCTTCGGTCAGCGTAGTGGCATCCGCAATCACGAACGGCACGTTCAGCATGCGCGCCAATGTCTGCGCCAGCAGCGTTTTGCCCGAACCGGTCGGTCCTACCAGCAGAATATTGCTTTTGGCCAGTTCGACGTCATCCTTGCTGCCCAAGTGTTTCAGACGCTTGTAGTGGTTATACACGGCCACCGACAGAATACGCTTGGCGTTTTCCTGCCCGATCACGTACTGATCCAGCAACTCCGTGATTTCAACCGGCGTTGGCAAATCGGACTTTGCGTCGGAAACCGAACTCAGCGTCGAAATTTCATCGCGAATGATGTCATTGCACAAGTCGATGCATTCATCGCAAATGAATACGGACGGCCCGGCGATCAGCTTTTTCACCTCATGCTGGCTCTTGCCACAAAACGAGCAATACAGCAGCTTCTCGCCACTCGAAGTTTTTTTGTCAGACATATGTGCAATTAGAAATTAGTTACGTTCAATCTTACCCGCGAATTGCGCGGCCGTCATAGCAACACGTTCGAATGCCCCTGCGCATCGCGACCATCGCTGAGCCTGGCATTTCACGCAGTATAAGACATCGGATTGAACGATAGCAAAACGTATCCGAAAAGAAAAATGCCCAAACGCGGAAACGTTCGGGCATTTCTGAACATTTTGGTCCGATTATTCGCGGTGCGACAGCACTTTGTCGATCAGTCCGTATTCCGCGGCGGCATCGGCCGACATGAAATTGTCGCGGTCCGTGTCCTTGCTGATCTGATCGATCGAACGGCCGGTTTTTTCAGCCAGAATCGCATTCAACCGTTCACGCAAATACAGAATTTCCCGCGCCTGAATTTCAATGTCCGACGCCTGGCCTTGGGCGCCGCCCAGAGGCTGGTGAATCATGATGCGTGAATTCGGCAGCGAAAAACGCTTTCCCTTGGTTCCCGCCGCCAGCAAAAACGCGCCCATCGACGCCGCCAGCCCGGTACACAGGGTGGACACATCCGGCTTGATGAATTGCATGGTGTCGAAAATCGCCATGCCGGCCGATACCGAGCCGCCCGGCGAATTGATGTACAGGGAAACGTCCTTGTCCGGATTTTCGCTTTCCAGGAACAGCAGCTGCGCCACCACCAGATTGGCGGTCATGTCGTTGACTGGACCCACCAGGAAAATCACGCGTTCTTTCAGCAAACGCGAGTAAATATCGTACGCGCGTTCGCCGCGGCCGCTCTGCTCCACCACCATCGGCACCAGGCCGAGCATGTCCGTATCCAGCGCAGTATGTCGTATCAAGCCACTCATGTACATTCCTTATGCCGTCAGTAGTACAGCTTATGCTTGGGCGTTATTGCCCATCAGCTCGTCGAACGGCACCGATTTTTCGGTAACCTTGGACTTGCCGAGAACGTAGTTAACGACGTTTTCTTCCAAAACAAGGGCTTCGACTTCGGCCAGGCGGCTGCGGTCGCTGAAATAGTATTTCAACACTTGTTGAGGGTCTTCGTAGCTTTGCGCGAAGTCTTCGACCTGCGCCTTGACCTGGTCCTGCGTGGCTTCGAGTTGGTTGATCTTGACCATTTCGGCCAGGATCAGGCCCAGCCGCACGCGGCGTTCCGCCTGCGTCTTGAACAATTCCTTGGGCAACTGGACGTCCTGAGGGTTCATGCCGCGCTGCTGCATGTCCTGGCGCGTCATTTCGGCCAGCCGTTCCACATCCTGTTCGACCAGCGCCTTCGGCACTTCCAGGTCGCATACCTTGATCAGCGCATCCATCACGCTGTCCTTGGTCTTGGCCTTGACGCGGGCGCTGACTTCGCGCTCCAGATTCTTTTTGATGTCGGCGCGCATTTTGCCCAGATCGCCGTCTTCGATGCCCAGCGACTTGGCGAATTCGGCGTCGATTTCAGGCATGTGCGGCCATTCGATCCGCTTCAGCGTGATCGTGAATTCGGCGGTCTTGCCGGCTACGTCCTTGCCGTGATAATCGGCGGGGAACGGCAACGGGAAGGTCTTGGTTTCGCCGACCTTCAGGCCGGTCGCGGCCGCTTCGAACTCAGGCAGCATGCGGCCTTCGCCCAGCACCACTGCATAATCTTCCGCCTTGCCGCCCTGAAATTCGACGCCGTCGATCTTGCCGACGAAATCGACAGTCACGCGGTCGCCGTTCTTGGCGGTCAAATCGCCGCCGCCGTCGCCGTGGTCGCTCTGCTCGCCCTTGACGTGGTAATGCACGCGTTGCTTGCGCAGGATATCGAGCGTCTTGTCGATCTCGGCGTCGGACACCGCGGATTGCGTTTTTTCGACTTCAACGCCGGCCAAATCGCCGATCGTTACCTCCGGATAGACTTCGAACGTGGCATCGAACGCAACCGAACCTTCGACCGCGCCATCGCCGGTCTTGGGCTGGATGTCGGGATAGCCGGCGACGCGCAGATTGCTTGCCGTCACCGCGTCGGTGAAGCTCTGGCCGATCTTGTCGTTCAGCACTTCCGACTCGACCTGATAGCCGTATTGGGCGGCGACCATTTTCAGCGGCACTTTGCCGGGACGGAAACCTGGCGCCTTGGCCGTGCGGGCACGCACTTTCAGGCGCTTTTCAACTTCGGCCTGCACTTCGGACATGGGGAAGGTAAGCGTAATGCGGCGCTCGAGTTTGCTCAGGGTTTCAACTGCTGTTGCCATGTGAATCGTCCAAAAATTAAAGAATTCCGTGGTACGACGAGGGCTTGAGTATTGCAGCGACGAAACGCTGAACTGTTGCGTCCACGACACGCCCCCCTCGCGCTAAAGTCCGATATTCTATACGCAAATCGAATCGTTGAGCCAAAACACCGCGACGGCGCGCTCAAAAGCGGCTATCCCGCGGAAACCGTTGTATTCGCGGTGCGGCGATTGCCTGCGCCGCGACTGCGGTCCGCCGCCGAAACCGATCGTGAAATCGCCTGTCCGGTTGAGATGCGGCGCCGCCCGTTCAGTTCGCCCGTTTCCCCAAAATCACCAGATCGCGCTCCACGCCATCCAGCGTCGCCACCGCCGGCAAATGCGCCCAGCGCGCGAAACCGAAGGCTTCGAACAAGGCGAGGCTGGCGACGTTATGTCCGAACACGAAACCGAGCAGCGTGTGCACCCCGAAATCGCCCGCCCTGGCAATCGCCTGAGTCAACAGATAACGCCCCAAGCCCTGGCCGCGCGCGCACGGATGGACATACAGCGACAGTTCCGCGGTCGCCGCGTAGGCCGGACGGCCGTAAAAATCGGAATACGACAGCCAGCCGATCACCCGGCCCTCGCGCTCGACCACCCACAAGGGACGGCGCTGCGGCGTATGTTCGTCGAACCAGGCCCGGCGCGAGGCGACCGTCACGGGCTCGGTATCGGCGGTCACTTCGCGCGAGGCGATGGTGGAATTGTAGATGTCGACGATGGCCGGCAGATCGGACTGCCGCGTGTCGCGATGCGTATAGGCAAAGGTCATGTTCCGAAGTCAGAATAAGGCCGCGTAAACCAGCAGCATGTCTTCGATGAACAGCTTGGCCGACAGCGGGTGCTCGGCGATCGCACGCCGGTCGTTGACCTGTTTCAGGGCCGCCAGCAGCGCGGGCGTTTCCACCCTCCCCGCCAGCGCTTGCAGTTCGCGGCCGTGGCGCGGGTAATAGCGGATGATGGACGCCATTTGCGACGACAGTAAATCGTACAGCCAGCGCTGGGTCCAGCCCACGGCCATGATCAGCGGCGTCTTCTGCAGACGTTCGGCGGTCTTCAGCGCCCGCTCGGCGGTCGGCGCCAGCAGGAATCCAATCAGTTCGTCGCGCACATCGCGCCCTTCGGATTGCGCCGCGCTCAGCGCCGCCAGCGGCGCGCCGCCCTGTTCGGCCAGCCAGACGTCGGCATCGGCCAGTTGCTGTTGTTGCAGCCAATCCAGCGCCTGCTGCCGCGAAGGCGACGCCAGCGCGAATTTCCGGCAACGCGACAGAATGGTCGGCAGCAGACGGTCCAGGCGATTGCAGCTTAAGATGAAAACGGTATTCGGCGGCGGCTCTTCCAGCGTTTTCAGCAGCGCGTTGGCGGCCGCGTTGTTCAACGCTTCGGCCGGATACAGCATGACCACGCGCATGCCGGAACGGTGCGTCGACACATTCATGAAATCGGCCAGCGCGCGGATTTGATCGATTTTGATTTCCTTGGATGGCGCTTTCGCGGCCTTGGCGGTTTTCTTTTCTTCGCCGCCGTCGGTATCGCCGCTGTCGTCGTCGTCCAGCGCCTCGGGCCGCACGCGGCGGAAATCGGGATGATTCTGCTGCGCGAACCAATTACAGGCCGCGCATTGGCCGCAGGCATAGCCGTCCCGAAGCGGCGCTTCGCACAACAGCGATTGCGCGAATGCTTCGGCAAAATGGGTTTTGCCTATGCCCTCGGCGCCATACAGCAAAATGGCATGCGGCAAACGGGCGCGCAATTGCTGTAATTGGCGCCAGCTTTCTTGTTGCCACGGAAACAGAATATCGCTCATAAGAATGGGAAAGCGGCGGCCAGCACGCCGTGCAATTCGTCTTCGACCTCCGCCAACGCCCGGCTGGAATCGATCACGCGGAAACGCTGAGGAAACTGCGCTGCGCGGCGTAGATATTCGTCGCGGGTGGCGCCGAAGAAGCCCGCCTTTTCCTGCTCGAACTTATCCGGCGTGCGCTCCGCGTTCAGCCGCGCGCGCGCCACCGCCAGCGGCACATCGAACAACAGCGTCAGATCCGGCTGCAGATGCGGATGCACCCATTGCTCCAGCGCCTCCAGCTTTTCCAGCGCCAGATGGCGGCCGCCGCCCTGGTACGCAAAAGTGGCGTCGGTGAAGCGGTCCGAAATCACCCAGTCGCCGCGCGCCAGCGCCGGTTCGATCAATTGCGCCAAATGCTCGCGCCTGGACGCGAACATCAGCAGCGCCTCAGTTTCGAGATGCATTTTCTGATGCAGCAGCAATTCGCGCAAGGATTCGCCCAGCGTTGTGCCGCCCGGTTCACGGGTAGTCGTCACACTCAGACCGCGTTCGCGCAGCCATGATGCGACCAAGGCGATATGCGTGGACTTGCCGGCGCCGTCGATGCCTTCAAAGGTAATAAAGCGGCCCGGCTGTGAATTGCTGCTTTTAGTATTCATGTGCTTTGCTGGTAGGCATTATTTACGTATTCAATCATTTACGTGCCGCATGCGCGAGCTTATCGCTGATACCGGTTCACAGCGCGGTTATGATCGCTCAAACTGCTCGAAAACTCGCTGGTCCCATCGCCGCGCGACACGAAATACACCGCGTCGGTGCGCTCCGGCGCCAGCGCCGCGGTCAACGACGCCGCTCCCGGCAGCGCAATCGGCGTCGGCGGCAAACCGCGCCGGGTATACGTATTATGCGTGGTATCGGCCAACAGATCCGATTTGTGAATCACGCCATGATAGCGGTCGCCCATGCCGTAGATGACCGTCGGATCGGTTTGCAGCAGCATGCCCAGCTTGAGCCGGTTGACGAACACGCCGGCGATCATGCCGCGCTCGGATTTCTGCCCGGTTTCCTTTTCGACGATGGACGCCATGGTCAGGGCTTCGTAGGGCGTGCGATAGGGCAGCGACGGATCGCGCTTTTCCCAATCTTCGTTGAGTTTTTTCATCATCACCGCATACGCCTGTTTGTAGACCTGCAGATCGCTGGAGCCTTTTGCGAACAGATAGGTATCCGGGAAAAACAGCCCTTCCGGCATCGCATAATCGCTGGTGATCTTGGCCAGCAGCTCGGTATCGGACAAGGCGGCGGTATCGTGTCGCAGCCCCGCATTGGCGGCGACCGCCGCGCGCATCTGCCTGAAGGTCCAGCCCTCGATGACCGTCAGCGACTCCTGTGCGAACTCGCCGCGCACCAGTTGCGTCAGCAATCGCAGCGGCGTCGCGCCGGGTTTCAGCTCATAGCTGCCGGCCTTGATTTTGCCGCCTTTGCCGGTGGCCCGCGCCAATACCGAAAACAGGATAGGATTGAGCGGAATTCCGGCCGCCGCGATTTGTTCGGAGGAAGCGGCCAGACTGCTGCCGGCCTTGACCTCGAATGGAACCGGCGCATGCGGCGCGTCCATGATCGGCTGCTGCGCCCAAAACACGATGCCGGCGCTGAAAGCAATGCCTATAGTCAAAAAAAGAGTAAATAATTTTTTCATGCAGCGAATGCTGATACGGTCTACGAAAATTTCTGATCAAACCGTTAATAATTCTAAGGATTAATGGTTCAATGCGTTTGGATCGGACGGAAAGCGCGAATTCAGCGCCGTCATGGGCTCAAGGGCGGGATGGCCCGGATGGAGTTTTCGACAGCGTCGAATCGGTGTTTTCCAAACATGTTTTTGCTACCTCTTTATAATCGAGGCATGAATGATAATCGCTGAACCCGAAAGTAGCCTAATTTATGACTGAATCGACGCTTCCCGACGCGGACTGGACCGCATTTCTTCGCATGCAAACCGTGCCATCGGCCGCGCACGCCGGCAGGAATTTCGTCGCGCCGCTGACGGATCAGGGATTGATCGTCGTAAGCGGCGACGACGCCGCCTCCTTTTTGCACAATCAGCTCACCAACGATGTGCAACACCTCGGCCCCGGCGATGTGCGGCTGGCCGGCTACTGTTCGCCCAAGGGCCGTCTGCTGGCGACCCTGCTGATGTGGAAAAGCGGCGACGTCATCATGCTGTCCTTGCCGCGCGAACTGCAGCCGGCGATTCAAAAGCGCCTGCAGATGTATGTGCTGCGCGCCAAAGCCAAACTGCAGGATGCCGGCGAACGGCAGGCGGTGCTGGGATTGGCCGGCGACAAGGCCGCCTCAGCGCTGCACACATGGTTTCCGCAGCTGCCGGCGCAACCTTATTCCAAAATCGATAACACCTCCGGCACGCTGATGCGCCTGGCCGACGGCGCCGACGCGCTTCCTCGTTACCAATGGATCGCCGACAACGCCATCGCGATTTCCGCGTGGCCGCAATTGTGCGCCGAGCTGGCCGTGGTCGACGGCGCGGTCTGGCGCCTGGGCGACATTCAGGCCGGCGTGCCGCGGATCACCGCGGCGACGCAGGAAAAATTCGTGCCGCAAATGGTCAATTTCGAATTGATCGGCGGCGTCGACTTTCAAAAAGGCTGCTATCCCGGGCAGGAGATCGTGGCGCGCAGCCAGTATCTGGGCAAAGCCAAACGCCGCATGGCGCTGGCCACGGCCGATGGCGGCGCGGCGATTCACGCTGGCGACGAAATTTTTTCCAGCGAGGACCCCGAGCAACCCTGCGGCATGATCGTCAATGCCGAAAGCGAAAACGGCCGCATCAGTTGCCTGACCGAGATCAAATTGACGACGCTGGAGGCCATGCCTGAAGTCAGCGTGCATGTGGGATCGGCCACCGGGCCGGGGCTGCGCTTCCAGCCATTGCCTTATTCGCTGACCGAAGCGCGGTAAATCATGGATCTCTATATCTATTACCGGGCGGCGGTGGCCCATGCGCGGCAAGTGCAAAGCCAGGTGCAGCAAATGCAGGCATCTTTGCGCGCCCGATATCATGTCGCCGGCGAATTGAAACGGCGCCCGCGAACCAGCCAGGCCGCGGAAGCCGCCGATACCTGGATGGAAGTCTATCCGAACGTCCCTGACGATTTCGAAAACATCCTGCTACAGGCCTTTGACGAAGCCAATTATGCGATGCTGATCGACGGCGAGCGTCACGTCGAATACTTTCAGGATTTCACGACATGTGCCTGATCGTTTTTTCCTGGCAGGTGGTGCCTGGTTTGCCGCTGATCGTGGCGTCCAATCGCGACGAGTTCTATAACCGCCCCGCCAGCCCGGCCGGCTGGTGGGAAGACCACCCGCATGTCTATGCGGGACGCGATCTGCAGGGCGGCGGCACCTGGCTCGGCATTACCCGCGATGGCCGCTTCGCCGCGCTGACCAATTTCCGGGCTCCCACCGAACGCAGGTCGGATGCGCCGACCCGCGGCACGCTGGTGTCGAACTACCTCATCGGCAGCGTATCGCCGCAAGAGTATCTGAGTCAACTGGCGCCTCAGGCCGCCGGATATAACGGCTTCAATCTGCTGATCGGCGATAAGGATGGCTTGTACTGGTTTTCCAACAAGGCCGACGGCGATCCGCGCAACGGCCAGCCGCTGACGGCGGGCATCTACGGATTATCGAATGCATTGCTCGATACGCCGTGGCCGAAAGTCACCCGCGCCAAAGCCCAGTTCTGCAGCCTGCTCTGCCAGGGCGCACCGGACGAAACCTATTTCGAAATGCTGACCGACACTACGCTCGCGGGCGACTGCCGTCTGCCGAAAACCGGTGTCAGCATCGAGCGTGAACGCGAATTGTCGCCGGTATTCATCAACTCGCCGGGTTACGGCACACGCAACTCGACGTTGGTCCGGCTGTACAGCGACGGCAGAGCCGTACTGACCGAGCAATTGATCGATCATGAGGCAATGCTGTTGCAGCCGCCGCCCCCCGCCGTGCACCAGGAACGCGGACGCTGCGGGCTGAAAAACCCCGAATAGCCCTAATGCCGTTCGGTTAAGACGATTTTGGGCCGGTGCGCTTCCTTCGATACGTCGCTGACGCGACTACTCAGGACGAACGGGGTTTTTGTTGGCGTTCAAAGAAAAACGCTTCGTCCTGAATAGCCGAAGGCGTATTGTCCGACAGGCCTGCGTCACCACCACCTATAAGACCTGCCGATTTCTACAGTTTAACGACTGGTAAAAAAGTACGACTCTTCTGATTCCGACTTCGGACAAACCTTCAGGAGAATCTTATGAAATCGATACGTCTTAAAATCACCGCCGGCGCGCTCTCTGTTTGCCTGTTGACCGTCGGCGGCGCTACGATGGCCGGCGACAACGCGGGCGCATGCCTGGACATCAGAAGCAAAATAGCCGAGATCGAAGATACGCTGCCCACGCTGAACCTGCTGGATGCTGCCGTGGCCCTCGGCGAAATGCTGAAACTCGAACATAAACTTCTGGATTTGGGCTGCACGACTCAGTCATAAGCCGCTCGTGGACATGCCGTTCACCGGCATCATTTTGCAATAGTTTCTAAACTACGCCGCATCGTCACATGCACGATGCCGGCGTCCAGATATTCCGCCCCTTCACGCACAAAACCGTGGCGCCGATAAAACGACTCCGCATGGACTTGTGCGCTCAATACGACTTCAGAGTCGCCGCGCTGCCGAGCGACTTCGATCAGTTTGGTCAACAACGCGCCCCCAACGCCGCTGCCGCGCACCGTTTCACGCACCGCCATGCGGCCGATGTGCGCATCCGGCAACAGGCGCCCCGTGGCGACGGCGACGCCGTCCAGGTCATACGCCACCGCATGGAGGCATTGCGCATCCATAGCGTCGAGTTCCAGCTCCTCCGGCACCTGCTGCTCAAGGACGAATACCTCATGCCTGATCGCTCGGGCATCGTTCGCCAACGCATTCCAGCCGCCGACGACAATCCGGCATGGCATGTCAGGCGTCCCCATTGCCGCTCGGCGCGGTCAGTTTGCCGAGCTTGTCGAGCTGCTTTAAATATTTAAAGGTGCCAGTGCCATGCACCACCAGATCCCTGCCGTTGCGGATTTCGGCTTCGCAAAAGCACAAGGTGGCCGAGCGATGAAACGCCTTCGCCTTGACCACCAGCCGGTCGCCCGGCTTGCCGCCCGGCTGCAGAAAGCGCGTATTCATATCGACGGTCACGCAGGACTGGGCGGTCGGCGACAAGGTGCGCCCCGCCAGCGCCATCGCGACATCGATCAGCGTCATCGAGACCCCGCCATGCGTTACGTGCCAACTGTTCATGTGATCGGGGCGCAAGGTCAGCGTCAGTTCGGCTTCGCCGTTGCCGGCATGGAGGAGTTCCACGCCGATGCTGGCGAGAAAAGGATTGCCCTTGGCGAAAAATTGGCCAAAAGTCTGCAAGCTGGGAGGGATATTTGTCATGATGCTGAATGCAGAAAGAAATCGGGAAAAAGGTATCGAACAGCTGTTAAGTCTCATAGTTTAACTGGGAATCAAAAAGGAAGATTCTTCGGACTCCGATGTCGTTAATCATCGCAACGTCGGTTTCACATTCAATACCCAGGAGAACTTAATGAAAGTTATGCAACGCAAAATCGTGACCGCCATCTTTGCCGCCGGACTGCTGTCCATCGGCGGATCCGCGCTGGCCGACGACGCAACGCCGCCAACCCCCGCCGCTCCTTCGGAGGAAATCTGCAAGATCATGTACGAAACCTTGCAGACAGCGCTGTCGATGGGTAATTACGATGCGTCGATGGCGATCATGCAGCAGATCGCAGATCGCGGCTGTTAACCAGCCCATTTAACCATGGCGCGGATATCCGATCGGTATTCCGCGTTATGCCGCTTCTGAAAAATTCTTAGGAAAAATGATGAAATCCACACAACGCAAAATTTTCGCCATTGTTTTTGCCGTATGTCTTTCAGCCATCGCGGGAAACGTCGTGGCTCAGGAATATTACCCGGATATTCCGAGTGGGCAGCAAGTGAAATGTCAAATGTTCGGCATTGCATACGAGCAAGCAATAGCCGCGAATGATTTCGCTACCGCGCTGAACATCATGGAGATAATGGAAAGTAAAAACTGTTTTAATTTTTCTTTATGAGTCATTAAAGCCGTAACACATTGCCTTCCACCGGCCGCCCGGCCGGATCGGCGCTCTGTCCCATTAAAAAATCCCTTCCCCGCCGTAAGTTTCCGTAAGTTTCAAGCAAGCATCGCGTAAGTTTAGCGTCGCACACTCCGCATGGGGATAGGCGGCCGCAAGCTGGTCCGTTAAACCACCATTAAAGAAAAAACAATCGAGGAGACGCAACATGGCCACAGTGACAGCACCTATCACGAAGACTACACGCGGCATCAACGCGGAAGAGCGCAAGGTGATTTTGGCTTCATCCCTGGGTACCGTGTTCGAATGGTACGATTTTTACCTGTATGGCTCGCTGGCCGCGATCATCGCGAAGCAGTTCTTCGCCGGCACCGATCCGAATACCGCTTTCATTTTTGCGCTGCTGGCGTTTGCTGCCGGCTTTATCGTACGGCCGTTCGGCGCACTGGTGTTCGGCCGCCTCGGCGATATGATAGGGCGCAAATATACGTTCCTGATCACCATCGTCATCATGGGCTCCGCGACATTCATCGTCGGCATCCTGCCCAATTACGCTTCCATCGGCCTGGCCGCGCCGGTCATCCTGATCGCCCTGCGCATATTGCAGGGGCTGGCGCTGGGCGGCGAATACGGCGGCGCCGCGACCTACGTGGCGGAGCATGCCCCGCACGACAAACGCGGCGCGTTCACTTCGTGGATTCAAACCACCGCCACCCTGGGGCTGTTTTTGTCGCTGCTGGTGATTCTTGGCGTACGCACCTCGATCGGCGAAGAAGCGTTCGCGGACTGGGGCTGGCGCATTCCGTTCCTGGTGTCCGTGATCCTGCTGGGGGTCTCGGTCTGGATCCGGCTGTCGATGAACGAATCACCGGCTTTCGCCAGAATGAAGGCGGAAGGCAAGACATCCAAAGCGCCGCTGACCGAAGCCTTCGCCCGCTGGGGCAACCTGAAAATCGTGATCCTGGCGCTGATCGGCCTGACCGCCGGCCAGGCAGTGGTCTGGTACACCGGCCAGTTTTATTCGCTGTTCTTCCTGACCCAGTCGCTGAAGGTCGACGGCGCCACCGCCAATATTCTGATCGCGCTGTCGCTGTTGATTGTCACGCCGTTCTTTGTGATCTTCGGCACGCTGTCCGATAAAATCGGCCGCAAACCGATCATCATGGCCGGCTGCCTGATCGCCGCACTGACGTATTTTCCGATTTTCCAGGGCCTGACGCATTTCGCCAATCCGGCATTGGAAGCGGCGCAAACGAATGCGCCGGTGATCGTCACCGCCGATCCGTCCACCTGCCAATTCCAGTTCAACCCGACCGGCACCAAGAAATTCACCTCGTCCTGCGATATCGTCAAGGCGAAATTGTCGGCCGCCTCGGTGAACTATGAAAACGTAGCCGGCGCGCCCGGTTCGCTGGCAACCGTGAAGATCGGCGACAAGACCATGACCTCGTATGACGCAGCCGGCCTGAGCAAGGAAGAAGCCGCCGCCAAGGACAAGGCCTTCTCCAAGGAACTGTCCGACGACATCAAGAACGCCGGCTATCCGAGCAAAGCAGATCCTGAACAAATGAACAAGCCTATGGTATTGCTGCTGCTGTGCATCCTGGTGCTGTACGTGACCATGGTCTACGGCCCGATCGCCGCGATGCTGGTGGAAATGTTCCCGACGCGTATCCGCTATACCTCGATGTCGATGCCCTATCACATCGGCAATGGCTGGTTCGGCGGTCTGCTGCCTACCACCGCGTTCGCGCTGGTGGCTTATAAGGGCGACATCTATTTCGGGCTGTGGTATCCGATCGTGATCGCCGCGGCGACATTCATTATCGGCATGCTGTTTGTCAAAGAGACGAAAGATACCAATATCTACGCATCCGATCGTTAAAAAAACCAGTGCGCCCCAGGCGCACAGTTGACCTTCATGCCGCACGGGCAACCGTTGCGGCTTTTTTACGTCTGTTCATTTTATTTGCACAACAAAACCGGCAGTTCCAAACAACATGACGTTGCCGCGCGGCTACACTGTTGCGTTTCCCGGTTTTCGTCAAGGACATTGATGCCGCAGCAAATAGTCGTTGTCATCGATTGGCTGGCAGGGCGCCCCCAGCTGCATGCATCGATTTCGATCTGTCTGCTGATCCTGCTGGCCTGGATCGCCAATCTGTTCGTCAAACGCATTCTGGTACGCGGGCTGTGCCGGCAAATGGGCATGCTCGGCGCCGATCGCGAAGCTCGCCAATCGCTCAATAAAGTGATTGCCCGCCTCGCCAATATCGTGCCGGCGCTGCTGATCTACGGCGGCGTCGGCATGCTGCCCGCGCTCCCGGCAGCCGTGAGCGCCGTAGTTCAAAACACATCGCAAGCGTTTATCGTGATCACCATCGCCCTGGCGCTGAGCGGCATGCTGAATCTGACCGACAGCATTTACCAGACCCGCCCCGGCGCGCGTTCGCGGCCGATCAAGGGTTATCTGCAACTCTGCAAAATCGCGCTTTACGCCGTCACCACAGTGCTGGTGATCGCCACGCTGTTCGACCGTTCGCCGCTGATCCTGCTGTCGGGCATCGGCGCGATGGCGGCGGTATTGATGCTGATTTTCCAGGACACGCTGCTGTCGATGGTGGCCAGCGTACAAATCAGTTCCAGCGGCATGATTCGCGTCGGCGACTGGGTGGAAATGCCGCAACTCAACGCTGACGGCGCCGTGATCGACATCGCGCTGCACACGGTCAAAGTGCAAAACTGGGATCTGACGATCACCGCCATCCCCACCAAACGCCTGATCGGCGACGCCTTCAAAAACTGGCGCGGCATGCAGGAAAAGGGCGCTCGGCGCATCAAACGCGCCTTGTTCGTCGATCAGAACAGCATCAAATTCATCGACGAAAAAATGTGCGTCCGGCTGAAGGATTTCAGCCTGCTGGACGATTATCTGGAACGCAAACAACGCGAACTCGACACATGGAACGCCGAGCTCGCCGCCCGCGGCGCCGCCGCGCTGAACGCGCGCAAGGCCAGCAATATCGGCACCTTCCGCGCTTATATCGAGCGCTATCTGCGCAATCATCCGGCCATCCGCCAGGACATGACGCTGATCGTGCGGCAATTAAGTCCCACATCGGAAGGTTTGCCGCTGGAAATTTATTGTTTCAGCAATACCACCGTCTGGGCGGAATACGAACGCATCCAGTCCGACATCTTCGATCACTTGCTGGCGATCATCGCCGAATTCGATTTGCGCGTCTTCCAGCGTCCCGGCGGCGCGGATATGCAGGCATTACGGCTCCGCAACAGCGGGTTTTAGGCCTGTTTAGGCTTAAAAATTTTATGCAGGCGGCCACTGGGCAAACCGGCCAGGATTTGGTATCGTCGCCGCTCCGCTATCTTGCCATTTCGCTGACATGAAAACTCCCATCCGCCTCGGCACCCCCTTATCGCCGTCCGCCATTAAAGTGATGCTGCTGGGCTCCGGCGAATTGGGCAAGGAAGTCATTATTGCGCTGCAACGTCTGGGCGTGGAAGTGATCGCGGTAGACCGTTATCCGAATGCCCCCGGCCATCAGGTCGCGCATCGCGCCCACGTCATCAATATGGCCGACGGCGTTGCGCTTGCCGCGCTGATCGCCCAGGAAAAGCCCGATCTGGTCGTGCCGGAAATCGAAGCCATCGCCACCGAAACCCTGCTGGAACTGGAAAAAGCCGGCAAGACAACGGTCATTCCGACCGCGCGGGCGGCTTGGCTGACGATGAATCGCGAAGGCATCCGCCGTCTGGCCGGCGAAACGCTGGCGCTGCCCACTTCCCCCTACCGTTTTGCCGACAATCTGGAGCAACTGCAAACCGCCTGTGCCGACATCGGTTTTCCCTGCGTGATCAAGCCGGTCATGTCCTCTTCCGGCAAAGGCCAATCGAAAATCGACAGCGCGGCCGATGTCGCCGCCGCCTGGGACCATGCCGCAGCGGGCGGCCGCGTCAACGCCGGCCGTGTCATCGTCGAAGGATTCATCGCTTTCGATTACGAAATCACCCTGTTGACCGTGCGCGCGCTGGACGCCGACGGCGCGGTGGCGACCCATTTCTGCGAGCCTATCGGCCATGTGCAAGTGCAAGGCGATTACGTCGAGTCATGGCAACCGCATGCGATGCACCCGGCCGCGCTGGAAAAAGCGCGCGACATCGCCGCCAAAGTCACCGGCAATCTGGGCGGCCTCGGCCTGTTCGGCGTCGAATTGTTCGTCAAGGACCAGATGGTCTGGTTCTCCGAAGTCAGCCCGCGTCCGCACGACACCGGCATGGTGACGATGGCCAGCCAGATCCAGAGCGAATTCGAGTTGCATGCGAAAGCCATTCTCGGCCTGCCAGTCGATGTCACGCTCAGAACGCCAGCCGCGTCCGCGGTCATCTACGGCGGCCACGACGCGCCGGCAATTGCTTTCGAAGGCGTCGCCGACGCGCTGCGCATCCCGGGCACCGATATCCGCCTGTTCGGCAAACCGGAATCTTTCAAGCGCCGCCGCATGGGGGTGGCGCTGGCCGCCGCTGCCGATGTCGACACCGCGCGCGTCAACGCCAAGGCCGCCGCTGCCAAAATCAAACCGATTGCGCAATAAGCGGATAATCCAATAATCGCAGCGCAGCCTGCACCCAAATTCCCCCACACATGGCGGATCAAACAATGAGCATGAAATTCGATGTCGCAATCGTCGGCGGCGGGCTGGCCGGATTGTCGGTCGCGCTGCATCTCGCCGCGACGCACAAAGTGGCAATCATTTCCAAAGGCATTCTGCTGGACGGCGCCAGCAACTGGGCGCAGGGCGGCATTGCGGCCGTCCTGGACTCTGGCGACAGCCATGAACAGCATATCGCCGATACCTTCGACGCCGGCGCCGGTTTGTGCGATCCGGCGGCCACCCGCTATATCGTCGAACAGGGGCGCACGGCGATTGAATGGCTGATCGCGCAAGGCGTACCGTTCACGCCCGACATCAGCGCCGAGCTGGGTTTTCACCTCACGCGCGAAGGCGGCCATTCGCAGCGCCGCATCATTCACGCGGCCGATGCCACCGGCCATGCGGTGCAGGTGACGCTGGAACAGCAGGTGCGCACACATCCGAATATTACTTTGCTGGAACATTATTGCGCGGTCGATGTGGTCCGCGCCGGCGTGGGCGACGATGCACGCTGCATCGGCCTGTATGCGCAGAATATCGCCAGCGGTGACGTGGTCGGCATCGCCAGCAATCAGGTGGTGCTGGCCGCCGGCGGCGCGGGAAAAGTGTATTTATACACCTCCAATCCGGATTCCTCGACCGGCGATGGCATCGCGATGGCATGGCGCGCGGGCTGCCGGGTCGCGAATATGGAATTCATTCAATTCCATCCGACCTGCCTGTATCACCCGTACGCCAAATCGTTTTTGATCAGCGAAGCATTGCGCGGCGAAGGCGCGCTGCTGAAACTGCCGGCGGCCGCCGGCGCGGATGCCGGCATGCGCTTCATGCCGGCCTATGACGAGCGCGCCGAACTGGCGCCGCGCGACATCGTCGCACGCGCCATCGATGCCGAAATGAAAAAGCGCGGCCTGGACCATGTCGATCTGGACATCAGCCATCAGCCGCCGGAATTCCTGCTGGAACACTTCCCGACCATTCTGGCCCACTGCCTGGAATTCGGTATCGACCTCACCCGCCAGGCGATTCCGGTGGTACCGGCAGCGCACTATACCTGCGGCGGAGTGCTCACCGATATCGCCGGACGCACCGATCTGCCGGGGTTGTATGCGGTCGGCGAAACCGCCTGCACCGGCCTGCACGGCGCCAACCGGCTGGCCAGCAATTCACTGCTCGAGTGCCTAGTCATGGGCCGCGCCGCCGCCGATCATATTCGCAGCCGGCCGATCGCTGCGCCGGCCGAACTGAAGGCATGGGACCAGAGCCGCGTCAGCGACGCCGACGAACAGGTGGTGATTTCGCACAACTGGGACGAGTTGCGCCGTCTGATGTGGAATTATGTCGGCATCGTCCGCACCGACAAGAGATTGCAACGCGCCGGCCACCGGATCGCATTGCTGAAACAGGAAATCGACGAGTATTACGCCAACTTCCGTGTATCACGCGATTTGCTGGAATTACGCAATCTGGTGACGGTGGCGTCGCTGGTGGTCGACAGCGCATTGACGCGCAAGGAAAGCCGCGGCTTGCATTACAGCCTGGATTATCCGGGGTTGTTGCCGCAAGCGCTTCCGACGGTGCTGACGCCGGCGCGATCGGGCGATTGATTTGCCGCGGTCGCCGGCATTTTACGCCGGGCCTACCCCGGCAAACAGTTTCTGCTCCGCCGCCAAATCCCCGACCGGCCTCACCCGCTTCTTCTGCTCCGCCGCGAAATTCAGCATTCGGTCCATGCACACCACCGCCCGCCGGCTGACCAGTGGATCGACATGCACCTCATTGCTGCCGGATTCCAGCACATCGATCAGATTCTGCAATCCATTCATCGCCATCCATGGACAATGCGCGCAGCTCTTGCATGTGGCGCTGTTGCCGGCGGTCGGCGCATCGATAAAGCGCTTGCCCGGCGCCGCCATCCGCATCTTGTGCAAAATACCGTTATCGGTCGCAACGATAAATTCATCGGCGTCCATGCTTTGGGCGGCGGCGATCAATTGCGAAGTCGAACCGACCGCATCGGCCTGCGCCACCACCGCCGGCGGCGATTCTGGATGCACCAGGACTTTGGCCAGCGGATGTTCGCGCCGCATCAATTCCAGTTCCAGGCCCTTGAATTCGTCATGCACCAGGCAGGCGCCCTGCCATAACAACATGTCGGCGCCGGTTTTTTGTTGAATGTAGCCGCCCAGATGCTTGTCCGGCGCCCACAGGATTTTTTTGCCCTGCGCATGCAGATGCGCGACCACGTCCAGTCCGATCGACGAGGTCACCATCCAGTCGGCGCGCGCCTTAACCGCGGCGCTGGTATTGGCGTACACCACCACCGTGCGGTCCGGATGCGCATCGCAAAACGCGCTGAACTCGTCGATCGGACATCCCAGATCGAGTGAACAGGTAGCGTCCAGATCCGGCATCAGGATGCGTTTGCCGGGACTCAGGATTTTGGCGGTTTCACCCATGAAGCGCACGCCGGCGACCACCAGCGTCTGCGCCGCGTGGTCGCGCCCGAAGCGCGCCATTTCCAGCGAATCGGAAACGCAGCCGCCGGTTTCCTCGGCCAGATCTTGCAGATCGGCATCTACGTAGTAATGCGCCACCAGGACCGCGCCGGTCTGTTTCAGCAACTCACGCGCGCGCTGCTTCAACGCGCCGCGTTCCGCAACCGTAGGCGTGGCCGGCACGCGCGCCCAGGCCTGCGCGGTACAACTGCCGCCTGGGGCGGGACGTACGAATTCAACTTCTTTGGTCGTCATCATGAATGTCGCGGAATTTTGGGCGGATTGTTATTTTAGCACCTGTCATTTGCAACAGTGCGGAGCCCCTAGATCACGCCATCGTTACGCAGGCGGGCGATGTCCTCGGCGCTGCGGCCCAGCGCCGCCAGTATCTCGTCGGTATGCTGGCCCAGTTCCGGGCCGACCCAATTGGTCTTGCCGGGCGTTGCCGACAGTTTCGGCACCACGCCGGGCAAATCGATGGGCTGGCCGTCCGGCAGCGTGTGCCGTTCGATCATATTGCGCGCGCGGTAATGCGGGTCGCTATGGATGTCGGCGGCGGTATAGACGCGGCTGCTCGGCACGTCGGCGGCTTCCAGCACTTGCAGGATGTGATCCAGATCGTGTTGCGTGGTCCAGTCGGTAATGGCGGCATCGATCATGTCGTTATGCAGCACGCGGCCGTCGTTGCGCGCCAGCGCCGGATCTTCGGCCAGATCGGCGCGGCCCATCGCATGCATCAGACGCTTGAAGATGCTGTCGCCGTTGCCGGCGATAATCACGTACAGGCCGTCCCGGCACAGATAGGTGCTGGACGGCGAAATGCCGGGGAAGCTGGCGCCGGTGCGTTCGCGCACGAAATCGAATGCCGCATATTCCGGAATCAGGCTTTCCATCACGCCGAATACCGCCTCGTACAGCGCGATATCGATGAACTGGCCCTTGCCGCCGTTGGATTTCAGATGATGCATCGCCAGCAAGGCGCCGATCACGCCGTACAGCGACGCCAGCGTATCGCCGATGCTCACGCCCACGCGCACCGGCGGCCGGTCGGGAAAGCCGATCAGATTGCGCAGGCCGCCCAGCGATTCGGCGATCGCCGCAAAGCCCGGACGCTTGTGATACGGACCGTCCTGCCCATAACCCGAAACGCGCACCATGATCAGATTCGGATTGATGGCCGAGAGCGCGTCCCAACCCAGTCCCCACGCTTCCAGCGTGCCGGGACGGAAATTCTCGATCACGATATCGGCGTCCCTGACCAGATCCCTGACGATCTGCTGGCCCTCGGACGATTTCAAATTCAGCGTCAGCGATTTCTTGTTGCGGCTTTGCGAATACCACCACAACGAGGTACCGTTGTGCAGCTTGCGCCATTTGCGCAATGGATCGCCGTCGCCCGGCGCTTCGATCTTGATGACGTCGGCGCCGAATTGCGCGAGCAGGCTGGCGGCGTACGGGCCGGCGATCAGTGTGCCGATTTCGACGACTTTGACGCCTTTCAGCGAGGCATTCTGGTTGATTGCGGAATGATCCATGACGATACGATGCGCCTCCGGCCGCTGCCGTTTACTCGATACCCTGACTGCTCAGGTAATCTTCATAACTGCCCTGGAAATCGACCACTTCGTTTTCCTTTACTTCCAGGATCCGGGTCGCCAATGACGATACGAATTCGCGGTCGTGCGATACGAAGATCAGCGTGCCCGCATATTTTTCCAGCGCGATATTCAGCGATTCGATCGACTCCATGTCCATATGGTTGGTCGGCTCGTCCATCAACAGGACATTGTGCCGGCCCAGCATCAGCTTGCCGTAGGTCATGCGCCCTTTTTCACCGCCGGACAATACCTTGACCGATTTCTTCACGTCGTCGCCGGAAAACAGCAGACGACCCAGAATCGAGCGCACCGCCTGATCGTCGTCGCCTTCCTTGGTCCAGCGGCCCATCCAGTCGGTCAATGTCATGTCGGCGGCGAAGTCCTCGGTCGGATCCTGCGGCATGTAACCGACGTCGGCGTTTTCCGCCCATTTGACCAGGCCGCGATCCGGCGTCAGCTTGCATACATCGGCGCCGCCGATGCTGCGCAACAGCGTGGTCTTGCCGGCGCCGTTGGCGCCGATGATCGCGATCTTTTCGCCGGCTTCGACCATGATGCTGAAATTCCTGAAAATCGGCCGGTCGTAGGTTTTTTCGATGCCCTGCACTTCCACCGCCAGACGGTGCAGCTTCTTCTCGCCGTCGAAACGGACGAAGGGATTGGCGCGGCTGGACGGCTTGACGTCCTCGATCTTGATTTTTTCGATCTGCTTGGCGCGCGAAGTCGCCTGGCGCGCCTTGGATTTGTTGGCCGCGAAACGCCGCACGAAATCCTGCAGTTCGGCGACTTTGTCCTTGGCCTTGGCATTGGCCGACAGTTGCTGCGCCCGCGCCTGCGACGATGCCAGCATGTATTCGTCGTAATTGCCCGGATAGACTTTCAGCGTGCCGTAATCCATGTCGGCCATGTGCGTGCAGACCTGATTCAGGAAGTGGCGATCGTGCGAGATGATGATCATCGTCGAGTTGCGCTGATTGAGCACGTCTTCCAGCCAGCGGATGGTGTTGATATCCAGGTTATTGGTCGGTTCGTCGAGCAGCAGAATGTCCGGATTCGAAAACAGCGCCTGCGCCAGCAGCACGCGCAGCTTCCAGCCCGGCGCGACATTGCTCATCGGCCCCTGATGCTGTTCGATCGCCACGCCCACGCCCAGCAGCAGCTCGCCGGCGCGCGCTTCGGCGGTATAGCCATCGTATTCGGCGAATTTGGCTTCCAGATCGGCGGCCTTCATGTAGTCGTCGTCGGTGGCCTCGGGATTGGCGTAAATCGCATCGCGCTCGGCCATCGCCGCCCACATCTCGGTATGGCCCATCATCACCACGTCGAGCACGCGCATGTCTTCGAATGCGAACTGATCCTGGCGCAGCTTGCCCAGGCGCTCGTTCGGATCGAGCATCACATTGCCGGCCGACGGTTCGAGATCGCCGCCGAGGATTTTCATGAAGGTCGATTTGCCGCAACCGTTTGCGCCGATCAGGCCGTAACGATTACCATCGCCGAATTTAACGGAAATATTTTCAAACAGCGGCTTGGGGCCGAACTGCATGGTGATGTTTGCAGTGGATAGCATTCTAAAATACGTCTTTTCTGAATTAAATCAAGCGGTTGATAACGAATCAGGCATTATACCTTGACCACAATAAACCACTGTATAAACCATAAGTTAACAAGCACCTATAGCTGTATTTTCCATGACGGAAAGGCGCGAATATGAAGTTGCCGAACTCGAAGGTGCATGCTGGATTATTGGGGCGAAGAAGGCGGATAGCATTGTCGCTTCCGATGAATATCGGTCGCCGGAATGGGGGGCGCCTGGCCAATTCCCGTCGAGCCGAACGACCCCATCTGACTGACGTAATCACGCTTTACTGGCCTTTTTGCTCCGGGCATAAAAAAACCGCCCGTAGGCGGTTTTTATAACTTTCTGACTAACATTGCTATTTAAGGCCAAACAATGGGGATATAAAAATATTGACCAACCTTCTTCCCGTCATTCCAATCTAGATTAAATTGAAATTGGCCGGCATTAGCTTTGAACCACTGCGTGAATTCCGCAGAACTCTCCTGAGGCAACTGAATTAGCCCGGGGAGTTTCTGCTTCTTGATATAGTTTTTTAACCACTCCACATCTCGAAATCGGTCGCTACGCGGCCACTCATCCTGATTAATCCACAGTAAAAATCCCGGATAAATAGAATTCTTTGTGAAGTGTCCCGCTAGCGAATTCTGGAATGAATGGGTATCAAGTGAAACCCGATCGATGGGATACATTACGCTGGTCCTGAATTCCTTCAGCACGGCAACCTCTGGCCCCTTCTCTATCGAATCGAACTTGCACCAGGAGCACTCGTCACGCGTGGTCCGGCGAAAGAAATCGACAATATTAGGGGCAGTAACAATTGCGATGACAGCATAAACAGAAATCAAGTATTTCCCGTTTAAAAAACTCAGTTTTTCTCTGCGCGAAGCAAGCACGAATAGTGATAGAAAAATAGACATTACCGAATTCTTATGTACTGCATCCCATTCGCTGATGCCGGTGGTTGAAAACAATATCGGGAAGGTAAGCGCAATGACGAAGAAAATATCAAATGGTGTCCAGTCGATAACCGCTTTAACCCCTCTCCTCAAAACCTCATAGAATAAAATAGCAAAAGCAATCAGACTGAGCGGTCCGACAAGCTGAATATGCCACGCCACGGAGGGGCCAAATATGCTTGACATCGCTCTGAATGCAATCGCTGGATGCGTATAAGGTGCGCCGGAAAGATTCACCGAAGGGATTTGCTGCGAGATCAAGAATAAAGCAGCACAGGCCGCCAAGACAGACGCTACGCGACGCCAACCTAAGCTATAGACATTGATCAATGCCCAGGAGGACCAGGCAATCAGGCCGAATGAAAAGACCGACCCGTTGACTGATATGGTCAGCAAAAAAAATATGCATGTTACCCAAAAAGCGAGGGCAAATCTAACATCATTTTTCTGAAACTCTATAGCTGCCGGCAGAAGCAGCAGCATGCTCAATCCGAACGCCCAGGAATTGCTCAGGATGATATCCGAGATCATCACATATTCCTCAGCCTTTCGGATCGACCCGCCATCGAAATCTAGAGTTAGCGGAAAACTGGACGCTATCAAAAGCAATATCAAGAAAACTATCCGAGCGAAATAGCCAAGTTGAAACTTGAATTTCAGATACTGAATGACAAAAGATACGAACGTCGCTGTGCCGATCATGTAGCAGAGCAGAATGGCGTGAATGACGCTTATTCCTAAAACTGTGCGCAGAATTGAACTGGCAACAATAAAGTGAGCGTGATAATTGGCATAAAACTCAGGGAAGTTTGCAAATGAAAAGGGGATCATCCCATTCGATGCCCTGGCTACACCGCCAATTAGATCAGTCGGCGTAAATAGATCATAGACTGACCAATAGGTACGCCTGAAAACGATGAAGCAGCAAACCGCAATAACTACCCAATCTTTTGCCTTAGTTCGAAATCGAATGCCGAGCAACTTTTCTGTTCGATGAATCGAAATATATGCGATCACGCATGCAAAAGAAAACAGCGCGATCTGCGCTACTGCCGGAACGAACCCATGAAACGCCATCCCCACGACGTTAGCGAGAAGCGTATAAATGGCTAGCCCAAAAAATACAATGGTTAGGAAAAAACCAGCGGACACCAATATTTGTGCGATCGCTGCATTCCTAGAATTCTCAGGCGGTCCATTTCCCCTATTCATTCAGTTCTTCTTAATATTGAATGGCGCACATTATAGCCGCCGTTCCCTTCTTGTTTTTCTGTAGTCTATTTTCATTCGGTGAATGGGATATTCTCGGTACGGTAAAAACGATTCCAACGGAATGCCAGCTATATAGTCGAGATATCGTTGATCCGACTCTTGCACCTGCCCTTGAAATTGATGGATATTCCTATTCTGCTCGCCAGCGAAAATAGAGATTATGTTCTTTTCAGTGGATAACACTTAGATGTGTCGTTTTGGGAGAGTGATTCAGATAACCGGCGATTTCGCCATTGTGCCTGAGCCCGCAATTGCGCAATGGGGATTCGACCGCCGATTTATGAATTTTTCCGCCGGGTCGCGCTCCAACAGGCTTGCACCAGCCACCACCACAAGGCCTCAATGATCCTAAACCGCCTGATCGCCTATTGCAGGCAGGGCCGCCGAGCATGGCGGCATAGCTTGCCCGGCGGCATCGCCGCGCTTTTTGCGGCGGCCATTTTTGCCGCCCTCGCCCTGCCCGGCCCGGCCGCCTACGCCGGCTACAATGTGTGGACCAGCGACTACACGTTTTCGGCGCGGGAACTGCAAACCGCGATCCAGACGCGTTTCCCGCGCGATCTGCGTTACATGGATCTGTTCAATGTCCGGCTCAGCAATCCGCAACTGACGCTGGATCCGGCCGGAAACCGCATCGTCACCAAGCTCGACGCCGGCGTGACCAGCCTGTTGCTGGCCGCCGCGCCGGTTAACGGCGTATTGACCATCGACAGCGGCCTGAAATACGATGCCGCTACGCGCACGGTGCGACTCGACCGCCCGGAGCTCAAGCAAATCGAGGTGCCCGGGATGCCGGCGGCGTACGCGCAGCAGATGCGCGATATCGGCAATACGGTCGCGGTGCAGGTGCTCGACAATTACCCGCTGTACACCTTCAAACCGGAAGAACTGCAATTGAACGGCCAACGCTTCGAACCCGGCGCCATTACCGTCACCGACGCCGGGCTCAAGGTGGAAATCCGGCCGCTTTAAATGCGGCCGATACGCGTCCCATCACCGCGCCGAATTGCCGACCGACTGCTTTGCAAGAATAGGATAAGCGTTGAACGAAAGCGACCAGCTGTCGCCGTCGGCCTTCACGCAAGCATGCGCGCCGACGGCCAGCGTGGCATGATCCCGGATATGGCCGAACGGCAGCCCGGTGAGTATCGGCAGCTTCAGCTCGGCGCGCAGGTAGGCCAGCATCGCGTCGAAGTCATAGCCGTTGTCGTGCGGCGCCAGCCGGTAGCCGGAAAAATCGCCGAGCAGGATCGCCTGTTGCTTTTTCAGCGCGCCGGCGTGATGCAATTGCAACAGCATGCGCTCAAGGCGATACGGATGTTCGGCGATGTCTTCCAGAAACAGGATGCCGCCGTCGACCGCCGGAAAATACGGCGTGCCGATCAGATGCGCGACCATCGTCAGATTGCCGCCCCACAGCGTGCCCTCCAATGCCAGCGCGGGATTGGCGCCGACCGGCACGCCTATCGCATGTTCGGCATGCGTGACGCACTGCCAGAAATGGTTGACGGTCGGGGCGCTGATTTGCTGTGCGCCGAATCCCTCGCACAGCATCGGCCCGGCGAAGCTGACCGCCCCTGTGCGCTTGAACAGCGCCAAATGCAAAACCGTCAAATCGCTGAAGCCGACGAACAGTTTGCCGCTGGCGGCGAGCGCATCGTAATCGATGGCGTCCAGCATTCTCGACAGGCCGTAGGAGCCGCGTATGGCCATCACTACTTGCACATTGGGATCGGCGGCTGCAGCGTGCAACTGCGCCACACGTTCGGCGTCGGTCGCGCCGAAACGCTGATGGCGCCGCGCATGGTTGTAATAGTTGTATACGCGGCAGCCCTGCGCTTCCAGCAGTGCGATGCCGCGCGCCACGGCATCCGGATCGACCGCCGCGCCGCTGGGCGCGATGACGGCCACCCCGGTGCCCGGCGGAACCGCGCACTGTTCGGGCGCGATCGGTGCGAACAGATCGGGAATGCGCGTCATCCGGCCGCCTGTCCATCGGCATCGGGCGCGGCCGCGAGGCCGGAGGAAACCTCGGGCCGCTGGCGCGCACGCCGCTCGGCAAAAAAGCGTTTCAACAGATCGGCGCACTGCTCCGCCATGACTCCCCCCTGCACCTCGGTATGATGATTCAGTTTTGCTTCGGCGAACAGATCGACGACGGAACCGCAAGCGCCGGTTTTCGGATCGGGGGCGCCGTAGACCACCCGCGTCAGACGCGCATGCATCATCGCGCCGGCGCACATCGCACAGGGTTCAAGCGTCACATAAAGCGTGCAGCCGGGCAAGCGGTAATTGCCGAGTGTTTCCGCGGCGGCGCGCAGCGCCATGATTTCGGCGTGGGCGGTGGGATCGTGGCCGCCGATCGGACGATTGAAGCCGGTCGCGATCACGGCGCCGTCCCTGACCACCACCGCGCCGACCGGGACTTCGCCCAGCATCCACGCATGCTGCGCGCGGGCCAAGGCCAACCGCATGAACTCGGCATCAATCGCGACATCGGTCATGGCGTCGGGCATGATGCTAGTCCGCGCTGATTTCGGCCCAGCAATTGGGCGTTTCATGCAATACCAGCTTCTGCAAACGCAAGCCTGTGCCGTAGCGATCCTGATACGCGGCGCTGAGAATGTCGAACGCGGTCTGCGCCAGATTCTCGACAGTCGGAATGCGGCTGATGATCACCGTTTTGTGATCCGGCAGGCTCTCCAGAAATGCGCGCACCGGCGCGTCCTTTTCGTACACCAGAAACGCATGATCCCAAAGATCGACCAGATGCGCGTTGGCCAGCGATTTGATATCCGAAAAATCCATGATCATGCCGTTATCGGAACTGCCTTCGATGTCGATGACCGCGCCGGTCAGCGTGATTTCCAGCGTATAGCGATGTCCATGCAGATTGCGGCACTGGCTTTTATGATCGGGGATGCGATGGCCGGCGTCGAATTCCAGTTTGCGGGTAATGGTTAGCATGTTTTCAGGGTATTTGAAGCAGTTTATGCGTTTGGATGCTGAGCTTCCATTTCGGATTGTTTTTGCAGATTTCGATCGCACGGCGCGTATTCGCCGCCGCCAGCGGACCGTCCATCGCCTGCACCAGGAAATGCTCGAAATCCAGCGCTTCGTAATCGGCCAGCGTCTGGTTTTCCTGCGGAATGACGACTTTCAATTCGTTGCCGCGCTTGACTTTCAGTTCCGCGCCCATTTTCGGGCTGACGCAGATCCAATCGACACCGGGCGGCACCTCTATCGTGCCGTTGGTCTCGATCGCGATTTCGAAACCGTGCGCATGCGCCTCGCGAATCAGCGCCGCGTCCAGTTGCAGCAAGGGCTCACCGCCGGTAAACACGACATATTTGCTGGCCGGGTAGCTGGCGGGCCACAGCGCATCGATGGCCGCCGCCAACCCGGCCGCATCCTTGAACTTGCCGCCGCCTTCGCCATTGGTGCCGACAAAATCGGTATCGCAAAATTGGCAGACGGCGGTCGACCGGTCCTCTTCGCGGCCGCTCCACAGGTTGCAGCCGCTGAAACGGCAAAACACCGCGGGACGTCCGGCTTGCATGCCTTCGCCCTGCAGTGTGTAAAAAATTTCTTTAATGCTATAGGTCACGACACCATCCCATGTAAGACCCTGCTAAGGCATTGTATGCCGCTTTGACAAGCGATCGAGGGATTCCCGCCTTGAGGTGAAAACTAAGTGAAACTCAGCGGAAACCAGGCGGAAACTCGGAATAAGCGCGCTCTTCTGTAAATTTGAGGCCGTATGATGCCACAAAGCAGGCCTGCGCATATGCGCGTCGTGCTGCTTACGGCAGCCAAACCACGGTATAGATACGCTCACCGGATATTGCATAACTGACTACCAACTCCGTCCCGGCGCGCCATTCCGCATGCCAATCCTCGGTCAACCTCAGCGTCAGCCGGGCGCGTCCCGCTACGGCGGCGAGCCGCGCCGCGCTAAAATCCATGAACCGCTGCGCCGCCGGATACAGCGCCTTGTACAACGATTCCTTGGCGGAAAACAACAAGGTCAATGCCTGCGATGGCGTCAAATCCGTCAACATATCGAGTTCGCCGTCCAGCGCCACCAGCGCGGCGATGCCCTCTATCGACGTCGGCTCGATCAGTTTTTCGACATCGATCCCGAGCAGCCCGGGGACCATGCCTTGGCGGGCCGCGGCGGCAACGGCCACGCCGCCGCCGTGCGAGATGCTGCCGATCCAGCCGGCCGGCCACACCGGCAGCCTGTCTTCACCCATGGCCGGCGGCGCCGCCCCGGGGCAGCCCGCCGCGCGCAACGCCGCCGTCGCGCAAGCGCGGCCGGCAGCATAGTCAATTTTGCGTTTGCGGCTGGCGCGCCCCAGCTGCGGCGGCCAGTCGGGCGTTGTGCCATCGACAGCCGCATCGACCAAGGACGCCGCCGCGGCCAGCGTCATGCCCGCCAGATGCACCCCGTCCGGCAGCTCCAGCGCCGATTTCAAGCCGTCGCGCCACCACCATGCGTTGTCAATGTCCGGGCTATCCGGCTGCCGCTCGTTCATCGGAATCCTTTGAAGAGCCCGAATTCTATACGAAGTCGGCGGGACCTCGCGATGGCAGGCCGGCGGAAGGGGAAATTCGACGCTCTCGACAGAGAGCGTCAAAAAAGATTACTTCGGGGCATTGCCGCCATCGGCGCCGCCAGACGCCACCGGCCGGCCGAAAAACGGATAGCTCGGGTCGTTATAACCGGGCGTCGACGCATGGCCCGGCGTCACCAGCGCATCGATCAGCGCTTCTTCCTCGGGCCCGACAGTCAATTCCAGCGCGGCATAATAATCTTCCATCTGCGCCAGCGTGCGCGGTCCGGCGATGACCGAACTGACGATAGGATTGGCCAGCACCCATGCGGTCGCCAGATGCCCCAGACGCCAGCCTTTGCCTTCACTGTACTCTTTCAGTTGCTGCGCGATCTGCAGCGATTCTTCGCGGAATTCGGTTTGCATGATGCGGCGGTCGCCGCGGCCGGCGCGGCTGTCTTGCGCCGGTGGTTGGCCCGGCGGATATTTGCCGGTCAATACGCCGCGCGCGATCGGGCTGTACGGCACCACGCCGATGCCGTAATGCGCGCAAGCCGGCAAAATTTCCACTTCCGGACCGCGATTGAGCAGGTTGTAATATGGCTGGCAGACCACCGGCTGCGGCACGTTCAATTGCCGGCACAGATGAACGATTTCGGCAATGCGCCAGCCGCGGAAATTGGAAATGCCGAACGAACGGATCTTGCCGTCGCGAATCAGATCGCCCAGCGCGCGCACCGCTTCCTCCAGATCGGTGTCGGCGTAGTCGCGATGCAGATACAGGATATCCAGATAATCCGTTTGCAGGCGTTCCAGGCTATGTTCGGTTTCGCGCATAATCCACTGGCGCGAATAATTTTCCTGGTTCAACTCCTTGCTCATCGGATTGCCAAGCTTGCTGGCCAGCACCCAGTCATGGCGCTGGCCCTGCAAAATCTGACCGACCATGCGTTCCGACCCGCCCAGCGAATACGCGTCGGCGGTATCGATGAAATTGATGCCGTGATCGCGCGCCGAAGCGACGATGCGCCCGGCCTCCGCGGCGTCGGTTTGATCGCCGAACATCATGGTGCCCAGGCACAGGGCGGATACTTTCAGATTGCTTTTACCCAAACGACGATAACGCATTGCAATATCCTTTTCAGTCAACTAACGAATTCATTGGCGGCCGGAAAATCTCAGGCCTTTTCTTTTGCTTCCAGTTCCGTCAAACGCCGGCGCAGCTCGCGTTCTTCAGTCCAGCGCGCGGTTTCGTCACGGATCACGGCGATGATCGACGATACCTTGTTGTCCGGCGTGCGCAGCAGCGCGACCGTGAACGCGATCGATAACGGGCGCCCTTCCTTGTGCAGCGCCGGCACCCGCAGGACGTCATTGCCGTAACGGGTTTCTCCGGTAGCCATGGTCTTGTGGTAACCGTCCCAATGACGCGCACGCTGACGCTCGGGAACGATCAGGTCCAGCGATCGGCCCAGCGCCTCGCTTTCGCTAAAACCGAAGATGCGCTCCGCGGCCGGGTTCCAGCCCGTAATGGCGCCGCCGGCGTCGCAGACCACAATCCCGTCGCCAATTGCGTCGACAAGCTGGTTCAAATCGATGTTAGCTTGCATATGAGTGCCCTCCTCAAATGAAAAAACGTCCGGAGCCTGCGAGGCTTCCGGACGCCATTGCCGCTAACGGCAAAGTTTACTCTCTATTTTGCTCGATCGCTGTTACACCGCTTGCGAGGCGTGCAGATCGGCGATTTGCTTCTTGTCGTAACCCAGGCTGGCCAGCACTTCGTCGGTATGCTCGCCCAACAATGGCGAACCGGTGATCTCGACAGTCATGTCGGAGAACTTGATCGGGCTGCCGACTGTCAGGTACTTGCCGCGTTCCTTGTGATCGACTTCGGTGATGGTGCCGCTTGCACGCAACGACGGATCGTTGGCGATTTCCTTCATCGTCAACACTGGTGCGCATGGAATGTCGAACTTGCGCAGGATATCGACCGCTTCGAACTTGGTCTTGTCCTTCAGCCAATCTTCGATGACCGCGAAAATATCGAAGATCTTGTCTTGACGAGCCGATGCGGTGTTGTATGCAGGATCGTCGATCCATTCAGGACGGTTCAAGGCCTTGCAAATCGGCGCCCATGCGTGACCCTGAATCGTGAAATAGATATACGCGTTAGGATCGGTTTCCCAGCCCTTGCACTTGAGCACCCAGCCAGGCTGGCCGCCGCCGCCGGCGTTGCCGCCGCGTGGCACCACGTCGCTGAATTTGCCGTGCGGATATTGCGGATACTCTTCCAGGTAGCCGATACGGTCCAGACGTTGCTGGTCGCGCAGCTTGACGCGGCACAGATTCAACACGCTGTCCTGCATCGAGACCGCGACCTTTTGGCCCTTGCCGGTCTTGTTGCGCGCATGCAATGCGGTCAGAATACCGATCGCCAGATGCATGCCGGTATTGCTGTCGCCCAGAGCGGCGGCGCTGACGGTCGGAGGGCCGTCATCGAAACCGGTGGTCGATGCCGCACCGCCGGCGCATTGCGCCACGTTTTCGTAGACTTTCAGGTCTTCGTAGTGATGGCCGTCGCTGAAGCCCTTGACCGATGCCACGATCATGCCAGGATTCAATTCCTTGATATGTTCCCAGGTAAAGCCCATGCGATCGAGCGCGCCGGGGCCGAAGTTCTCGACCAGCACATCGGATTCCTTGATCAGCTTGGTCAGCACTTCCTTGCCTTCCGGCTTCTTGGTGTCCAGTGTCAACGAGCGCTTGTTGCTGTTCAACATGGTGAAGTACAGGGCATCTACGCCGGGGATGTCGCGCAGTTGCGAACGGGTCACGTCGCCCGAGCCCGGACGTTCGACCTTGATGACATCGGCGCCGAACCAGGCCAGCAATTGCGTACATGCAGGACCTGCCTGCACGTGCGTAAAGTCGATAATCTTAATACCTTCTAAAGGTTTGCTCATAATACTTATTCCTTTTTCTATGTTTATCCAACAAGGACACTAGGCAATGACCATTTTTTTAACGCAGAAATGCCAGGAGAAACCGCAGTACGCGATCTGCTCCCGGCACTGCCACGTTGTGGTTCGCACTTCGCCGGGGTTGTTCCGGCTTTAAGTAGCAGTAATCATATCCATCCGGTATTGCTCCCCACATTGACCCGGGTCAATTTCCCCGAACATCTATAAGACTACTTTTCCGAACGAACGTCGATGCTGCACTGCACACCTCGCAGAAGCGACGTCGCCTCGCGATTTCCGCCGTTCCGGCGCCCTGGTCCGCTGATGCAAAGGCGCTTTTATTTTCCGAAAATCGCCGGATAAACCGACGCGCAGTGCAATCGGGTCTTGAAACTGCGATAACATGCTGCACATACGATAAAGCATTTCCTTGCGCTTCGGTTGCGCTTTTTGTTCCTGTCCTGCGCGCCGTCGCACCTTATTTTAGATTGAGCATCGATTCCTATGTCGCTTGTCGCAAACCATCCAGAAAAAAACATCATTCGCGTGCAGCTGAAGCAAAATCTCGTACTCAAGGACATGCGCGATAGCGAGATGGCGGCGCTGGAACCTTATTTAACGGTCGTCAATTATCAGAAAGGCGACTTTCTACTGCATCAGGGCGTCCATGAAATGGAGCAGTATTTCATTCTGGACGGCATCCTCAAACGGGTGGTCACCAATCAGCAGGCCAAGGAAATGATTTTGCGCTTCGGCGCCGAAGGCGATATCGAAACCAGTTACGCCGCCTGGCGGCTGAAGACGCCGACGCCTTACAGCATAGTTTGCGTCACCAAGGCGCGCGTGGTCAAGATGCCGCTGCAGCATTGGGTGGCGTTCATGGAAAGCCATACGCAGGTCAAGGCGGCGTTCGAATACGAAGTGATGCACCTGATGAGCGAAATCATGGGCCATACCATCACGCTGCATTTGCTGGACGCTCCGGGCCGCGTGCACCGCTTCCTGCGCAAGCATGCCGAGCTGTACGACAGGATCCCGAAAAAGGAGTTGGCGTCGTATCTGAATCTGTCGCCTGAAACGCTGAGCAGATTAAAGAATCAGGGGAAGATTTAGGGTAGGTTTAGTTGCATCGCAACATATTCACTGCATACATCAGGCAAAGCGGTTGCAAAGCTTCCCGATGCCGTCGATTTCGACTTCCACCATGCTGCCGGGCTTCATCGGACCGAAGCCGACCGAGGTGCCGCACAGAATGACATCGCCCGGATTGAGCGTCACATCCCGCGAAATCTTGCTCACCAGCTGCGCCACCGGAAAAATCATGTCGTTGACCGGATAATCTTGCCTGACTTCGCCGTTGAGCATGGTTCTGACCACCAGCATCGCCGGTTCCAGGCCGGTGGTGATCACCGGCCCGAACGGGCAAAAGGTATCGAATCCCTTGGCGCGCACCAATTGCCGGAAACTTTCGTCGCTCGCGGGAGTGTCAATCACAGTCACATCGTTGGCGCAGGTGTAACCGAAGACGTAATCAAGCGCGTCCGCCTCGGCGATGTCCCTGCAGCTGCGGCCGATCACGATACCGAGCACGCCTTCGAAAGCGACTTGCCCGTCGCCGCACGGCGGCGTGCGAATGGTTTCGTTCGGATTCAGATATGAATTCGGCGTTTTCAGCAAATACAAAGGCTCCACGGGCGGTTCCAGTCCCAGGGAACGGCCGAGGGCGCGGAAGTTGTTCCACAGCGACAGCACCTTGCCCGGCACGGACGGCATCAGCACTTTGACGTCGTTCAACATCATCGTCATGTGCGTAGGCTCGGGGTCATCGAACATATCGCCGGAATAAACCCGGATTTTCTGTCCTTCGAGCGTGCCGAAACCGACCGTATCCCGGTGATGGAAACGTAGCCAGCGCTGTATCGAGCCCGTCACTTCCGCCCCCCTCATGTCACAGCCATCGTTTCAAACCACATCCGCCCGCCGCGACCGCAAGCTTTCCAGCACGATCGCCTTCAATTCGGCGCCATCGTGCAGATCGACGTGCTCCAACAAGGTACGGCGCATGCGCGGCTCCCAAAAACGTTTGAGATGCGCGGCGATATCGGTCAATGCCTGTTCCCGATTCGGCATCGTTTCGAAAAACGAGCCGATCTGATTGGCCATCTTGACCAGATTGCCGGCTTTCATGCCGGATTCCGGATGCTTCATTTTGTCACCGCCGCTTCTTCATAAGGCACGCCCTTGAGCAGGGACACCTGCTGCGCATTGAACTTCTGGTATTCCTTCTGCCATTCCGACGGCTGCGCCACCGGCATCACCTGCACCGCCGTCACCTTGTATTCCGGACAGTTGGTCGCCCAGTCCGAATTGTCGGTC
>JAQGLY010000027.1 GCA_028292625.1 Herbaspirillum sp. | reverse complement strand
CTAGGGTTCATCGTGACGATGTTGCTCGGCAAGCTCGTGATGGGTGACGTCATCAGCGCGACGCGTCTGGCCGGAACATTGCTGGTGGCCGGCGGCGTGGTCCTGATCGCCAGGTCCTGACCGATGAATGCCCGCGCCGATGTGCCGCTTTGCGTTGACCTCGATGGCACGCTGATTCATACCGACCTGCTTTTCGAAAGCTTTTTCCTGCTGTTGAAGCGCAGTCCGTGGATGGCGTTGCAGGTAATCGGCTGGCTGTTCAAGGGTCGCGCCTATTGCAAGGAGCAGATTGCTTCGCGGGTCCAGATCAATGCGACGCTGCTGCCTTATAACACGTCGCTGCTTCAACAATTGACAATCGAGAAAGAGAGTGGCCGCACCTTGGTGCTGGCGACCGCATCGCACCGGAAGTTCGCGACCGGGGTGGCCGATCATCTCGGAATATTCAGTGCGGTGCATGCGACCGAAGGCGGAGTCAACCTGTCGTCCGCGCGCAAACGGAATCGCCTGGTGAGTCTCTATGGCGACGGCGGTTTCGACTATGTCGGCAACAGTCATGCGGACCTGCAGGTCTGGTACGCGGCACGCCAGGCATGGCTGGTCGATACCAGCAGCAGCGTGCAGGCCACGCTGGAGAAGATCAAACCCGCAGCCTGGCAGAGCCGGACACCGCGCCGTTACCTGAAAGCGCTGTTGAAAGGCATGCGGGTCCATCAGTGGACGAAGAATATCCTGATCTTCGTACCGCTGGTCGCCGCGCACCAGGCGAACCAGATCGATGCCTTGTTGCAGGCTTGCGCGGCTTTCTTCGCTTTCGGCATGTGCGCGTCGAGTGTGTACATCCTCAACGATTTGCTCGATCTCGAGGCGGACCGCCAGCATCCGACCAAGCGTCGACGCCCTTTCGCCGCCGGCACCTTGCCGATTTCCCATGGCATGGCGTTGATCGTGGTGTTGCTGATGGCTTCCATCGGCTTGTCGGTAGCGGCGCTGCCGTGGAATTTCATGCTGGCGCTGGGCGCGTATTACGTAGCCACCGCGGTCTATTCGTTTTGGGCCAAGGAACGGGTGACGATCGACGTCATGTTCCTGGCCGGGCTGTACACGATGCGGCTAGTCGCCGGCGCTGCGGCGATCACGGTGGCGTTATCGTTCTGGCTGCTGGCGTTTTCGATGTTCATTTTCCTGAGCCTGGCGCTGATCAAACGCTTCACCGAAATGGTGGCCGTCAAGAATCGCGGCCAGCGGGTGGCTTCAGGGCGCGGCTACAGCATTGACGACATGCCGCTGATCCAGTCGATGGGTACGTCGTCGGGCTATATCGCGGTGCTGGTGCTGGCGCTGTACCTGAACAGCCCCGACATGGCGACCTCATATTCGAATCCGAAGTTCCTATGGTGGCTTTGTCCGCTGCTGCTATTCTGGATCAGTCGGGTCTGGGTAAAAACCTCGCGCGGCGAGATGCATGACGACCCCGTGGTGTTTGCCGCCAAGGACAAGGTCAGTCGGCTGATCGGCGTTTTTTTCTTAATTGCAACCTGGCTGGCGGTATGATGCAGATTCCTTCAAATAATCTATTCAAAAGTGATGCTGAGATACTTGGGGCCGATAGTAGACGCCGGATCCTGGAACGCTGGTTAAGCGCGGCATGGGCCCATAGCGCGGAACTGGTCGGGATGGGGTTGTTCGCCTCGATCATTTCACTGGTTTTCACGCCGTTTATGTTTGGCACGTCGAACAATATCTTCCATATTCCCTATGTATTGAACTTTGCCGCACGGCCGGAATTTGCAAACGACCAGTTCTATCAGACGCTGAAATATTTCACCTCTGTGGTATGGCCTGTAATGCGGCTGCTCGCGACCGAAACAAACGTCTACTGGCTATTTTTTGCTGCGCAGGTCATTTCAAGGGCAAGCGCATTCGTTGCACTGGCTTTCATGCTGGTGGCGCTGGGTGTGCGCAGCCGCGGCGTGATTCTGCTCGGCCTGGTCATTGCGGCCGTCAGCCCGTGGTTGCGAGGAGCTTCGCTGGTGGGCCAGCACGGCCTGTTCATCAATTTTTTCAACCATTCGGAATTCACCTGGCCGTTCATCATCGCGGCTTTGCTTTGTACCCTGCGGCGTCGTTACATCTGGGCCGCCGTGCTTGCCGCAGTGACGGTATCGATTAATGCCTTCGTGGGGTTTTGGTTGCTGCTCATGATGGCCGCGTGTGTGCTGTGCTGCAAGCCCCGGCCCACGATAGCGGCTTGCGCAAAGGCGACATTGCTCTTGGTCATGCTGACCTTGCCAATCGCGTTATGGATCAAGTCGGCACTTGCAGCTCCCGGAAGCGGCGCCGATGTCAGTTTTACCGAATACGTGCGCCTTTACTATCCGTATCATTTCCTGATCGAAGCGGCGCAAGGGGCGAGGATCAAGAACCTTCTTTTCGTCCTTATCGCCGGCATCGTCGCATCGCGATGGATCGCCAATGGCCACTTCTGGCGTGTCGCTGTTGCCACCGCAGCTGCCATTTTCCTCGTTGGAACGTTTCTGCCCTATTTGTTCGACATTCGGATGATTTTCAATCTGCATCTGTTGCGAGTCGATGGCGTCTTTCAACTGCTCTGTATCGTCATGGTGATTGGGGCTTCTCTTATAAAGTTATCGCAGGCTAACGGCGCTCGCGGCACGCTGGT
>JAQGLY010000014.1 GCA_028292625.1 Herbaspirillum sp. | reverse complement strand
ACAGTTCGGTCTTCACGTGCGGCATCGCCTTCTGCATTTCGCCCAGGATGTGCTCGCGGCCTTCCTTGGCTTGCGCCAGCGCCACTTGCATGATTTCCTTGGTGATGCCCATGATCTTGATGTCCATTTGCAGCGCGGTGATGCCGTTGGCGGTACCCGCCACCTTGAAGTCCATATCGCCGAGGTGGTCTTCGTCGCCCAGGATGTCGCTCAGAACGGCGAATTTGCCGCCGTCCTTGATCAGCCCCATGGCGATACCTGCGACGTGCGCCTGCATCGGCACTCCGGCGTCCAGCAGGGCCAGACAACCGCCGCAGACCGACGCCATCGACGATGAGCCGTTGGATTCGGTGATTTCCGAAACCAGGCGCACCGAGTAGCTGAACTCTTCTTTCGGCGGCAATGCCGCCAGCAGCGCCCGCTTGGCCAGACGGCCGTGACCGATTTCGCGGCGCTTCGGCACCCCGACACGGCCGGTTTCGCCGGTGGCGAACGGAGGCATGTTGTAATGCAGCATGAACGGATCCGAGAATTCGCCCATCAATGCATCGATTTTTTGCTCGTCGCGTGCGGTGCCCAGGGTCGCAATGACCAGCGCCTGGGTTTCGCCACGGGTGAACAAGGCCGAGCCATGGGTACGCGGCAAGACGCCGGTACGGATCGAAATCGGACGCACGGTGCGGGTATCGCGGCCGTCGATGCGCGGTTCGCCGTCCAGGATTTGCGAACGGACGATTTTGGCTTCAAGATCGAACAGGATATTGCCGACTTCGACCGAATCCGGCGCCACGGCTTCGGTCGCCAGCGCTGCGTTGACCGCGGCGGTGACGTCTTTCAGCTTGGCGGTACGGGCTTGCTTGTCCTTGACCTGATAAGCTTCGCGCAGCTTGGCTTCGCCCAATTCCGCCACTCTGGCGATCAGCGCTTCGTTCTTCGGCGCCGGGCTCCATTGCACTTCAGGCTTGCCGCCGTCGCGCACCAGCTCGTGGATCGCGTCGATCACCGCTTTCATCTGATCGTGGCCGAATACGACCGCGCCCAGCATGATTTCTTCCGACAATTGCTTGGCTTCCGACTCGACCATCAGCACGGCGGCTTCGGTGCCGGCGACCACCAGATCCAGCTCCGAGGTCTTCAATTGCGACGCGGTCGGATTGAGGACATATTGGCCGTTGATGTAGCCCACACGCGCCGCGCCGACCGGGCCGTTGAACGGCAGACCGGCGACCGACAACGCAGCGGACGCGCCGATCATGGCGGCGATGTCCGGATCGATTTCAGGGTTGACCGACAGCACATGCACGATGACCTGCACTTCGTTCATGTAGCCTTCGGGAAACAACGGCCGTATCGGACGATCGATCAGACGGGACGTCAGGGTTTCCTTTTCGGAAGGCTTGCCTTCGCGCTTGAAAAAACCGCCCGGAATACGACCGGCCGCGTAGGCTTTTTCAATGTAATCCACGGTCAGCGGGAAAAAATCCTGGCCCGGCTTGGCGTCCTTGCGGGCGACGACGGTTGCCAGCACCACAGTATCTTCGATGGAGACCAGCACGGCGCCGGAAGCCTGACGGGCGATTTCGCCTGTTTCCAAAGTGACCTGATGTTGACCATATTGGAATGATTTCGTAATTTTATTAAACAAGGTGTTTCCTTTCTATTTTGCCGACAGATTTTCAGGCGCTGTCGTTCACCTCACCACGATGACTGCCGCAAAAACACAATCACCTACTGCGAATGCCTGCTCATAACTGTTTAGCTGCCAAAGCCGCAAACAAAAATGCCCACATCAGAAACTGATGCGGGCATTGAAGGCTATAAAAACCGGACGAAGAACGACAACAATTACTTGCGCAAGCCGAGTTTTTCGATCAGCGCACGGTAACGTGTAGCGTCTTTATCTTTCAAATACGATAATAAACTTTTACGACGATTAACCATCATAATCAGACCACGGCGGGAATGGTGATCCTTGGCATGGGCCTTGAAATGGCCGTTCAGATCGTTAATGCGTGCAGTCAACAATGCGACTTGCACTTCCGGGGAACCGGTATCGTTTTGAGCGCGCGCATTATCTGAGATAATGGCGGCTTTTGCATCTTTTTCAATAGACATGTCAGAGACCTTAACAAGCGACAAGCGGAGTATTTACCCCTGCGAATCGTGAACAAAAATGAATAAAAATAAAAAATGGCCGAACGACCAGCGCGAAGTATAAAACAAAACCCACAAAACATCTACCAATTCAATTACTTACGTCGACAGGGGACTGACGCCGAGGATTGACAAGGAATCATCATGAGACATTTAGCCAAGATTTTCCTTTTTACCTGCATTCTGGGCTTGTCCGGCTGCGCAATGTTCGGCCCGCCACCGGCCGTCGGAGACACCGAAGCGCAAACCGTCGCCAAACTCGGCCAGCCGAAATCGGTGTATGCCGACGGCAACGATAAATTGCTGGCCTACGAGCCCGGCTATTTCGGTCAATATTCATATATGGCCAGAATAGGCCCGGACGGCAGGTTGAAATCCTACGATCAGGTATGGACCATGGAAAGATTCGGGCTGCTTAAACCCGATGTTTCCACCCGGAACGATGTGCTGCGCACGGTCGGCGCGCCCACTGAAGTCGTTAAATACGCCCGCTCCCCTTATATCGCATGGAATTACGGCTTCAAGGAGGCCGGGGTATGGAACTCCATGATGTCGGTTTACATAGATAACCAGGGCATCGTGCGCAAGCTGGAGAACGGCCCCGACATGCGTTATGACCGCGGCGGCGACCACGCCGGAATGATGTAACTCATTTGGCAGCCGCGGCCCGCGCCCGCCGCAGCCAGCCGTCGTAAACGGCGCGGTGCGCGGCGATCCACCCGTCGGTATGGCGTGCGATATCGGCGGGCTTGTTTTCGCCCTGCTCCATGCGGAGGTTTTCGGCATTGATATCGGCGTTCGGCAATTGCATGATCGCAAACAGTTCGGCGGCGGCGGGATTGGCCTTGGCCCATTTCAGATTGGCCAGAATATGCTGCGTATTCGGCCGAAAACCGTAGTTCGAGCCATCCGGCAATCGCGTATCGACGTTCCGGTTCGGCGCCGGCTGCGCCGAGAACGGCACCTGCAGGAATACCACGTCGCGTCCCGGCACCAGCACGGCGCTGAGCCAGTACGGCGTCCAGGTGTAATACAGAATGGGCTCGCCGCCTTTGTAACGCGCCAGCGTATCCGCGATGATCGCAGAATAGCTGCCCTGATTGTGCGTCACCGTGGCGCGCAGCTTATAGGCATCCAACTGGGTTTCGATGACCCGTTCGCAGCCCCAGCCCGGATTGCAGCCGGCCAGATCGGCCTTGCCGTCGCCGTTGATATCGAACAGCTTGGCGATGGCGGGATCGCGCAATTGCGCAAGGTTTGAAATTTTGTATTTGTCGGCCGTTTTCTTGTCGATCAGATAGCCCTGCAGCGCATTCGGCGAATAGATCCCCTTGCGATAGAACCTGGCGGCGCCGCCTGCCCGCTTGTAGTAATCGTCATGCAGAGGCTGCCAGTTGGCCGCAAGATACGTTGCATCGCCATTCGCAACGGCAATATGCGCGGCCGCATAGTCCACTTCCTTGATCGGCAGCACCTGATAACCCAGATCGGTCAGCGCCCGCGCTACCAGCAAAGTCTGAAACGTTTCTTCCGCGATCGAACTCTTGATCGGTGTCACGGTGATACCGTTGCCCGGCAAATCGTCGGCGGCGGCCGCGCCGCCGCATAGCCCGGCGGCCAGCATCAGCGCTGCGGCTCGTCTGTTGAGTGTCGATAAAACCATGCTTACTCCATTCGATCCTTGATTAGTTGAAATTGGCCTGCAGCGACTGCATCGGCGGCTCGCATTTCATTCCCTTTCGTTGAAACCGGCTCCGCAAACGGCGCGCCATCCCGACCGGACCGCGTTCGAACCACGGCGGCGCGCAACGATTTTCGCGGATCAAGGCTTGCGTCATGCGATCCAGCACGATCGCCAGAATCACGATCCCCAGCCCGCCGACGGTCGCCAGTCCCATGTCCAGACGTCCGATGCCGCGCAGCACCATCTGCCCCAGCCCGCCCACGGCGATCATCGACGCGATCACCACCATCGACAGCGACAGCATCAGCGCCTGATTGACGCCGGCCATGATGGTCGGCAGCGCCAGCGGCAATTGCACCTTGGTCAGCATCTGCCACGGCGTTGCGCCGAACGAACGCGTCGCTTCGATCAGATCCGGCCTGACCTGCCGGATCCCCAGACTGGTCAGCCGGACCAGCGGCGCCAGCGCAAATACGATGGTCACCGCCACGCCGGGAACATTGCCGATGCCGAACAGCATCACCACCGGCACCAGGTAGACGAATGCCGGCGTGGTCTGCATCGCGTCCAGCAGCGGCCGCAGGACTTTTTCAAGGCGATCCGATCGCGCGGCCAGAATGCCCAGCGGCAGCCCGATCAGCAAACAGAACACAACTGACGTGATTACCAGCGACAAGGTGGTCATTGCTTGCGACCATACGCCGAGAAAACCGATCAGCAGCAGGGAAGCGACAGTTCCGAACGCCAGCCGCCTGCCGCTGACTTGCCATGCGATCAGGCCGAACAGCGCAATCATCAGCAGTGCCGGCACCGATTGCAGCGCATGTTCGACAAAAGACAGACTGGCGTCTATGGGCACGCGGATCTGCTGAAACACATCGCGAAAATGGGCGACCACCCAGTCGAGGCCGCGGACGACCCAGCGGTCGACGGGAACCACGTTGTTGTCGAACGGGTGCGTCCAGTCGAAACTCGGCGCCGCCCGGCGCGCCGAATCCGGCGCGCCGGCATGCAGCCAATCGGACGCGGCATCCTGCATCGGCGCATCCTCCGCCGATGCCGTCGGACGCGACAATGACGCCCAAGGATTACTTGATTGATCGTTCATTTTTCATTTCCTCATAATGAGACCGGCGCAGCGAGATAGCCGGACCAAATCGCGCCGGCGGCGCACCGCGTGGAGATCAAGCCGCTTCGTCCTCGGTCTCGTGCGAATGTTCGCGCGAATGTTCGTGCGATTGTTGATGCAGAAATTCCAGCAGATTGTTGCGCGTCACCGAGCCGCGATACCGGCCATTCCGATCGACCACCGGCAAGCCGTACGGGCATTGTGTCAGCGGCTCGTAAAGCGCATTGATCGGCGTGTCATGCGAGATGGTCAGCAAGTCCGGCAGATAGGCATCCGGCAATAACGGTGTTGGCGTGCGCCCCGCGGCCTGGCGCAATGTATCTTTCGACACGATGCCGAGCAGACGCTGATCGGGACTCACCACATATCCGTATTCCCGGTCATGCTGGCGCAAGCGTTCCAAAGCGCTATGCACCCCCATACCCGCGTGATCGATGATATTGACCTGTGTTTTGCGCGCAATGTCGGCGGCCGACAACACGCTGGTGGCGTCGACGCCGTTAAAGAACGAACGCACATAATCGTTGGCCGGATTGCGCAGAATTTCCTCCGCCGTGCCGACCTGCACTACCCGGCCGCCCTGCATGATGGCAATCCGGTTGCCGATGCGAATGGCTTCGTCAAGGTCGTGCGAAATGAAAATAATGGTGCGCTTGTCGTCCGCCTGCAGTTTCACCAGTTCATCCTGCATTTCCGTACGGATCAAGGGATCGAGCGCGGAAAACGCCTCATCCATCAACAATATCTGCGGATTGCCGGCCAGCGCCCGCGCCAGGCCGACGCGTTGCTGCATGCCGCCGGACAAGGCGTCGGGATAGCTGTCCGCATGCTGGGCCAAACCGACTTTCTGCAGCGCCTCCATCGACGCTTCGCGGCGCTTCTTCGCGCTTTGTCCGGATATCTCCAGAGCGAATCCGACATTTTCCAGAACGGTCATGTGCGGCATCAACGCGAACGATTGGAAGACCATGCTCATTTCGTTACGGCGCACGTCACGCAGTTGTTTCGGGGGAGTGTTTGCTGATGTCCCGGCCGTTGATCCAGACCTCGCCGGAGGTCGGTTCGATCAAACGGTTGAGCAGACGCACCAGCGTGGATTTTCCAGAGCCGGACAAACCCATGATTACAAAAATCTCACCTTCATTGACCGTGAAACTGGCATCGATCACACCGAGCGATTGCCCGGTCTTGGCAAGAATTTCGTCTTTGCTCACATTCCGGTGCACCAGGCGCATCGCCAGTTCAGGCGCATCACCGAAAATTTTATATAAGTTTTTTATCGCTAGTTTTTCAGACGTCACTAGATTGGAACTCCCGTGATGGTGCCGGCAAACGAACCGTCGCCGCAATTGGACGCAAACGTGCGCGCATTGAACCGAACTCGCCGCGGCTGCGCGCGGCAAAATGAAAACCGCGCAAGGATGTGCAGCGCGGTCTTTTTTTAAAATAACACGATAGTTTTTAACGAACAAGCCAAGCGCCGGCTACGGCGACATCCCCCCAAAAAAAACCATACGCACGCGTACGCACGCGTCCGGAACATCAAAAAATGCCGGACTCGCAGCTTGTTTTGAGATGCGTGTATAGGAAGATATAGGATGAAATGAAGTCTGCCGGGGCTGAAAAAACTTGCTCCAAAATTGAGGCTGAAGCCAACAGACACCACACTATAAAGATAATGAAAATTGTCTCAGCATGAATTTTAAATATTATTTCTTACCCGGATAACAATAAACCTGATCTCAGGCTGCCTGCATCAACATCTGACGGCTGACATTTCCAAGAAACTGAACGGCCTGATCCACCGCCTCGGTGTACGGATGACCGCAACTCAAGCGCAGAAAATGATCGAAGCGATTGGAGTTGGAAAACATGGTGCCGGGCGCAATGCGAATGCCCCGCTTCAACGCCTCTTCGAAAATCGCCTGGGAAGACAGGGGACGCGGCAATTCCACCCATAGCATCACGCCGCCGTCGGGGACGCTCAAACGCGTTCCCTGCGGAAAATACGACGCCACGGCTTCGGCCATCCGATCGCGCTGACCGCGCAGATAATCGCGCAAGCGGCGCAAATGCCGGTCATAGGCCCCGTCCAGCATAAACTCGGCCGCTGCGATTTGCGTGAGCACTTCGTTGGCGCGCGTCTGTGAATATTTCAGCATTTCCACGCGGGCCTGCCAGCGGCCGCCGGTCATCCACCCCAAGCGCATGCCGGGCGCGAGAATCTTGTTCAGCGATGCGCAGTAAATCACATTGCCGCTTTTGTCGCGGGCCTTCAATGCCGTCAACGGTATGCCGTTATCGGCCAGTTCGCTATACGTATCGTCCTCGATCAACGCGATCCCGTGCCGTTCACACAAGCCGATCAGGCTGTCCTTGTTCGCTTCCGGCATGCTGCAGCCCAGCGGATTCTGCAGATTCGGGACCACCACGACGGCTTTCACGTTGTCATGCGTGCGCAACGCCAGCTCCAGCGCCTCGATCGACATGCCGGTGCTCGGACTGGTCGGGATTTCGAGTGCGCGCATGCCCAGGCTTTCCAGTGCCTGCAATACGCCGTAAAACGTCGGAGATTCGACCGCGATGATGTCGCCGGCATGCGCTACCGCCCGCAGGGCCAGATTGACCGCCTCGATGCCACCCTGCGTCACCAGCACCTGTTCCGCCGCGACTTGAATTCCGGCCCGCAAGGCCCGCCGCGCCACCGCGTTGCGAAAACTGGCGTGCCCGTTGCCGGGAAGTATGGTGGTCAGTATCGACGGATCGTGGCGCAAGGCCCTTATCGCCGCACGCTTCAATGCATTAGCGGCATACAGCTCCGACGCGCAGCAACAACTGCTCAGATCGACGCTGACCGCTTGCTGCCGCCCTTGCGCAATGATGGCGGACAAACGCTGATGTATTCCGATATATTGCGCAGGATCCTGCACCGTCAGCGACGCCGGTTCGGTCGCGGGACCGATGGCGGCGCGTTTCGGTTGCCGGACGAAATAGCCGGATCGGGCCCGTGCTTCCAGCCAGCCGCCCTGCTCCAGATGACGCCAGGCCTGCAGCGCGGTCGATAAGCTGACTTCATGCTGGCGCATCAGATGGCGCACCGACGGCATGCGATCGCCGGGCGCGAGGGTGCCCGCCTTGATTACCGCCAGATAGTGTTCAGCCAATCTGCGATACAGCGGTTGGGTTGAGGATGGCGGCGTCGGTTGCCGGGTCGGGAACGGTGAGGAAGGGGGTATTGGCGTTTGCATAGTTAATCATGGCTTGCATGAAATAACTTCGACAGATACAGAGCAGCAAAAAATAAACCGAAACAGATGCGTTGGAGCAGGCTGTTATGTCGGAATTATCTTATTCCTGCGTCTGCCATCTTTTTGCGGTTCCGGCCCCGGACCTCCGCACCGGCGCATCAGGAGTTTTGCGCAGGGCCGGAAGTCGAGTCGTCGCTTGCGTCATGTATCGGCGCCGCGGACTGTGCGGGCGCCCCATCGCGCGGCTGCACCAAGGTCACCGGCTTGCCCTTGATCCTGCGCCAGCCGTAAACCACATAACCCGATATGCCATACAACACAAACAAACCGAACAGCACACTGGACGGATCGCTGGAAATCGCCACCAGCGCCACCACCACCACCAGCGATGCGATAAACGGCATGGGTTTGCGGAAATTGACGTCCTTGAAGCTGTAAAAAGGGACATTGCTGACCATGGTGATCCCCGCATACAACGTAATCACCCAGGAGATCCAGTTCAGATCCGCGCCGGCAAAACGCAAATCGTCCATCACCCAGACAAAGCCCGCCACCATCGCGGCGGCCGCCGGGCTCGGCAAGCCCTGGAAGTACCGTTTGTCGACCACGGCGATATTGGTATTGAAACGCGCCAGGCGCAGCGCGCCGCCGACGCAATACACGAATGCCGCCAGCCAGCCCAGTTTGCCCATGCCGCGCAACGACCATTCGTAAATCACCAGCGCCGGCGCCGCGCCGAAAGAAACCATGTCCGACAAACTGTCATATTGCGCGCCGAATTCGCTTTGCGTATTGGTCATGCGCGCGACCCTGCCGTCGAGACTGTCGAGCACCATCGCGACGAAAATGGCGATCGACGCATTGCCGAAGCGCAGATTCATCGCCATCACGATCGCATAAAAACCGCAGAACAAGGCCGCCGTCGTAAATGCGTTCGGCAACAGGTAAATGCCGCGATGGCGCCGATGCGCGCGCGCCCCGGTCAGCCCGCCGTCGTCCTGCCCGACGGCGCTGGATCCGGCGTTTTTGGCGCGCAGCAGCTTGGGAAAAGAAGGACCGCCGCTTTTAGCGCGGCGGCGTCGAAAACTTGCCATGGAGACTCCATTTCAATTGGCATACGGCACTCGCCAGGCGGGATGAACTTCCCGCCGCAAGAACGGCGAAACCCGCCTATTCTAGTCGAGCGCCGGTCAAATGTAACGCGCCGCTTATTTGAATTTCAATTTGCCGACGGCGCGCATATTCAAGGTCGTTTCGCCGGGTTCGAAACTGGGCTCGGCAATGGCTTCCTGCTTGGCCGCGACTGCGCGCATCATCATCGGCGCCGGCGCCGCGCTCGCCGCATAATTGCCGGAACCTTCGAAATCCAGCGTATCGAGCACCGCATCGGCCGGATTGCGCCCCATCGCGTGTGCGATCGCGGCAATCCGCTCATTCAGATTTTTATAAGTTGCATCGATCAACGCCGCGTCCATTTGTTTCGCGGCGGCCGGGCTGAGACTGAAATTCAAGCCATTCAAGGACATCAGACCTGTGCCGTGGAAATAGTTTGCGGCAGCGCCTTCAAATTGGTCGTCGTCAGACTGAGGGATTGACCGACTCTCCAGCCGATCGGCTGGCGCGGCTTGGCGGCGACAGCGCCGCCATCGGAACGCGACGGCTCTTCCGGATACACCGCATACGTGTAATAGCCGTAGGACTTCAGTTTGGCCTGCGCGTCCTGCCTGTGCAGCAAGGCGATGCCCTGATTCATTTTCTGGTTGACGCGCGACGCCGCGGCCGCCTTGTCCTTGTCCTGCTCTTCGACTGCCAGCGTGGCCTGCGCCTGATCGTTCGGCTGCACCACTTCGCCGAATGCGGGCACGATGATCTGGGCCGGCGCTGCATTGACGGCGGTTTGTGCGTAGACCGGCAGGCTTGCGGCGGCAAGAAGAGCAGCGAGGCATGAATTGCGGCGTAATTTCATTTTCGTCTCCAACATCAAAAGGGGCGTACCCGGAACGCCCCTTTTACGAGATAACGAGGGGTGCAGTCAACCCCGCTGGCCGAGGCTTATCAAGCCGCGCAAACAAATTCTTTTCGATGGACGAGGTATGCATCCGGAAAGGACAACGGGGGTAAAGCATTGCGCTTTACCCCCGTTGTCTTGCGTCGATACTATCTTGCCGGATCTTGCAGGTGCTAGTTCTTGGCTTGGTCGACCAGCTTGTTGGCTTTGATCCACGGCATCATTGCGCGCAGCTTCTCGCCGACCTGTTCGATCTGGTGTTCCGCGGTCAGGCGGCGACGGGAAATCAACGTCGGCGCGCCGGCCTTGTTTTCCAGGATGAAGCTCTTGGCATATTCGCCGGTCTGAATATCGTTCAGAACCTGCTTCATGACCTTCTTGCTTTCTTCGTTGATGATGCGCGGGCCGGTCACATATTCGCCGTATTCCGCATTGTTCGAGATCGAATAATTCATGTTGGCGATGCCGCCTTCGTAAATCAGATCGACGATCAGTTTCAGTTCGTGCAGGCATTCGAAGTACGCCATTTCCGGCGCATAACCGGCTTCCACCAGCGTTTCGAAACCGGCTTTGATCAGTTCCACGGTACCGCCGCACAGCACGGCTTGTTCACCGAACAGATCGGTTTCGGTTTCTTCGCGGAAGTTGGTTTCGATGATGCCGGCACGGCCACCGCCGTTGGCTGTCGCATACGACAACGCGATGTCGCGCGCCGAACCGGATTTGTCCTGATGCACGGCGATCAGGTGAGGCACGCCGCCGCCTTGCTTGTAAGTCGAACGCACGGTATGGCCGGGAGCCTTGGGCGCGATCATGATCACGTCCAGATCGGCGCGCGGCACGACTTGACCGTAATGCACGTTGAAGCCGTGGGCGAAGGCCAGCGTCGCGCCTTGCTTGGCGTACGGAGCAACGTTTTCCGCATACACCTGGGCGATGTTTTCATCCGGCAGCAAAATCATGATGACGTCGGCCGCCTTGACCGCATCGTTGACTTCGGCAACGTTCAGACCGGCGTTTTTCGCCTTGTCCCACGAAGCGCCGCCCTTGCGCAGGCCGACCGTGACCTTGCAGCCGGAGTCGTTCAGGTTTTGCGCATGCGCATGACCTTGCGAGCCGTAACCGATGATGGTGACGTTCTTGTTTTTGATCAGTGACAGGTCGCTGTCTTTATCGTAGAAAACTTTCATTATTACTCCTAGGTCAATTTGGTATTAAATCGTTGAAATTTCTTATACTTTGAGCACGCGCTCGCCGCGGCCGATACCGGAACTGCCGGTGCGCACGGTCTCCAGAATCGCCGTGCGTTCGATCGAATCGATGAACGCATCCAGCTTGCCCTTGTCGCCGGTCAATTCGATCGTGTAGGTTTTTTCAGTCACGTCGATGATGCGGCCGCGGAAAATATCGGTCGTGCGCTTCATTTCCTCGCGTTCCTTGCCCACGGCGCGTACCTTGATCAGCATCAGTTCGCGTTCGATATGCGCGCCTTCGGTCAGATCGACCACCTTCACCACTTCGATCAGACGGTTCAGATGCTTGGTGATCTGTTCGATCACATCGTCCGAACCGCTGGTCACGATGGTCATGCGCGACAGCGTCGGATCTTCGGTCGGCGCCACCGTCAGGGTTTCGATATTGTAGCCGCGCGCCGAAAACAGTCCAACCACGCGCGACAGGGCGCCGGCTTCGTTTTCCAGTAACAGGGAAACTATGTGTCTCATTACAGATCCTCCGAACCGAGCAGCATTTCAGTCAGGCCGCGGCCGGCTTTCACCATGGGCCAGACGTTTTCGGTTTGATCGGTAATGAAATTCATGAACACCAGCCGGTCTTTCATGCCAAACGCTTCCTTCAGCGCGCCGTCGACGTCGGACGGCTTTTCGATTTTCATGCCGACATGCCCATAGGCTTCCGCCAGTTTGGTGAAATCGGGCATGGACTCGGAATACGAATGCGAATAGCGGCCGCCGTAATCGATCTGCTGCCACTGACGGACCATGCCGAGGTAGCTGTTGTTGAGCAGGATGATCTTCGGCGTCAGGTCGTACTGCTTGCAGGTCGCCAGTTCCTGGATGCACATCTGGATCGAACCGTCGCCGGTGATGCAGGCCACGGTCGCATCCGGATTGGCCATCTGGATGCCCATTGCGTACGGCAGGCCGACGCCCATGGTGCCCAGACCGCCGGAATTGACCCAGCGGCGCGGCTTGTTGAAGCGATAGTATTGCGCCGCCCACATCTGATGCTGGCCGACGTCGGACGCGATAAACGCATCGCCGTCGGTCAGCTTGCATATTTTCTCGATCACCGACTGCGGCTTGATGACCAGATCGGAATCCGTGAACTTCAGGCATTCCTTCTTGCGCCATTCATTGATCTGTTTCCACCAGTCGCCCAATGCGGCCGCATCCGGCTTGACGGTCGATGCCTCCAGCTGCGCCAGCAGCTCCTGCAGCACGTCCTTGACGTTGCCCACGATCGGGATATCGACCTTGACGCGCTTGGAAATCGACGACGGATCGATATCGATATGAATGATCTTGCGCGCCACCGACGCGAAATTCTTCGGATTGCCGATCACGCGGTCGTCGAAACGGGCGCCGATGGCGATCAGCACGTCGCTGTGCTGCATGGCCATATTGGCTTCGTAAGTGCCGTGCATGCCTGGCATGCCGACGAATTTGTCGCTGTCGCCGCGATAGCCGCCCAGGCCCATCAGCGTATTGGTGCACGGGAAGCCAAGCGCATCGACCAGGCGGTTCAGTTCCGGCGCCGCATTGGCCAGAATCACGCCGCCGCCGGTGTAGATCATCGGCCGTTCCGCGCTCAGCAGCAGCTGCAGCGCCTTGCGGATCTGGCCCGAATGGCCTTTGTCGACCGGTTTGTAAGAACGCATTTCCACCGTCTTCGGATACTCGAAGACATGGGTATGCATCGTGATGTCTTTGGGAATATCGACCAGTACCGGACCGGGACGGCCGGTGGTCGCGATATGGAAAGCCTTTTTGATCGTGAGCGCCAGATCCTTGATGTCCTTGACCAGGAAATTGTGCTTCACGCAAGGCCGCGTGATACCGACGGTATCGCATTCCTGGAAAGCATCCTGGCCGATCGCGGCGGACGGCACCTGGCCGGAAATCACCACCATCGGAATCGAATCCATATAGGCGGTGGCCAGCCCCGTCACCGCATTGGTGACGCCGGGACCCGACGTGACCAGCGCGACGCCGATTTTGGTCGAGCTTCTGGAATAGGCGTCGGCGGCATGCACCGCGGCCTGCTCATGGCGCACCAGCACGTGTTGAAACTTGTCTTGCTTGTAGATGGCGTCGTAGATGTACAGAACTGCACCGCCGGGATAGCCGAAAACATGCTCCACCCCTTCTTCGGCCAGACTGCGAACGAGTATTTCCGCGCCGGTGATCGGCGCGTTGGATTGCGTAGTCATACAACATTCCTTTCAAGGTCCATTGGAGATTGATCGGATGTTCTCTCCTGGCGAATTTTCGCTAAGGCAACATATCCCGGCATTCCTTTTTTGTGTTTTCACGCTATTCCGGAACGCATCGCACGGATGGGGCCCAAAACAACGCTTATGACACTCGTGCAGCCTGGTTGATGTCGCAAAGCGTCGAATTCTCGCGCTTGTGGCACGGGTTAGAACAAACAGCTTCGTTTCTTGCAAAGCACGTCTTCATGTCGGCGGCGTGTTACGTCGTCTGCATCAAGACCATGAGCGCCTCGGGATTCCAGGGCGGAACGATACGTTAATGCGTTGGATGAGTTTGGTCAAGCTAATTTCGTCCGATACAGTGCAAAATGCGTCCAAAATGCTGCAAAATCGCTCCAAAACAGGCGCAAAGCGGCGGCAAACGCATTATCGATGCCCAAAACACCCCGCAAAACATATAAGCACTCGCGCAAAACCCCCATTTTTGTTAGCATGCGCACAGTAAAAATTTCAGGCAAGGCTGGTTCGCAGGCGTCGAAAAACATTCCGGCCGCAGAAAGCCGCCAAGAAAGCTCTCTATTCCAATGAATCGATGCCCGACGGCGCATGGCAACTGACAAAGAACTTTCCGACTTCCTGCAGGACGTCGAGCGCCGCGCATTCAAGCAAGCTGCATACGCAGTGCGCAAGGACGAAGCGGCGCTGGATATCGTGCAGGATGCGATGATCAAACTCGCCGAAAAATACGGCGACAAAAATGTGGCCGAACTGCCGCCCTTGTTTCAACGCATTTTGCAAAATACGATTCACGACTATTTTCGGCGGGAAAAGGTGCGCAACACCTGGGTCAGCCTGTTTTCCAGCGCCGGCCGCGATCAGGAGACGCAGGAGGATTTCGATCCGCTGGAACATTACCAGCCGGAAGAAGGCAGCGAAGCCGCCGAAACCGGCGCCGATAAGATCGAGCGTGCGCAAACCCTGCACGCCATCGATGAGGAAGTACAAAAGCTGCCGGCGCGTCAACGGGAAGCATTCCTCATGCGTTACTGGGAAGACCTGGATGTTGCCGAAACCGCGGCCGCCATGGGATGCTCCGAGGGCAGCGTGAAAACGCATTGTTCCCGAGCTACCCATACCCTGGCGCAGGCGCTCAGGGCCAAAGGAATTACATTATGAAAAAACAATGGGAAGCCAAGGATACGCAGTTTGCCTATAAGGTGCGGCATGCACTCGACAGCAATCTGGATACGCTGCCCGAATCGACCACCCAGCGCCTGGCCGCGGCGCGCAAGCTGGCCCTGTCCCGTAAAAAACAATCCGCGCCGCTGACCCAGATGCAATATCTGCCGCGTCTGGCCGGCGCCGGCGGGGCGTCGTTCGGCACGGCGCCCGACGACGGCCGCGATCTGCTGTTCGCCTGGCTCGGCCGTCTCGGCGTCATTCTGCCGATTCTGATCGGCATCGTGCTGCTGGTCGGCCTGTCTCAATACATAGAACGCGACCGCATCAATGAAGTAGCGGAAATCGACAGCGCGATCCTGTCCGATGAGTTGCCGCTGGACGCCTATCTCGATCACGGATTCAAAGCCTTTCTGGCGGAAAAGGATCAATAAGCCATGCTGCGCGTCCGTGCCTTGCCGGCCTTTACCGGCGGCGTATTGAGTGCCTTGCTCGTTGTGGGCGCCATTCTGCTGCATCAACATGCCGGCGCGGCCGGGACCGACGCGGCGCTGACAGCCGCTCCGCCTTCGCAAACCGCCGCACCGGCCAGCCCGCCGTCGCGCAAAACGCCGCCCGCCCCCGCCCCCACCTCGCCCAGCTGGAAATCCCTGACGCCGGCGCAACAGCAGGCGCTGGCGCCATTGGCCGGCAAATGGGACGAGATGGACAGCACGCGCAAACAAAAATGGCTCGCCATCGGCAAAAAGTACGCTCGCATGAACAGCACGGAACAGGCGCGCCTGCAAGCGCGGATGCGTACGTGGCTCAAATTGACGCCGGAAGAGCGCCGCTCGGTACGGCAGTCATACAGCAGCGCCAGCAAACTGAAACCGGATCAAAAATCCGCGCGTTGGCAACACTATCTGCAACTCAGCGACGAGCAAAAACAGCGTCTGGCGAAGCAACAGACGCCCCGGACGCCGGCCACCATCGTGCCGCGCGTGCAGATCGTGCCCGCGCCGCTGCTGCCGATCGTTCCCAAGTCGGCAATTGAAAAACCGGCCGTCGCGCCCATCCTGGGGCCTTCCGCATCGGGCGGCCCACTTACTTCGACGCCTTCGCCTGAGGTGTTGGAGCAGCCTAAATAAAAAAAAGCATGTCTGACATAAATGTCGGCATTGACGACAATGCCCCGCTAAAACGCCGCCTGTTCAGCATGCTGTACGAATCGATGCTGTTGTTCGGGGTGCTGTTCATCGCCGGCTGGCTGTTTTCCACGCTGCTGCAGCAGCGTAGTGCGCTCTATATGCGGCATGGACTGGAGTTGTGGCTGTTCACTGTGCTGGCCTGTTATTTCATGTGGTTCTGGTGTCATGGCGGGCAAACGCTGGCGATGAAAACCTGGCGCGTCCGGCTGGTCGCCAAAGACGGCGGTCCGGTCCAGCCGCTACGCGCGGCCAGCCGCTTCCTGCTGGCGTGGCTTTGGTTTCTGCCGGGTCTGGCGTTCGCTTCGCTTATTCATGCGCAAACATGGCTGCTGGTAGTCATACCGGCAATGAATTTTTTGCTATGGGCCGCCACGATATATCTGGACCCGCAACGGCAATTTTTGCACGATCGGCTGGCCGGCACACGCATTATCAGCCTGTCTTAACCTCTCCTGCCGCATGGAAACCGGACGCTGTGTTCGTCCCCCCGCAACAACCGGCGCGCCCGCCGCGATCAGACCTGCGATACTATCAATACTTTATGACAGCTTGATGTCATAAAGCCGCGAAAGGGTATTTAAAACGGTATTTCATCGGGCGGCAAATTATTTCCCGGTAGCCATAACCCAATACGCTCCAACACAGGCATCATCGAGACCATCCGCCACCGGACGTCAGATGCCGGAAAGCGCCGTTTTCGTTGCATGCGCGGCACGCCGGACGTATCACTTCAGAATCAGGCATATGATCGCGCGCATCGCAAAAACAGTTCTGCTGGTCCAGTTCGGCATCATTGCCGCTCTGTTTCTTGCCATCCATAAATTCTGGTTCACGGACAATGCGCCGTTGTCGCTGCTGCTCGGCGTCGCGGTGGTGATTCTGTTGCGCGCGGCCATTACCGCCAATACCTTTGTGCTGAGCTGGCCCTATGAAGGCAACGCCGGCCATTGCGACCGCAATCTCACCGCTTTTGAAAACTGCGCCTTGTTCTTCGAAGAGTTTTGCGCATCCCTGCTCTGCTCGTCGGTCGGTTTGCCGTTCAAACAGTTCGATAAGCGGATATTTCCGGATTCGACCGCGCTGCCGGTGCTGCTGATCCACGGCTACGGCTGCAACAGCGGCTACTGGCACTGGATGAGCAAGGCGCTGCAGGAGGCCCGCATCAGCCACTATGCGCTGGATATGGAACCGGTCTTGAGCAGCATCGACAGTTACGTCGCGCTGATCGAATCCGCCATCCAGCGCGTGCGCGCCGAAACCGGCAGCGACCAGGTGGTAATCGTCGCGCATAGCATGGGCGGGCTGGCGGCGCGCGCCTATCTGCGCGATATGGGCAACGCTTCGGTGGCCAAGGTGATTACGTTGGGCACCCCGCATCACGGCACCACGCTCGCCAACTTGGGCATCGGCATCAATTGCGGCGAAATGAACTGGATCGGCCGCGCCGAGGAAGGCACCGACAGCCGCTGGCTGCATTTGCTGGAAAGCTCCGAAGACAAGCAATTACGCAATCTGATCGTCTCCATCTATTCCCATCACGACAATATCGTCGCACCGCAGCGCTCGTCGCATCTGCCGTTGGCGCGCAATATCGCGGTCAACGCCATCGGCCATGTCGCGCTGGCGCTACATCCCGAGATACAGGCGTGCGTGATCGCGGAAATTCATAAGGCCAGCCATAAGAAAAGCCCGCGGCCGGAATCGGCAACGGGCTTGCATGAACCTCAGCGCGACGCGCAGGGAGCGCAGCGGCCGGTTTGACGCGCCGCCGTACGCCCTGCCGAGTTCGCGGCCTACTTCTTGGACGCATCCTTTATTTCTTCACCGGTTTTTTCCACCTTTTCACCGATGCGCTCGCCCAGCGTCTTGTCTTTCGGCGCCGTTCCCAGCGCCTCGTCCATTTTCTGGCCGGCCTTTTCCATTGGGCCGGGTTCCGGCTTGCAGGCGCTCACTGCAAGCGCCAATACGCCAATTACCAGCATGGCTGCAGCCGATTTAGTGTTTTTCATATTACTCCCTGTTAAGAATCATTAGTGTCTCCATATGGCAAGTTGCGCGGCGCTTAGTTCGCACTGCTTTGCAAAGCAGCAAAAGCGGGGGCCGGAGCGGTAGAATACGATCTCCGCGCAATATTTCATTTCACCATGTTCAGGAACGCACACCAATGGCCATTTTCCAGATCGGAGAACACATTCCGTCAGTCCACGCCAGCGCCTATGTGGTGGATTCCGCCGACGTCGTCGGCAGAGTGCGTCTCGAAGCCCATTCCAGCATCTGGTTCAACGTGGTCATCCGCGGCGACAACGATGACATTACCATCGGCGAAAACTGCAATGTGCAGGACGGCGCGGTGTTGCATACCGACGCCGGCTACCCGATGGTGCTGGGCAAAAACGTGACCGTCGGCCATCGCGCGATGCTGCACGGCTGCACGATAGGCGAAGGTGCGCTGATCGGCATCGGCGCGGTGGTGCTCAACGGCGCCAGAATCGGCAAAAACTGCCTGGTCGGCGCCGGTGCGCTGATCACTGAAGGCAAGGAATTCCCGGACAATATGCTGATCCTCGGATCCCCGGCCAAGGCGGTGCGTACACTGGCGCAGGAAGATATCGTCAGAATGCACGCCGGTGCGCGCGGCTATGTCACCAAAGCGCAATTATATAAAACCAGTCTGAAGAAAATCGCATGATCGAGACTATCCCCCCAATCGCAGACACGCTGCAAAAATTCATGGTCGAAAACGCCCCAGTGCGCGGCGAATTCGTCGAGATATCGTCGACCTGGCGGCAAGTGCAGGCACGCAGCGATTTCCCCGCGCCGGTCCAGGTATTGCTCGGTGAAATGCTGTCCGCCGCGGCCCTGCTGTCGGCCAATCTGAAATTCAACGGCGCGATCGTGATGCAGATTTACGGCGACGGTCCGGTGCGCTTGCTGGTGGTCGAATGCGATGCCGACCTGCGTCTGCGCGCCACGGCCAAGATGGTCGACGGGGCGGCGATTCCCGAGGACGCCACCTTGCAGCAACTGGTCAATGTAGAAGGCCAGGGCCGTTTCGCGATTACGCTGGATCCGAAAGACAAAATGCCGGGCCAAAAGTCCTATCAGGGCATCGTGCCGCTGGACGGCGATTCGGTCGCGACGGTGATCGAAAATTACATGCTTCGCTCGGAACAGCTCGACACCAAGCTGTGGCTGGCGGCCGACGGCCAGGTATCGCGCGGCCTGCTGCTGCAAAAACTGCCGACCGAAGGCGGTATCGTGGCGCCCGACACCGATCTGGAAACCTGGAATCGCGTGTCGATGCTCGGTTCGACCTTGCAGACCAAGGAGTTGCTCGACACGGATATCCAGACCTTGATGCAGCGCCTGTTCTGGGAAGAAACGCTACGCGTATTCCCGCCGCAGCATCCGCAATTCCATTGCTCATGCTCGCGCGAAAAGGTCGGCAATATGCTCAAGATGCTGGGCCAGGAAGAAATCGAGTCTGCGTTAAAGGAGCTCGGCAGCGTGGCGGTGAATTGCGATTTCTGCGGCGAGCATTACGATTTCGACCCGGTCGATTGCGCGCAGCTGTTTGTCGTCGATGCCCCGGCCGAAACGATTATTCCAGGCAGCGACGCACGCCACTGACGTCAACACTGCCGCGCGCCCCTGCCCGGGCTCGCTGCCGATGCGGCATCATTGCTTCGGGCGCGTCGCCAGGATCTGCTTCGCGATACCGCGCAGGATATTCACTTCCTCCGTTTCCAGCTGAGCGCGAGCGAACAGGCGCTTGAGCCGCGGCATCAGTTTTTTCGGATTGTCCGGGCTCAAGAACTCGATCGCCGTCAAGGCCTGCTCCAGATGCGCGAACATGCCTTCGATCTGGGCCGGGCTGGCCGATTCGCCCTGGAACCCGATCGCCGCCCCCTGCGGATCCAGCGCCTGCCGCCCGTCCTGTCCATCGGGAAGCGCCGCCATCCGGCTTTCGTAGGCCAGCACCTGTATCGCCTGCGACAGATTGAGCGATGAATACTCGGGGTTGGCCGGGATATTGATCAGTACATTGCACTTTTCCACGATTGCATTCGGCAAACCGAAACGTTCGTTGCCGAACACCAGCGCGGCCCGCAAATCCGGCGCCGCCGCCAAGCGCTGCGTCAATGCGCGCGGCGTGACGATCGGCGGCGAAAACTCGCGCAGCCGTGCGCTGACCGCCGCGGCGAAATTGCAACCGTCGAACGCTTCGTCGATCGACGTTACGATACGCGCCGATTGCAGCACATCCAGCGCGCCGCTGGCGAATGCGACTGCCTGTTCCTGGCTGGGGGCATCCGGAAAACGCGGATTGACCAGCACCAGATCGGCAAAACCCATGTTCTTGATGGCGCGCGCGGCGGCGCCGATATTGCCGGGACTGCTGGTGTCGACCAGAACGAAGCGCAGGCGGCGGAAAAGAGAATTATCGGCAGAGTGTGGGTTTTGAGGCAGGTTCATTTAAAATAGCGCCATTACGCGGTTGAAGAAGGCCGGACGGCGCAGATTCGATATTTGTCTGCCCCGCAAGTCCGCACCCAACCGCATCGCTCATTAATTCATCTTTGGTGTTTGTCGGCATTCGCCTGCATCGTTTCGACATGCAGACCTGACGCGCAACCGCCATTTTAACGGAACCGCCCGGAATAACTATGCATCCAATGCTCAATACGGCCATAAAAGCCGCGCGCCGCGGCGCCGCCGTCATCAACCGAGGCTCATTCGACCTCGATCTGCTGAAAGTCAGCAAAAAACAGCACAACGATTTCGTCACCGAGATCGATCAGGCCGCCGAGCAGGCCATCATCGACGTATTGAAGAGCGCGTATCCGGACCATGCCTTTCTGGCCGAAGAATCCGGCGCCTCGGCCAATCTGCACAATCAGCAAAAAATCGAAAACGACAACGTCTGGATCATCGATCCGCTCGACGGCACCACCAATTTCATCCACGGCTTTCCGCAGTATTGCGTTTCCATCGCATTGCAGCAACGCGGCCAGATCACCCAGGCGGTGGTCTACGACCCCACCCGCAACGACCTGTTTACCGCCAGCAAAGGCGCCGGCGCCTATCTGAACGAAAAGCGCATCCGCGTCGGAAAACGCGACAAACTGGCCGATGCCTTGATCGGCACCGGTTTTCCGTTCCGCGGCAATGACGAAGAAAGCAAGAAAGTCCTGGAGCAGTACATCGACATGTTTCGCATCATGACCTGCAATTGCGCCGGTCTGCGCCGGCCGGGCGCCGCGGCGCTGGATCTGGCCTATGTGGCCGCGGGCCGTCTGGACGGCTTTTTCGAAAAAGGTCTGAAACCCTGGGATATCGCGGCCGGTGCGCTGCTGATCAGCGAAGCGGGCGGCATCATCGGCAATTTCAAGGGCGATGGCGAATATCTGCATCACGGCGAAGTCATCGCAGGAAGTCCGAAAGTGTTCGCGCAAACCGTGGCCCTGCTGTCGCCGTTCGCCGGCACCGCCGTGCTGGGATGAAATGGCTTTCCTGACCCGCAACGGCGTTCGCCTGCATTATCAGGTCGCCGGCGACGGGCCGCCGCTGCTGTTGCACCACGGCTTTGCCGGCAGTCTGGCCGGATGGCGGCATTTCGGTTTCGCCTCGCCGTTGCAATCGCATTATCGATTGATCCTGCCCGATGCGCGCGGCCACGGCCTGAGCGACAAGCCGCACGATATTGAAGCTTATGCGCTGCAGGAACGCGTCGACGACGTGTTGGCCATACTGGATGCGTTGCAGATCGAACGCACGCATTTCATGGGCTATTCGATGGGCGGGATGGTCGCGTTCGGCATGGCGCAATGCGCGCCGCAGCGGCTGCGGTCGCTGGTCATCGGCGGCGCGCACCCTTACGAAGATCACAGCTGGGACGGCTTCCACGGCATCGACGGCAACGACGGGGATGCATTCATCGCCGCCTTCGAAACGGCGCTCAACGAACGTCTATCGGATAAGGTCCGCGCGCAGGTGCGCGGCAATGATTTGCTGGCCCTGAGCGCCGCCGCGCAACAGCCGCGCCCTTCAATGGAACATGTGCTGCCCGCATTGAACATGCCATGCCTGTTGTATTGCGGCGACGCGGACATCCGGCACGCGGCGGTTCGCCGCTGCGCGGACGCGCTCGCCGATGCGCGCTTCGCGTCGCTGCCCGGCCTCAGTCATTTCGAGAGCCTTATGCGCAGCGATATGGCGCTGCCGCACATTCTGCCGTTTCTCGAACGGCAGGCGCAGCCGGTTTCCTGACCCATCCGCGGCCGCTGCATCCGCGTCGAAGGCAGCGCAAGGGACTGCCGTGTATTGCATAAAGATTGCAAACTTCGTTTTGCGCAATGCACAAACCGCTTTATACGCTGCTATACTTCGCCCCGTGCGGCAATTTCACCAGTCGAATGCCGCTGTCTCCCGACCTTCCAAACCCCGTTTGCCTGCGACTGGCGCCATGCGGCGACAGGCCGATATCGTCTATTGAGTACTCATGTCATTTTCCGCTCTCGGTTTATCCGATGAAATCGTTCGCGCCGTCACCGAACAAGGCTATACCTCCCCGACGCCGATCCAGGCGCAAGCCATTCCCGCCGTGTTGGCCGGCGGCGATCTGCTGGCCGGCGCGCAAACCGGCACCGGCAAAACGGCCGGCTTCACATTGCCGCTGCTGCAGCGCCTGTCCAGCGCGGTCCAACCCAAGATCAACGGCCATACCCCGATACGCGCACTGATTCTGACGCCGACCCGCGAGTTGGCGGCGCAGGTCGAAGAAAGCGTTCGCGTCTACGGTAAGTATCTGAAATTGACATCGACCGTCATCTTCGGCGGCGTCGGCATCAATCCGCAGATCAAATTGCTGAAAAACGGTATCGACACGCTGGTCGCCACACCCGGCCGCTTGCTCGACCACATGCAACAGGGCACGGTCGATCTGCGCAACGTCGAAATCCTGATTCTCGACGAAGCCGATCGCATGCTGGACATGGGTTTTATTCGCGACATCCGCAAGGTGCTGGCGGCATTGCCGAAAAAACGGCAGAACCTATTGTTTTCCGCCACGTTTTCCGACGAGATCAAGGCACTGGCCGACGGTTTGCTGAACGCGCCGGCAATGATTGAAGTGGCGCGCCGCAATTCCACGGTCGAGATCATCGCCCAGAAAATCCACCCGGTCGACCGCGATAAAAAGCATCCGTTGCTGGCGCATCTGATCAAGACCAACAGCTGGTCGCAGGTGCTGGTGTTTACCCGTACCAAGCACGGCGCCAACAAGCTGGTCGAACAGTTGGAAAAAGACGGCATCAGCGGCATGGCCATCCACGGCAACAAGAGCCAGTCGGCGCGCACGCGGGCATTGTCCGAGTTCAAGGACGGCAGCCTCCAGGTGCTGGTGGCGACCGACATCGCCGCGCGCGGCATCGACATCGATATGCTGCCCCACGTGGTCAATTACGACTTGCCGAACGTGCCGGAAGACTATGTGCATCGCATCGGCCGCACCGGGCGCGCCGGCGCCACCGGCGAAGCGATATCGCTGGTCTGCGTCGATGAAAAAGACATGCTGAGAGACATCGAAAAACTGATCAAGCGCGAACTGCCGCGTGAAATCGTGGCGGGCTTCGAGCCGGATCCGAATGCCAAGCCGCAACCGATTCAGTTGCGCAGCGGCGGCGGTGGCGGCGGACGCAATCAGCCAGGACGCAGCAGCCAGGGCCAGGGACGCGGCGCCCCGGGCGCGCGGCCGAACACCGGTCCCGCCAAGCCGGGAGGCGGTGCGCCCTCGGGACGCCCGCCCGCCCCTCGACGTTCAGGCGGACGCGGCCGTTAAAGCGGACTGTCGTGACCAGCGCGCCCAGTAAGCGCGCCTTGCAAAAACACCCGGCCTCAACACCCGGGTGTTTTTTATTGCATCCCAACACGCTTAATCATCACAAACGCACGGCAAATGCTTTATAATTAATAACAATCATTATCATTTGGAGTGCGTTTCGTGAGTATCCTTACAAAATTGACCTTGGCTACCGTGATTTTTGCCGGCGCCATCGGTGTCGCCCAAGCCGCCGAATATCCTATCGGCCATCCTCAAAAGCCTGCCGGCACCGGCCTGGAAGTCGCCGCCGTCTATTTGCAGCCGGTGACGATGGAACCCAAAGGCATGATGCTGGACGCCGCCAAATCCGATATCCATCTGGAAGCCGACATCCATGCGATCGCGGACAATCCCAACGGTTACGCCGAAGGCGACTGGGCATCGAATCTGGTGATTCAATACGAATTGCGCAAGGCCGGTTCAGCCAAGGTCATCAAGGGCGACCTGATGCCGATGGTCGCCAATGACGGTCCGCATTACGGCGATAACGTCAAACTGGATGGCCCCGGCAAATACACACTGAAATTAATGATCGCACCGCCGACGGCCGATCCGCATTCGCATTTCGGCCGCCATGTCGACAAGGAAACCGGTGTGAAGGATTGGTGGAAGCCGTTTGAAGCCTCCTTTGACTTTGCCTTCGCCGGCATTGGTAAAAAAGGCGGCTATTGATAGCGCGCAGCGTCGCGATCCCGATAGAGGCCGCAGCTTGCTTGAACCATTTCCGGAGAGTCGAATGATTTCGCGCACCAAACAATTTCTGGCCGCATGCGCACTGACGGCATTGAGCGCCACGTCGTATGCAGCCGATCTGCTCACCTTTCAACTCGAAATGAACGACGGCAAGCTGAATCCGGCCCGTATCGAGGTGCCGTCCGGCAAGAAAATCAAGATCGAGATTCGCAATACCGGCAAGTCCCCGGTCGAATTCGAAAGCATGCAGTTGCGCAAGGAAAAAGTATTGGCGCCAGGCGCCTCGTCGTTTGTCGTCATTGCGCCCATGCAGCCGGGCGAATACAAATTTTTCGACGACTTTCATAGCACCGCCCAAGGTGTGATTGTCGCCAAGTAGCAGCAATATGAATTTGGAGTAAATATGGGTCAGGTCCTTTTTATCGTCTGGCGCGAAAGCGTTGAAGCCCTGCTGGTGGTCGGCATTCTGTATACATGGCTGAAAAACGGCGGCGCCGCCGCGCGCGGCGGTTTGCCTTATTTATGGGGCGGTGTCGTCACGGGCATTTTGCTCGCCTTGGCGCTGGGCGGCGCACTGGTCGGATTCAGTGAATTCCTGTCGGGCGATGGACAAACCTATTTTCAGATTGCGATGGTGTTGATCGCCGCGATATTGATCGTGCAAATGGTGTTCTGGATGCGCAAGCACGGCCGTACGCTGAAATCCGATCTGGAAACTTCGCTGGAAAGCAACGTCGCGGCCGGCAGCTGGTGGGGCGTGTTCGTGCTGACCGCGCTGGCGATCGCCCGCGAAGGCAGCGAAACAGCCGTATTCCTGTACGGCATCGGACTCAGTCAGCAAACCGCCGGCGCCGGCGGCCTGATCGCCGCGGCCGCAATCGGCCTGGCGCTGGCGCTGCTGACCTTTTACCTGCTGCAACTGGGCGGCAAGATTTTCTCATGGCGCCGCTTCTTCCAGGTTACGGAAATCATTCTGCTGTTTTTGGCCGCGGGCCTGTTGCTTACCGGGCTGGAAAAACTGATCGACCTGCTGGTCGAAAACGTCGACTGGCTGACCAGTTCAGCCCTCATCTCGCAACTGACCGCACCGGTCTGGAACAGCGCATGGCTGCTGGACGACACATCCGCGTTCGGCGGTCTGGTGTCCATGCTGACCGGCTATCGCGCCCAGCCGGCGCTGATGAGCGTCATCATTTATGCCGTGTACTGGGTGGCGATCTCGGCAGCGCTGCGCCGTCCTCGCGGCGGGCAGCAAAAACCCGCCGTCAAAGCCGTCCGCCAACAATAGATATCATGAACAATCTGGCTTCCCCCGATGTAGCCCCCGATATGCTGAGCGCGCAGCCGGGTCTGCTCGCCCGCACCGGCGACTGGATGCGCCGCAACGCCGGCTGGATTCGCAATCTGCAATGGGTCATCGTCCTCGCCTATGCGATCCTGCTGATCGTTCCGGTGTTCCTGCCGCTGCCGGACGAAACCGCGCATCTCTGGAGCAATATGACGCTGGCGGCGCAATTCGCGTTCTGGGGCATCTGGTGGCCGTTCGTATTACTGAGCATGGTGGCGCTGGGCCGCGTCTGGTGCGGTGTGCTGTGCCCCGAAGGCGCGCTCACCGAATTGGCCAGCAAGTACGGTTTCAACCGCGCGATCCCGCACTGGCTGCGCTGGGGCGGCTGGCCCTTCGTCGCGTTCGCGATCACCACGATCTACGGCCAGATGATCAGCGTTTATCAATATCCGAAGGCCGTGATGCTGGTGCTGGGGGGCTCCACCGTGGGCGCGATCATCATCGGTCTGCTGTACGGCCGTGAAAAACGGGTCTGGTGCAAATACATGTGTCCGGTTAACGGCGTCTTCGGTCTGCTGGCGAAACTGGCGCCGATGCATTACAAGGTCAATGAAAACGCATGGCGCGCCTCGTACAAGACCAAGGTGATTCCGATCAACTGCGCGCCGCTGGTGCCGCTGCGCGATATGAAAGGCGCCTCCGATTGCCATATGTGCGGCCGTTGCAGCAGCCATCGCGATGCGGTTTCCCTGACATGGCGTGCGCCGCAACAGGAAATCGTCCATTTCGGCAAGAGCCGCAACAGCACATGGGAAAGCGCGCTGGCGCTGTACGGCATGACCGGCATCGCCATCGGCGCCTTCCACTGGAGCGCCAGCCCATGGTTCGTCGCCATCAAGCAAGCGCTGGCAAGCTGGCTGATCGACCGCAACATCATGTGGCCTTTCGCCACCAATGCGCCCTGGTTTCTGTTCACCAATTATCCGGCCCAGAACGATGTGTTCAGCTGGCTCGACGGGGCGCTGGTCATTTCCTATATTCTGGTCACCGGCATCGTGCTGGGCACCGCGCTGACGCTGCTGTTCGGGCTGAGCAATCGCATGCTGGGCGCGTGGCAGACTTCGCGCTTCAATCATCTGGTGCAGACGATCATCCCGGTCGCCGGCTGCGGCGTTTTCCTGGGCCTGTCGGCAACCACGATCACCTTGCTGCGCGGCGAACGCTGGCCCGTGTCCTGGGCCAACGATGTGCGCGCCTTCATGCTGATCGGCGCGACATTATGGAGTATCCGGCTGGCGTGGAAGGTGACCGGACGTCATACCGAAGCGATTGGCCGCCGTCTGCTGGCGATGGTTCCGATGCTGGCGGGGCTGGCGCTGATCGGCTATGCGTGGCTGTTGATGTTCTGGATCTGGTAAGCGTTTCGACGCACCGCCCTTCGATCCGCCGATAAAAATCCGGCGCCGTGCATGAGACATGGCGCCGGATTTTTATTTGACCGCGCCGAACACCTTGCCCAGCAGCGCACTGCCGGTTCCTACCGGATCCCGCCGGATCGCCTTCTCTTCTTCGCCAATCATGGTGTACAGACCGTCGAGCGCACGCTGCGTCACATAGCCTTCAACCGTCGCCTGCGGACCCGACGCAACGCTGGAACCCAGGCCGGTCTTGGCGACCTGCGCCATCACGGCGTTGTATTGCGTGGACAGACCGTTGCCGTCGGTAATTTTTTTCACCACGGGCAGGAATTGGGTGGTCAACTGCGCACTGGTCTTTTGACGGAAAAAATCGGTGACGGATGTATCGCCGCCGGTCAGAATATTTTTGGCGTCGGTGACGGACATCGCTTTCACCGCATTGACCAGCATCGGCTTGGCCTGCGCGACCGCTGATTCGGCCGCGTGATTCATCGCCACCACCAGATCGTCGGCCTTTTGTCCCTGTCCGGTCATTTTCAGCAAGGGCATCGCCTTTTCCAGCGGCCCGGGCAATGTGATCTTGACCTTGTCGTTATTCAAAAAACCGTTTTCCACGCCCAGTTTCGACACCGCCGCATCGGCGCCTTTTTCCAGCGCCGACTTGACGCCGGCGGTCGCATCCTTGTTGCTCAGATCGCTCAACGACACGGCGGCCGCGGCAGAAAAAACCAGCGCCAGCGAAACGGCTGCCGCGGAATGCTTGAATAGTTGCATACGAACCTCCTGAACGAAATGAATGGCTGATTACGGTGACTTTACTCAGCCGGTTTCGCCGCCGCCTCGCCTTTGCCCGGCTTTTCATGGACATAACGCGTCACCAGCAACTGGTTGATTTTGTGGCCTTCGATATCGACCACCTCGAATTTATAGCCGCCGTACAAGGCGAAATCGGTCTTCTTCGGAATCTTGCGCAGCATGTACATGATGAAGCCGGCCAGCGTCTCGAATCCCATCGGATTCGGGTAGTCCTCGATCGCCAGCGCGTTCATCACTTCGGCCAGCGGCGTGAGCCCGTCCATCAGCCACGAATCGGCGTCGCGCTTGACGATCTGCTGTTCTTCGCCCGACAGATTGAGCAGATTGCCCATCAAGACGCCCGTGATGTCGGTGATGCTGATGACGCCGACCACCAGTGCGTATTCGTTGACGACCACCGCGATGTCTTCATCCATCGCCTTCATTCGCTCCAGTACTTCCCACAGATTCAGGCTGTCCGGGATGACCAGCGATGCATGGATCAGGCCCTTGTCCTGCAGCGAAAACTGCTCGCCCTTCAATAGCCGTTTCAGCACGTCCTTGGTGTCGATATAACCGCGCACCGCATCGATATTGCCGTCGCACACCAGAAAGCGCGAATGCGGATGCTCGATGATTTTTTTCTGCAATTGCTGTTCGTCGTCGGTCAGCAGAAAATACACGATGCTTTCGCGCGGCGTCATCGCCGACGGCACGTAGCGCGATTCCAGCTCGAATACGTTTTCGATCAGATGATGTTCCTGATGCCGGAGCACGCCCGCCTGTGCGCCCGCGTCCACCATTGCATGAATTTCACCGGGCGTAATCACATCCATGCGCACTTGCGGCAAACCGGGCAGGGTCAGCAGCAATTTCGACAGCCCGTTGAAAAACCATACCAGCGGTTTGAACAGTGCGATGCAGAACAGCATGGGCCGCACGATCGCGATCGCGAGCTTTTCGGGCGCCACCATCGCCAGCCGCTTCGGCATCAGATCGGCGAACAGGATAAATATCGACGTCACCAGCAGGAAGGAAATGGTGAAACTGATATTGCCCAGCCACGCGCCCCGATACAGCGGCGCGATCGCCGCAAAGATATGCGGCGTCAGCGCCGGCTCGCCGACCACGCCGCCCAGAATCGCCACGGCGTTCAGTCCTATCTGCACCACGGTGAAGAAGCTGCCCGGCTGCGCCTGCAAATACAGTACCCGCAATGCGTCGGCATTCCCCTCTTTTGACAATATTTCCAAACGGATCTTGCGCGAAGCGGCCAGTGAAATCTCGGCGCAGGAAAAAAATGCGCTAAGCACGACCAGTAACAAAATCAGGAACAGACTGGTGGGTAAACTCATTATTGTCGTCTCGCGTTGTTGCGGCTGCCGGATGGCGGCCGAGCCACGGCGCAGCAGCGTCGCGTCCGGCGCGGGCGGCCTCCGGATCGACGAGGCTCCGGCGATTATAAACGGCATGCCGGCTTAAAACCACTTGGAAAATCGATCCTGCGCCGGAAGCGAGCCTGGACTGCGTGGAAACAATGCCATGCGGTAGGCGTAATCCCACACATTAAAACCCTTCGCACCGACATTCAAATCCATTCGCATCGTCAATACTGGTGCCATGCAAACAACCCTTTGCGCGCCGCCATTGGACGCGTACCACAGACAGCATGACACTCGGTATCTTTGAACCGGCGAACAGGCCGCTCGCGGGCGCGCCGATCGACCATGCGCCGGAAGGGCCCTCGAAAAAACTGTATCGTTCCCTATTTCAACCGGACGCAGGTTTGCCGGGGCCGTCCGCGCTCGTTCTTGAGCAGGCGCGCACTTATTTACGCGAGCAATTGACGCAGGTCGAGCAGCAGCACTGCGATCTGCCCGCCGATCCGGCCGAGGTCGGCGCATGGATAAAAAACAATGTGGCGCAGGTCGGTGAAGACTACCGCGCTTATCTGGCGCAACGCAAATTAGGCGGCGCGCGGCGCTTTTTCCCTACTCGGTCGCATGCATTGCATTTTCTGGGGACGGTCGCTCCCACCAAGCTGGTGGACGGATCGTGGCTGTACGGGCTGAGTTCGCATTGGCGGGATGCGCGTTTTCTGCCGTTGATCCGTACTTATCTGGAAGAACTCGGAGAAGGCGTCCCCGACAGGAATCATGTCGCACTCTACAAGCGCCTGCTGGCGGCCCAGGATTGCGAACACGTCGGAGAGCTGGACGACGACTGCTACCGGCAAGGGGTGATCCAATTGGCGCTGGCCTATCTTGCAGACGATTTTCTGCCGGAAGTCGTCGGTTTCAATCTGGGTTATGAGCAATTGCCCTTGCACTTGCCGATTACCGCCTATGAATTGGACGAGCTGGGCATCGATCCCTATTACTTCACCCTGCATGTGACCGTGGACAACGCGGATGTCGGCCATGCACAAAAAGCCTTGCAGGGCTTAACGTCATTCATGCGGCAATCGCCGCTGGCCGGCGATGCCGCCGAATTTTACCGCCGCGTGCGCAACGGCTTCAAACTGAACGGCCTGGGGCCGGACAGCACCGCGATCATCGATAACTTTACGCTGGACGCCGAAGTCGAGGCGATCTTCGTGAACAAAGCCGCCATCGGCAGCATGATGCATTCCGACTACTGCTCCATAGGCGGCCGCACCGTCAATGCGTGGCTGTCCGATCCAAGCCGGATTCCGGCCATGCTCGAAGCATTTCAACAGGCCGGCTGGATCAAGCGGCATCAGCCGCTCAGCCACAGCCGGTTCTGGAAGCTGATTCAAGGCGACCGCGCGGCGATGTTCGGCGTTTTCAGCGGGTATGAACGACAAGTCATTTCCGACTGGATCGTCGGCGATGCGGCTGCCGCGATGCCGCGTCCGCTCAGTTTTCGCGCCCGCCGGCGTTTGCTCGAACAGATCGCGCCGGTCGCCGATTCCCCTGGCTCGACCGGCCTCAGCGAGCGTAGCGGCGATAGCAGTCTCGACGCGGAAGTCCGGGCTCTCGAACAGGATGTGGCCGCGTCCGCCAATCGGGACGAGGCCATGGCGCTACTGATCCGCAACATCGGACCCAACACGCACTGGAATCCGGTCGGACTGTGCGCGACCCGGCTGTTCGAGCGATTGCTGACGGCTTGACCGATGGACGGCAAGCAGCACAACGTTGCCGACCGCGACAACGCCGATCCGGTTGAAGCGGTCAAGCGAACCGCCCAGCAAAACGGCCTGCGTTACGTGAGCGATGCCGATACGGGCTACCGCAGAGTGGGGAAATCGAAAGAATATTTTCAGTATCGCGACCCCGACGGCAGACCGGTGCGGGACAAGGAAGTCCTGGCGCGCATCAAAGCGCTGGTGATTCCGCCGGCATGGACCGAGGTCTGGATCTGCCGCTGGCCGAACGGCCATATCCAGGTAACCGGACGCGACGCTCGCCGGCGCAAGCAATATCGCTATCATCCGCGCTGGCGCAGCGTACGCGACGAAGCCAAATACGATCGCATGATCGGCTTCGGCGAACATCTGCCGGAAATCCGCCGCCGCGTGGACCAGGCGCTGGCCCTGCCCGGCCTGCCTCGCGAAAAAATACTGGCCGCGATCGTTTATCTGCTGGAAGCGACGATGATGCGGGTCGGCAATGATGAATACGCGCGCGCCAATCGCTCTTTCGGCCTCACCACATTGCGCAATCGCCACGTTCAGATCGAGGGCTCCGAAGTGGAATTCCACTTCCGCGGCAAAAGCGGCGTGCAGCAAACCGTCAAGCTGCGCGACCCGCGCATGGCCAGAATCATTCGCCGCACACGCGATCTTCCGGGACAGGATTTGTTTCAATACGTCGACGAAAACGGCGAACGGCACGCGATCGGGTCGGCCGACGTCAATGACTATTTGCGCAGTCTGACCGGCGAGGATTTTACCGCCAAGGATTTTCGCACCTGGGCCGGCACCATGCTGGCGGCGGCCGCGCTGCACGCATGCGAAGCCAGCGAGTCCGCGGCGCAGGCAAAAAAAAATGTGGTCCAGGCCATCGAAGACGTATCCAGGAAACTCGGAAATACGCCCAGCATCTGCCGCAAATGCTATGTGCACCCGGCTGTCATCGAAAGCTATCTGGATGGTACGCTGACCGAAGCATTGCTGGAAAACCGCCAGGCCGCCGCCGATGCGCATGCCTTGACGCCGCAGGAAACCGCGGTGATCGCCTTTCTGCAAAAACGCCTGAAGTGCGACTGAAGCAAAGCCGCCCGCGCTCAGCCCACTCCAAGATACGCCTTCCGAACCGCGTCGTCGGCCAGCAGATTGGCGCCCGTATCGGACAACACGATGCGGCCGTTTTCCAGCACATAGCCGCGATCGGCCACGCCCAGCGCCTTGTTGGCGTTCTGCTCGACCAGAAACACGGTCACGCCCTGATCCCTGATGGTGCGAATGATGTCGAAGATCTGGGCGATGATCAGCGGCGCCAGCCCCAGTGTCGGTTCGTCCAGCAGCAGCAAGCGCGGCTTGCTCATCAAGGCGCGGCCGATGGCCAGCATCTGCTGTTCGCCTCCGGACATGGTGCCGGCGCGCTGCGACGCGCGTTCCTTCAGGCGCGGAAACAATGCGAAAACATCGGCGATGCCCTCTTCGAATGCGGTGCGGTCGGCGAAAAAAGCGCCCATCTGCAGATTTTCCAACACCGTCAGATCCGAAAACACCCGCCTGCCCTCCGGCGAAATGGCGATGCCCTGGCGCATGATGTCATGCGTGTCCATGCCGGTGATATCGCGCTCTTCGAACCATATCCTGCCGCTGCTGGCGCGCGGATGGCCGCACAGCGTCATCAGCATCGTGGTTTTGCCGGCGCCGTTGCAGCCGATCAGCGTTACGATTTCACCCCGCCGCACTTCCAGCGAGACGCCGTGCAATGCTTCGATCGCGCCGTAATGGCTGTGAACCTGTTCAAGGCGCAACATCATTCTTCTCCCAGGTATGCCTTGATCACGCGCTCGTCGTGGCGCACCGTCTGCGGCGTGCCGGTCACGATGGGCTTGCCGTGCTCCATGACCAGAATGCGATCCGAAATGCCCATGATCAAACTCATGTCGTGCTCGATCAGCAACACCGCGATCCGATGCTCGCGACGCAGGCGGTCGATCAATCGCTGCAATTCGATTTTTTCCTGCGGGTTGAGGCCGGCCGCCGGCTCGTCCAGCAACAACAGGCGCGGCCCGGTGATCATGCAGCGCGCGATCTCAAGCCGCCGCTGATGGCCGTACGACAGCGTGCCCGCATCGCGGTTGGCCAGCGCGGTCAAGCCGACCTGCTCCAGCCAATAGGCGGCCCGACTCAACGCTTCGCGTTCCGCGCGGCGATAGGCCGGCAGCTTCAACAAGCCCGACAGCAGATTCGTATTGACCTGCGTATGTTGCGCCACCAGCAGGTTTTCGACGACGGTCAGCGATTTGAACAAACGGATGTTTTGAAAGGTGCGCACCAGCCCCTGCCGCGCCACCAGATGACTCGGCATGCCGCCGGTCGCCACGCCGCCCAGCAGGATGGTCCCGGCGGTAGCGCGGTAAAAACCGCTGACGCAATTGAACACCGTCGTTTTGCCGGCGCCGTTCGGTCCGATAATCGCAAACACTTCCTGCGGCTCCACGTTAAAGCAGATGCCGTCCACCGCCATCAGGCCGCCGAAACGCATGGCCAGATCCCGCACCTCCAGCAAGGGCGTGCTCATTGCGGCAGCACCACATGCGGACGCCGCGCAGGAATCAGCCCCTGCGGCCGCCACATCATCATCAGCACCATGACCAGACCGAAGAACAACATCCGGTAATCGGCAAGGCCGCGCGCGATTTCCGGCAGCACGGTCAACGCAATCGCCGCCAGAATCACGCCGGCCTGCGATCCCATGCCGCCCAGCACCACGATCGCCAGAATCAGCGCCGACTCGATGAACGTAAAGGAATCCGGCGTCACCAAGCCCTGACGCGCCGCGAAGAAACTGCCGGCCATCCCGGCAAACGCCGCCCCGAGCGTGAACGCCGACAATTTGACCCTGGTGGGATTGATGCCCAGCGAACGGCAGGCGATTTCATCGTCGCGCAAGGCCTCCCATGCACGCCCCACCGGCATGCGCAGCAGGCGGCTGGTCACGAAATAGGTGAACACCGCCAGCAGCAGCGCCAGGAAGTACAGGAAGATCACCATATGCGCGCCCTGGTATTCCAGTCCCAGCAATTGATGAAAGGTCGCGCCGCCGGCGACGCTGGGATTGCGCGCCATTTCAATCCCGAATACGCTCGGTTTCGGGATCCCCGACACGCCGTCCGGGCCGCCGGTCAGGCTGCCCAGGTTATTCAGCAGCAAGCGGATGATTTCACCGAAACCCAGAGTGACGATCGCCAGATAATCGCCGCGCAAACGCAGCACCGGAAAGCCCAGCAAAAATCCGAGAGAGGCCGCCCCCGCCGCCGCCAGCGGCAGACAGACCCAGAACGACAATCCGAAATATTGATTCAACAGTGCGTAGGTGTAGGCGCCGAACGCGTAAAAGGCGACATATCCCAGATCCAGCAGGCCGGCGAATCCGACGACAATGTTCAAACCCAGGCCCAGCACCACGTAGATCAGCGCCAGCGTCATCATATCGACCGTGCCGCGCGATCCGAAAAAAGGCCAGGCCAATCCTGCCAGCAGCAGCAGGCACAGCGCATTGCGTTGCTGGGCCACGCTCAGCACCGGCAGCGCCGGCCATTTGACGGCCGCGCGCATGTGCGACGTGGAGCGCGTCAGCAACGGCCTGCTCAACTGAAATAGGAATACCGCCGCCACCGCCACCAGCACCGGCGTCCAGTGCGCGTGCAGCACAACCAGATAGCCGTCCAGCCTCAATTGCAGACCGAGCAGCGGGATGGTCAGAATCGCCGTCAGCGCAGCCGCCAGCGTCGCGTTTTTTAATGTCGTGCCCATCGGAATGACCATTGTTTACCTAGACTTTTTCGATATCGGGCTTACCCAACAATCCGGTCGGACGAAACAGCAGAATCACGATCAGCAGGCCGAACGACACGATGTCCTTGTATTGCGCGGGCAAATAGCCGGCCGCGAAGGTTTCCACCACCCCGAGCAGCATGCCGCCCAACATCGCGCCCGGCACGCTGCCGATGCCGCCCAGCACCGCCGCCGTGAACGCCTTGATGCCCGCGATGAAGCCGATATACGGATTCAGCTTGCCGATGGTCAACGCAATGAGCACGCCGCCCACGGCCGCCAGCATGGCGCCCAGCACGAATGTGAACGAGATCACGCGATTGGTATCGATGCCCAGCAAATTGGCCATGCGCATGTCCTGCGAACAGGCGCGGCAGGCGCGGCCCATGCGGGAGCGGGCGATGAACAGCGTCAACGCCGCCATCAGCACCAGGGTCACACCGAGGATCATCAGGCGCGCATACGGAATCGTGACCGTAAATGCGCTGCCCATCTGAAACTCGATCGCGCCGGAAACCAGCACCGGCACCGACATATCGCGCGCGCCCTGCCCGATTTGCACATAATTCTGCAGAAAGATCGACATGCCGATGGCCGATATCAGCGGCACCAGCCGCGGTCCGCCGCGCAACGGACGATAAGCCACGCGCTCGACGGTCCAGCCGTACAGACCGGTCACTAGCACCGACACGATCAACGCCGTGCCCAGCACCAGCGGCAGCGGATAACCGTGCTGCACACCGATCGCCGTCAGCGTCACCAGCCCGACGTACGCGCCGATCATGTAGATCTCGCCGTGCGCAAAATTGATCATGCCGATGATGCCGTAGACCATCGTGTAGCCTATGGCGATCAGCGCATAGATCGCGCCCAGGCTCAAGCCGTTGACGAGTTGCTGGGTAAGTTGAGGGAGAAGATCATTCATGAAGGGAAACGCTTGAAAATCGGACAGGCGCAAGCCGGATAAACGTCACAGCGCAGCAAGTCGGGCAGGCGCATCCCGAAGCATTGCGGCAGGCATGCCTGCCGACCCGGTCGTATAGACCGAAGACCGCCATCGACGTTCAGTCTGCGCCGCCCTGAGCGTATTTATTTTGCCAGCGTGCTGGTGCCGTCGTTATGCCAGACGTAGACATTGAATTTGAAGGTTTTCAAATCCCCCCTGGGCGTAAATTCTATGGTGCCGATCGGCGTTTTGAATGGATGGGAATGCATGTAGGCCGCCACCTTGGCGGGATCGCTGCTCTTGGCCCCGGCGATGGCTTGGGCGATCACCTCCACGGCGGCATAAGCCGGCATCTGGAATCCGCCGACCGGATCGCGCTTCTTGTCGGCAAAGGCCTTGACGATCGCCGCATTGGCCGGATCGCCGGTGAAGTCGGCCGGCTGCGTCAGCAGCATGCCTTCCGCCGCCGGGCCAGCGATCGCGTTCAGGTTTTTGTTGCCGGCGCCTTCGGCCCCGACGAACACGGCCTTGACGCCCTGCTCACGGGCCTGCCGCAACAATAGTCCCATTTCCGGATGATAGCCGCCGAAATAGACCACATCGACGCCCAGCGATTTGATTTTGGTGATGACCGCGGAGTAATCGCTGTCGCCGGCGTTGATGCCTTCAAACAGCACCACCGGCACCTTGGCGGCGTCGAGCGTGGCCTTGACCGAATTGGCCAGGCCCTGACCATAGGACTGCTTATCGTGCAGCACCGCGACTTTTTTAGGTTGCAACCTTTGGGCGATATAGTTGGCGGCGGTGGGCGCCTGCTGGTCGTCGCGGCCGATGGTGCGGAAAATGAATTTGCGCGGTTTCGCTTCGGTCAATTGCGGCGACGTCGCCGACGGCGAAATCATCACGATGCCTTCGTTCTCGTAAATGTCCGAAGCCGCGATGGTGGCGCCGGAACAGACGTGGCCGACGACGAATTTGATGCCCTGACTGACGATTTTATTGGCCACCGCGACCGCCTGTTTCGGCTCGCAGGCTTCATCCATCGGCACCAGCTCGAATTGCGTTCCGCCCGCGGCATTGACATGTTCGACTGCCGTCATCGCACCGGCGCGCACCATGTCGCCATATTGCGTGACGGGACCGGTCATCGGACCGGGCAAGGCGATTTTGACGGTTTCGGCGCGGGCGGCGCACGCCAGGGAGGAAGTCAGCACAACGGCGGCGCCGACGCTGCAAACGATACGGGAGACAAACGCAATTCTGGACGGGGGGATGAGTGTTTTCATTTGAACGGTCTCCATGTATTTGGCTGGCGGCGGCATCCAATCCGCGCTGGTCATGGTCGCTTTCGGCTGCTGCGACACGCGCCGAGTATAGCAACATCAAAACCGCCGCACCACACCGAGATCACACGTGAGACCGCTGAAATTTGTCTATTTATTAATGATGGTGGCCGTGGCCGCCGCCACCTCGATGTCCACCGCCATGCCGAAAGCTGCCGCCGAAAAAGATCGAAGGGCCGCCACCGTAGTACGGCGCCGGCGCCACATATGCCGGCGCCGAATAAACGTCGTAACCGGGGTAAGCCGGGTATCCGCCATAGGGAGAAGCATAGTATCCGCCATAGGGAGCAGCATAGTATCCGTCGTATGGCGCGACGACGCATCCGCCCAACAGAAAAAGCAGCAATAACACGGAACGTTTCATGATTTTCTTCCGGCAGTTTGTCCGAACTTGGCAAAGACAGTATTCAGGACGGGAATATTAAATATTTTCCTAAATGTGAATTTGCCGCCAGCTGCGCGACCTGGGATGCCCACATCTGTGCATGCCTCGGCGCGTTTCGTTTTTTCGGTTGATATAGTTTGCGTTACCACCATGCAATGATCCATTACGATTACCGATTGTTACGCTGGCATTGCCGGACGATGAGGGAGGTTGACAACACGCCCTGACGCTTTTCACTACATACAAAATTACTCAAGTATGGCGGCACGGTTATTTAGTACACTGCCGGAGCCCGATTCATTTCAAAATCCGATTAATCCGACTATTCTCCATCATGACGCCAAAGCCGACCGCATCCGCCTCCCCAGTGATTGTCATCGCTCCCGACTCGTTCAAAGGTTCGCTGACCGCGCGCCAGGCGGCGGACGCGATCGGCCGCGGTATTCTGCAGGCCATCCCCGACGCCCGCCTGCACCTGTGCCCCATCGCCGACGGCGGCGAAGGCACGCTCGACGCGATGCTGCACGCGGGCGGAAAAATACAAACGGTGTCCGTGCGCGATGCCCGCGGCCAATGGCGCGAAGCGCCGGTCGCCATATTGCCGAACGGCACCGCGGTGATCGAAAGCGCGGAAATCGTCGGCATCACGGACGCCAACGGCATGGCGCTGCCGGTCGCCCAGCGCTCCACCGAAGGCGTCGGCGATGCGATCCGCGTTCTGCTCGACCAGGGAACCCGCGATTTCCTGATCGCGCTAGGGGGCAGCAGCACCAACGATGGCGGCGCCGGGATGCTGTGCGCGCTGGGTTTGAAGCTGTACGACAAGGAAGGCGCATTGTTGCCGGCCAATCCCGACGCCTTGCAACAACTGGCGCGTATCGATGCATCGGCGCTCGATAGCCGCGTGAGCGAAGTCACCATCACCGCCATGTCCGACGTCGATAATCCGCTGTGCGGCGAGCATGGCGCCACCGCCGTTTTCGGCCCGCAAAAAGGCGTCCGGCCGGAACAGCTGGCCGCCATCGACCGCACGCTGGCCCATTTCGCCGATTTGTTCGAACAAGCCACCGGCCGTCATGCGGCGCTAACGCCCGGCGCCGGCGCTGCCGGCGGTCTTGGCTATGCATTGTTGATGCTGGGCGCGCAACTGCAATCGGGCGCGGAAACCGTATGCGACCATATCGGCCTGGACAAGCATTTGCAACATGCCGACTGGCTGATCACCAGCGAAGGCCGCAGCGATGCCCAGACCCTGCACGGCAAGGCGCCATTCGTCGCCGCCAGCCGGGCGCGCCGGTTCGAGGTCGACAGCATGTTGCTGTCGGGCGCCATCGACCCACAGGCCGTTCGGGTCCTGCGCCAGCATTTCAGCGGCTGCTTTTCGATTGTGCCGGGTCCGATGGCGCTGGAACAGGCGATTGCGCAGGCCGAACAACTGCTGCAGGCCGCCGCTGAACAGATCGCCGCGGTATGGCAAGCTGGAAGGACGCGCACGCCGCGCTGAGAGGATTTTGGAGAGCGCGCGCGTTATAAGCGATTTTTCGGTGAACCAGGCAGCCATGCCGCGGTCAGAGCATATCAGCGCGCTGGCGGACAACCGGAACCGGCCTGAGGAGTCAGCTTTGGTCCTCTGATAACATACGGAATCGCAAAAACCGGAATGCGCAGGCAGACGAATTGAAATAACATGAGCGCCTCTCCCTTATCCCGTATTCTGGTGGTCGAAGACAACGTCGATTCGAACGACATGTTGTGCGAACTATTGCGCGCGCTGGACCATGATGCCGACGGCGTCACCTCCGCGGAAGACGCGCTGGCCTTGCTGAAACAGCGGAATTTCGACATCGTGATTACCGATATCAGCTTGCCCGGGATGTCGGGCATCGAACTGGCCAAGCTGATTGCCCACGAGCAACCGTCCATAAAACTGATATTCGCATCGGGTTACGGTATAGAACTGGCCAAAAACCTGGACTTTCATGTCACGGTGCTGCCCAAGCCATTCGACTTTATCCGGCTGGAAAAACTCTTGCACACCTTGATTCCCGGCAATGCCTAAACCGGGCCGATGCCGGTTTCAAGCATGAATGATGCGCGTTGCTGTCAAAGCCTGCAGTATTTTGATTGCCGTCACAACAGTGATTTCATTTTCAGATTTAAGAAAAAAACTAAAAAATAATCGGATTACTCATAAAAGCGCGGTTAAAAACAACTGAGCAAGCAGTCCGGAAGCCGACTCGCGACTTCGCCAAAACGCCATCTAAAACCGCGGCAAATCCATTAATGTCCGGCCGGGCACATTATGATCTATCGTATCGATGCCTTCGATGCCGTGTTCATATTGGATCAGGCGGATGCGCGGCCCCAATACCATTTCATTGCCGACCTGGAAAGCGGTCGCCACCTCGTCGCCGAAGTGCAACGCGTCGATCACCAGATTGACGTCCTGCTCCACGGTATGCGCATGCCATCCAGGCGAACCGTCGGCGTTGCGCGCAGCCCTCCCCCAGCGCACTTGTTCAATCCTGTCTCCCGCCGCGTTAAAACGTACTGCCTCGATCATGTGTACCGACATCTGCCACTCCATTCATTCTTGCGTAAGTTCTCGATAATATTACTTGCATCGTAGCTGCACAACTGCCGCCGCCGAATGCTATGCTGCCTTTTCACGGGACACGACAGCCAGGCCTGTAACCGATGATGACAGGCGCATCCAATTCGTTAAAGGCAAAGCATGCCACATTCTGCCGATTCAGCGGCACCCTCGCCGCGCGCATCGCAGCCGGCGTCTTCGTTTATCGTACGAATTGAACCGCACGGCTGGCTGTTTGCCGTCGACGGCGCAGCCACCCTGCTGGAAGCGGCGCGGCATGCCGGCGTGATCCTCTCCAGCTCGTGCCGCAACGGCGCCTGCCGCGCGTGCCTGAGCCGGCTGCAAGACGGCGAAATCGCCTACAGCGTCGAGTGGCCGGGCGTCAGCGCCGACGAGAAAAAACAAGGCTGGTTTCTTCCTTGCGTCGCCATGGCCCGCTCCGACCTGATCATATTCGCACCGTCGGCCCAAAGACCGGCGTGACAAGCGCCGACGGAGCAAAAACCAGCGGACAAAAAAACGCGCACTACGATGAGTGCGCATAAAAACTTATGCCAGGGAAAGCATAAGTAAGGGAGTTTTGCTGTGAGCGGCGGCATCCGCAAAAGTTCATCGCCCCCTCTTTTTTTCACAATTATTTCGCGGCCCATCCAGCGCCGACCGAACAAACAGATCGATCTCACCGGTGGCGACCGTTCGCAAGAGAGTGAGAGGCCGTTTCAGAGCGACCGCATCGCCGGCGGCGATTCCGGGCAATTCACCGGTTTATGAGGCGTCCATAAAAATTATTGTTACGAATGTGTTGTCCTGCGTCAACACCATTCAAACGCGATTTCTGATTACATTCGCGATTCTCGCAATTCCGAAATGACGTGTACAAATATGGAAACTTTAGCAAACCGCCTTCGCTGGGCCCGCAAGAAAAAACGCCTTTCGCAAGAAGAACTGGGCAAACTCGCGGGCGTGTCACAATCGACCATCGGTAATCTGGAAGCCGGCACTCGCGCTTCCGCCCGCAAAATCGCCTCCATCGCCGCGGCGCTGAACGTGGATGCCCTCTGGCTGGCGGAGGGCAAGCCGCGCCCGGCCATTCGCCACGCTCCCGATATCGAGCCCGGCCCGGACATCCACGGCCAGGTGCCGCTGATCAACTGGGTCCAGGCAGGCTGCTTCAGCCTGATGCGCGAATCGTATCTGCCATCGGAAGCCGACATGTGGCTGGCCTGTCCGGTTGCGCACGGCCCGCGCACCTATTGCTTGCGCGTCGTGGGCCGCAGCATGGCCAGCGAAGACGGCTACTACGAGGGCGAGATCATTTTCGTCGATCCCGACGCCGAGGCCCTGCCCGGGCGCGATGTCATTGTCACCACGGTCGATGGCGAATCCACCTTCAAACGTCTGAAAATGGACATTGACGGGTATTATCTATTGGCGCTCAATCCCAAATGGGAGCCGAACTATTTTAAAATGCCCGAAGGCTCGCACATCGGCGGAGTTGTCATTTTTGCAGGACGCGAATGCTGACATCGGCCGCCACGCAACATCGCATGACAGACCGCGTCAGCCGACCCGTCTGAACGCCCGTCCGGATAAGGTCCTCCGGAGATCGCCGGATAAAACCATGCAAAAATCCCCGGAAGAAATCGCCGCCGAACCGGACGAGATGGCGGCGTTCAACCACGATCCGCATACCTGGCAGTTCAGGGAATACTGGCAGGCCAACGATACGCGTTTCGTGAAACTGATCGAATTCGTCGACAGCGTGGCGGCCGGCAAAACCGTGGTCAGCAGCGATGTCATCGCGCAGTGCAGGGAAGCCGTTCTGCAAATCAATCAGATCAACCACGTGCTGACCGAATTGAGCAAGGGGGTCGGGCAGGCCAGTCTGGTGCGCGCGATGAACATCGCCTACGCCTACGATGTGCGCGCCGCTGCCGCACGCACCCATCTGCACATCATTGCATCGTGGCAAGCTGCGGATTCTTCTCATGTCGTCAGATAACCGGAAGAACATGCGGTCACTGTTCCGAAATGTCGGTCGGCTTGATCTGAAATATTTTCCAGAGATGCCCCGTCGACGCCGTTTGTGATATCCGCCAACCCGTCAGTTCTTTTTAACGCGCCCCTCGATCAGCGCATGGGCGATCTTTTTCGCCTCCTGCTCGGCTGCCTGTTCGTCGTCGAAACGGCTTTCCGGCGACACCCGCTGCCCGGGAAAAATCGGATTACGATGCATGGGATTGTGCGATGGCCCATACACAGTCAGCCAAGCGCCCCATGATTCGCAGTTCGGTAGATGAACGCCGGAATATTCTATTTCGTAATCGCCGACTATTTCAGTTTGCATTTACCGTCTCCTGTCCATTCAAGCGTGCGCATCGTCACGCACCGTGGTCGCAGATAATAGGACTATTGCCGGCGCGAACGGTTCGCCTCCGGCGAGTATGAGCGCACAAGCCGTCCATTTTCAGGCCACCGCAAAAAATAAATAAATGATGGACAACATCTATTGCAAATATGATGAACGTACTCTATTATCTTGCGAATCTTATCCCTTTCTCCAATGGAGTGCCGCCATGCCCCGCGTATCGCGATCGCAGACCGACAAAAACCGCGAAACCATCGAGTCGGTCGCGGGACGCCTGTTCCGTGAACAGGGCATAGACGGCATCAGCGTCGCCAAACTGATGCAGGCAGCCGGACTGACGCACGGCGGTTTTTACGGACACTTCGATTCCAAGGAAGCACTGGCTGCGATCGCCTGCGACAATGCATTCAAGCATTCGGCGCAAAAAATGCGCAAGACGATCGATGCTGCCGACTGCCCGCAATCCGCGCTGGCCGCCATCGCCGATCGTTACTTGCGCTGCGACCATCGCGATCAGCCCGGCATCAGTTGCCCCGCTTCGTCGCTGGCCGCCGACGTCGCGCGCGAAGCCCCGGACAAACCGCTGCGCATCGCCTACCTGGACGGCATCAAACAACTACTGTCGATCATGGCGACGGTCATGCCGTCGACGCAGAACCCGGACGGAAATGCCGAAGCGAAGCCTTCGGACAGTGCGCCGCCGGCCAAGCCCCTGTACGGCCAGGCCGAGCAGGAAGCCATGATGCAACTGACCGTCATGGTCGGCGCCATCACGCTGGCACGCGCCACATCGGGCGATCCGCTGTCCGAAGCGCTGCTGGCCGCGGCGCGCACCTGCATCGACCGGATTTACGACAGCGGCGCCGGCGGCTGACCCGACCGATATCAGGCGTACTCATCCAGCCCCACAAGGAAATTCATGTTCGCTCAACCCGCCGCCAACTGGCTGACCGCTCGCCGCATTCATTACGGATGGATCATCGTCGCGCTGACCTTTTTGACCATGCTCACCTCATCGGCGTCGCTGGGATTGCCTGGGGCGCTGATTCAGCCGCTGAGCAAGGAGTTCGGCTGGAATACCGAGCAGATCTCTTCCACGCTGGCGCTGCGCTTCGTCCTGTTTGGGCTGCTGGGCCCGTTTTCCGCGATTTTCATCGAGCGCTACGGCATGCGCACGATCATTTGCATCGCGCTGTCGCTGATTGCCGGCAGCATGGCGCTGGTCACCATGATGACGCAGCTATCGCAATTGTTCGTGCTGTGGGGGCTGGCATTGGGATTCGGTTCGGGCATGACCGCGGTCGTGCTGGGCGCGATGGTCGCCAATCGCTGGTTCGAAGCGCGCCGCGGTCTGGTGATCGGCATGCTGACCGCCAGCTCCGCCACCGGGCAATTGATTTTTCTGCCGGTGGCCGCATGGCTGATCGAGCACTTCGGCTGGCGCGCCGCCGTGATTCCGGTTTTCATCAGTTGCCTGGTGACGGCGATGCTGGTGTTCCTGTTCATGCGCGATCGGCCGGAAGATCTCGGCATCCGGATCTTCGGCGCGGATCCGCATGCGCCGCTGCCCTCGGTCGCGCCTGGGCGCCGCATGCCGATCTGGGAACCGCTGCATGTATTGCGCAGCGTCAGCAGCAGCCATGCCTTTCTGGTGCTCGCGGCCACCTTTTTCATCTGCGGGCTGAGCACCAACGGCCTGATCCAGACCCATTTCATTTCGCTGTGCGGCGATTACGGCCTGACGGCGATTCCGGCCGCCAGCGTACTGGCGATGATGGGCGCATTCGATTTCTTCGGCACCATCATGTCCGGCTGGCTGTCGGACCGTTACGACAGCCGTAAACTGCTGTTCTGGTATTACAGCCTGCGCGGGCTGTCCTTGTTCTGGCTGCCGCACTCCACGTTTTCCTTATATGGCCTGTCGATTTTCGCCATGTTCTACGGCCTGGACTGGATCGCCACCGTACCGCCCACCGTCAAGCTGACCGCCGCCAATTTCGGCAGAGAACGCACCGGCATGGTGTTCGGCTGGATCTTCGCCGCGCATCAGTTGGGGGCGGCCACTGCCGCGTACGGCGCCGGTTCGGTGCGCACGCTGCTGCTCACTTACACGCCGGCCTTGTATGCGGCGGGCGGCGCCTGCATGATCGCCGGCCTGCTGGTCATGACCATGCGCCGCCAAAACAGCGGCAGCGCGGGCGGACGCCCCGTCCAGCCTGCGCCGGCGGCAAGCAATGCGGGCTGAGCGGTATCCCCTTATCGACTGAACCTTTCAATCCGAATCCCAACCACATCCTTTTTTAGCGAGAAAAATCGTGAAAGCCATCGCCTATAAGCAATCCCTCCCGATCACCGACAAAAACGCATTGATCGACATCGCCTTGCCCGACCCGGTGGCAAACGGCCGCGACCTGCTGGTCGAAATCAAGGCGATTTCAGTCAATCCGGTCGATACCAAAGTACGTCGCAGCGTGACGCCCCCGGTTGGCGAATACAAAGTGCTCGGCTGGGACGCCACCGGCATCGTGCGCGCGGTCGGCGCTCAGGCCAGTCTGTTCAAGGTCGGCGATCGCGTCTGGTATGCCGGCTCCCTGCTGCGCCCGGGCACCAACAGCGAATTGCATGTGGTGGACGAACGCATAGTCGGACACATGCCGGACAGTCTCGATTTCGCCCAGGCGGCAGCGCTGCCCCTGACGACGATTACCGCATGGGAATTACTGTTCGAGCGGCTGCAATTGAGCACCGCCGCCGGCAGCCATGCCAAGGATGCATTGCTGGTCGTGGGCGGCGCCGGCGGCGTCGGTTCGATCATGATTCAACTGGCGCGGCGACTGACCGACATCACCGTGATCGCCACCGCATCGCGTCCGCAGACGCAGAACTGGGTGCGCGAACTGGGCGCGCATCATGTCATCGACCACAGCCGTCCGTTGAGCCAGGAACTGAAGAAAATCGGCATTCCCCAGGCGCGCTATATCGCCGGCCTGAACCAGACCGATCAGCATTTCCCGGAAATCGTCGAGTCGATCGCGCCGCAAGGCAGGTTCGGGCTGATCGACGATCCGGAACATCTGGACGTACGGCTGTTCAAGCGCAAAAGCGTATCGTTGCATTGGGAACTGATGTTTACGCGCGCAATGTACGAAACGCCCGACATGGTGAAACAGCACGAACTGCTTAACGAAGCGGCAAAGCTGATCGATAAGGGCACGCTCAAGTCCACGCTGGGCGAACATTTCGGCATCATCAATGCCGCCAATCTGCGGCGCGCGCATGCGCTGCTGGAAAGCCAGAAGGCGAAAGGCAAGATCGTGCTGGAAGGATTTTAGAGCGGATGAATCCGCCTGGATCAGGCGATGCTTCTCAGGGAGTCTTTCTCAAGTCGCGTTGACATTCTCTGAAAGCATTGCCGAAACGCGCCTTGCGCAGCACCATTACCGGATCTTTCTGCGACTTTTCCACAATCGCCTGATCCGCATACTTGATCAGCAAATCGAGCGCGAAATAACAATCCGCGTAATCGTAATATTCTTCTTTCAGCGGCTGCGGCCATTTGGCGACAAGCGCCTTCGCGGGACTGGAAAACTGGGTGAAATAGTCGGTCTTGTTGGCATCCTTGACGAAAGTCGTCAGCTTATCCTGCCGGGCCTCCATGAAACGATAGGTTTCCATCGCCAAGTCGCGCGGCTTCTGTTCGGCCAACGCCCACACCGGCATCGTCAGAAACAACGCCGACATCAACGCAGACAGGATTTTCTTATACATGGCTTGCCTTCGATAAGCATAAAAACAGCCCAGATCTTACCAGAGCCATACCGCGTTTTTATTTTTTGATGGCAATGAACTGTTTATCCTACTGTGGATCAACCAGTGGCCTGTCAGTAACAACAACCATACACCCAAAGGCGGCAATGGACGGGCACCGATGCCTCTTGCGCAGCAGCCGCGCCGGCAGCCATCGGCTTCGCCTTAACCGGTCCACAATGCAATGGCCAAATCCCAGCTTCCGATCTATGGCGCCGTCGCCGCCAATATAGCGATCGCCGTCAGCAAAGTCCTCGTTGCGGGCATCACCGGCAGTTCGGTGATGCTCTCGGAAGGCGTCCACTCGACAGTCGATACCTTAAACGACGTCCTGTTGCTGGTGGGCGTGGAATTCAGCAAACGCAGCCCGACGCAGCAGCACCCGTTCGGTCACGGCAAGGAATTGTATTTCTGGAGCCTGATCGCCGCCGTGTTCATTTTCGGTCTGGGCGGCGGCGTCTCGACGTATGAAGGCATCCTGCACATACTCGATCCCGAGCCGATCAAGGACGTCAAATGGAGTTACATCGTGATCGGCATCGCCACGCTGTTCGAGGGATCCAGTTTTTTGATCGCGTTGCGGCATTTTTTGTCGGAGCATGCGGAAACCTCCACCATGCGGCAAATGGTGCGCGACAATCGCGACCCCAGTACCTTGACCATATTGGCCGAAGATGGCGCCGCATTGATCGGCCTGGCGATCGCCGCATTCGCCACTTATCTGAGTCAGCGGCTGGCGATGCCGGTGATCGACGGCGTCGCCTCGGTATTGATCGGCCTGCTGTTATGCGGCGTCGCAGTGCTGCTGATACGGCAATCGCGCGGTTTGCTGGTCGGCGAAGGAATACGCGCGGAGACGATTGCGGCGATCCGCGGCATTGCACAAGGCCATCCGGAAGTTCACCGGGTTGGGCCGATTCTCGGCATGTATCTGGGCGCGGACGATATCCTGCTGGCGTTCGATGTCGAATTTCATCCCGAAACCGCGGCATCCGACGTGGCGCGCGCCGTCGACACCATCGAAAAAGGCATTCGCGCCGCTTATCCCAAAATCACGCGCATTTATATCGAGGCGCGCACCTTCGGGGCGGCAGTCAGAACCGATTCGGCGGCCGTCGGCTCACAGTCTGGATGATCGTCAAGCCCGGCAGTGCCCGCCGTGTTTGTCTTACATGGCGTTCAGACTAACGCCGATACGAAGCCAATCGGGGCCGGGATTATGCTTGATTTATTCTATGACGGAGGTTGCCATGCCAAACAAAGAGCAGTCGAAACCGGCCCAAAAACCCGATCCGGAAAATTGTGAGCAAGTCCTCGACACCCCTGACGAGATGGCGCTGGACGCGGCCAATGCCTTGTCGTTTCCGGCCAGCGATCCGGTGTCCGTGTCCAATATCACGCGTATCGAAAAAGCGCCGGAAACCGCGCCAGCCTCCAAAGATCACCAGAACTCCAATACGGTCGGAAAAACCGGCGCCGGCGGCAAAAGCCGGGACTGAGCGTATCGATCGCTGCCAATCAATCAGCGCGCTTGCGGGCGCGCAAGATTTGTCCGGCGACCGGCGATCCGGCCTCCATACGGATCGTTAGATCGGACGCGATGGGCGGCTCGAAACCGTTCGCCAGCAGCAACCGCGAGACATACGCCCCCCGATGGCTATAGCGGCCGCTGCTATTCAAATGATAATCGGCTGTCGCCTCCGGTCCGCCGGCGAGGGTTTCGATGGTCAGCACCGTCCATCCGCCCGGCTTGAGCCTGGCCGATATTGCCGCCAGCAGCTGTTCGAGCGCACCGAAATAAATCAGGGTATCCATGCAGACGATCAGATCGTATTGCCGATCCGAGCCGGTCGAATGCGTCAGAAACAGGCCGATTTCGGATTTCGTCAAACGATCGTAAATCCCCTTCCGCCGCGCCTCGTCAAGCATGCGCCCGCTCAGATCCACCCCTTCCAGCAACGACGATATCGGCTTCAAACAAATGCCGCCGAGTCCGGTGCCGCATCCCAGATCCAAGCTCCGCATGCTGCCCGGCGCGAACGCCAGCGTTTTCAATACCTCGTTAAGCGCTTGCGGACCTGCGTATTTTAATTTCGATAAAGTGGTTTCGAAGTTCGCGGCAAAATCGTCGAAAGTCGATTCCACATAATCGTCGGCGCATCGCGGAGGCGCAGGCAAGCCTTTATAGGCGATCGCCAGATGCTGCGCCACCGGCTCGTCCGGCTGTTCCGCCAGCCATGCATCGATCAGCCCCACGGCGTCCTCGATGCGGCCCAATGCGTAATAGGCATGACTCAATTTGATGCGCGGCTTGTCCTCGCGCGGGCCGGCGATAAAGCCCAGGTTATGAAAATGCGTCGCCTCCCGGAAACGCTTCTGGTCGACGCACAATGAAGACAGCAGATAGAAGGCGTCTGGACAATCCGGGTCGAGTTGCGCCGCCATTGCATACGCCTGCTCGGCCTTGGCCGTGTCGCCGATTTTTTCGTAGAGCGAACCCAGGTTGGTCCAGCTGAAATAATTCCGCGGGTCCAGCGCAATGGCGTCCAGGAATGCCTGTATGCCCTGCTCCGTCTTGTCCTGCCGCGACAGCAATATGCCGAAATTGTAGTGCCACTCCGCATGCGTATCGTCCAGTTGCAAAGACTCGCTGATCAATACGCCGGCCTCGTCCAGCCGCCCGGTTTGCTGAAGCATGAACCCCAGCCAGTATTTGGGGGCCGCCGATGCGGGATGATCGGCCATCGTTGCGCGATACAGCGCTTCGGCCTGCTCATGGCGTCCGGCAAGATGATGCCGGATCGCCGGCTCCAGCAGCCGATTCACAAGCGGTTCCATATTCATAGGGGATGCATTCAAAAATTGTTCGGTAAAGGCCGCGCGGAATCGTCGTCGCCCCACGCGCCGGCATTCCGCTATGATAGCGGGCCTATGGGCAATGCGCCGATTCCGATCGGAGACCGGGCCCCGAATTATTTCAATGGCGATAAATATGACCGATATCGAAAACTCCGCCTCAGAGCAGGCATTTCCTGAAATTCACGAACCACGGCTTTGGCAGGACCGCGGCTGGACCGCAAAAGTCATCAGAAACGATGACGGCGAGGGCTGGGCAGTTGAAATGTATAAAGGCGGCAATGAGGAACCCGCTTTGGTGGGGCCCTGGACCATGGGTCGCAATAAGGTCGATCCGAAGCCGCTGGACGTCTCGGCGTTCCTGACGCTGGTCAAAACCGCCTCCGAGGTGATACGTCGTCATGAACAGCAACGATATGCCCAGCTGCATAAACAGATCAGCATCGATGTCGGACCGGATGCGGTCAATGTCGAACTGGTCATCACGCCGGACGAATTTGAGCCATACGGCACGCTGACCGCCTACGATCAATCCCGGGAAATCATCGCGGAGACGAAAGTCTCACCGACGTTTCGTCTGACGCGTGAAAGCGCCTCTGCCTGGGCCGGCGGCGGGTACGGAAGACTTTGAGGTATGAAGCCCGAATCGGATCCGTCGGAATGGGCTTAAAAAATAAGCGCGGCGGTTAGCGATTTTATTTCTTCCGCGCTGTCTTCGAGAATGCTGCTCAGCGACACGCCGTCGATCACGATTTCCAGCGGCGACAGGGCCTGTGCGATCGGCACGTCGATGTCCGGATGCAGCGGCGACCCTACCGGAGACAGCTGATTGGCCAGGAACAGAATGTCGCCCAACGTTTTCGGCGCCTGCGCCCCGACGCCGGTCCACAGCGACTCCACCGCCGCCGCTACCGTCGCGGGCACGTCCAGCTTTTTCAGGACGCCGCGGCCGATGACCTTTTCTCCGTACTCCGCCCAATCTTCGGAATCGCCGTCCAGCAAACCCGGAAACTCCTCCGCGCGCGACAATAAATAAAAACCGCCGACTTCATGCACGATACCGGCGAACATCGCCGTCTCGGGATCGATGCGCGTCAGGCGTTTCGCCAGCACCTGCGACAAGGCCGCCACATGCGCCGTATGCTCCCACAGATGCGCCGCCTTCACTTTCAGCACCGGATCGCTCACCTTCGCCGTGAGTTGCCGCACCATCACCGCCGACACCAGCGAGTGCAGCGTGCCAAAGCCCAGCCGCATGACCGCCGCGCGCACGCTCGATATCTCGGCACCGGACCGGTTGTATGCGACCGAATTGGCGATCGCCACCGCCCGGGCCGACACCAGCGGCTCGATCAACACCAGCTTGGCGGCCGCCTCCAGATGGCAGTCGGGATCTTCCAGCGCCTGCTGGAGTCTGAGGGAGGCATCGACATTGGTCGGAAAAATCAATTCCCCGCGCGAGGCTTGCGCGGCAATAATCCGGAAGGCGTTTAGTTTGTCCATGAAGAAACTCTAAAGACCGGCCCCGACGAGGTGTCAACGAGCATGACGGCATTCGCAATATAGCAGATTCATTCAGGCGTGTCGGGGCTGTTTTGCCGGGCGGCAATGAGCATGCTGCTCAAGGGTAAAGCGTCGGTATCGCGGTCCATCGCAAAGCGCCGCCTGACGCGTCGTTCCCACGCGTGCACGGGCAATACTTCCGCGGTGCTTACCCGCGTGATCGGGCCTGCGATCGTATCGATGCGGAACGCCATCGCATTGCCGGGTTCTTGCGGCTTGGCGGCGCTGGCCGATGCGCTCACGCCGGTCAGAAAGCAAACGCCATGCGCATTCTCCCCGAGCACGCGCACCTCCACGTCCTGCGTCATATCGCGGCCGTCGGCATCCGGATAGCGAAACCGGATACGGTCCGGAAGTTCGATGTTGATGTGCGACACCGGCGTCTGCAGCGTCAACGCCGGTCGTTCGCAGCACGACTGTTCACGCATGCGCAAAAACGGGGATTGCTTTGCTAATCGATACATGGGAATTGTCTCCTGGGCAAATGTATGAGCATTTACGTGGAAAACAGCCGTATTTATTATTTGAATAGGTAAGCAGCGTTTGAGGGCGCCGCAGATCCGGCCCGAAAAACCGATTTCTGGCTGAGTCCACACTGAATTCAGAGCAGTTAATAATGAAACCGCACCAAATAGTGCATCAGGCTTTTCAGCTGGACAAGACAATCCTTGCAGGTGAAGTCTAAATTCGGAGTTTTCTTATCTGATTTGCCCTCATGAAATCCTAGCGCTCTGCCGCTTGTGCTGGATGCCCGATGGGCAGCCCTATTCCGCAGATTGCTTCCTGAAAAGCATCAATAAAGAAATTTCCCATTACCGGGAACTAATCTTTAAATTTGCAAACCCGCATCAAGTTCGCCTAAAATCCGTTAAAAACCCGGTTTATTTTTCGATGGATGCTTGCAAAATACCAATTGATTTTTAAACAACATATTATGAAAACAACAATAAAATCATAGAAAAAAAGCTTGAAAATGTTATACTTTAGTCAACATTGGGGAGGATGGGACACAGAAATGTGCCTTTAAAATTGCTGACCGATTTTTTGACCGATACAGCATGCATCTTTGTAGATAGTGAAAATGTGTTGTAAGCAAATTTACTATCATTTCAGGGGAGTAGAGATGTTTTTTATTTCATTGGAGAATCAAACCATGCGCAAAACCCTCATTGGCATGCTGGTTGCAACGAGCCTGTTAGTTTCAGGCGCAGCCGCCAGCGCGGCAACCCTTAACATTACCCAACCACTCGTGTTCAGCACCACCGCATCTTCGCAGAACTTCGGTGCGACGCTCGGAGCGGCGGCTAAAGGCCTGACTTTTGACGAGGATTTCACCTTCGCCATTACTCAACCGTCCGCTCTATCCGCGTCAGTTATTTCAATCGCCCTGGGCAGCGTTGCCGGAATGGACATCACCGGCTTTACACTGACCAATAGCACCACCAGTACAGTGTTAAACGGCACTGCTGTCTCAGCCGCCCCGCTGTCCTCCTGGACTCTGACGGCATCGAATCTGGGAATCGGCAATTACACGCTGGCGGTGTTGGGAACGGTGACTGGCACTAATGGCGGCAGCTTCGGCGGCAACATCAACGTATCGCCGGTTCCAGAAGCATCGACCACGGCGATGATGCTGGGCGGTCTGGCTTTAGTCGGTTTCGCAGCCACGCGTCGTCGTCGAAACAAAGACGCAGCACCGCCAATGGGTATGTTCGCAGCTTAATCCTCGGATCGACTGTTCGCTTTGCAGTGACATAAAAAAATCCGCCAGGGACAAACCCCTGGCAGATTTTTTACATTCAAAACCGTTTCCGATACCGTTTCAGCGCTGCCCGCTTCGATCAGGTGCGCTGGTAGACGTCCTCGAAACGCACAATATCGTCTTCGCCCAGATAACTGCCCGATTGCACTTCGATCAGATGCAAAGGCAATTTGCCCGGATTTTCCAATCGGTGCGTGACGCCTATCGGCAGATAGATCGACTCGTTTTCGCTCAGCAGTTTGACTTCGTCGCCGCGCGTCACCAGCGCCGCTCCGCTGACCACCACCCAGTGCTCCGCGCGATGGTGATGCATTTGCAGCGACAGCTTTTCGCCAGGCTTGACGATGATGCGCTTGACCTGAAAGCGATCGCCGGCGTCCACGCTTTCGTAACTGCCCCAGGGGCGGTATACCCGCTTGTGATGGAGATGCTCGCTGCGCTTGCTTTCCTTCAGATGATCGACGATCTTTTTGACGTCCTGCACCTTGTCCTTATGCGTCACCAGAATCGCATCGTCGGTTTCCACGATAATCAGATCCTGCACGCCGAGCACCGCCACCACCCGGCTTTCCGCGCGCACCAGCGTGTTGCTCACGCCGTCCAGATAGACATCGCCGCGCACCACGTTGCCGTTGGCGTCGCCGTCCAGCACTTCCCACAAGGCATGCCATGAACCGACGTCGCTCCAGCCGATATCGGCCGGCACCACGACCGCCTTGCGGGTATTTTCCATGACGGCATAATCGATCGATTCGGACGGCGACTCGGCAAAAGCCGTTTCGTCCAGGCGGCAAAAATCCAGATCGCTATAGGCTTTGTCGACCGCCGATCTGACCGCCGCGGCCATTGCGGGCCGGAAGATTTGCAGCTCGTCGAGATAATCGCGCGCCTTGAACAGGAACATGCCGCTGTTCCATGAGTACGCGTCGTCGGCCGCGAATTTGCGCGCCGTTTCCAGATCCGGTTTTTCGACGAAACTGTCGACCTTGTAACAGCCTTCGGCGCCTTCCTGGGCCCTGCCGCGGCGGATATAACCGTAACCGGTTTCCGGTGCCGAAGGCGTAATGCCGAAAGTCGCCAGCGCACCCGCTTCGACCGCCGTCGCGGCGCGCGACACCGCGGCATGAAACGCCGCGACGTCGGTGATGACATGATCGGCCGGCAATATCAACATGACGGCATCCGGGTCGCGGCCCAGCAGCACCTGCGCCGCGGCAGCGACCGCCGGCGCCGTATTCCTGCCTTGCGGCTCCAATACGATGGCCAGCGGCTTGACGCCGATTTCACGCAACTGCTCGGCAATCATGAAACGATGATCGTTACCGCATACGAACGTCGGAGCCGCCATTTCAGGCCAGCCATCGACACGCTGCACGGTATCCTGCAACATGGTCTGCTCCGACACCAGCGCCAGCAATTGCTTGGGCAAGGCCGCCCGCGACAATGGCCACAAACGGGTACCGGAGCCTCCGGAAAGGACTACGGGGTAAATCTTCACAAAGGTTCGCTTTCCATCATTTTCTTGATTACCTGCACGATTTCCTTGCGCGGCCGCACGCGGCGATCACGCGAGTCGTTCCATTCACTGTCTTCGTGTTCGGAAATATGCCGCATACTACCATCACGGCTGGTACTGTACTGATTGCAAACCACGGTTTCGGAAATCTTCGCGCCCGCCGCCACCCGCGTATATTCGAACAGCACACTGCGCGTGATCTCGGCATCGGCGCAGACATGGCTGCCGTGGCCGATCCAGGTCGGCCCGACGATCCGGGCGCCGGCCTCGATATGCACGCCGGAACCGATGTACACCGGTCCCTCGATGACGGTGCCCTCCCAATCGATACGGGTATTCAGACCGGCCCAGACGCCATCGCGAATTTGCGTGCCGGGCATATGCATCTGGGCCACTTCACCCTTCAATACGCTTTGCAGCACCGACCAGAAGTCGGTCACATTGCCGATATCGATCCAATTGAAAAAACGCTTTTGCGCAAAAAACGGCACCTTCTTTTCCACCAGCAACGGAAACAGATCGGAACCGATATCGAAGATCTTATCTTTCGGAATCAGCGCCAGCGCTTCCGGCTCCATGATGTAAATGCCGACACTGGCCAGGTTCGACAAGGCCTCTTTCTGACTCGGCTTTTCCTGGAACGACAGCACCCGGCCATCGGGATCCGCGACCACGATGCCGTAATCGGAGACGCGCTCCATCGGCACTTCCTTGGTGACGATGCTCACCATCGCGCCTTTGCGGCGATGTTCGAACAATGCCGACTGTATATCCAGATCGATCAATGCATCGCCGCAAATGACCAGCGTCGTTTCGTCGAAAAACCCGCCGAACTCCTGGATTTTCTTCATGCCGCCGGCCGAACCGATAGGCTGGGGAATGACGTTCCCGCTGTTGTTCAGATACCCTTCGAAGGAATAGCCGATGCGGGCGCCGAAACGCTGCCCTTCGCCGAAATAGTCTTCGATTTTTTTATGCAGATAGCTGACATTGACCATAATGTCGCAGACACCGTATCTGACCAGATGCTCGACCAGATATTCCATGACCGGCTTGCCCAGAATCGGGATCATCGGTTTCGGCAGTTCGTAAGTCAGAGGCCGCACGCGTGTGCCTTTGCCTGCTGCGAGAATCATTGCTTTCATTTCATTCCCCTAAAATTGGAGGCTGGACTTCTGCAAACTACGCGTGTCTCCTGCTGTGCCCGCCATACCCGCGTCGCGGCACTGAATATTGTCGATTTCGGCAATACAATAATATTGCGCCAGAATTATTGCGGCGCAATAATAATTCCATGATTACAAAAAGAGGTTAAATAAACAAGATATTTACTTGCAAATACGCCTAAATTTATCAGAAACTTTTTTTTGGTTTTTTGTTCATCACCCCGCTTTTTCGCCCAAGTAATGCCGGGCAGCAAACAATATCATTGTTTTACCACGCCATCACCAGGATTATCGCGCCGTGCTATTGGGCCAACAGATAATCCGCGCAATGCAATCGAAACACGCGCACCAGACCGGGTCGCGCACCGGTCAGGCGCAGGCCGCTGCCGTTCGCGTGCCGGTAACCATACAGCAGCATCAGCAACGCAAGCGCCGCACTATCGATGAAATCGACTTCTCTCAAATCGATTTCCAGAGGCTGCATCAATGTCGCCGCGCGCCGCAAGGCGCTGCGCAACAGCGGCAAATTGGATTCGCCCCAGGCGGCGGCCAGGGCCAGCACCGCACCGCCGCCGACCGTATTGTCACGCCAGGAAATCCGCGCCGCCGCGAAACGCTGCGCAGGCGGCATGCGCCGCCGTATCGCCAGCGCGCACGGCATCACGCGGGTGACCATCAAATGCAACAGGGCCAGCCCATCGCCGGCGTAACGCCGCCACAATTGCGGCTCTTCCTTGATGCGCCAAAACCATTCCAGTCCGGAACGCTGCACCCACAACGGCGCGCGCGAGACGGTGCCGGCCACAAAATTCACCACCGCGCCGAGATGGCTGACCAGCGGCGTGCGCAGCCGCGCCAAATTATATTGAATCCAGGCCTGCCCTTTTTTCGCGCCCAGCGCCACCACCAGAAAATCGGCGTCGCTGCGATTGATGCGCGCGATCGCGGCGGCATCGCTCATGTCTTCGATGCTGCCGAAACCGGGCGACTCGAAACCGACGCAACACATGCCCGACGGCGCGGCGTTGAGTTTGGCGCATGCCTCTTCGGCCACGCCTGGCGGGCCGCCGAAAAAATAAACGCGCAAGGGCGCGCGGTCGGCGGCGGACGGCGCGCCCTCGATGTCGTCATTGCCGCCATTGCCGCGCAATTTTTCAAACAGATTGGCGCCGGCCACCCGTTCGCGGATCGGCAGACCCAAAATGCGGGCGATCAACACCAGCGGCATGCCGTCGGCCACCGACAGATCGCTTTGAATCACCGAGTTGCGAAACGCCCGATCGCTCAAGCAGGCGATGGCGAAATTGAGATTGGGGGTAGACAGAAAGCACCGGCGGGGCGGAACCGCGACAGCAGCCGCTTGCAGTCTCTGCGTGGCCTGATCCAGGCTGAGCCGGTCGAACGGCAAACCGAGAATGCAATACACCGGCCGGTCGAAATCGGGAACGGCGCTCGGCCAGACCGTATCGGCGGCCATGGCCGGCATATTATTCTGCGTCACGTTTGGACCTCACCCATTCCACTTGCCGGCTCACCATGAACTTTAAATATAAAGGGATTTTTCCAAGCACATACGCCACCGCCATCAATAACTGGAAAAAGCTGACCACCTCGCGTCCGTATTGCGCCCACGCCAGCAGAATCGACAGCGCCATGCACAGCATCAGCACAACGGCCAACGCCAGCGGCGCCACCAATGCAAACGCCGCATACGCGATCAGCGCCAATACCAGCGCCAGCCCGACCAGCGCCGTCAGCAAGGCCACCGGCGGCACACACAGATCCAGCGCCAATCCGGCCAGCGCAAGATTGCCTCGCGCCAGCGCCGTCTTGAGCAAGGCCGGCGCCTGAGTGAGAATGACGCTCAGGTGTCCATGCTCCCAGCGGGTGCGCTGGCTTTGCTCGCCTTCGACGGTGGACGGGAAATAGCTGTAGACCAGCGCATCGGGACAGAACAGCGGCGGCTGGCCCATTTTGGCCAAATCCACACCAAGCTTCATGTCTTCGACGATATGTCCTGTCGCCAGTTCGGCGCCGCTGATTTGCGCCCATGAAAACGCCATGCCCGTGCCCATCAATTGACACGGCAGACCCAGGCGATAGAATCCCAGCGGCCGCACCAGGTTCTTGACCAGCCATGCGAACTCGGCGATCTTGCGCAGCGGGCCGGCGTCCGGCGGCATATACATCAGGTACAGCGCCTGCACCGGACGTCCGGTTTCCCGCGCCAGCGCGGCGATGCGCCGGATCGCGCCGCGTTCGACCAGGCAATCGGCGTCGACGATCGCCACCACCTCCGGCGCATCCTTGGCCAGCTCGCGCACGCCGAAATCGAGCGCATAGCCTTTTCCGCGCAGCACCGGATCGGTCCTTTCGCAGACCTGCGCGCCGGCGGCGCGCGCGATGTCGGCGGTTGCGTCGCTGCAGTTGTCGGCCACCACCAGCACCCGGTCCCCCTCTTTCAGTTCCATGCGCAGCGCCGCCAGCACCGCGGCGATTCCCGCTTCCTCATTGTGCGCCGGCACCAGCACCGCAAGCCGCGGAGCAGGCCCGTGCGACGGCGCATAGGCGCGGTGCGCCGCCACGCTGCCGCGTCCGGCCGCGGCGATCACCTGCACCGTCAGCACCAATACCGGAATCGCCAGCAACGCAAGCAGCAGCAGCAAGATCAGCTGTATCGAAAACGTCATTGCACATCCTTGGACGCCATGGCGCTCAGGCCGCCAGGCGCCGCTGCCGGTTGATCACGCCTGCGCAAAGTCTTGCGCCAATTTTTTTGCCAGCGATTGCCAGCGCCAGGTATCCGCGCACATCTGGCCGATGTCGCGCTGCGCCGTCCATCCCAATTCCGTGGCCGCCAGATCGGTGGCCGCGAAACACACCGCGATATCGCCGGGACGGCGCGCCACGATCCGGTAAGGAATCGCGCAGCCGCTGGCTTTTTCAAATGCATCGACCATTTCCAGCACGCTATTGCCGCGGCCGGTGCCCAGGTTATAGATATAAACGCCGGGCGCGCCGGCCAGCTTTTCCAGGGTCTTCAAATGACCTATCGCCAGATCGACCACGTGGATGTAATCGCGCATGCCGGTGCCGTCCGGGGTCGGATAATCGTTACCGTACACCGACAGTTGCTCACGGCGGCCATCGGCCACCTGGGCGATGAACGGCATCAGATTATTGGGGATGCCATTCGGGTCTTCGCCGATCAGGCCGCTTTCGTGCGCGCCGACCGGATTGAAATAACGCAGCAGCGCGATGCGCCAGCCGGGATCGGACAGGTACAGATCGCCCAGTATCTGTTCCACCATCAGTTTGCTGCGGCCGTACGGGTTGGTCGCCGACAGCGGAAAATCTTCGGTAATCGGAACCGTGGCCGGATCGCCGTAGACTGTCGCCGACGAACTGAACACGATATTCCGGACACCGAATTTGACCATCGTTTCGCACAGCATGATGCTGCCGCCGACGTTGTTATCGTAATAGCGCAAGGGCTCGGCGACCGATTCCCCGACCGCTTTGAGGCCGGCGAAATGAATCACCGCATGGATCGCATGCGCTGCAAAGACCTGTTCCAGCGCAACGCGGTCGCGCACGTCGCCCTGCACGAACGCCGGCTGGCGGCCGGCGATCCGCGCCACGCGTTCCAGCACCGACGATCGGCTATTGCACAGATTGTCGAACACCACCACATCGTAGCCGGCCAGCAGCAATTCCACGCAGGTATGCGAACCGATATAGCCCGCGCCGCCCGTCACCAGTATTTTTTGCCGAGTCATAGAATCCCGAATTTTAAAAATCCGGCAACAGCCGGATTTCATTATTGATTGCCATTTTGACAAGTAGCATAGTGACAAATCTGTCGCGATGCAACAATTTCAATTGTATTGAACAATTAAACTAAAGAACGTTCATCTTTTCAGTCGGACAGCGCTGCGCCGCCGGCCTTGGCGGGGACGATGCGCGCCGGCGCGCCGACCGCCGTGGCGCCATCGGGAACATCGCTCAGTACCACCGCCATGCCGCCAATCCTGCAACCGTTACCGATATGCACGCCACCGTAAATCTGGGCATAAGCGCCGAACTCCACGTCATCGCCGACGACCGGCACCGGGCCGCCTTCGTGGCGATTGCCGATGGTCACGCCGTGACGCAAGGTGCAATTGGCGCCGACCACGGCGTCCGAATGCAGAAAGATATTGCCGAAATGCCAGATCCGCAATCCCGGCCCGATGCTGGCCGATTTCGGGATACTGATGCCGAATGCGGTTTCGACAAAGCGAAACGCCAGCCAATAAGCCGCCGTATAAATGCGCCGGATGAAACCGGCCGGACGGCGATCGATGCGCCGGCCCCAACGGTACACCCACACCGCCCAGATCGACTGCTCTTTCAGAAAGGGCCGCCGCATTCCATAGCGTTTCAGATCCGCTTCCCAATCAGCATCACGCGCCATATTTATCCTTATTTCGTTCAAATACAGACCGTTAAAAGGCTCCGCCATTGGCCGCATCGCGACCCGGCTGCGGGCATTCTAAGGTAAATTGCAGCATTGTCGATGACCGCTCGGCATGCGGCGGGAATAAAAAAATCGCCGCCCGCCCCGGCTGGCTATCCGGACGCGGACGCGATTTGCCAATCAATTCCGCAACACATCAAGCCCAACCTCAGACAAGCAAATTGTGAAAAATTCATCATGCGGCGCAACAATATGATAAATTACGCACGGCAAATTGTTATAATCCAGACAACATGACCCCTCGCTTTTCCTACATTTCATCGCTCTGCGTCCGTGTTTATTTCATGCCCAATGGAATCACTGTTGCGCCCGGCTGTCAGACTGCCCGTCGGCTTGTTAACAGCCACGATGGCCATACAGGCTGCTTCATGGTTAATCCTGGGAAGAAAAGACTGCATGTCATTTAGAGAAATCGTCAAATCTTCCGGAACGACGCTAGTCACCACCGTCGCGGTCACCGTAATCAGTTTTTTGACCTCAGTGCTGACCACCCGGCTGCTCGGCCCCGAAGGACGAGGTCTGCTGTCCGGCGCGCTGCTGATCGTGACGCTGTCTTGCTCGATCGCCTCCTGCGGGCTGGCCAACAGCTATATCTATCACCGCGGCGCCGGCCGTCTGTTCAATTACAAGAAATATATATTCGCATCCGCATTGTTCGTCGCCGGCCTCGCGAGCGGACTATCCCTGATCGGCCTCTTTTTCAATCAGGAAGCGCAATTGCATCATCAGATGTTGCTGATCGTGATTTTCACGCTGGTCTCGTCCGTGCAGGCATTCTTCATGAACCTGTCGCAGTTGCAAGCGAAACTAAGCTTCCTGAACGTATTGCGGCTGCTGGCGGTCGTTCTCAATCTGGTCGCCCTGCTGGTGGTCAAGTACACCTTCCCAAGCATCGATTTCATCAACCTGCTGTATGCGCAATTCGTTTGCATGGTGATTCAGATGGCCGTCGCGATGCGCTGGGCCAAAAAGAACGTTTTCACGCCGGTCATCGCCGAACAGCCGCGGGTCGCCGGCTCCCGCAGCCTGCTTCAGTTCGCCTTCAATCAGCACGGCGCCGTGCTGCTGGGCCTGGCGCTGACCAACTTCGACAAGATTTACCTGCTCAGGGCCGCCACCATTGTCGAATTCGGCTATTACTCGCTGGCGTTCACGACCTCGCGCCTGATCGGGGTATTCTACGACGCCATGAATACCGCCTTGTATTCGCGCTACGCCGGCAAGGATGAAGGCGAGCTGAGCAAACACATCAACACCGCATTCCGCATGACCTTGCTGCCGATGCTGCTGCTGGCCGGGCTCGGCGCGGTGTTGGCGCCCTGGCTGGTGCCGACGGTATACGGGCCGAAATTCTCTGCGATGACGCCGACCTTCATCGTGCTGATGTTCGAATGCGTGATCTCGGGCGCCTGCTGGACGCTGTCACAGCGTTTCGAGGCCGCCGGCCGTCCGGGCCTGGTGCTGGTGCGTCAACTGATCTCGGTGCTGCCGGTAGTTGCGCTGCTGCCTTTCCTGCCCAAGGAAAACATATCGATCTATCTGGCCTTGATGATGCTGATGGGCGCAGCGCTGCGCGCGGGAATCACGCTGGCGATTTATCCATGGGTGTTGAAAGAGCCGATGCCGAGGTTCCTGCCCAGCCGCGACGACATCGGCAAGGTTCTGGCGAGCATCAGGAACGTCCTGCGGAAATGGCGCAAAAACCGGCAACTGCAGGACAATCTGCCCTGAGTCCCCATCTTGGGGGCAAGCCCAATTATCGTCATTTGGCAGCGGCGCAGTAATTTTTTGATAAGATTTTGCTGCGAAGCGTCAAAAATGTTGCTATATCGGCTATTATTCGCTGGCGTTCATTACCTCATGCCTGACCGGCGTGTCCACCATGCTATGAATATCGCTCACATTCTCGTTACGCCAGCATCAGCCAGGCAGTCGATACCGGCAGCGCAGAACCACCTTCCCCGAAACTGTGCAGTCTCCTCTCTTTCAACCTGAAAGCGTCTCGTAATGAAAAGTCATTCCGAAATCATGCAGGAACTCAAGCAGTCCCATAATGTGATTCACGATTTACTACAAGGACGACGCTTTCATTACATCGATATACCGGTGTACGACAATATCGGCGACTTGTTGATCATGCAGGGAACGATGCAGTTTTTCAAAACGCATTCGCTGACGCCGACGACCATCTCGGCAACCTACTACTTTAAGCATGAATGGTGTAAGCCGGGAGACGTCATTGTCTTCCAGGGCGGCGGCAATTTCGGCGATCTGTATGGCGATATTCATGCCATGCGCGAAAAAATCATTGCCGCGTTCCCGAACAACCGCATCGTGCTGATGCCGCAAACGATCTGTTTTTCGGGAGACGAGGCACGCAAACGTTCGGTGGCGCTGCTGTCTGCCCATACGGATATGCATTTTTTCGTGCGCGACCGGATTTCTCTTGAAATCGCCCGTGAATTTACCGATCACGTTTATCTGGTGCCCGATATGGCGCATCATTTATATCCGATCCGTTACGCCCAGCCTGCGATGGAAGGCAATCTCCGGATACAGCGGGTCGATAGCGAAAAGCCGGAACCGCCGGAAAGCGTGAAAGAGATACCGTTCAGGACAACCACCGACTGGGTGGATGTGATTGGCGCCGAAAAAAAATGGATCGATGTGCTGGGCAAGCTGGAATGGCGCCTCAGGCGGTATGGCCTGGGCGTCATCGCGCGCAGACTATTGGCGCTATGGTACTGGATGCCGGTTGCGCAACGGTTTTCGAACAAGGCGATCGAGCTCTTGTCACACTATGAACTGGTGGTCACCGATCGGCTGCATGGGCATATTCTGTCCTGCCTGATGGACAAGCCCAATGTTGTCATCGACAACAGCTATGGTAAAAATTCGACCTACATGGCGGAATGGACAGGACAAAGCCCGCTGGTAAAAATCATCAGGGAGTGAATCGGACTATGAAGATCGCCTATCTCATTCTCGCCCACAACAACGCGTCTCATCTGCATAAGCTGGTCGCGGCGCTGGATTCGGACCACGCCAGCATCTTCATTCATATCGACAAAAAAGCCGACATCGGCGATTTCGCGCAAACCCGCAGGCTGCCGAATGTCTATTTTTGCGAAGACCGCGTGGATGGCGCATGGGCGGATTTTTCGCTGGTCCGGGCCAGTCTCAACCTGATGGAAATGGCGCTGGATCACGCGCCGGATTTCGAACGCCTGGTGTTGTTGAGCGGCGCCTGTTTTCCGGTGCAACCCACCGTTTACATCGAGGATTTTTTTGCACGTTACGCCGACGCCGAATTCATCGAGGCCTACGACCTGCCCAATGAAGCCTACGGCAAGACGCTGGGACGTTTGTCGCATTACTGGTTGCGCCGCAGCCCGCCGCTTATCCGCGTGAAATGGCGTCTGCAGAAACTGATCAATGCCTTTGCCCCGCAACGCGATTACAAAAAAGCGTTGGGCGGCATGACGCCGGTAACCGGCTCGCAATGGTGGGCCATCACCGCGGCGGCGGCACGCCATGTGCGCGACTTCATGCGGGACCACCCCGACCTCACCCGGTTTTGCCAAAACATCGATTGCCCGGACGAATTCTTTTTTCAAACCCTGCTATGGAATTCGCCGTTCCAGCAGAACATAGCGCACAGCATCACCTACACCAGTTGGATGCCCGACCAGACCGGACCGGAAATGATAGGCGCCGCGCATCTGCCTGCGCTGACCGAAGCGGTGGTACTGGATGCCCCGAACAACAACTCGCCGCATCCGAAAGCGGAGGTCCTGTTCGCCCGTAAATTCGACGATAGCTCGGAGCAGGCGGTCAATGCCATCCTGCGCGCGAACGAGGCGCGGCTGGCGCGATTTCACGCGCGCAAGTCGGCCTGACTAGGGCCAAGCATCCGCGCCCGAACCTTTACGGCGCTTTCTTGATCGTGCCGCTGACGGTGGATACTTCATTCAGGCCGCCGCTGGTCGCATACAACTCAAAGATGGCGCCGCTGGCCGGCCACGCAAAGTCAAAATACTTGCCGTTGTCCATGTCGCTGGTGTCGAACAATGGCTTGCCGTTCTTGTCGCTTACCCTCATCCGGAACTTGCCGCCGCCGGTGGTGACGGAGCTTGCGCGCATTTTCGCGCCGATCGCGGGCACCGCCCAATAGGGGATCACCAGCCCACGGTTTCCATTGTTGTACTGGACCATTTTCGCCGGCGACGCGGGGAACACGACGGCCTGCTTCCATGAGTCGAATTTTCCGACAGTTGTCGATGTCTTCGGAATCCAATAGCCGCGCATCGACAACAGGTTGAGGTTGGTATCAGGCGTAAACGGATTGCCGTTGCCGTCCAGCCAGCCGTCCGACGATACCAGCGGGCGCAGAGCGGCCCTGATTTTTTCCAGATCGGCGGCGGCGACATTGTCCCAGCCGTTTTTATGCAAGCGGAACCCGCTGCCGATTTCCGCATAGATCTGATACGGCGTGCCGTAATTGCGATCGACCACGTATGCGCCGTAGCGCTTCAACGTTTCCGCGACGCGCCGCAGTTCCGGCGTGCCAAGCGCCTGCGCATTGAAACTGGCCGGCAACATCAGCAATGCGCCCTCCGGAATGGCGCCGTTGTTGGTGGTGGCGGCGGTATTGTCGGCGGAGGTCGCGGGGAAAACAAATGCGGGGTTTGCCGCCAGGCCGTTGTTGGTCAACGACATCGCCAGCGCATGGTGAAAATACGGCAAACTGCTGTTGAACTCCCAGGTACGGATCAATCCGGCCGCGGTCGCCACGCCAGCCGCGCGCGCGCCTTGAAAATAATGCGCGGGATCGGGCCAGCCGCTGCCATCGAGCCTGGTCCACGCGTACTGCACCGCTACCCATTTGCCGGCTGGATTCTTGCTCAATAACCAAAACGAATGCACTATGCCCGTGATGGGATCGATGATATCGGCGTGACCGTCGCCACCGCTGGCGGGCAGCGTATCGGCCGGCCAATGGGGAATGATCACATCGTGTTTGGTCTGCGTATCGGGATCCCAGGGACCGCCATCGCTGGAAGTGACCACCATCGGACCGTCCGTGCTTTTCGCCAGGAAGACGCCGGTGGCATAATTGCTTTCGCCCACCACCGGCTTATAGAGGGATTCGGGAACGACGCTGTTTCCCAAGACCGGATTGACAGGGGTGGCGTTCCAATAGGAGGTTGCGGCGAATGGCTTCTCGTAGCTGCCGAACGGCGCATTGGCCGGGTCGTTCGCTCCTGCGGCGTTGCCGATGGACGCCAGGCAGAGCGATAAAATGAATGCGATTGCTGCGGAAAAATAAGGTTTGCGGTTGATCGAGACGTGTCTTGCGTTAAGCATGAAGTTTACCCCCTGAATTATTTTAATATCGCGTGCGCCAGCGCGATGTTTATGTAATGCGTCATGAACTGCGCAAAAACCGGCCGGCGCGTACCGCGCCGGCCGGCGATCCCTACAAAATTACGGTGCCTTTTTTACGGTCACACTGACGCTTGAAACCTGATTGACCGCGCTGGTGGCGTAAAGCCAGTAGCTGGTGCCCGGTCCCGGCCACGCAATGTCGACATATTGTCCATTATCCATGTTATTGGTGTCGAATAGCGTGCCGCTGCCGTTTGTCGCCCTTAACCGGAATTTGCCGCCGCCGGTTGTCACCGCCGTGACGCGCATCTTCGTGCCAGGCGCGGGAATCCCCCAAGTCGTCACCGGCAGCCCCTGATTCCAGTTGTTCATTTGAACGGCCTGCGTCGGCGCCGCGGGAAATACAACACCCTGCTGCATTGTATCGAATGGAGCGACAGGCATCGACGACTGCGCCTGCCATTTGCCGCGCATCGACAATATATTGAGATTGTTATCCGGCGTAAATGTCGCGCCGTTTCCGTCCACCCAGCCGCCGACGGAAACAACCTGGCGCATGGCGACGCGCATTTTCTCCAGATCGTTCGCCGCGGCCTGATCCCAGCCATTCTTGTTCAGGTCGAAGCCGCTGCCGATTTCCGCATAGATTTCATACGGTGTGCCGTAATTGCGGTCGGTGACATACGCGCCGTAACGCTTGAGCGTTTCGGCGACACGCCGCAGCATCGGATTGCTGAGCGCCTGCGCATCGAAACTGGCTGGCAGCATCATCAGCCCGCCTTCCGGAAACGGGCCGGTATTGGTAGTTGCCGCGTTACCGTCCGCGGAGGTGGCGGGAAATATATAAGTTGGCTTTGCGGACAGCCCATTGTTGGTCATCGACATCGTCAAGGCGTGATGAAAGTACGGCTGCCCGTCGGTCATCTCCGCGGTCCGAATCAACCCGGCCGAACTTGCCACGCCAGCGGCGCGCGAGCCTTGGTAATAATGCGCCGGGTCTGGCCAGCCGCCGCCATCGAGCTTGGACCAGGTGACTTGCTCAGCCTTCCATCGGCCCTGGTCGTACTTCAATAACCAGAACGAATACACCACACCTGCTATCGGATCGATGATATCCGCATGACCGTCGCCGCCCGCGGCCGGCTTGGTGTCGGCCGGCCAATGCGGAATCGTCACATCGTGCCTGGTCCCCGAATCGGGATCCCAAGGGCCGCCGTCGTCGGATGTGACGACCACCGGTCCGTCAGTGCTTTTGGCCTGGAACACGCCTGTGGAAGAGCTGCTTTCGCCCACCAACGGATAGTATTGCGAGGTAGGAATGCCGCTGTTTCCCAACACCGGCGCCACCGGCATGCTATTCCAATAAGAGGTGGCGGCGTAAGGCTTGGCATAGCTGCCGAAGGTGTCGGCCGCATGGGCCTGACCCGAAATCGCCGATAACAAGAGGGTAAGCGCAAGTGCGGGCAAAGCCGCGGCATCAGATTTTCTGCGCGACGAATGGGTGGTATAAAACATTAAATTGACTCCGGAAGCATTAATCGAGAGGGGGATGGATCAAAAGGGTTTTGCAAAAACCTCGCAAGGTTTTGCACAAACTCCTCACGTATGGCGCGCAACCACAGCCGCGTCCCTTTGTCATACAACACGACGTAGCAATTTCCCCCGGACGGACCATTCGTTCTAATGAATACTGATGAATGCGTGATATAACTTGGGGGCGGAAACTAGGGATCTTATGGATTTGTAAACAACAATATGGCATCAAGGACGATACTTCCGCCCCATGCACCAAACGACGCACCGCAATGGCGCGCGGTCTCGCAAGTTGGCTATCGTTGCGCGCTATGTTGTTTTGTATCCAAACACCTCGAAACGTTCCCGCACATTTTTGCGATACAACTTTGCAAAAAGACAACCATTACCGCGGTTGCTCGTCTAAAATATGGCAAAACCAATCCTGCAACGCGTTAGACCAAGAGGGTCGGAATGAGGATTGAAACAAGGTTTGAAACGGGTTGAAGACCATGGGGCTGCCTTTTGTCCTGCCAGCTTCAGGCGATCCGCCTGGAAGCGGGCCCCCACGGCCGCGCGATCCGTGTCGTGTTTTTAATCATCGAACTACATACCAATATTTCAAACTTCGAGATCGCGGGCAATGACACCTAATATCCAATCCTTAAATGATCTTTCCATCGCCATCCTGGTCCCTTGTTATAACGAGGCAACCACCGTGCAGAAAGTCGTGACCGATTTCAAACGGGTGCTGCCCGAATGCACCGTCTATGTTTACGACAACAATTCCAAAGACGGCACCGCCGCGATCGCCGCCGCCGCCGGCGCGGTGGTGGTGCCGGAACTGTTGCAGGGAAAAGGCAATGTGGTCAGGCGCATGTTTTCCGACATCGTCGCCGATGTGTATGTGATGGTGGACGGCGACGACACCTACGATGCATCGGTCGCGCCGAATATGATCAAGCTGCTGCTCGACAAAAACCTGGACTGCGTCAACGCCGTGCGCCATTCGACCGAACTGGAGGCTTACCGCCAGGGCCATCAGTTCGGCAACTGGATGCTGACCACCATCGTGGCTAAACTGTTCGGCCGCGCCACGCGCGACATGCTGACCGGCTACCGGGTGTTTTCGCATAAATTCGTCAAGTCCTTTCCAGTCGTCTCCTCGGGCTTTGAAATCGAAACCGAGATCACCGTGCACAGCCTGGAATTACGCATGCGCTGCGAAGACTTCGACACCGATTACGGCGCGCGGCCCGAAGGCTCGACCAGCAAGTTGAGCACTTACAAGGACGGCATCAAGATCCTGTGGATGATTATCAAGCTGATCAAGCTGGAGCGCCCTTCGCTGTTTTTCAACAGCGTCGGCGTGATACTGGCCATTGTCGCACTGGGCATTTTCTATCCGGTGCTGATCGATTATCTGCATACCGGCCTGGTGCCGCGCTTTCCGACCGCCATCCTTTCCGGATTCCTGATTCTGTTCGCGATCCTCAGCGGCGTCTGCGGAATGATCCTGTCCTCGGTGACGCAAGGCCGGCGCGAAACAAAGCAATTGATGTACCTGTCGACGCCGCGCTTTTTGAGAAGAAATTGAGTGTGGGATTGAATAAGAATTTCATTCTCAAATTTCTGCGCTTCGGCGTCATCGGCGGCGTCGTTTTCGTTTTCGACGCCTGCTGCTTCTGGTTGCTGTTGAAAGTATTCGGCGCGCCGGGTATCGCGCGCGCGCTCAGCGTGACGCTGGCGATGGGCCTGTCCTGGTGGCTGAACCGATGGTTTACCTTCCACGCCGATGCCGACCGGCAGAGCTGGACCGAACTGATTCAGTTTATCCTGTCGCAATTGCCGGGCGCCTGCGTCAACAGCCTGACCTCGGTGCTCGCCTACCACTACCTCGGCTACGCAATGAACAATCCCTGGATATCGGTCGCCTGCGGCAGTTGCGCAGGTTTGAGCATCAATTTTTTAATGGCGAATTTCTTTGTATTCAAGAAAAAAACCGGCCCAGCCACGGCAAGATCGCCGGAGTAACGAAAACGGCGGCAGCGGAGACAGCATCGATAGCAATGTCCCATTCATTATTTGAGGCTGCACGCGTATGAAAAAATCAGTCGACCGCTGGATATGGATCACCTATCTTGTCATGCCGCTATTACTGAGCTGGCCGGCATGGGTGAACGGCCAGGCTTTCTTCTTTACCGACACCACGGCCTACATCAAAGGCGCGGCCAGCGCGGTGCAATTGGTTTTCCCTTCCGCTGCCACGCGCGCCTGGCTCGAACACGACGGTTCGGCCGCCCCGCAAGGGTCCGACCCGCTGCAGGCGCAACTGCAGGCGCAGGCCGACAAATTCACCAGCTCGCCTGACAAGAACGGTGTGCTGGCGGGACGCTCGATCTATTACGGTTTTTGCGTTTTTCTTCTGAGCGCCCTGTTCGGCTTCAAAGCCGTCCCGATCGCCCAGGCCCTGCTTGCCGTGGCCACTGTCTCGACTTTCCTGCGTTCCCGTTTCGAACTCTCCCACCGCACGGTATGCGCCGCCCTGCTGCCGCTGGCGGTCGCCAGCCCCTTGCCCTTTTTCAACAGCATGGTGATGCCCGATGTATTCGCCGGACTTGGCATGTGCGCGGTGCTGGCATTGATGCTGACACCGCGCGCCTCACCGGGAAACAAGATATTCTGGTCGGCGGTGACGATGGCCGCGGTGCTTTTCCACACCAGCAATATCCTGATCCTGCTCGGCGTGGTCGGCGCTCTGATCCTGCTCAAGCTGCTGCTGCGCCAGAAGCTGACGCTGCCGGCCCGAGGCGTCATTCTCGCCCTGGTCCTGATCGGCGTCGGCATATGCGGCGAAGTGATGTTCGGGCTGGCCGTCGAGCGCGTCACCCACACTGAGCCGATCCGTCCGCCCTTCATGACCGCGCGGCTGCTGGCCGACGGCCCCGGCAATCTGTACGTTGCCCGATATTGCCCGCAAGCCGGCTTCGAAGTGTGCCGCTACCAGCGCGACTTTACAAAGGGAGGATCCGACGATTTCCTGTGGAATCTGGATCCGCGTTCGGGCGTATTCACACTGGCGTCCAAGCAATCCCGCGAAAAGCTGTCGCATGAAGACCTGGCATTTTCGAAAGCCGTGGCCGCGGCGTATCCGATGGAGACCTTGAAAAGCGCGCTGGTCAACATCGGCAAGCAGGTGTCGTATATCGGCTTGAGCGAATTCAACTATTCGCCGGAAATGGTGACTGGCTTCGGTTTCAAACTGCCGGACGAGATCCTGCCCCAGATGCGCGGCACGCTTGCGGCGCACGCGGCTTTCGACGTCCGTTATTCCGAAATACTGATCAAGGCCGGCGCCATCGCCTCGCTTTTCCTTTGTCTGGCGGCGCTGGCCCCGTTATGGAAAAGAAAGGATTTTACAGGCGTGACGCTGATCCTTGCAGTGCTCGCAGCCATGCTCATCAACGCCATTGTGTGCGGCACATTGTCCACGCCGCACGACCGCTACCAGGCTAGAGTGATCTGGCTCCTCGAGCTGACCGCGCTCGTGATCGCCCTGTTTTACTTTGGCTTGATCCGCAGAAAAACGTCGCCATCCGGCATCCGCGACATGACCGCCGGCGTCGATGACTCCGAGACCCGCGGCGGCATCGGCGATGCACCGCTCCCGATAAAATCCGTGGTTCCGACCGGCCGGCATCCATGACCATTCTCAGTTGCGAACACGCGCGCGCCGATCATCTCCACGCCACCGTCTGCATCGTCGGCGCCGGCGCCGCCGGCATCACCCTGGCCTGCGAACTGGACGGCTGCGGCTTCAAAGTACTGCTGCTTGAAGCCGGTGCCGTCAAGGAACAGGCCGGACGAAGCGACTACTACGAGGGCAAGGCCGAACGCCCGCACCCCGCCACTACCGAATATCGCCGCACCCGTTTCGGCGGCACCACCCATATCTGGGGCGGGCGCTGCGTGCCCTTCGATCCCATCGACTTTGAACGGCGCGATTACATTCCGCATAGCGGCTGGCCGATCGCTTACGATGAAGTGGCGCAGTATTATCCGAAGGCGCTGGCGTATTGCCACGCCGGCGCCTTCGGTTTCGCCGCCAGCTCCGCATTGGACAACGCGCCGCCGACCATTTCGGGATTCGCCGGCGCCGGCACGGTGCTCAACGACCTGATCGAGCGCTACAGTCTGCCGACCGATTTCGGCAAACACTACCGCAAGCAGCTTGCGCGCTCCGCCAATGTCACGGCGTTGCTGGGCGCGCGGGCGGTCAGCTTGAACAAGGCCGGCGACTCGGACCGCATCGCCAGCCTGACCGTGGCCGACGACAGCGGCCGCGAACACACGGTGCACGCCAATGTCTTCGTACTGGCGACCGGCGGCATCGAGGCGCCGCGATTGATGCTGGCGTCGGACAAGAACGGCCCCGGTCTGGGCAATCGCCACGATTTGCTGGGCCGGTTCTACGCCTGCCATTTCGAAAATACCCTTGGCAAGCTGGTCGCCAACGGCGAATCGGTGGCCTTCGATTTCGAAAAAACCCGGGACGGCGTCTATTGCCGGCGCAAGCTGCAGTTTTCCGCCGCGGCCCAGCGCGAGCACCGATTATTGAATACCGCGTTTCGCCTGCATTTCCCCGATTATGCCGACGCCGCGCACGGCAGCGCGGTGATGTCGACCATCTTCCTGGCGAAGTCGGTACTGATCAAGGAATACCGCACCATCCTGCAGCACAATGCCTCCGACGCCATCGCGTCCCCGATCGGCGCGCATGCGCGCAACGTCGCCACCGGCCTGCCGCAGTTGCTCAAGTTCGGCTACGACTGGCTGTTCCTGCGCAAATTGGCCGAACGCAAGCTGCCGTATACGCTGGTGCGCAACGCCGACGGCAGCTTTCCGCTGGAATTCAATTGCGAACAGACGCCGCAGGCCGACAGCCGCATTACCCTGGGGCTCGAGGTGGACCGGCACGGCATGCGCCGCGTGCATGTGAATTGGAAAATATCCGAAGACGATATCGACGCCGCGCAGCGCGCCTTCATGCTGCTGCGGCGAACCATCAACGCATCGCCGCGCTGCCGGCTGGAATTCGACGAAGCCGGACTGCGCGCGCGGCTGGCGCAATCAGTGCCGCTGGGCGGCCATCACATCGGCGCCGCGCGCATGGCCGCCAGTCCGATGCGCGGCGTGGTCGACAGCAACTGCGCCGTGTTCGACCTGCCCAATCTCTTTATCGCCAGTTCGGCGGTGTTTCCGACCAGCAGCCATGCCAATCCGACCTTGACCATCGTCGCGCTGGCGGTGCGCATGGCGAAACATTTGAAATCGCGGTTAAGTTGAGGGCTTAAGCCAGCCCGTGCCGCGCGAACAGCTGTTCAAGCTTGCCTACCTCGCGCTCGATACTGTGCAAGCGCGCCACACTGGCGGCGCCCAGACGTCCCATCGCATCGAGCCGTTCCGGCGTCGCTTCGGCCACGGCGCGGATCGCGGCCACCAATCCCTCCATCGAACTCGGCGGCACCAGCCAGCCGTTCTGCCCGTCCAGCACCAGTTCGGGAATGCCGGCAATGGCGCTGGTGACCACCGGCCGGCCCAGCGCCAAGGCCTCCATCACCACCACCGGCAATCCTTCGGCGAAGCTAGGCAGCACCAGCGCGCGGCTTTGCTCCAGTTCGGCGCGCACGCTTTCGCTGCTCTGCCATCCGAGGATACGCACCTTGCCTTGCAGCCCGCGCTGCTCGACCAGACGTTCGATCGCGCCGCGCAACGGGCCGTCGCCGACCATCACCAATTCGCAATCGCCGCCTTCGGCAATGTATTGCGCCACGGCCTGCACCAGCAGCAGCATGCCCTTTTCAGCGCAGATCCGGCCGACGCAGACCAGCCGCGGCGCCAGCGGCACCGGCACCGGTTCGACATCGACAAAGCTGGCGCCGACGCCACAGCGGACGATTTCCAGCTTGGGCCAATCCTCGGGATCGGAAAACAGCATGCATTGGCTCTTGCAGAAATGCGTAATGCACGCGGTGAACGCGGAGCGCGCGATTTTTTCGCCCAGCGCCCACTGTTTCGGATGGAAGAAGATGCCGGGCCCGTGCACGGTCATGCTGTACGGCACGCCCGACAACAGCGAAGCGAACATCGCGACACTGGCGGAATTCTCGGCGATATGGTTGTGCATGATCTGCACGCGCAGCGCCATCAGGCGTCTGGCGAGATAGGCCGCTTCGATGACATAGATCAGTTGCAGCGCGGCGCCCTTGATCCCCTTCGGACGGATGCGCCAGGCCAGGCTTAACGTCCGCAGCATCCGGCCCGGCCGGCGCAGCGCAAAAGCGACGAACCCCCATACCAGCGACACCAGGGAATGCAGCAGAATATAGTCGGTGCTGGCCTGTTCGCTGAGCACCTCCTGTCCGACATGCTGATCGGCTTCGGCGCGGCGGACCGAAAACGTATGCACGGTGTGGCCCCGTGCGCGCAAGGCCAGCACCTCGCTGCGGATAAAAGTGTCGCTGGACCGCGCATAGACATTGGTCAGATAAGCGATGGTCAGATTCTTGCCGATGGCGTTGGGTGCTGTCATGCCCGCTTTCCGTTTTCCTTAAGATTGATCGTCGGCCAGGCGCAGGCATTCGTCCAGCGCATACGGCGGATTCCAGCCGGTTGCGGCATGCAGCGCCGCATGGCCGGCCAGACTGCGGCTGAACCGCGCATCGGCGCGCTGTGCGATCAGCAAACCGGGCATCTCCCGACCGGGCCGCAATAGACGAAACGCCCATCCGCCAAGCCGGAACCCGAGGTCCGCGGCCAAACGCGGCAACGGGAGACAGTGCAGTTTTTTTGCGGCAGCCACCCGGAAACGCAGTTTGCCGAGATAATCCCAAGCAGAAATCCGGAAGCCGTCGTCGACATTGAAGGTCTGGCCGCCCGTCGTTTGCGCGGCGGCCACGAAGGCCGACGCGCAATTATCGACATACGTCAGCCGCAATACACGCCGCGCATCGACCGCCAGCCACCAGCCGCGCACTCGGACGCCCAGCGCCGACGGAAACAGTTGTCCCGGCCCCCATATCGCCGCCGGCCGCACCACCGTCAGCGCGATGCCCCGCTGCGCGCAGACCGCGCGCGCAAGTTGCTCCTGCGCCAGCTTGGCCCGGGTATAGCCATCCTGCAGAGCGGCCGCGGCGGCGTCGAGCAGCGGACTGTCTTCGCTGATTTCAGCGCCTGTGCGCGACCAGTCGTATACCGAAAAGCTGCTCGCCAGCACGAAATGCGTCGTGGCCGGATCGATCGCGTCGAGCAGCGCCGCCGTGCCATCCACCGCGACCGACATCTTCTGCGCATCCGAGCCGGTCATGCTGGCGGCCAGATGCACCACCACATCGATGCCGCGGCAGATATCGGTCAACGCCGCCGGCGACGGATCGGCGGCGCGCACGACGGTGATTTCCGGCTCCCAGCCGAGGGCGTTCAGATCGGCCGCCGGCCGCACCAGAGCGGTCACCGAAAAGCCGGCGGCATGCGCCGCGGCCACCACCCGGCGCCCAAGAAAACCATTGGCGCCGGTGACCAGCATGCGCGAGGCATCCGGCGCTACCGGAGCAATATGCGAACCGGCTGCGTTGTCACCAGGCATCATGGCAGCGGGAATTTGGCCAGCATTATCGACACGCCGTCATACGTCAGATGATCGCGGTCGATATAGGACGGCACGCCGTTATGTTCAAGCCGGCAACGGCCATTGATGCAGAAATGATCGAACGGCGAGAAATAGCTCACCTTGTCCCCGAAGCGCGTCCTGAACACATTATCCATCGGCGCCCGATCGCGCTTGACGAAATTGCTCTGCAGGTCGACGCCAAGCATATCCTCGTACGCCAGCAACAAAGGCACCCCGATCAGATATTCCGGCGATGGGCCGTACAGCACCACGTGCACATGGTCCTGCTTCAACAGGGCGATGGTCGGATCCAGCAGATCAATATCCTCGGATTGCCACATGGCCGCCATCACCACGGCCGACACTTTGTTTGCATTCGCCGGCAGCCATTCGCGGTAGATGTAGTCGAACAACCTGGTGCAATCGGGCGAACCTTTCGCATCCAAAGTTGGCCGGCAGCCGGCGGCGGTGGCTTGCATCACGTTCAGATCGGGTCGCTTGTCGGACAGCGCCTTCCACAGATTGGCCGCATGGCTGTCGCCGATCAGCAAGACGTTTTTCCTGGTCGCGCTCGGCGTCAGGCAAAGCTGCTTGTCATACGCTGCGAAGCCGCCCGACGGCTCGGTGACAAAGCAGCTGCCCTTGCGAAAGAAATCCGTGGTCACTATCGCCGGATCGAAATACTTCATCGCCTTCGGGTGTCCGTCCCAAAAACGGCCGCCGGCAAATTGCATCGCCACAAAATAAAACAACAGCGTGGCCGATATCGTGCCGAAACCTGTTAGCGTCTTGCGCACCGATGCCGTGCCGGCCCGGTTGCGGAACGGGGTTTCGACGAAACGCCAACTCAGCCATGCGAGAATAAAGCTGACCGCCACCACGAGCAGGCTGATCGTCGGCGACAAGGCCGCCATCAGCGCGCCGGCGCACACCAGCGGCCAATGCACCAGATATAAAGAATAGGAAATCTTGCCGGTCCAGGTCATGAAGCGCAAGCGCAGAACCCGGTTGGCCAGGCTATCGCTCTGTACGCCGGCGATGATGGCCGCCGCGCCCAGCACCGGCACCAGCGCCGAATAACCGGGGAACGGGGTTTTGCCGGAATAGTAATAACTTCCCGCCAGGATCGCGATCAGACCCGCATTCGACAGCGCACGCTTGCACCAGTCCGGCAGTTGTCCCGGCCGGATGCAGGTCAGCAGCGCGCCGGCCAGCAGCTCCCACGCGCGCAGCCACGGCAGATAGAAGGCCTGCAGCGGCGCGCGCTGCACAACGACGCAAGCGGCAATGAAGGAAAGCAGTCCCAGCACCGAGAAGACCAGCACGCGATGGCGCAGCAGCCAGGTATCCTTGGCCAGCAACAACAACAGCGGGAAAAACAGATAGAACTGCTCTTCCACCGCCAGCGACCATGTGTGCAACACCGGGATGTTGTGGTTGTCGGAGAAATAATCGACGGTATAGTAAAACCAGATATTCGAGTACGACAGCACCGACGCCAGCAGCGCCTTGGGCAGGGGTTGCGACATCGACGGCGGCAGCAGCACGAAGAACACCGCCGCGGTGACGATCAATGTCACAAACAGCGCCGGCGCGATGCGCAGCACGCGGCGCATGTAAAAACGTCCGAGCGACAAGCGCTGCTTTTCGATATCCCCCAGCAGAATGCCGGTGATCAGGAAACCGGAGATGACGAAAAATACGTCGACGCCAATGAAGCCTCCACCGGCCCAGTCGAAGCCGACATGAAAAAACAAAACAGATAGTACGGCAACAGCGCGCAGTCCATCGAGCTCGCGAATGTGCTTCATGTTGTCGCGCGTCTCTTTCGGGCTTCCTTTTCCGCGCCCGCTTGCAGATATTGCGGATGCGTCATCACCATCGCGCAGGCGGCGCCGAGCACCAGCCAGAGATACCAGTTCACCGACAGGTAAGCCAGGACGTTATCCGATGCCGATACCGCAACATATTCCGCCATCAGCGAAAGCACGACCACCGCCGCCAGTCTGTCGAACTTCCACAGGTGGCGCAGAATCGATGCGATTTTGGCATACAGAAACAGGTAAGCCGCGAGGCCCAGCAGGCCCATCTCGTACATCAGCTGCACGTAGACGTTATGGGCATACCATTCGATTCTTCCCGCCATCGGGAAAAACGCCTGCGAATTATGATTGAACGCATTCCAGCCGTTGCCGACCAGATAATTGGCCGTCGACATCGACCCCAACGCAAATTTCCACAACATGACGCGCCAGGCGAAGGAATTCAATTTCGCATAGTTTGCCGCGTCGTTGCCGGTGGCAAGGTCGGCGAGGCGGTCCTGAACGGCTGGAACGAACAGCACCACCAGCGGCAGCAATAGCAGATAGAACAGATATTTGCGTTCGAAGAATACGGCGTAGATGGCGAAAAACAGAAAACACCCAATCCAGGCGCTGCGTGTTTGCGTCAGTAACAACAGCACCAACAGCAGCAATATATAGAGATTGAGCATCACCCGCCTGGGCGCCGTCAGCGCGTACGCCGCGCATTTCAGTATATACAGGGCCACCGCAATGATGACCATCAAATAGAACGCCATCACGTTCGGATGCGAAAAGGTGCTCATCAACCGAAAACCGCCGCCATGGTTGCGCGCAAAATCGACCGCGGAATACAACACCGGTCCGATCGAGGAAAACAAGATCAGCAACAGGCAAAAACGAAAATCCTCAGGCGTGCGGACGAGGTGAAACGCAATCGTAAACATCGCGAAGTAAGAACACAGATCGAGATAGGTACGGATGCCATCGGCCCGCACCGGCGACAGCACCACGGCAAAGGCCCCCAGCGCAAGAAAGCCGGCCCAGGCCAACACCGCCGCGCGGGGCATCGTCTTGGGCTTGCCGATGACCAGCCCCACTGCAATCAAGATCACCCCGGCATTGATCAAACCGCCGATCCCGGTCGAAAATCCGCCCAGCGAAAAACGGGTCGATTCCAGAACGATATCGCCCGAAGCGCGCAACAGAATGATGGCGAACAACAGCAGGCGCCGGTTGAACAGCACCATCAAGCCGAGTACCAGCACCGCCGGCAGCGCCATCAGGCGCGACGGCCGCTCCGCCATTGCGCCGGTCAGCAGCGGAATAATTAAACCAAGCAGCAAAGCCGCGCCCAAGGCCGCCAGCACGACCAGGGTCGAGGCATTGGATGTTTGAGACCTGTTTTTTAACACGGCGTTGTTCTCCGAAAGCAGCGATAAATTAGGGCACGCGGCGGCCTCATACCGCCGCCTCGGCCGCGACGTGTATCCGGCTTTTCCCCGGAAAGCGTCCGACCAGCCATGAACGGATCGCATTCCACTCGCCGTTTTCGGGAGCATTGCGCGACTGGAAGCGGAAATAGCGCCACAACAGCAAGAGCTCCCGTCGGGTGGACACCGCCTTGCGGAACGCCAGTTCGCGCTCGACTTCTTGCGAATCGCCGAAAACCCTGCGCAGGTTACGCGCCATTTGCGCAAACTGGGCGGAAAAATCGCTGCCGCCGCCGACGTCGAACAACATGCCCCCGTGGTTGCAAAAAGGCGCGGGATCGACATACGGCAAGCCGTGCGCGGCGCACAGCGAACGGGCCAGAAAACGCGACACCTGCAGCGACATATCCATCTGCGCCTGAAACTTGGTGGCGCCCACGTTGTTGCCGTGGCGGCGGTATTTGATCAGCCGCTGCGGCACATTGGTGCATTTACCCTCGATCGCCAATTGACCGAACATGAAATAATCTTCCGCCAGGCCCTGCACCCGCAGGCTTTGCCCGGGCGGCAACGCCTGCAGAAAATCCGCTCCGTAGCGCACGCCGCGGGCTTGCATCTGCGCGAAATCCAGCATGGCGGCAGGATGCGCGATCGGGTTGCAAAACAGTCCGGCGACCGACACTCTTTTGACGCCGATCGGCATCTTCATATCGCCAATGGGCGCGCCGGCGCCGTCGATCACGTCCGCCTGGCCACCCACCGCCGCCACACCGGGCTGCGCCGCGAATGCCTCCAGCACGATATCCATGCGGTCCGGATAACAAACGTCGTCGGCATCGTGGCGCATCACGTAACGGCAATCGGTGATATCGAGACCGTGATTCAACAGTCCGGCCAAGCCGTCCGCCTGCGGAAAGGAATGGACTTCAATACGCCGGTCCTGCGCGCTGTAGCGCTCCGCCAGTTCCCGGCTGCCGTCGGTCGAACCGTGATCGAGCACCAGCATGCGCCAATCCGCAAAGCGCTGCGCCCGCACGCTGTCGAGCGATTCCGCCAGAAAGGCGATGCCGTTCCTGACAGGCAGTAAAACGTCAATCGTCGCCATGCATACACTCCCGGGCTTGCCGCATCGTCATATCCTGCCACCGACGTTCTTTATTGCCCATACCCGATTACCGCGCCGGCGCCAACAAATCGACCGCTCCCGGCGGCACCGCATGCATCAGATCCGCCAGGAAAGCTTCCTGGCGCCGGTACGCCGCCTGGGCATCCGGTTCGTCACGAATCATGCTGGAGGCGCGCACCAGCATGCCATCCGAAATCTTGCCGCCTATGCCGTCGCGCAGTATCTTCATGCGCATCGCCAATCCGCCGCGCGGCGTCGCGTCGCCGATGCGCACCCAGAAGCTGACCGCTTCCAGCCGGTCCTTGTTGCGCACCAGCATACGCTCCGCGTTGATCGGGCTGGCGCCGGCGGGATTGCCCAGCACCGTATTCTCGGATTGCAACTCGTCGAAGCCCTGGGCCTGGTAGCAAACCTGCGGCAAATGGATTTTCACGTCCTGCTGCTGCTGCCGCGCATAAGCCAGCGCCAGCATGACCTGTTCGCCCTTGCTGTTGCGATAGGTGCGGGTCAGAACGTCGTCGTAAGGCTGATCCTGGGTGCGATCGCCGTCGACGCCGTCTTCCACGGACAGACTCACCTGCATATAAGGCGACGGAATCGCCTTCCAGTCGCCGAACGCGGTCGGCACGATGGCTTCCAGTTTTGCGGTTTTGGCGGCCGGCGCCATTTGCGGCGCCAATGCGCGCGCGGCGACGATCGCCAGCAGCATCATCAAGGCCATCGCAATCGCCGGTTTCAGCGCAATCGAAAAGGTCTTGCGCACGCTCTCGCCGACGCTATCGTCCAGCGGCGTATTCAGGCGGCGCGCAATCGCCTCCGGCGGCCTGCGGCCGTTGCGCCGCGCATGCCAGGTCACGCCCCAGCGGATCAAACCGTCCAGCCCGATGATCAGCATCAGGGCGGTCAGAAACAGCACCATGCCGGCAAAGCCATGCAGAAAGCCTTGCCCCGCGGCATCGCCCAAATAGTAGGTAATCAGCGCCAGCGCCATGACGCGGATGGTATTGGCGGTAAACGACACCGGTACGATCAGCAGCGCCAGAATGGTATTGCGCGCCACCGATTGATGCCGCACCAGATTCATATACAGCAGACCGAGCGCCTCAAGCGTAAACAGCGAGTTGAGTCCGGCGCAGGCGTCCGCCACCAGCAACTGGTATTGTCCGATGATCAGGATCACGCCGTTACGGGCGACCGGATAGCCGAATGCATACAGCAGATACTCGGACGCGTGCGATACGCCGATTTTCAACGGCTGGGTCAGCGCGTCGACCACCGACGATGGCAACGGGATCATGAACAACATGAAGAAAAACCCAAACCACAGGCGATAGCAGGTCTTCTTGCCGAAGAAGATCAGCACGGTGCCAATCAATACCGGGATCAGCGAACCGGCTTCCAGAAACAAGACCGTCTGCGATTGCCCCAGCGCAAAGCAACACAGGCCGAAAATCAGCATGACGCAGCCGGCCGCCGGCGCCGGCTCTCTTTCGATCAGGCCGTCGGCCAGCAGTTGACGGATCCGGAAATACAGGAATGCGCAGGCCACCGCCAGCACGATCGGACCATGCGCGTTGCGCTCGGTGCTCCACACGCCGCGCAGCAGGCCGATGAAACTGGGTATGTAAATCGCCGCGATGCCCAAGGCCACGACGATCCACGGCGCCAGCGAGGCGCCGCGCGGCGGTTCGGACGATTTCAGCAAATAGGTCAAATCTGAGCTCATGCCACGGTCCCGGTGATCGACATCGTAGATCTTGCGATCAGAAGTCGTTGAGGACACTGCCCACCACGACCACATTGGCGTGCACGAAGTGGTCGACCAAAGTACGCACGGCCGCAATATGGCTGACGTTCTTGCGCACCACCATCAGCGCCGAACCGGCGCGCACGGCGGCGGTCTGGCCGTCGGCGTAGTCGGAACCGGCCGGCGTGTCGATCAGAATCACGTCGAACGCCAGCGCCAATTCCTCCAGCAGCTGCGGGAAGGTGGCGCGGCCCAGCAATTCCTGCGGATTGGGCGGCATCGGGCCGGCCGGCAGCACCGACAGATCGACCAGCGACGGGACACGCTGAATGGCTTCCGGAGGGCTGGCGCGGCTGGACAAAATCGCGGACAGGCCGGTGCGGTTATGCATGCCGAACAGATCATGCTGACGCGGATGGCGCATATCGGCATCGATCAGCAGGGTGCGCTCGCCCAATTGCGAAAACACCACCGCCAGATTGGCGGCGATGAAACTGCGCCCTTCGCCGCGCGCGGCGCTGGTCACGGCGATCGCCTTGCGGTCGATATCGGAATCGAACCAGCGCAGCATCAACTGGCTGCGCAAGGCGCGCAAGGCCTCGACCTGCGGACTGAAAGGATTGTAGGCGGCGATCAGTTCTTCGCTGACCCGGCTTTCCCCTTTGAGCAGGTACGGATAGTCGAACTGGCGCGAAAGAGCGAATTCGATATCGGCCTGCGTCAGCAAGCCCAGTTCGATAGCGGCGTCGCCGAAACGCATGCCGCGGTCCCGCTGCAGGCGCAGAATGCGTTCGGCAGCCTCCGGCGTAAGCCGTCCGAGGTCGATCAGGATGGCGCCGATGGAACGATTGGGTAGCTTGGCGCCGCCGATATCCTTGGTGACGATTGCAGTCGTAGAGTTCATCGAAATCCCATTTCAATATAGTGTGGCTTGCAAAAGCAGGCATCCTTCCCGGGCTTGTCCGCCTTGAAGAAGACCGGTTGGGTCGGATCGCTAAGCACCTATCGCCTTCACCTCGCGGCCGAAGCCAATGCGGCGATTCGCCGTCCTGATCTGCGGCCGCACGATGTTCCCCAGCACCGGAATGCCCAGGCCTCCGATCAGGTCGTCGGCCGAACGCACGCGGCGGTTGAGCAATTCCAGCGCCACAGCCGCGCCGATGCCCAGAATCAGGCCGACCAATATCGCCATCATCATATTGGGCACCAGGCGCGGACTGGACGGACCAAGCGGCGCCGTCGCCGTCGCCAGGATCGAGATATCGGACTGATTGGACTGGCCTTCCAGGCTGGTTTGCGTAAACCGCTGAGTCGCCAATTCGTAAGCGCGCTGCGCGCCATCGAGTTCACGCTGCAATACGTTCATATCGTCGCGGGTGCGGTTCAGCGCCAGCACCTTCAACTTTTGCTGATTCAGCGCGGCCTGGATTTCCGATTCGCGTTTTTGCAGGATGGTGGCGTTGTTGCCGACCGTATTCGAAGTCGCCGCGACGGTGGCGTTCAATTGCGCACGCAAGCTGTCGGCGCTGGCCTTGGCCGCCTGGTAATCGGGATGGCCAGGCCCCAGACGCTGCGCCACCTCGGAGAAGCGCGCGTCGGCCGCCGCCAGATTGCCCTTCAATGTCTGCACCAGCGGATTGCTAGCCACATCCGGCGACTCGGCCGCCATGGCGCCTGCCGCACCGGCGCGGCGCGATCGCGCTTCCATCGCCGCGCCTTGCGCCATCACCAGCTGGGTCGACAGATCGTTGAGGCGGTTCATTTCCACATCCAGACGATTGTCGGTGCCGATGATGCTGTTGTCTTGCTGGTATTTGGTCAGCTTGGCCTGCGCCGCTTCCAGGTTATCGCGCAATAGCTTGATCTGGTCGGTGAAATAGACCGACGCCTTGCGCGAAGGCTCGACCTTCAATTCGACGCTGACCCGCTGGAAGGCGTCCGCGAACGCATTGGCGATGGCGGCCACGAATTGCGGATCGGATCCCTGGAAAGTGATGTCGATCACGGAGCTGTCGCGCGAGGCCACCGCGTCCAAATTGTGCATCAGGACAGTGGCCAGCCAGTCGCGCAAATCGCCGCGGCCCTGGGTGGCGGCCTGAAAACTCTCCTTGACGCCCGGCGCATCGGCCAGTTTCAGGTCGTCGACTACCTTCAGCGCCGTGTTTTTGCTATTGACGATGGCCACCTGCGTCGGCATGTAGCCGGGCATGGCCTGCGCCGTGACAATCATGCCAGACACCGGATCGACGCCCTTGTAGTTCAGCACCACTGAAGAGGTGGCCCTGTATTTTTTCGGCAGCATCAGGCTCACGGTGAGCGCGACCGCAACGGTCACACCCAGGATCAACAGGATGATCTTGATATGCGCTCGCAAAATCAAGAAAAATTGGGATAAATTCATATACGGCACCTCGTCAATTGGGGTCTGGCTGTTGCAACTACCGGTCGAACGGGTCAGGGAATCAGAACCAGCTTTCCTTGACATACACTACATCGTCGGGCTGCAGCAGATCTTCCTTGCTGGTCTTCAGGTCTTTCAATACGCCGCTCGCATCGCGGCGTTTGATCAGCATGCCGCGCTCGGTGCCGCGCAGCGTCAAGCCGCCGCCGACGGACAGCGCCTGCAACACGGTGGTGCCGCGTTCCAGCCGGAACATGCCCGGATGCTGGACTTCGCCGTAAATGTAAAAGCGCGGCGCGCGTTCGACATACACCACGTCATTGCTGCTCACATCGGGCAGCTGGACCGGGCCGTTTTCGCCGTCATGCGTCAGCGTATACATGTCGATCACCTGCCTGGTGATCTGGCCGTCGGCATTGTGAACCACGGTCACGCTGTCGCCGCCGTCGGCCGTCACCCCGCCCGCCAAGGCCAGCATATCGGCCACGGTATGTCTGCCGTCCAGCGGGTAACGTCCGGGTTTAAGCACCTGGCCCAATACCGACACCAGTTGGCTTTGCGGCACCGTCACCAGAATATTGACCTGCGGATTGCGCACGAATTTGCCTTTGGACAGGCGATCCGCAATCTCGCGCTCGGCCGCCGAGGCCGACACGCCGCCCACCTTGACTTCGCCGATCAGCGGATAGTTGATGCTTCCGCTGTCGCTCACACGCGTCTCCAATGTCAAATCCGGACTGCCGAAGACGGTAATCTTGAGCACATCGCCGGAGCCAAGCAGCATATCGGCGGCCCATGCGGAACCCATCCCCAAACTCAATACCAAGGCCAGCAACGATCCCAACAATCTAGTCATCATGATTAACTCCGTTCACGCTTCCATTTATATATCTGTATCTAGGGACAAAGACAGGGCAAAAACAGGCAAAAAAACAACACAATCCGCTGCGGCCTATTTCAGGCCGGCAACACCGCGGCTCACATGGTCGTCGGCGGCCGCGCTGGCGCTGCTTGCCGCGGCGGCCGGTACATCGGCTGCTGCGGCCGCTGCTGCGGCAGGCATCGTCACCGCAGGGGGCTCGACCGCGTCATCCTTCAGCGCCGCCGACTTGCTGAGGTATTCGATCTTGGCATTGGCGCGCAGGCGAGCGACTTCGGCGGCGGCCTGTGCCTGACGTTTTTGCAGGGTCAAATACTGCTCGATCTGAGGCGTGGCCGCGGCCAGCGCGATCGGGCTGCTTTTCACATCCTGCAACACCACCAGCAAGGTGCGTACGCCGTCTTTGATGACAAACAGACGGCCTTTATCCATTGTTTTCAGTCCGCTGGCGATGGGGGGTGGCAAATCGGCGCTGGTGCGCGCCACGCTCACCCTGCTGAATTTGATCTGTTTGCTTTGCAACCAGTCGGCCACCTCGTCTATTGACCTCGCAGTACCCATCAAAGTTGCCAGTTGCGGACTTAAATCCTTGGCGTCGATCACAAGTTCGTTCAGATCGTATTGACGGCGTTGCGCAAAGAGATCCGGATTCTTGGTATAAAAATCATTGACTTCGCTGCTGCTCGGTTTGGCGGCCGCACCCAGCTTGCGTTGCAAATAGCCCTGCATCAATATCTGATTGCGCGTGCGTTCCAATTCCTGCAATACGGCCGGATCGGCATCGGTCTTTTCGCTCTTGGCGGCTTCGACCAATAACTGCCGGTCGATCAGCGCTTCAAGGATTTTCTTGTTGGAAACCTGTCCGTTGGTATGACTCACTTCGGTGTTGAGCTGATGAATGGTGATTTCTTCCCCATTGACCTTGACCAGCGCCTGACCCGACTCCTTGGTTTTGCCGCAGGCAGTCAATGCCAGCGCCGCCAACATCATGGCTGCGTATTGCATGGAGCGAAACGCCGGAAATGGGCCGCCGGGAAATGCTGGGTAGCTACTGCTTTTCACTATCGAACTCCTTCAATCGGTTACGACGAGATTCCCACTTACGACCTGAATCGATCTTCCACTGTCGGCGCGAGATCGCGCACATTTTCACATACTATTTGAAATATTGCTATTTAAACAACACGACATGACGATCGGTGATATCAATACGCGTTGTCGCGCTTGAGAACCAACTTGACGGTCTTGAAAATAATCCATAAATCCAGCGACAAGGACCAGCGGCGCAAATACTCCAGATCGAACTCGATCCGCGTCTTCATTTTGTCCAGCGTTTCCGTTTCGCCGCGAAAACCGTTGACCTGAGCCCAGCCGGTAATGCCCGGACGCACTTTGTGACGCAACATGTAGCCTTTAATCTGCTTACGGTAGAACTCGTTGTGCGCTACTGCGTGCGGCCGCGGCCCGACGATGCTCATGCGCCCCTGCAATACATTGATGAACTGCGGCAGTTCATCGAGCGACGTGCGGCGCAGGAAGCCACCAATTTTGGTCAGGCGCTGGTCGTCTTTTTGCGCCTGCACCACGTCCCCCCCGTCTTCCTGCACGGTCATCGAACGAAATTTATAGACGACGATTTCCTCGCCGCCCAGACCGTAGCGGCGCTGCTTGAAAATGACCGGCCCCGGCGATGTCGCTTTCACGCTGGCGGCGATGATCAGCATGATCGGCAGCAGCAGCAGCTGGAAGATGCTCGCCAACACGATATCGCTGGCGCGTTTCACCAGGCTATTCATCCCCGTAAACGGGGTTTCGCAAATCGCCATCACCGCCAAACCGCCGACATAATCGAAGCGCGCCTGGATCAGATCGAAAATGTAGATATCCGGAATGAAGTAAATCGAGGCGGTCGTATCCTGCAGATCGTCCATCAACTGCACAATGCGCGGCTGCGCCGAAATCGGCTGGCTGATATAGATCATGTTGACCCCATGTTCGCGCACGTAAGCGACCACGTCGGTCATTCGCCCCAGCAGCGGAATCTGGACGCCGGCCGGCTGGCGCGACATGTCGCGGTCATCGAAAAATCCCAATACTTCCATCATCAGGCTGGGATATTCGGCGATGCGGTCGGCCAGCCTGATGCTGACTTCATTCACGCCGATCATGACGGCCGTGCGTATCACGCCATTCTGGCGCATGCCGTCGCTGAACCGGCACAGGATGCTTTGCGTCAAAAACAGGCCGAACGGCGTCACCACGATCCACGGCAACAGCACCTGAGGCGAAAACAGGTGTTGGAAATCGGTCACATAACCGATCACCCACAGAACGCCGACCACCACCCCCCAATCGAGCAGAATGGCGCCGGCCAGGCGCAGCGCTTGCGGATTGTCGCGCATGCGGTATTTATGCAGCTCGGCGAATATGTATGAGCTGATAAAAAAGGTCATGATCGCCAGCACCCAGTAATTACCGTCGAAACGCTGACCGAGGACCCAGGTCAGCAGATGCAGGTAAATCACTATCAGCAGGGGTTCAAGCAGTCGCTTGAAAACGGTAGTCAGCGAATGGTCTTGAACGCTATTCATCATGTACCCGCTCAGAACTCATAACGCGTCATCAGCGCCACCCCATTCGAGGCATAGCCGAACTCGGTGATATTTGACGTCAACCCTTCGTGATAAACCGTCAAGACCAGCGATAACGGCGTGATCGGCGCGTAAGTGAGATTGAGCGAAACCCTGCGATATTGGTCGCGGCGATTCGAAGGCGTGATGCCGGGAACAATGGTTGCGCCATTGTAATCACGCCGCTGATATTCCATCGAAGTGTCGGCGCGAATCTTGCCCGTCGCCAGCCAGGTGGCGGTCAGGCTGGCGCCTTTGGTCAACGCGAAATTGGCGTCCGGATCGTCGACTCCGCCGATTTCGCTGTACAGATTGGCGGTCACCAGCGTTTTCCCGGTGGGACTCAAGTTTGCGATCAGGCGCGCGTTGGGGCCGGAAAAATCCGCGCCGCTATCAGACTTCGTGCGCTGAACCCAGCCGCCGAGAAATTGCAAACGCGTCTTGCCGCTCATCTGCCACTGTATGTTGGCTTTGACTTCGTTCTGCTTGAAATTGTTGTCCAGCACGACGGAGTTGATAATGGCGGGCTGCTGAAACGGATAAGAGCCGCGTATATGACGAAATACCATGCCGACCGAACTGGTGCTGCGCACGATGTAATCGACGCCGGCTTCGGAAGTATCCATGCGCAACGTATTGGGCTGCTGCGACAGCAGTTGGAAGCCCAAATTGTAACGGGTATATTGCGCATGCAACGACCAGTCGGGATCAATATGCCAATAGCCACTGGCGTAATTGCTGCGATCGGTGCGGATGTTTTTTTCGAACACGCGGAAGTCCTGGAACGGCGTCAGCATTTGGTTATAGGCGGTGCCGAGATTGCCGTCGAAATGTTCCCCCAGCGCCCAATTCCAATTCGCCTTGGCGGCCTTGCCCTGGTAATCGAATTGGGTGAAGTGATCGAAATTGGTGCGGTTCATGTTCACGTCCGCAGTGATGTTCTGGCGGCTGAGGGTCTTGTTGATACGCACCCCCGCCACCTCCTGACGCGACATATCGGACATTTGGCTGGAGCCCGTCAGCGCCTGCGCCGTGGCCGCGTCCTGCACTCGCAACAGATTGTCGTCATACGACATGGAGTATTGAACGTAGGGAATCACCACATCGCCGGGAGCAGCCCAAACGGTCGAACAAAACAAGATGCCGGTCAACGCCATCGCAGGCGTGCCAAACCGCTGCAATGCGGTCGAATTGTGACGTAAAGCCATGTGAGCGATGTCTTTATTCAATTAAAATTGGGAAATTCTACTTTTCAAATTTTTGACATTATCCTGCTGCGACGCAACACAAAAAGGCAGCAGCAATGATGCATCATTTTGCCGAGTTAAGCAAAAAAGTTATCAAAGTGAATATAACTAAAAAGCGACATTTCTGAGGAAAAAAGCTTCTATTTCATATTATTTTTGTATAGTCCGGAACTTGGTTTTGTAAATTGGAATCGGAGTACACGGGGATTATTGCATCCAGCGCGAATTTACACCTAAATCCCGATCTCGGGATGATAAAAGCGCTTTCCCCTCTTTTACGCGATTTTCTTTATTCGTCTTCGCTCACCCCCGCTCACAGCGCAACATGCCGCGTATGCACCTGCTCATGACCGGAAAGCGTCAGCGCGAGATGCTCCAGCCATGACTGCGTCGGCGCCGGCTGGCCGCCGGGCAGGCTGGTCAGCACCACCAGCGTGAGCAACATGATCGGCCGTCCCGGGATGACGCGCTCGCCCAGACCGGAACGCCCGATGAAATACAGGCTCATGCAAGCTCCCAGCGTCAGTCCCGCCATCACTTCCGCCTCGGAATGCACGCGCAGCACCAGGCGCGACATGCCGATCAGCACGACGCCGATCAAGGTCGCGCCGACCAGCGTTTTGCGTATCGGGCGCGGCCATCCGGCGCTCAGCAGAAAGACCAGCACCGGCAGCAATGCCATCGACGACGCGCTGTGGCCGCTGATCCCGGTGAAATTGATGCTGTGCACACCGATGTCCCATCCCAGGAAGGCGAGTTTGGTCACCACCACCAGCGCCATGCCGGCCCCGAACACCAGCGCCCAGCGCACCGCCGCTCCCCATTTCCCGACAATCGCCAGCCATCCAATCAGCGCCGCGGCGCATGGAACGGTAAGCGCGCTATCGCCCAAATAAGTAATGCTAGACCAAGAAAACATAGAGCCCTGTTCAAATCGATTGGCAGCGCCGTGCTTGCGCGGCGCGCAAAAGCATCGATTGTAAACGGCCTGATGCCTTGCGTGAAAATAGCAGCACCAGGACTAATGCCGTTCAGTTAAGTCATTTCGGTTGGCGCGCTTCCTTCGATACGCCTTCGGCTACTCAGGACGAACGGTTTTCTTTGAGCGCCGCCAAAAACTCCGTTCGTCCCGAGTAGTCGCGTCAGCGACGTATCGAAGGAGCGCACCGGCCCAAAAATCTTCTTAACTGAACAGCATTTCAGCACTAGGACAGGTTTATCAATTACCGGTCGCTATGGCGAGACGATCGAAATTGCGCGCCGCGGCCTTGCGGCGACGCATGAAGATCAAACCGATCAAGGCCAGGCCCGCCAGCATCGACGCGTAGCTGGCGGTCTCGGGCACCTGGGAAACCGAGCCGGAAAACGGTTGCAGTTGAATCGTGCCCGCCATCTGCAACAGATTGTTTACATAGACGCCGCCTGCGATGCTTTGCGAGCTGATCAGCGATGCGCCGGTCGCCAGGATCGACCCGCCGAACTGACTGCTCACCGTCAGATTGGTGGCATCGTAAAAATTCCAGACGATCTCGCTGCCCAGCGACTGCGCCTGACCGCCGAGGAAATTGGCGGCAATGTTGGCCTGCTTCACATCGGTATTGATGATGATCGTCGTCGCGCCGTTCGCATTGAACGAAAACTGGTTCGAGCTGAACACCTTGGTGTCGATGGCGCTGATGTCGAACACCGCCACGCCGGCGCTATTGGCTACCGCGTTGAAAGTCGCGGTATTGCCGCTGAAGCTCACGCTGCTGCCGGTGCTGCTCAGCTTGCTCAAATCCTGCGACAAGCTTGTCAGCGTCGAAGAGAAGTTGGTGGACGTCGCCGCCGCCGAATTGGTTTGCATCAGCGCCGATGGCGACGACAGCACGCCGCCGTTGGTGTTGGTATTGCTTTTGCTGCCGCCGATAAAGGCCGCGCCGTTCAGATTGCTGTTGGCGACACTGCCGCCCACCACACTGGAACCGGAGTTCACGGTGCTGTTGGCCAGACTGCCGCCGACCACCGCGCCCAGCCCGTTGACCTGGACATTGCCGACACTGCCGCCGACGGTCAATCCCGCGTAATTCGATGCGGGTGTACTCGACGCGCTCTGCTCGTAAGCGCCGCCGTTCAGACTGCCGCCGACATACGTACGGCCGGCGACCTGTCCCGCGAGCGAGACATCGTTATTCAATACCACCAGATTGAACTGCTGCAGAATTTGCGTGGCAGTCAACGGAGCGATCGTCGCTTGAGCGGACCCGGAAAAGAGGAATGCCGCCGCGGCGGAAGCCGCCGCGATGCTGGACATGGAACGGTGCCACATATTATTTTTCTTCCCTTGAGAATTACTTTTTTAAAACTTGACAACAGTTTTTAATAAACATGCTGCGAAGCTTTCCCCGACATTCATTGTTTTAATTAATGCGACTTCAACTAATCTTCAATCAATACGGCATGACCATTTCAGGTTTCAATGCCGTCATCGCCCGTTTGAATTCGCTCTGAATGCGCAGCAGCGCCGCATCGGACTCCGCCTCAAATCGCATGACCACCACCGGCGTGGTATTGGATGGACGCGCCAGTCCGAAACCATCCGGGTACTCCACCCGCAATCCGTCGATCGTGATCAACTGATCGGCGCCGGGGAACTCACCCTCGTTTTGCAACCTGTCGATCAAAGCGAAATTCTCGCCTTCGGCCAGATGCAAATGCAGCTCCGGCGTACTGACCGATTGCGGCAAGGCATTCAGGCGCGCCGACGAATCGCTTTCGCGGCTGAGCAGTTCCAGCAAGCGCACGCCGGCATACAAACCGTCGTCGAAACCGTACCAGCGGTCCTTGAAGAAAATATGGCCGCTCATTTCGCCGCCGAACGGCGCGCCGGTTTCGCGCATCTTCGCCTTCACCAGCGAGTGCCCGGTGCGGCACATCAGCGGTTTGCCGCCGCGCGCGGCGATCCACGGCGCCAGATGGCGGGTGCATTTCACATCGAACAGAATTTCCTTGCCCGGATGACGCGTCAGCACATCCTCGGCGAACAGCATCAGTTGGCGATCCGGGTAAATGATCTGGCCGTCCTTGGTCACCACGCCGAGCCGGTCGCCGTCGCCGTCGAAGGCCAGGCCGATTTCGGCATCGGTCTCCTGCAGGCAGCGAATCAGATCCTGCAGGTTTTCCGGATGCGCCGGATCGGGATGATGATTCGGGAAATTTCCGTCGACATCGCAAAACAGTTCAATCACTTCGCAACCGAGCGCCCGGTACAGCTCGCCGGCAAACGCGCCGGCCACGCCGTTGCCGCAATCGATCGCGATCTTCATCGGCCGCGCCAGCCTGACATCGGCGATCATGCGCTCGATATAGCGGCTACGGATATCGTCGGTGCGGTAAGATCCCGCGCCGCTGCTGAAATTCTGCGCCACGATGGCCTGATACAGCGCCAGAATGGTATCGCCGTAAATCGCCTCGCCCGCCAATACCAGCTTGAAACCGTTGTAGTCCGGCGGGTTGTGGCTGCCGGTCACCATCACGCCCGATTTGGCGTCGAGTATATGGGTGCCGAAATACACCATCGGCGTGGCCACCATGCCCAGGTCGATCACATCCACGCCGGCGGCGCGCAAACCGTCCGACAAAGCCGCGCTCAGCGCAGGCCCGGACAAACGGCCGTCGCGGCCGATCACCACGGTCCGTTCGCCCTTGGCGCGCACCGCGCTGCCGAAAGCCAGACCGATTTGCCGTGCGACCTCCGCGTCCAGCGTCTGGTCGAGAATGCCGCGAATATCGTAGGCCTTGAAAATCGTGGGGGAAACTGGAGTCATCATTTAGCCGCTGCGCGTATTAACTATCAAGGGCGCCAAATATACTGCAAAACCGTGTTTGACGCCGCCAAAACATCCCAGGCAGTTGCGAGCCTGGGCAGTTCCATCATTGCGCCGGACGCCTAATGAGTATTGTTACCTGATGGAAAAAATCATACTTTTATGCTGCCTGAAAAGCAAACCTTTTAACGGATATGTCAGAACTAGCTCATGCTTTGTGCGGTTTTACATCGCTTTATTTCCATGTGGAAAATTAATGCCGCGCGCGCTCGAAAATGTTTCCGCAAGAATATTTAAATGCGATGGAATCCGGCGGGTTCCACTCTCTTATTTTCCAATTCCGCGGCACGCCATCCAGCGTCACATCGACGATTCCGTCCCGCTCGCGCCCCCATCGCACCGACACCGATCGTCCTGTCCGCCACGGCAGGGTCGAGTGCAGAATGCGCCAACCATCGGCCGTACGGTGACCGAATGAAAGCTCAAAATCCAGCAGTTCCGGGCGCTCTGCAACCGCGCGCGGCCAGCTTGCCGGCTCGGCGCCGGCGGGCCATGCCAACGAACGGTCTCTGATCTGCATCACGTACGAACCGGCCACCATCAAAAACCGCGCAGGTGCCGCCGGCGCGCCGCGTGCATCCAGCAACTGCAGCACGGCGAAACCGTCATGCGAATCGGGCAGACGCCGCCAATCTTCGAAATAGGTCGAATGCACGCCGGTTTCCGTCACCCCTGCCGGTCCGAACCGCATCGCGCCGGCATCCGGCGTCGCCCTCGGCGGCTGAAAATCCAGCCGCCGGCGCCAGTGGCAAATCTCGCGCGACGGCGTCAGGTCGACCTGCGTAAAACCGGCAAACCCGCTCTGCCCCGCCAGCCACGCCAGTTGCCCCGGGCTGCACTCGGCAAACGAGGCCACGCCGGAAAAATCAGGAGCGCCCGCCGGTATCCGGATATCGGCATGCCAGCGATCGGTCTGCAACCAGAACACCGTCGTATCGGTATCCGCCATCTGCGGCGTTTCCAGCAAAGTGCGCTGCCAGACGCCGCGATAACGCGCCGGCACCGGCGCATCCGGCGGCATGGTGAAATCCGGAACCACGTCTTGGGCGATCATTGGCGCGGATCCGGAAAAGTGCGTAGACGGCGGTAGGAACGGAAGTCGTGATTCGGCCAGATCGGCGGCGTGCCGGTTTGTCCTCTCAGCGTTGCCAACAGAGCGGAACGCTGTTCGTCCGGCAGCGCCTTGAGGATTTCCCAAACGGCGTCGAACGTCGCCTCCCGCTCTGCTTTTGGCAGCATCCCGATCTGTCCGGCCAGGGAGCCGAACGCAGCCTGTTGGTCTTCTACCGGCAGCGTCCGTATTTGTCCGGCCAGCGTTACCAACATGGCGGCGCGCTGTTCGTCCGGCAGCGTCTTGACGATCTCCAAAACGGCGCCGAATGCAAGCAGCTTGCCGGCTTCCGGTTGCGTCCATATGAGTTTGGCCAGTTCTGTCAACGGTGCGAAACAATGTTCGGCCGATAGCGTCTTGATCACCTCCAAAAATGCCTCCTGCCGGTATGCCCCCGCTAGCGTCAGTATTTGTCTCGCCAGCACGACCAACAACTTGGCACGCTGTTCGTCCGGCAGCGTCTTGCACACCGCCAACATGGCGCCGAACGCAGCCGGCTTGCCTGATTCCGGCAGCATCACTATTTGTCCGGCCAGCGTCGCCAATGGGTCGACACTATACTCGGACGACAAATGCTTCTGGATGGCCTCCAAAATAGCGTGAAATGCCTTCCGGCCCGCTTCCGGCGGCCACCATATTCCTCCCGCAAGCACCGCCAGAGGCAGCGACGCCAGATCCGACAGGCGTTTTGGAACGCTATTTATCTTGCCTAGAATCCGATTAAGCTCATCCAATGTACTTACTGTCTCACTCGCGGTCTTTAGCTCCCCCATCTTCAGAATGGCTTTCTTCGCGTTGCACTCGCCTTTCACTATCCCAAAGAGGCGCGCATTGACCAAACTGAATTTATTGATGTCTGCGGGGTCGCGGATATGCTTGACTATTAAAGTAATTAGCTCTGCGGGCAGATCACTCATTGTTGCCGGGTCGTTACGGGCTCCAGACAGGTTTTCCCCTACAGGAGAAGAAGAGCGTTCTGGAGCCGAATAACTCGCCGCGGCAGATCGTAACGAGGTACAAGTGAAAGGCGGAGATGGGCTATCGATTGGATCCATGATTTTTATTGAAAATGTGCAGAAAATCGGCTTCGCCATGTCGAGTCCGAAAGCATGGGCTGTTGTTTCCTTTACCGCCTGGGGAACCATGCCCGCCCGAACCGATTACGGACCCATGACAGCAACGATCATAAATAAATCGCGCCCCGGGCGGCTATAAAATTCGCTCATGACAGCCGTCCCATCCGTCGCCCACTGGCCATTTCAACTACCGATGAACTCCTTGCGCAACGCCGCTGCGATGCGCGCACCGACTTCCTCCATCATCAACACCCCCTTTTCCGCGCTGGCGCCCTTGGCCGACGACAGCGCGCCGGACGACGGCACCCAATGCGTGCAGGTCGGATACATATCGTAGGGCGGGAAATCGGCGGCCGGCTCTTGCGGCAGCAGATCCAGCCGCACCAGATCCGGAAAATAATGCAGCATCATGGAGGTTTCGATCACCGCCGCATGCTCCAGCGCGAAGCCCGGAAAACCGTCGGGAAAGATTCGCGCCAGCGTGGCTTCGGTAAGAAAATCCCAATATTCCAGCCGCATCACCCGCAACGGCGAGTCCGCTCCGACGCGGCGCCGCGCCAGGTCGATGCCTTCGGTCAGAAACCACTGGTTCTCATAATGGCCGGACACCACGGCCACGTTGCGCACCCCGTGTCGCGCCAGCTCCGCGATGATGTCGCAGGTCAGGCCGGCCAGCGTGCCGCCGTCCAGGCTGGTGGTGCCGGGAAAATGCTGGCCGCCGCCGCATTTCGGCTGCGATTTGTAACCGTAGTTGATCGGCGGCGCGACGATGCCGCCCACCCGCCCCGCGACCGAATGCGCCACCGCCGCGGCCAGCAAGGCATCGGTGCCCAGCGGCAGATGCGGACCGTGCTGCTCCAGCGCGCCGACCGGCAGCAGCACGATGACGTTCGGATCCTGTACCCGTTTTTCGTAAGCGATCCAGCTCAGGTGATCCATTCTCAGGCTATCCATGCGCAGCTCCTTGGTTTTCACTGTTAAAGGCTTCCAGCAACGTGGCCGTGACGATCATCGCGGCGCCCACCCCTTCCTTCAAACCCACGGTTTCGCCGCCGACGGCGAGCGCGGAGATCACCGCCACCAGCAGTTCGACCACTTGCAATACGGCGGCCCGGCTGGCCTCGATATGGGTCACGCCGTAGGTGGTCAGCAGCGTGCCGCCCAGCAGCCAGACGCAGGCGAACAGCAAGAGCAGGCCCCACGTCGCGCCGGCGATCTGCGGCAAGTCCGGCGTCGCAAAGGCGACCGTCGCCGCCGACACTACGCCGCAACCGATAAACGACATCATGGTGCGGCTGATCAGCGGAATGCGGCGCGCCTTGCGGTTGACGATGGACGCGGCGGTATAGCAAAACCCGGCCGACAAGGCCATGCCGTCGGCCACCGACGGGGCCTGCCGGAAAATTTCCGCGCCGCCCATGATTACCGCCACCCCGCCCAGCGACAGCGCCACCGCCAGCAGCCGGCGCAGCGACAACCGCTCATGCAGAAACAGCAGGCCGCCGAGCGCGCCCCATGCCGGCAACAGGTAAAACAGCAGCATTCCGCGCACTACCGAACCGGTCATCAGCGCCGTGGTGAAAGCAATATTCGCCCAGCCGAAGAACAGGCCGATCAACAGCAGCAGACGCCACTCGCCACGCCATTCGGCGCGTTCGCGCCAGACCAGCGGCAGCGCCGCCAGCCCGACCAGCGCGAAGGCGGTCAGCCCCAGCACCTGTCCGGTCAGGCCGCGCTCGGCAAAAAATTTCAGCGGGATCCAGATCATGCCCCATACGATGCCGCTGCCCAGCAGGGCCGCCAACGCCAAGCGGCTTTCGGGCGCGCGCGCGCTGCGCGCCTTCAAGGCGTCGCCGCCCGTAACAGATCCAGCGCGATCGCCATGCCGCTAAACCGCCGTCAGGAACGACACGCCCACCGCGCCCACAAAGCCGTCGGCCCGGCGCGCTGCCTCCAACGGCAATACCTCGCCGTAGTCGGCCGACAGGACGCGGATGACGCGATGCGTATGAAAACTCTTGAACAGCAGGCGCACCGGAATCACCTGGCTGTCCGACGCGTCGAACAGTTCGCGATGGAATGCGGGCAAGCGATACCAGGGCACCGTCGGACGGGCGTGATGCGCATTGTGATAGCCGAAATTGAGCCACAGCATGTTCAGCCACGGGCTATCGACGCCGACCACATTGGTATAGGTATTGGCCTGTTCGTAGGCACGGTCGCGCAGCTTGTCGTTCGGGATCGGCGACTCGTCGAGGATCGGATAGGCGTCGTAGGTATGTTGAAAACAGTCGGCGAAACGCAGCACGGTGACCATCGCCAGATAGGCGGCCGCATACAGCGCCAGCGCGGATAAGGAATACCAGCCCAGCGCGGCGAACGCCGCCGTGCGCACGCCGAAAATGGCGATGATGCGCAGCCGCGATTTGCCCGCCCCGGGCCTGATGAACGGCAGCGCGATCACATAGCCGCGCATCACGAATTCGACCGCGGGAAAGTAGGCCCATTCCAGCGCCAGCACCGTATTGCGGAACCAGGCCGGCGCCCGCCTTAGGAAACCTTGCACGTCGAAGGTCATCACATCGGCGCGTTCGACGTGATGCCGCATGTGCTTGCGCCGCAGATCGGCGAAATACGCATAGCAGCTGCCGTTGATCCAGGTCATCGCCATCCCCCATCGCGTATTGGCTTCCAGGGTCTTGAAGATGGTCTGATGCGCCAGTTCATGGATGAAGTACGCCGACCAGATCAAGGTCAGCGCCACCAGCAGCAAGCCGATCGCCTTGACCGGCCAGAAAGCCTGCGTCATCAGCGCTATGCCGAGCGGATAGCCGAGCACTGTAAAAGCGATAGCGGCGCTGTTCGGCAAGATGCCGTCGGGGTCGCGGTAATATTGCGCAATCATGATTGCCTCATCGTAAAAATGCGGCGAGCCCTGAAATGCGGCCCACCGCAGCGATTACTTTTTCTGCAGCGCGGTCACGAACTGCGCATCGATGGTCGACTCGGTGGCCGGCGCCGCCGCGATCTGTCCCTTGGCCTTGAGCGTGCTGGCGATGATCTCGCCGCTGGCGTAGTACGAAGTGGTTTCCTTCGATTTCATATAGGCCTTGGGCATTTCCGCCAGCGGGATGTTATAGACGCCGGACAGCTGCTCCTTGACTTCCTTGCCCGAGACGCCCATGAACTTGCCGATGATCTTGGCCGCTTCGTCCGGCTTGGCTTTCATATAGGCCATGCCGTCCAGATAGGCGCGCATGATGCCGTCGATATCCTTGGGATTGGATTGGATGAACTTGTCGTTGAACACCAATACGTCGGCGATCAGGCCGGGCGCGTTTTTCGACGAAAACACCACGTGGAATTTCTTGCCGCCGCCCTGGCCGACGATCTGCGACAGGCTGGGTTCATAGGTAACGCCGATCGGCATCTGGCCGGACGCCATCGCCGCCGGGACGGTTTCCGGCGTCATGCTGACCGGGGTGATGTCCTTGTCGCTCAGGCCGTTGCTTTTCAATGCATAGGACAGCAGGAAGTCCGACGGCGACAGCGGATTGAAACCGATCTTTTTGCCCTTGAAATCACCGATCTTGGTAATGCTGGCGTCCGCGACGATGGCGTCGCCGCCGTTGGAATAGTCGATCGGCATCACGACTTTCTGCCCGATGCCGTGCGCCACCTGCCCGACCACCTGATCGTAAGTGAGCATCCCGCCCTGCACCGAGCCGCTGGCCATCGCCGACGGAATCAGGGCCGGATCGCTGAACACCTGCAGCTTGGCGGACACGCCGTATTTTTTGAACATGTTCATCGCCTCGGCGACATAGAACGGGCCGTAGCCGATCCAGATCACAGTGCCGATGTTCAGCGTGGTGGCGGCGAACGAAGCGGACGCCGTCAACGCCAATGCAGCCCCGGCAACGATGTTGCGCAGCGCGGAGAACGAACCGGATTTGAATTGGGTGGGTGCTGCGACCGCAGGCGAAGACAGTTCAGGGCGGGCAATGCGAGACATTTGAGGCTCCTGTTCAAGTGGATTATGGGCGCAAGGAGAACGTGTTGCAATGTTCTCCCGGGCTTTTATCCCTCCGTGGAGCCTCGCGATTTCCGCCAGGCCGGAATACTCTCGGACCAGTCATCCCGCCGCATACCGCTGGTGGAACCGGAACCCTAGTACTCCTAATATAGTCAGATTGACCTGCAACCATGCAACCGTTGCAACCCGCTCCTCCTGCACAACACGGCTTAGCAAAATCGATGCCAGCCTTTTTTATCCGTCTAAGGCGACGATGAAGCGTTTCGGCACCGCCGTTGCGCACCGCCGGCACCAATCGCGTGAACCGCCGCACCAAAATGTGCGGCGGATGCGGACGGCGGGCGGCGATCCCTACTTCGAGCGTGCGCCGGGAAGCATGCGCCGTAAAGTGCCATCCTTCATCACATAGTGATGGAACAGCGCCCCGGCCGCGTGTAAGCCGACAATGTAATAAACCATGTTGCCCAAGGTTTCGTGGATGTCTTTAATATTGGCTCCCAGCGCTTTGTCGACGCCAATGAAGCCAGGCAGCGTCAAGCCCAAAAAGGCGATATCTCTTCCGGCGGCCTGATTAAACAGCACCCCCGTGACCGGCAATGCGATCATGAGCAAGTACAACAAACCATGGAGCGCATGACCCGCGCCGATTTGCCAGCGGGGAGCGGGCTCGGCTGGCGGCGCGCGGAACCTCAAGCGCACCGCCAGCCGCACTATAAAAAAAATGAAGACCAGTTCCCCCGCCAATACATGAACACCGCGCAGCGTATCGCGAAATGGATTGCCTTTCGGGACGAAGCCGCGGTATTCGATCGACGCTAAAGCAACAACGAACAATAGAAAAATAAGCCAGTGCAGAAAAATGGTTGTGGGATGGTAGCGGTTGGAATTCATATTTTTTTATTGGTTATGAAAGATGCGCCGATCATCGGCGGCATCAGGTATTGCTGATAATGACCTTCATGGCGTTCTCTTTTTCCGCATTGGAAAAGACGTCATAGGCAAGCAGAAACTGATCAAACGTAAAACGATGGGTAATCAGGTTTTCCGGATTCAGTTTTTTTGACTCAACCGTTTTGAGCAACATTGGTGTCGTGTTGGTATTCACCAATCCGGTGGTCAGAGTGATGTTCTGCGCCCAAAGTTTCTGAATTTGAAAGTCGACGCTTTTTCCATGGACACCGACATTTGCTATGTGGCCGCCGGGCCGCACAATATTTTGGCAGACATCAAACGTTTGCGGTATGCCGACTGCCTCGATTGCGACATCCACCCCATCCTTTGTTTTTGAGAAAACCGTTTCAAGCACATTTTCCTTGGCGCTGTTAATCACATCGGTCGCACCGAATTGTTTGGCCAAGGCCAAGCGCGATTCATTGATATCGATCATGATGATTTTACTAGGCGAATAAAACTGCGCAGTCAATAAAGCGGCGACGCCAATGGGACCCGCGCCGACAATCGCAACCACATCCCCTGGCTTTACAGCGCCGTACAAGACGCCGATTTCAAAACCGGTCGGCAAAATATCGCTGAGCATGACCAGCGCTTCTTCGTCCACGTCCGGAGGAATCGGATACAAGCTGTTATCGGCGTGCGGAATTCGGACATACTCAGCCTGAGTTCCATCGATCAGGTGTCCCAGTATCCAGCCGCCATCCTCACAATGGGAATACATTTGCCTTTTACAGTATTCGCATCTGCCGCAAGAGGTGATGCAAGAGATTAGTACGCGATCGCCTTTTTTAAAATTTCTGACAGCATCTCCCGCTTCTTCCACGATACCGACACCTTCATGTCCGAGTATGCGTCCTCTCGTTACGGTAGGGACATCGCCTTTCAGGATATGCAGATCCGTGCCGCAAATAGTGGTTTTGGATATCTTGAGGATGACGTCGGTCGGTTCTGAAATTTTGGGCGTGGGCACGGAATCCCATGATTTCCCGCCGGGCCCGTGGTAGACGAGCGCTTTCATGGTCGATTGGAGTGTCATTTTGATTCCCTTTCATTGTAGATGGTAAGGAATAAATCACCGGTCGGGTGGTGCATGATACCGTACATGAAAAGTGCGTCGGCGCGCAAATCAATGACGCCCGTCATTGATCAATATCAATCAAAGAAAAAATATCCCCCGCCTTTTGAATTTTTGGCGTGCGGCAATCACGCAGCCCGATTCAGGCACTTGAAACGCACGCTCACCCTCAGACCGCCCAGACGCTCGCTCTGTTCCAGCGACACCGTGGCCTGATGCAGATCGGCCACCTGCTTGACAATGGCCAGCCCCAGGCCGCTGCCCGCCGCCTGCGGTACCAGGCAACGATAAAAACGGTCGAATACCCGCTCTCTTTCTTCCGGCGCGATGCCGGGACCGCTGTCTTCGACTTCCAGCACCAGGACATCCCCCGATGCCCTGACCGCCACGTCGACCTGGCCGCCGCTGCCGGTGTAGCGCACGGCGTTGTCGATCAGGTTGCGGGTCAGCACCATCAAATGATGTTCCGAACCTGCAAGCATCCCCGTATCCATATATTCAACCCCCAGGTTGATATGGCGGGTATTGGCGTACGGCAGCAAATCGATGGTGACCCGGCGCACGATGTCATGCAGCGGCAGCAGCTGGTGCGTGTCATGCAGCCCGCCCGATTCCAGACGCGATACCAACAGCAACTGTTCGACCAGATGGCCGGTGCGTTTGATACCCGCTTTCAAATCGGCCAAGGCATGGATTTCACGGCCGGTGCCCAGCGATTGCTGCACCAGCTGGGTCTGAATCTGCAAGGTCGCCAACGGCGTTCGCAATTCGTGCGAGGCGTCGGCAATAAATTTTCTCTGGCTTTCCAGCGCAATGCCCAGGCGCTGCAGCAGCGTATCGAGCGCCAGCGTCAGCGGCCTCAGCTCGGCCGGCCGATGTGCGGAGGACAGCCCGCCCAGCGTCTCCGAATCGCGCGTCGCCAGTTCCTGCGACAACTGCGTCAGCGAGGCCAATCCCTTGGCGATGCTCCAGTGAATCAGCAATCCCATCACCAGCAGGAACATCACCAGCGGCACCAGGGCCCGCGTCGCATGCTGGATGGCGATATCGCGTCTGCCGTTGAGCGATTGCGCCACCTGGATCGCATTGTGCTCGGTGATGCGCACAAACAATATCCAACGTTCGCCGCGCCATTTCACGGTGCTGAATCCCGGCATCGCGGCCAGCGGCAATACGATGTCCGGATTTGAGCGGTAAGTCATGGGGCCGCCGCGCTCCCATATCTGCAAAATGCTGTCATCCCTTTCGTACTTCATCTTCACATCTTGTTGCTGCAGATCGGCGGCGCTGAAGCGGGCCGGAATGGCATTGGCGATCTGCTGCATCTGATCGTCGTAGACATCCAGCAACAGCGCGTGATCGATCAGGTAATCGGCGCATAGAAAACAGACGCCCAATATGGCGAGTCCCGACAACAGCCAAAGCAAAAGCCGATTTTTAATCGACACGCAATTTCTCGTCGTCGGTGAGCATATAGCCCAGACCGCGGATATTGCGGATGACGCCGGGAGCAAGCTTTTTTCGCAAAGAGTGGATATGGACTTCGATGGTGTTGCTTTCAACTTCGTCGTTCCAGCCGTAGATTTTTTCGATCAATTGCGCGCGCGACAGCACCGCGCCGGGTTTTTCGATCAATGCCGCCAGCACCATCAATTCCCGCGCGCTCATGGCGATGTTTTTGCCGCGGTAAGACACGGTATTGCCGGCCGGATCGAACTGGATATCGCCGTAGGTCAGCATGGGGTTGACGCGCCCGCTGCTGCGTCTGAGCAAAGCCCGCACGCGCGCCGCCAACTCATCCAGATCGAAGGGCTTGCTCAGATAATCGTCGGCGCCCGCATCCAGTCCCTCGATCCGGTTGAGCACCCTGTCGCTGGCCGACATGATGATCACCGGCGTGGCGTCGCTGCCGGAGCGCAGCTTTCTCAATACCTCCAGCCCGCCTTTACGCGGCAAGGCCAGATCCAGCAGGATCGCCGCGTAGGACTCGACCGCCAGCGCCGCTTCCGCGGCAATGCCGTCCTGTGTCCAATCGACAATGAAGCCGTAGGGATAAAAGCCCTTGCGGATGCTGTTGCCAAGCATGTAGTCGTCTTCAACCAGAAGTAAGCGCATGAAATGTGATCGATCTTATCGGTCTTATCGATCTTCTAACATAGCATCGGTTTATTACAGTGGCATGACGATTTCAACGCGACGGCCGGCGCAAGTCAGGTCCATAATTGACCGCTTACCTTCTTCCGGTCATACATTCGCGCCGCAGCGCGCTCCAGGACGGAATTGGTCAAATGCAGCAAATCCGATAACTTCAGCTTCTCCATCCGGTCGAGCAGCTTTGGCGCCACGATGGCGAATTGTTCGCCCGATAGCGCATGGATGATGTCTATCACGAGGCCATATGCCTCCTGACGGCCTTTTGCCAGGAACAACTCCATGCTTGTTTCCGCCAGCATTGCCATAGCGGCAGGGCTGAGACCGTCCAGCGATTTGATGGCTTTCAGAGCGAAAGCGCATGCAGCCGACTGTTGGCCTTCCGGGAGCTGCCCGATATTTGAAATCAATGTGCTTAACGAGGCGCAAGCCGGCTCATCCCATGATGCGCCGCGGGAGGAATCCAAAGCGAGCGCGAATTCTTCCGCCCATCCATTCAATGAGAGCAGCGCTTTGTCCGTCGCGTTGCTTGAAGCGTCGGCTTCATCCGGACACCTACCGTCGCCGTCCAATCCCAGTAGAATCTGGCGCAGACTCCGAAGCTTCAGGTGTTTTTTCATTCCATCCATCGCTTCGTCCAACCCGGAGTCACGCTCACCTAATGGCGATTGGTCCTTATCGCTTCCGGATCCATGGGGCTCGGCATCGGTTCCCAACGACCCGCACACATCAGCTTTCCGCAGCACATTTGCCATGATGACCTCTATTGAAAATGTGGATCGAATCGACGAGCATCGAAATCGCCTGTGCAGGCGCGGTCACGGCTTTTCCAGACTGTCTTTACGCATCGGACGCATCATCCGTCAGCTCGTACCACATCGCATTGAGCACCGCAAAAGCCGCGGCGAGCGGGAGCCCCAATATCCATGAAAAGTACCACATGATTTTTCCTTTCCTTTAGGCGCCCATGGACGCGCAGGGTTCAAATTTCGGCGCATCAATACGCGTGCCCGCGGTCCTCGCGAATGGCTTTTTCATCCACCTTGCCCCACAACACGCGATAAACCCACGCGGTATACGTCAAGACGATGGGCATGAAAATCACAGTGACCGCCAACATGATGAACAATGTGAGCTGGCTCGATGAGGAGTCCCACACCGTCAGGCTGGCGCGCGGATCGATGGAAGACGGCAGGATGAACGGAAACATCGATGCGCCAACGCTCAAGACGATCCCGCTCACGCTAAGCGCGCTGCACAGCAATGTAAAGATCTCGCGGCCCGAACGCAGCCCCAGCAATGCTCCCAGCGCCCCGGCAAAACCGGCAAGCGGAGCAGCCCACGTCCATGGGTGCGACAGATAATTGGCAAACCACGCGCCGGCTTGGCCTTCCACCGTTTTAAGCAGCGGATTCGAGGGGCCGATGTGGTCGATCGCGCTGGTGATGCGGTAGCCGGCAATGTGCGTCCAGAGCAGCACGCCCGCCAACGCATACAGCACCACCGTGACGATCGCCGCCAGACTGCCGTAGGCGCGCGCCCGATCCGCGACAGGGCCTTGCGTCTTCAACTGCAGCCACGCGCTGCCGTGCATGACCAGCATGGCCGCCGACACCAAACCGCATAACAACGCGAAGGGATTGAGCAAGCCAAAGAAGCTGCCATCGTAAAAAATATGCATGCCGGCATCGACCCGGAATGGCACGCCCTGCAATACATTGCCCAGCGCTACCCCGCAAATCAGCGCCGGCACCAGACCGCAGAAGAACAGTACGCCATCCCACGCCGAACGCCAGCCGGGATCGTCACGCTTGCTGCGGAACTTGAATGCCACCGGGCGCAGAATCAAGGCCACAAGAATGACGAACATGGCCAGATAAAAACCGGAGAACGACACCGCATACAGCTGCGGCCAGGCGGCAAAGATCGCGCCGCCCCCCAGAATCAGCCACACCTGATTCCCTTCCCAGACCGGGCCGACGCTGTTGATGGCGACGCGCCGCTCGACGTCGGTGCGCCCGACGAAGGGCAGCAATATGCCCATTCCCAGGTCGAAACCGTCCGTCAAGGCGAAGCCTGCCAGCAACACGCCCAGCAGCGCCCACCAGATCAGGCGCAGCGTGTCGTAATTGATCAGGGTATGCAGGATCATGGCGTACTCCCGGAAACAAGGGGGGATGAACCGCCGGCGGCGATGGGGACGATATGCACGCCCGGCCCGGGGAAATGCTCTTCGGTCGGACCTTTGCGGATATATTTGAACAGCAGCTTCATCTCGATGACGAACAACACCGTGTAAATCAGGACGAAACCGGCCAGCGAGATCAGCAAGGTCTTGATGCCCAGATCCGATACCGCGACCGCGGTCGGCAACATGCCTTCAATCACCCACGGTTGCCGGCCGAATTCGGCAACCAGCCAACCCGCCTCGATCGCAATCCACGGCAACGGAATGGCGAACACGGCCACTTTCAGCAGCCAGCGATAGCGATCCAGCGCATGGCGCGCGGACAAAACGAAGAAGGCGGCGGTCAACAGGATCAGGAGTACGCTGATGCCGACCATGATGCGGAACAGAAAGAACAAGGGCGGAACATCCGGCACTGTGTCCCATGCCGCGCGGGATATCTGTTCCGGCGTCGCCTGGCGCGGATCGTCGACATAACGCTTGAGCAATAGCGCATAACCCAGATCGTTGCCATTGTCTTCAAACGCCGCGCGCAACGCCGGCAAGATCTGCGCCTTGGCGTCGGCGGCGCGAATATTCTCCAGCGCGTCATAGGCCTTGACGCCATTGGCGATGCGCACCTTGGCGCGTTCCACCAATGCATTAATGCCCGGAATCTCGGTGTCCAGGGAACGCGTCCCGATCAAACCCATCAGCCACGGTATCCGCAAGGCGTAGTGCGTTTCCCGCGCCTCCTGATTGGGGAACCCGATCAAGGTAAAGTCGGCCGGCGCGGATTGGGTCTCCCACATGCCTTCGATCGCGGCCAATTTCATCTTCTGGTGCTCGCCCGACAAATAACCGCTTTCATCGCCCAGCACCACCACCGACAGGGCCGCCGCGAGGCCGAAGGAAGCCGCCACCGTCATCGAGCGCTTGGCCAGTTCGCGATGGCGCCCCTGGAGCAAATACCAGGCCGATATTGCCTCCAGAAAAAAGGCCGTCAAGCCTTCGATGGCCAGCGGCGCGCCGAAAACGTCGCCGACATAATGACTGTAGTAGCTCCAGTTCATGCCGAACTGGAATTCCATCACGATGCCGGTGGCCACCCCCATCGCAAAGTTAATGCCGAACAGGATGCCCCAGAATTTCGTCATGTCGCGCCAGATGACGCGCCCCGTCATCACATAGACCGTCTCCATGATCGCGAGGAGTACCGACAAGCCGAGGGTCAAAGGGACAAATAGAAAGTGGTACAGCGCCGTAGCCGCAAACTGCAATCGCGATAACGAAACAATATCGAGTTCCATGTGGCTTTTCCTTTTTAGCGTCCCCGCACAACGAAGTGTATGAATGCCGCCGTGCCACCACTTTGATTTACATCAAAAATACCCAATACCTTCCCGCTGCCGGCGGTCAATCGGGCCGTAGCGTGTCCAGCACAAACTCGAAATCCGCCTCCCCGCGCCTTACGTCGGCAACGATACGCCCCTGTCGCAGGCAAATCAGACGATCCGCCAGCGCCGCTTCACGCCGTATATGCGTGGCAAGCAGCACGGCGCGCCCGGCGGCGTGCGTATCCAGCCGTTGCAGCACATCGCGCGCCGTGATCGGATCGAGTCCTTCAGTCGGTTCGTCGAGCAGCCACAGCGGCACATGCCGCAACAGCAGGCGCGCCAACGCCAGGCGGCGCAACTGTCCGCCCGATAAGCCTGCGCCGCCTTCTCCCAGGCGCGTGTCCAGACAATTCGGCAGACGCGATACATCATCGGCCAGACCCGCCGCTTGCAATGCGGCCCACAGACGTGCGTCATCGGCGGCGGCATCGGCCAGACGCAGGTTGTCGCGCACACTGTCCTGAAACAGCTCCGTGCGTTGTGTCAGCAGGCAATGCGCGGCTGCCTGGACCGTTCCCGATTGCGCCGCCAACTCGCCCGCCACGATCGCCATCAATGTGGATTTTCCCGCACCGCTCGGCCCGACCAGCGCAACGCGGTCGGTCGCGCCCATGGAAAACGACAGATTGCCGAATACCGGCCGGCCCGGCGCGTCCGGCCCCGCGGGGTGCGCGGCGACACCGAGCAGCTTGACGGCGAGACCGCGCGGCGGAAGCGCCGCGTGCGCGGTTTTCGTCGCCGGCGTGCGCAGGCGTGGCGCAAGTCGCCGCGCCGCCAGGACGGTGCGTCCCAATTCAAGAGCGCCGCGTCGTAGCGCGGCAAAAGGTTCCATGCCCGTCAAGACCAGCAGCAAGGCCAGCGCGGCGACCGGCGCGCCGATGGCTCCCGCTCCGACCAGCGCACCCACGGCAAGCAGCGTCCCCGCCAAGGCCAACGCGCCGACCGCGCCATAGGCCATGCCGGCCCGGGCTTCCAGCCGGTTCAACGCATCGTCGGCGCGGGCAAGATAGCGGTCGGCGGCGGCTAAGCCCGCTTGCTGCGCATCGAGGCGTCCGGTCATGATCAACTCCGCCTGTCCGGCGACAAGATCGACGCTGCGCGCCCGCAACGCTTCGATCGCGTAGGTCCGGCGGCGCGCGTCGGGACGCGCGCGCTGCGCCGTCATGAGCGCAATACCCAATCCGGCCGCGATCAGCCAGATCGCGATCGCCATGCCCAGCCAAACGTCGATCGCCCCCAGCGCCACACCCGTCGCCAGCGCCGCCGCCAGCGCCGAAACGCCTGGAACCAGGACGCGCAAATACAGCGAGTCCAGCGCATCGATGTCAGCCGTGAGGCGAAAAAGCAGTTGCGCGGGCCGGGCCAGCAAGCGTCGCGCGGCCTCCGGTTGTGCCCAGCCGCGAAACAGGCGCTCACGCAAGACCGCCAGCATCGCCAATACGGCGTCGTGCGTCACCAGTCTTTCGCCGTAGCGCGACAAGGTGCGGCCCAGCGCCAGCAGACGGATGCCCGCCGACGGCGAGAACACGTCGAAGACCGATGCCAGCGACGTATTCAACCCGGCCAGCGCCGCCGCCGTAATGAACCAGCCGGACAAACCCAATAGCGCCATGCCCGACAACACCGTCGCCGCCGCCAGCACGGCGCCGATCAGCATCGTGCCGCCATGCTCGGCGGCAAACAACGCCAGCACGGGATAAAGATCGCGCCAGAGCTTCATGCGCGTTCCTTCGCATCGGTCACCGTATCCAGTGCGATCACGCGATCCATGCGCGCCGCCAGCACCGGATCATGGGTGGCGACAATCATCGTCTTTCCCTGCGCCAGTTGCAGCAAAGCATCCGTCACCTGCCTGGCCGTGGCGCGGTCGAGATGGGCGGTGGGCTCATCGACCAGCAACAGCTTCGCCCCGGGATGCGCCGCGGCGCGCGCGAGCGCCAGGCGTACCGCTTCGCCGCCGGACAAGCCGCCGCCGCCCTCGCTCAAGCCGATGCCGGGATGCGCCTGCGGCACACGGTCCAATGACGCAAAGCGCAACGTCGACGCGATCTGCGCAGGGCCCACATCCGGACGGCCCAGCGCCACATTGGCCCGTACCGAACCGGCGAAAATATGCGGCTTCTGGCCGATCCAGGCCATGCGTGCGCGCAGCCCGGCGGCAGTGGCCGCCGACAGCGGCACGCCGCCGATCGCGATGACGCCGCCCTGCGCCGGGGCCATGCCGGCGATCAAGGACAATAGCGTCGATTTTCCCGCTCCGCTCACCGCCATCACGGCGACCTTCTCCCCTGCCGCGACATGCAGGCCATAGCCGTCAAACACCGGCGCGCCCGCGCCCGGATAGGAAAATTGCAAATCCCGGATCAGCACCGCCGGCGCCGCGCACTCTGCCACGCCGGGGGCGACCGCATCTGAACATTCCCGTGCGCCCTCCCGCTCCGGCAACGACCATCCTTTGACCATTAAGCGATCGAGCGCATTGAGCGCCGCTTCGCCCGCCGCGCGATCGTGCCAGACGCCAGCCACTTCCCGCAAAGGTTCGAAAAAGGCCGGCGCCAGCAGCAGGATGAATAAACCCTGCCCCAGGCTCAGATGCTTCCCCCAGGCGCCGAAATGGAGTTCCCCCAGCAAATGAAAACCGATATAAACCGCCGCCATCGCCACGCCCAGCGCGGAAAACAGTTCGAGAATGGCCGAAGACAAAAAGGCGATCCGCAAGACCGCCATGGTGCGCCGTCGCAGCGACTGCGCGGCGTCGCGCAAGCGCAGGGCCGTGATATCCACGGCGCCCAGCGTGCGCAGCGCGGCCAGTCCGCGCAATCGATCCAGCAGAAACGCGTTCATGCCGCCTATTTCAAGCATCTGCGCTTCGCTGGCCTCCTGGGCGCGCCAGCCGACCAGCGCCATGAACAGCGGAATCACAGGCGCCGCCACCAGCAATATCAGCGCGGCGATCCAGGAAAAAGGAAGGACGGCGACAACAATCGCCAAAGGCACTATCGTGGCGCGCAGCCGCGCGGATCGATAACGCGTCAGATACGGCAGCACCGCTTCGGCCTGCTCCGCGATCACGCTCGCCGCCAGCCCCGATGCGGGGCGCTCCGCATCCATCGGCGAGCGCCCCGCCAACGACCGTACCGCCTGCTCCCGCAGCCGGGACAAACCCGCCCGCGCCGCTTTGAACACCAGCCGCCCTCCCCAAACGTCGCACCAGGTCCGGACCAAGCCCAGCGCCAGAATCGACGCCGCCGAAAGTGGTATCGCCGCGCCGCCCGCACCGTCGGTCATCTCCTGTATTGCATGCGCCAGCAAACCGGCTTGCGGCAGCCATAGCAGGGAAGCCGCTGTTTGCAGCAGCATGCCGACATGGTTCCCGACATGGTTCCCGGCATGGCGCCGCAAGCGCTGATCAGCCGCCGATGTTGTTCGCATAGAGCGTATTCTCGCGTTGACGTTTTTCTGTACGAGATATTCCAGGATCACAGGGTCGCTGTCGACATTCGATCCCATGTAATTGATGTACATCAAACCGGGGATCCCGCGCTTCTTTAGACTTTGCGATGTCGCCTGCTCCGCTGCCGCTCACCAGCATGCCGCCATCCATCCTTCAAAGTCCCCGGAACGCGATCATGTCCCTCTCCCCGAAGTCGTCCGCACTGCCCGCGCCGTCCCGCCGTTTGCCCCCGGGGCTGCTGCTGGGCATTGCCGCGCTGCTGGTCGTTCTGGCGCTCCCAATGAGGGACGCCCTGCCGCCGGCCGGGCACCGCGTGCTCGCCATTCTCGCCTTCGCCGTGGTGGTCTGGATTTCCGAAGCCGTATCTTACGAGGCCAGCGCCGTCATCATCACTTCGCTGATGGCCTTCCTGCTGGGGACAGCGCCGACGGTAGCCGATCCGTCGCAGCTCTACGGCACCTCGGCCGCCATCTCGATGGCGCTCGCGGGCTTTTCCAACGCCGCGCTGGCCTTGGTGGCCGGCGCCTTGTTCCTGGCGGCCGCCATGACGCACACCGGGCTGGATCGGCGCATCGCGCTCTATACGCTGTCGCGCATCGGCGCCGGCACGTGGCGCATCCTGCTCGGCGCGATCGCGGTCACGGTGCTGCTGAGCCTGGTGGTGCCCAGCGCCACCGCGCGCAGCGCTTGCATGGTGCCGATCATGATGGGCGTGATCTCCGCTTTCGGAGTGGACCGGCGCTCCAATGTCGCGGCCGGTCTCATGATCGTCGTGGCCCAGGCCACCAGTATCTGGAACGTGGGCATCCAGACTTCCGCCGCCCAAAACCTGCTGACAGTCGGCTTCATGGAAAAAATGCTCGGCGCGCGCATCAGCTGGATCGACTGGCTGATCGCCGGCGCACCCTGGGCGCTGCTGATGTCGGCAGTGCTCTTCTGCACCGTGCTGTGGCTGCTGCCGCCCGAGCCCGGCAGCGCGCCGGCCGATCGCGAAGTGATCAAGCGCGAGCTGGCCGCGCTCGGCCCCATGCCGGGCGCGCAAAAGCGCCTGATGGGCGTGACGGTGGCGCTGCTGCTGGCCTGGTCGACCGAGGGCAAGCTGCACAGCTTCGACACCACCTCGATCACCTACGCCGGGCTGGTCGTGCTGCTGCTGCCGCGCTGGGGCGTCATGGACTGGAAAGACGTGCAGTCGCGCATTCCCTGGGGCACGGTGATCGTATTCGGTGTCGGCATCAGCCTGGGCACCGCGCTGGTGACTACGCATGCGGGTCAGTGGCCGGCCAACGAAGTCATCGCGCGCACGGGGCTGGCGGCGCTCGGCCCGCTGGGTATTTTGGCGGTACTGACGGCCTTCCTGATTGTGATCCATCTGGGCTTCGCGAGCGCCACCGCGCTGACCTCGGCGTTGCTGCCCATCCTGATCTCGGTGTTGACCATCCTGCCGGGCGACTTCAACCGCCTGGGCCTGACCATGATGCTGGGATTTTCGGTGAGCTTCGGCTTTATGTTGCCGATCAATGCGCCGCAGAATATGGTGTGCCTGGGCACCGGCACTTTCAACGCCCGACAGTTCGCCAAGGTCGGCATCGTGCTGACGCTGGTCGGCTACGGACTGATGCTGGTCTTCAGCGCGACCTACTGGCGCTGGCTGGGCTGGATGTAGATGCAGTCGCCCCTTCGAAAAAATCACTATCGTTCATGATCATGCGACTTTCCATTCCGCGCGCCATGCGCCTCGCCACCCGAATACTGGAGGCGCAGCAGGTCCCCTCCGACATCGCCTTCGATGTCGCCGAGCATCTGGTCGAATCCGATCGCATGGGCTACGCCAGCCACGGCATCTCCATTCTGCCGGGCTATGCGCAGGCGCTCGCCGCCAAGCAAATCGCGGCCGACACGCATCCGGCGCTTCTGCGCAAACGCGCCGGGGTGCAGGTCTGGGATGGACGGCGTGGTTTCGGCCAGCACATTGGCAAGCGCGTGATGGCCGCCGCGATCGAGGCCACGCGCGGCGACGGGCACTGCATTCTCACTCTGCGCGACAGCCACCACCTGGGCCGCATGGGTCACTACGGGGAACAGGTCGCCGCACAGGGCTTCGTCCTGCTGGCGTTCACCAACGTCACGCATCGCGATCCGACGGTGGCGGCTTTCGGCGGCGCGCAGGCGCGTCTGACAACCAGCCCGCTGTGCTTCGCCAGCCCCTTGCCTGGCAGACCCCCGCTGGTGCTGGACATGGCGACCAGCACCATTGCGCTCAACAGAGCGCGCGTCCTGGCCGCCGACGGCCAGCCGGCGCCGCAGGGCGCCCTCATCGATGCACAAGGCCGGCCGACCACCGAGCCGTCCGTCCTGTTCGCAGATCCGCCCGGCGCCCTGCTGCCTTTCGGCGGTCACAAGGGCTATGCGCTGGGTCTGGTGGCCGAGCTGCTGGCCGGCGTACTGTCGGGCGGCGGAACAATCCAGCCGGCGCATCCGCGTGGCGGATTGGCCACCAACAACGTGTTCGCCGTGCTGTTCAATCCGGCCATGGCCGGGGACATGGGCTGGCAGACCAGCGAGGCGAGCGCGTTCATCGATTATCTGCTGGCTTGCCCACCCGCCCTGGGCAGCAGCGGTGTGCAGTATCCCGGGCAATACGAGGCGGACAATCTCCTGCGTCATCGCGACCATATCGAGCTGGGGCGTGGCTCTTGGGAGAGGCTGGCGGCGCCGGCAAAGAGGCTTGGGGTCGGGGTGGGCGCGGAGAACTCACGCAAAAACAGGGGATGAAGAAACACCATCGGGGCTTGCAGTATGGCGCCGGCGTCAAATGGTCCTGGAATAGCGCGCCCGATCCGGCCGGGCGCTTAAATGGCGATCGAACACCATGCAGATATTGCGGATCAGCAATCGCCCCTTGACCGTCACGCACAGCCAGTCGCCGTCGATGGTCAGCAGTCCGTCCTGCTCCAATTCATGCAAACGCTCCAGTTCCGTGGCGAAATAGCTCACGAATGTAATCGGATAAGCCGTTTCGATCGATGAAACAGACAATTCGAAATTGCACATCAGCCGCTGAATGATCAAGCGCCGCAACAAATCGTCCATCTGCAGCCGAAAGCCCCGCTCCACCGGTAAGACGTTATTGTCGATCGCGTCGTAATACGCATCGAGCGTCTTGGCATTCTGACTATAGGTGGCGCCGACCGCGCTGATGGCTGAAACGCCGAAGGACACCAGATCGGATTCCGCATGGGTCGAATATCCCTGGAAATTGCGGTGCAAACGCCCCAGTCGCTGCGCCACCGCCAGATCGTCCGCCGGCAGCGCGAAATGATCCATGCCGATGTAGACGTAGCCGGCGTCGCTCAACCGTTTGATGCATAGCGCCAGCATGTCGAGCTTGCTTTCGGCGCTGGGCAATTCCTGTTTGATGATACGGGGCGCTGCATCTTGAACAAATGCGGCAGATGCGCATAGTTATAGACCGCGATACGATCCGGCCCAGCCTGAATCACCTTGGCCAGCGTCCGCGCCATGCTGATGACGCTTTGTTTGGGCAGTCCGTAGATCAGATCGACGTTCACCGAGCGATACCCGGCGTCGCGCGCGGCGGCGATGACGGTCAGTGTCTGATGTTCCGGTTGCGTGCGGTTGACCGCCTTCTGCACTTCCGGATCGAAATCCTGCACGCCCAGGCTGATACGGTTAAAGCCCTGTTCGCGCAGCTTCCGCACGCGATCCTCGGAAATGCAGCGCGGGTCGGCCTCGATCGAATATTCGCCGATGGGATCCGGCGCAAAATCGAACCACTGCCGCAAATGCGCCAGCAATTCATCCATTTGCCCGTGTGACAGATAGGTCGGCGTGCCGCCGCCCAGATGCAATTGTTCCATCTGATTCATGCCGGCCAATAATCTGCCCTGCATGTCGATTTCCCGCTTGAGGTAAGCCAGATAAGTCTCGGCCTTGTCGCGATTTTTTGTCACGATCTTGTTGCAGGCGCAAAAATAACATACGGTGTCGCAAAACGGGACATGCACATACAGCGACAAGGGATTGCGAACGATGCGTGAATGCAGACCGGCAACCGTCTGCAGATAATCGCGATAACCGAACGCCTCGGTGAATTTGTCCGCTGTAGGGTAAGAGGTATAACGCGGTCCGGAATGCCCGAGCCTGCGGATCAGATCCGCATCGAATTGGATCGGCTGAACCGACGCTATCGGTAAGACAGGTGCCGCCATCATCTCCTCCTGCTGTCGACCGCGCCATCAGCCGGCCGGCGCCGATCTCAGCATGGAAGCACTGGTTTGCCTGCCGCTGAAATCGGTCCAGCAAAGGCGATCGTAATCGTAGAGTTTGCAGCGGCGCGCCGTGTCGAAATACCAGCGCCAGGAAAATTTCTGGATCACGATCCGTCCCGGCAGCATGGTTTCCAGCACCTCCTGCGCTTGCTTCAGGCGATACAGCGGAACGCCCATATCGACGTGATGCGCGGTGTGCTCCATGATGTGATGCAATGCCGCACCGATGCGGTAACCGAATGTCAGATGCACCGTGGTCGACACAAACGGTTGCGCGGCCGCCCAGGCGGTCTTGTCCTGATACCACGCAACGTCAACGTGGGTACCGGGCAAGACCATGGGCAATGTGACGGTGGTAGAACGCGATTATCCGAACACCTATCGTAAATTCACGTCGCTCGGACCGCTGCTGGCCAAGCTCGGCAACGGCGGCAAAGGCCTGACCTGGCAAACCGGCCAGGAGGTGGAACAGTTGCGGGCATTGAACCATCCGGTGGCCCAAGCGGGCGTGGCGCACGGCCGGCCGCAGATTTTATCGGCCATCGACGCCGCCGAGACGATTCTGATGCTGGCGCCGGAAACCAACGGCGCGGTCGCCGTCAAGGCATGGCAGGCGCTGTCCGCGCTCACCGGCGCCGATCATACCCATTTGGCGCGCGCCCGCGCGGACGAAAAAATCCGCTTTCGCGACATCCAGGCGCAGCCGCGCAAAATCATCTCCTCGCCGACCTGGAGCGGCATCGAATCCGAACATGTCTCGTACAGCGCGAGCTATACCAATGTGCATGAACTGATTCCATGGCGCACGCTGTCCGGCCGCCAGCAGCTATATCAGGATCACGCGTGGATGCGCGATTTCGGCGAATCGCTATGCGTCTACAAGCCGCCGATCGATACCCGCAGCACCGACGGCATGGAAGGCAGTCATTCGAACGGCAACCCGGAGATTGCGCTGAACTTCCTGACGCCGCATCAGAAATGGGGCATCCACAGCACCTATACCGACAATCTGCTGATGCTGACCTTGTCGCGCGGCGGCCCTATCGTCTGGATGTCCGAAATCGATGCCTTGAAAATCGGCGTGATCGACAACGACTGGATCGAAGCCTTCAACGTCAACGGCGCATTGACCGCGCGCGCCGTCGTCAGTCAGCGCATTCCGGCGGGCGCGGTGATGATGTATCACGCGCAGGAAAAGATCATCAATTCCCCCGGTTCGGAAGTCACGGGGGTGCGCGGCATCCACAATTCGGTCACCCGCATCATACCGAAGCCGACCCACATGATCGGCGGCTATGCGCAGCTTTCCTACGGTTTCAATTATCACGGCACGGTCGGCTCCAATCGCGACGAATTCGTGATCGTCCGCAAAATGAAAACCATCGACTGGAAAGACGAATCGACGCCGGCCTCGGTGCTGTCGGCGCAAGCTGCCGCGCGCCATGAACACACGCTGGCCCAGGGCGCACCGGCACTGGCGATGGCCGATGAAAAAATGAAAAAGTCTGGAGCAAAACAATGAAAATCCGCGCGCAGATCGGGATGGTCATGAATCTCGACAAATGCATCGGTTGCCACACCTGTTCGGTCACCTGCAAGAATGTCTGGACCAGCCGGGAAGGCATGGAATACGCCTGGTTCAACAACGTCGAGACCAAGCCCGGCGTCGGCTATCCCAGGGATTGGGAAAACCAGGAGCGCTGGAAAGGCGGCTGGAAGCGCAGGCCCAACGGCAAGAACGAACTGGCCGCCGGCAGCAAATGGCGCGTGCTGGCCCAGATTTTCGGGAATCCGAACCTGCCCGAGATCGACGATTATTACGAACCCTTCACGTTCGACTATGCGCATTTGCAGGATGCGCCGGACGTCAAGGTCGGCCCGGTGGCGCGGCCGCGCTCGCTGATCACGGGCGAGCGGATGGAAAAAATTGAATGGGGTCCGAACTGGGAAGAGTTGCTCGGCGGAGAATTCGAAAAGCGCAAGCAGGACACCAATTTCGACCAGGTGCAAAGCGATATCTACGGCGAATTCGAAAACACCTTCATGATGTATCTGCCGCGGCTGTGCGAACACTGCCTGAACCCGGCCTGCGTGGCCTCCTGTCCGTCCGGCGCCATCTACAAGCGCGAAGAAGACGGCATCGTCCTGATCGATCAGGACAAGTGCCGCGGCTGGCGCATGTGCGTATCGGGATGCCCGTACAAGAAAATCTATTACAACTGGCAGAGCGGAAAATCCGAGAAATGCATTTTCTGCTATCCGCGCATCGAGGCTGGCCAGCCGACAGTGTGTTCGGAAACCTGCGTCGGGCGCATTCGCTATCTGGGCGTGCTGTTATACGACGCCGACCGGATCGCGCAGGCCGCCTCGGTCGCGGATCCGAAAGACCTGTACCAGGCGCAGCTCGATATCTTCCTGGACCCGAACGACCTGGCGGTGTGCGAACAGGCATTGCGCGACGGCGTGCCCGAGAACTGGCTGGAAGCGGCGCGGCGTTCGCCGGTGTACAAGATGGCGGTGGAGTGGAAGGTGGCGTTTCCGCTGCACCCCGAATACCGCACCCTGCCGATGGTCTGGTACGTGCCGCCCTTGTCGCCGATCAATGCGGCCGCCAACGACGGCTTGCTGGGCATGAAGGGATGGCTGCCGGACGTCGATGCGCTACGCATCCCGTTGCGCTATCTGGCCAATCTGCTGACGGCCGGCGACGAGGCTCCGGTGCGCCTGGCGCTCAAGCGCATGCTGGCGATGCGCGCCTTCATGCGCGAACGCCATGTCGAACATCGCGAAACTCCGGAACTGCTGGACCAGGTCGGACTGAGCCTGGCGCAGGTAGACGACATGTATCGCTATCTGGCCATCGCCGATTATGAAGACCGTTTCGTGATCCCCACCACGCATCGGGAATATGCGGTGGATGCATTCGATTTGCGCGCCTCGTGCGGCTTTTCGTTCGGCAACGGCTGTTCGGACGGCAGCAATGAAACCAGGCTGTTCGGCGGACGCAAAGGCATCAACAAGGAACGCAAGACGATTCCGATACGCGCGGCGGGTGAATAAGATGGACCATACAGAGGACGATCGCTGGCTGATTTTCAGCATGTTGGGCGCGCTGCTGGACTATCCGGAGCCGTTGCTGATCGATGCGCTGCCGGAGATCCGCGACACGATGATGCGTGAGCGCATATTCCCGCCCGATACGCGCGCCGCCCTGATGGCGCTGATTGACTGGATGGCGGCGCGCCCGTTGCTGGCGCTGCAGGAAGAGCATGTGGAAACCTTCGGCCGCGGCCGCGCGACCTCGCTCTATCTGTTCGAACATGTGCATGGCGAATCGCGCGAGCGCGGACCGGCCATGATCGATCTGCTCGCGATGTACGAAGCCAAGGGACTGTTTCTCGGTCCAGGCGAACTGCCGGACTACTTGCCCGTCTTTCTCGAATTCCTGGGACAGGAAAGCCCGGCGCAGGCGCGCACGCTGCTGATTGAAATCGCCGGCATCGCGCGGCAAATCGCCGCCAAGCTGGCCGAACGCGGCAGTGCCTATGCCGCCGCGGTCGCCGCTTTGCTGCCGCTGGCCGGCGAGCCGCCGCTTGATGCCGCCGCCGCGTCCACCCCCAGCGCGGATGGCGTACGGCTGGCCGCTGAAACCGACGGCGCGGCGCTGGATCTCGAATGGCAGGACCAACCGGTCGACTTCCTGGGCGCGCCGGCCCCGGCCTCCGGCCCGGGCCGGCCGGTCCGGTTTTATCTTAAAAGGCCTCCGCGCTCGTGACCTGTCGATCTTGATTGGAGATGCATCATGAATCAACACTTTCTCAATACATTTTTGTTCGGCATTTATCCGTATATCTGTCTGACGATCTGGCTGCTCGGCAGTCTGATCCGCTTTGATCGCGAACAATACACCTGGAAAAGCGATTCATCGCAATTGCTCAGACGCCGCCAGTTGCGCCTGGGCAGCAATCTGTTTCACATCGGCATATTGATTGTCATCGCCGGCCACTTCGTCGGATTCCTGGCGCCGCACTGGATGGTGTCGCCGTTCCTGAATCCATCGCAGCACCAATTGCTGGCGATGACCGGCGGCGGCATCGCCGGCATCGTCGCCATTATCGGACTGACGATCCTGCTGTACCGGCGGCTATCGGACCCGCGGATCCGCATCAACAGCACGCATGCCGATATGCTGGCCCTGGCGATCCTGTGGCTGCAGCTCATGCTCGGACTGGCGACGGTGCCGATGTCGCTCCGGCATATGGACGGCGCGATGTTCGCATTATTGAGCGACTATGTGAAAGGGATCGTCACGCTGCAATTCGGCGCCGCCGAACTCATCGCCCAGGCGCCGCTGGTTTACAAAGCCCATATCGCGCTGGCCTTCACCATCTTCCTGGTCTCCCCATTCACTCGCCTGATCCACATCTGGAGCGGGATGGCGACCTTTGGCTATCTGTTCCGGCCGCACCAGATCGTTCGCAAGCGCTGAATCGAAAAGGAATCCCATGCCCCCCAATACGATGAATACAGCGCCGCTACCGGACAATATCATGTCGGTTTTTGCCTACGAGCACTTTTGTCACAACAGCAAACCGTTTTCAATCGCATAGCGGGTCAATTCCGCGTTGCTGCCCAGGTCCATTTTTTGAAGGATACGGGCGCGATAGGTGGTGACGGTATGAGCACTGAGATGCAGGGATGCGGCTATCTTGACCAGGCTTTCACCGGAAGCGATCAGCTTCAATACCTCAAGTTCGCGGTCCGACAACGATTCGTGGGATCCCGTCGCGCGTCCGACGACCGCATGCGCCAGCTTCTCCATCAAGGTCGGACTGATATGTTTGCCGCCTGCAGCTGCTTTGCGCACCGCGCCGATCAATGCGCCGGTGGAACTGTCCTTGGTCAGATAGCCTGCGGCGCCTCGCTTGAACGCACGCATCGCGTAGATATCTTCCGAATAGGCGCTGAGGATCAGGATAGCCAGTTTCGGCTGCTCCATGCGCAGCAGCTTCAACAGGTCGAGTCCGTTCTTGTCCGGCATCGCGATATCGAGCAGCGCGACATCGAAGGGTTGCTCACGCACCAATTGCAGCGCGCCTTGCGCGGTATCGGCCTCGCCTTCCACCGAAATATCGTCAGCCTCGCCGAGCATCAGCCTGACGCCGTTACGCACGATGGCGTGGTCATCGACCAGCAGCACCTTGATTTTGTCAATCACGGCTGCTCTCCATCGGCAATCGCAGCACCACCGCGCTACCCGCCCCGGGCTTGCCGCTTATCGTCAGCTCACCGCCGACATAACGGGCGCGCTCGTGCATGCCGGCCAGACCCCAGGACTCGCGCTTGAACGGGGGATCGGTGTCGATGCCTTTGCCGTTATCCCGCACTTCGATGACAAGCATGCGGTCTGCCACTGCCGCAGAAACCGTTATCTTCGAGGCCTTCGCATGACGCTCCGCATTGACCAGCGCTTCCTGCACGATCCGGAACAGCATTGTGCCCAGATCGGGTTCCGGTTCGATAGCGGCCGCGCTGGCGTCGATCGTACATGCACAGGAAATTCCGGAACGCTTTTCAATGTGGCCGGCGTACCACTCCAACGCCGCCCAGATGCCAAGCTGATCCAATACGTCCGGCCGCAGGTCGGTAATGACTTTGCGCACCGCCTGGAATCCGGAATCGGCAAGGGCGACCGCATCGACCAGCAGTGGATCCAGCGGCAAACCCGCCTTGGCCGTCCGGTCCAGATGAACGGATACGTATGCCTTGATTCCCGTCAGCAGTCCGCCGAGCTCGTCGTGTATCTCCTGCGCGATGCGTTTACGCTCAGCCTCTTTGATGCGTTCGAAACGGCCGGCGAGCTGGCGCAATTCCGCCTCCGCCCGCCGCTTGCCTTCACTCAGTTGCCGCTCGCGCAGCATGCGTTTGATCGCCCAAGGCAAGGTTTCCAGGTATTGCCCATTGGCATCCTTGCCAAGATAATCCCAGGCGCCGCGCTTGATGGCCTCGGCCGCGACGACTTGCACATTATCGGCGCCGGTCAGCAAAATGACCGGCATCGGCATCTCTGCCGCGTCGCCATCCAACGCAGAGAGGAACGCCAGACTGTTGCGGTCCGGCAGTTGGTCATCCAGCAGGATGCAGTCTGGTTTTAAGTGACAGGCCAGTTGCAGACCTTCCTGGCCCGTAGCCGCCTCGAACAGCACAAAATCGGCATCGGCGTCCGCCGCGATTGCACGGCGGACGGCCTGCCTGTGGATCACTTCAGCTGCGACGACCAGTACGCGGATTTGAGTTTTTGTCATGGAATAGTCAGTACGAAGCGCTTCGACGATCATTCGAATATCGGTAAAGCGAGTTGCGCGGCGACGATGTTTGCGTATGCGGCACTGCACTATAATAATTGAAATTTTTCCATCCACCGGAACAATTGTTGTTTAGTTGACAATTCTTTACAAAGGCGATGCCCAAAAGAATAAATGTTGATAGGCAAGCGAGGAGAGAAGTTGAAGACTGGCAGGGCGTAACGAATCATCGGGCGTTGAGATAGCCGCAAGAATCGGACCGGTAAAATTTCACCGGTTACGTTGTTTTTTTGCCGCCGATATCGGCAAGGCGCTCCAGGCGCAGACGATGTCTGTGATCGGAAATGCTGGACGCCGCCATATAAACGATGCCGGTCGCCGCCAGCGCGCTGCCGCCGGCCAGCAAAAACATCAACAGGATTTGATATTTCACCGCTTCGATCGGATCCATCCCGGCCAGCAACTGTCCCGTCATAATTCCCGGCAGCGTAATAATGCCGGCCGCCGACATTTGATTGACGATCGGGATTAGGCCGGCGCGGATGGCATTGCGGATATGCGGCATCAGCGCTTCGCGGCTGGTGCAACCCAGCGCCAGCCGGCCTTCGATCGACGCGCGCGCGCCGTGCACGCCCGTAAAAAAGACGTCCAGGCCCAGACTGGCGGAATTCAAAATGCTGCCCAGTACGATGCCCATCAATGGAATCGCATAGTGCGGGTCATACCAGGGCGATGGCCTGATTGCGGTCAGCAGCGCGAGCAGAACCGTGGCGACGCTGGTCGTGCTGACGGCCACGGCGCTCAGGCGAAACGCGCCCCAGCCTTTCAGCCGCCTGGCCGGGCGGACCGCCACTTCCCGGATCGCCGCGGCGATCATCAATGCGATCGCCGCGCTCGTGATCCACGGCGAACTCAACGCGAATACCGTGCGCAGCAGCAATCCGATCAACAGCAACTGCACGACCATACGGAAGGCGGCCCACAGTACCTGGCGATGCAAACGCAGACCGAGAACGATGGACATGCCCGCGTTGAGCAATACCAGTGTTGCGGCGATGCCGAGATCGAAGGCGTCCAGATGAATGACGTTCATGCTTCCTTCCTCCCTGCCACCAGCATCTGGCGATCGCCGATCCGGGACGCCTGTTCCGCCGAATGCGTGACCAGCACGATGGCCAGGCCGGAACGCAGTTGTTCGCGCAGCACGGCTTCCACCGACAAGACGCTGTCGCCGTCCAAGGATGCGGTCGGCTCGTCCAGCAATAACACGCGCGGACGCATCGCCAGGGAACGCACCAGCGCCATGCGCTGCCGTTCGCCGGTGGACAGACGTGTGATATCGGTATTCAAATGGGTTTCCTGCAGCCCCAATTGCGGCAGCAGCGCAAGCACCGCATTGCGTTGATCCGCGCGGAAGTGTTGCCCGGCGGTCGCTTCCCACCATGCCGGCTCGGCAGCCTGATAGACCACTTGCCGGCGCCATTCGGGGCCGCTCATCTGTTCACGGTTTGTTCCATGCAAGGCGACCGCGCCGGAACTTTCATCCAGGTCGCAAATCATTCTTAGCAGCAGGCTTTTTCCCGCGCCGGAAGGTCCGCGTATGACCAGGCATTCACCCGCCGCGACGGACAATGAAAAAGGTCCGGCATGCGCCGACCCGAGATCGCTTACGGATAAAGCGGCATGCGGCGATCGATCCCGGCCGCTGCCCACGATTTCGTCATTCAGCATGCATTCATTCTTTGCAATGGATCATTCACAGTGGCTATTACCGGTAATGTAACCGATAAACATTATCAGGGTCTTAGCCGCAGCCGGACAGGCGCAGTTCTCTATTTTTGAAAATGCGGGCCCTAACTTTTAGCTAAGATTTCGCTGCGATACTGTATTTTCATTCGGAAAAAAGGAAAAACCATGAACAGACACATTCAAGATGCCGTCAGCAAAGTGCCTGAAGTCACCCTGCTGTTCTGGATCATCAAAATCGGCGCCACGACATTGGGAGAAACCGGCGGCGACGCGGTCACCATGTCGATGAACCTCGGCTATCTGATCGGCACGGGGATATTTGCGGTGATTTTCCTGATTGCGGTGATGGCGCAGATCAAGGCCTCGCGCTTTCATCCATTCCTGTATTGGCTCACCATTATCGCCACCACCACCGTCGGCACCACGCTGGCCGATTTCGCCGATCGTTCGCTCGGCATCGGCTACCTGGGCGGGTCCACTCTGCTGCTGGCGCTGCTGATGGCCTCGCTGGCGATCTGGTACAAAACCCTGGGCTCGGTCGCGATCGATACCGTCCATTCTCCGAAGGCGGAAATGTTCTACTGGATCACCATCATGTTCTCGCAGACGCTTGGCACCGCATTGGGCGATTGGGCCGCGGATTCGGCCGGACTCGGCTATCGCGGCGCGGCGGTGGTGTTCGGCGCTTTATTGGCGATCGTCGCGGCGGCCTACTTCTGGACCAAAATTTCGCGCACGGCGCTGTTTTGGGCGGCATTCATTCTGACGCGTCCATTGGGCGCGGTGGTCGGCGACTTCCTCGATAAACCGACCAACGCGGGCGGGCTGGCATGGAGCCGTTACACGGCGTCGGCGGCGCTGTTGAGTTTTATCGTTATCTGTCTGCTGACGTTCCGGCAAGCGCCGGCGAAACGGATGCATTGAGCCGAGGGGCCATTGTCTCGCGCTGCATGGTTGCACAGGAATCCCCCGGCAAGTCTTGACGTCGTTTGGCGACGATAGTAACCTCGCCCCGTCCCTCAAAAAGGGAACGAGTTTTGCAGCTCGCTTAGACGACGACCCAGGAAAGCCACTGCCAAGTGACTTTCCTGGCCACTGTGCCTATTTCTATGGGCGACGTGGAGAGGAGGCTTCGGCCTGCCGAGTGTCGTCTATCGGTCTGCAAACCTTTTCATTGTCGCCCCCCTCGTTTTGCAGCGAGGAGCGATGCTTACGCATATAGACGGAGGTTCACATGCCTGGCACGAATACATCCCACAATCCCCATTTCGAAAAAATCCATCGCGCGCCCTATGAACTGGGCTATCTGCTGCAACGCCTGCCGGAAGATTTTTCGCCTATCAGCGACGCCACAGCGGACGCGGTGCGCATCGCCGAAGCCGCCGCCGAACATGCGGCCAATGCCAATCTCGTTTTGCTGGATGGTCTCGCCGCGCTGGGCGAACTGATGTACGTCGCCGGCGCCAATCTGGAAAATCGCGTCAGTACCGAAAGCTGGGCGGCATTGGGTTGCATGCTGCTGCATATCGCCGTGGAAGCCTTGTTTTTGCAGGAAACGGAAAGCGCGTTGGATTATGCGGTGCGATGTCAGCGCGATAAAGCGGAAATGATGGCTGAGGTTTGAGGCGAATCGATTTCGGATGAATGCAATTGCGCTGACCTCGCAGCATGAAGAAGCCGTCATCATTGGCGGCTTTTCTGTCGTTTGCGCAGCATATACGCTGCCTAGATCGAAAATACAGAATCGGATACGCTGGAGTGGCTTGAGGCCGCCGCCGATACGGACGGCTGGGAATGAGGCGAGGTGATCGCGAGAAAATTGGCGCGACGTTCGGCAGGCTTGCCGATGAAGGAGGAACTTCCACATCTAATGGGCGCGCCCGGTTTGTCACGTTGGCTTGATCGGCATCCATCGGTTAACGGCAACGCCGATATTTTCTTTTACATCCTTTGGCAAAGCCGGATTGGAGCCACCCCGAAACCTGTTCGCCAGCGAAGACATGAACGGGTTGAACGCGGCAGGCGCATTGTTCGCTTCCAGGCCGACGGCGTCGCCGGACCTGCCCGGCAGTACAATTGTCTGCTGATCAGGCAGGAAATCCAGAGGATTTTCCGACGATTGCAGCGCGGGCTGGTATTTTTGTATGAAAAACGAGGTTGCGTTGCCAAGCGTCATTCTGCGCGGCCGAGGTGCGATCGTAATGAAAAAATTCGCGTATTCGGGGAGCCGGTCGTCGCGCTCCACCCGTATGCTGGTAACCTCTGCGTTCAATGCCCTCAACATCCGCGCCGTGCTTCTGCCTATCGGCGTTTCAGTCATGAAAGTCGTCCGCAGCGCTTCCGATCCACTCGACAGGCCGGCAGTGTTCTTGATCGTCTCTTCGTTCATGACAGCTTCCATCTTGATGGTACGCGGCAGATGAGCGGTTTTCCCCGTCAGGACCGTATCGATCAGAAAATGGAAACGAGAAACATCGCCGGCAAAAAATTGACGCCCTTCTTTCTGTCGGAAGCTGTGCGGCAGTATCCACATGTCCGCTTCGTCGCCGATCCCATGATGAAAGACGGTCTGGAACACGTTCTCCCCGCCGCTGTCGGACGACAGCATATGCAATTCGTTTCCCCATCGCAGAACGGAATGTTCGAGGCCGCTCTCTTCGCTGCCGATGTGTCGAATCGCTTCGTTTATGCGTCCGCCATCCGATTGTGCGATCATCGTCAGATGTTTCATGTGGCGGCTATAGAAATTTACCGAAGGGTCGTTTCTGGCCCCCTTCAGGGGGAGCGTCGATTTTTCGCTTTCGCACGAATGGCTGTCACTGAAAACGGAAATGACCTTTGAAATATCGGCGGGAATTTTCACGGCAGGTTCTCCTTTGAGATTCCATGATGCCGGTTATCCAAAAGAGGCACTTTCATATCTTGCTCAAAACGAATATTTTACACATCACCTTCCCTCCACTCAAGTTGGGTCAACAGTTCATCGGGGAACTGGAGTATGACATCGCCGCTCCTGTCGCCGGCATCAATGAATATCAGCTTCCAGGTCGTTGGATTCAGTGTCTTTTGTTCCTTCAGAAGTGACGCTGAAAATTCAGGCAAGCGTCTAAGGCTACGCTGATCTGAAGACGCATTTTGAGAATGTGGGTCTCGCGCTGTATGGTTGCACAGGAAGGCTCCGGCATGTCTTGACGCCGTTTGGCGACGATAGTAACCTCGCCCCGTCCCTAAACAAAGGGACCGAGTTTTGCAGCTCGTTCGTGAGGGTTCAGAAAGGCCACTATATTTAGTGGCCTTTCTGGCTACATAACGCCTATATCCATGGGCGGCGTGGAAGGGAGGCTCCGGCCTGCCGATTGCCCTCTCGTCGGTCTGCAAACCTTTTCATTGCCGCCCCCCTCGTTTTGCAGCGAGAAGCGGCACTTTTCGTTCACGAGAGGAAAAGTCCGTATGCCTAGTACAAACACATCCCAAAATCCCCATTTCGAAAAAATCCATCGCGCGCCCTATGAACTGGGCTATCTGCTGCAACGCCTGCCGGAAGATTTTTCGCCTATCAGCGACGCCACGGCGGACGCGGTGTGCATCGCCGAAGCCGCCGCCGAACATGCGGCCAATGCCAATCTCGTTTTGCTGGATGGCCTCGCCGCGCTGGGCGAACTGATGTACGTCGCCGGCGCCAATCAGGAAAATCGCGTCAGTACCGAAAGCTGGGCGGCATTGGGTTGCATGCTGCAGCATATCGCCGTGGAAGCCTTGTTTTTGCAGGAAACGGAAAGCGCATTGGATTATGCGGTGCGGTGTCAGCGCGATAAAGCGGAAATGATGGCTGAGGTTTGAGATAGTCCGGTTTCAGTTTTTGCTGCGTTTTATGCGTTGCCTTCGGATGGCCGGAGGTGACGTCGGGCAAATATCCCGCTCTGCATGCGCCATCGCGGCGTTGCTTTCGCCCAAGCGGCATATCCAAGGAAAATAAGCCGCTGAGTTGCGTTTTTTGCGACCACAGGATACAAAATTTCTTTTTGATGCAATATGCTTCGTCGCATGCTTGGGAGATGTTTATGGGGAATCGCGTTGAAATGTCGGACGAGTTGATTGATCTCGCAAGGCCACATGCTGCTGCGGAGCATCGTTCCATGCCGAAGCAAATCGAATATTGGACGAGGCTGGGTAAAGCGGTTGAAGACAACCCGGAACTGCCTATTCAGTTCATCAAGGACACGCTGCTTGCTGCTGCGGGAGCGAATGCAGGTCAAATTTCCGAGTACAAATTTGGTTCATGTGGCTCTTAAGATTCTTAGTACGCCATCTATTAACCGGGCTATGTAAAAATGACATGTGGGGAACAGGAAAGCGCTTGATAAGCGCCGTTGAAGAGATTGCAGCTAATCCATCCTGCGGAGAAGAAAAAATGGGATCTGGCCGGAGTATCGAATGGGATGTTATCGAAGTAAAACTGGCAGGCGAATTCGCGATATCCGTTCGCTTTAAAGATGGTGTGGAAGGCGTCGTAAAATTCCTCCCCACCGCATTCCGGGGCGTATTTTCTCCCTTGCGCGATGCGTCGCAATTTCAGCAAGTGAAACTGGTCGATGGCGTTGTGACCTGGCCGGGTGAACTTGATTTAGCCCCCGATGCCATGCATGACGAAATTAAACAGAATGGCCAATGGCTGTTGGCCTAGCCTGAATGTTTCACAAACTGCCCCTGTTGCTCAAGTTTGCCGGCATCGGACTTCTTCGACTGTAATCGGGATGTTGCAGGCGATGTCACCCCTACCCAATTGAACGGGACAAAATTCAGTTGTTCAGTGTCGTGATTTTATCTCGCCAGGCCTCCTTTCCGTCAATCAGTGTTTGGACGGTGTTCGGGAGGATCGCGGCGCGAGCGCTTTGATGCGTTTTGGCCTGCCGTATCACTGTCAGGCGGCTCATCCTTTGGCTGTTGCATCGCCGCCGCGGGATTGTATTCGGATCCGTAGTCCACTAGCAATTCCGTCGCCTGTTTGATCTCCTGGTTCGCGATATAGAACGTCAGGTTCCGCCCCACCCGGATCGCCGTGACGTTATTATGCCGCCAAGCCACTGCGGCGCCCGGCAGCCGGGACGTGTTGACCAGGCTCAGCACATTCCCGCTTTCGTAGCCGCTGATGCTGCGCTGCGCTGAACCGGTTCCCCAAAGGTAAGTGAGGATACGGGTCTCTCCTGCCTTCCTGATTTCGCGATGCAGGGATTCATCCGTGCCGTGCAGCTTACCCGCGTACGGGCCCAGCACTTCGAAACGGCGGATGTCACGCCTCGCATAGACGGTTGCTCCCCGCGGCGGTCCGCCGTCATCCAACGGGATTGCCACGTACAGGAGTGCGTCAAATTTTGGCCCATGCGCTCCTTCCGTCCTGAGCCATTCCCGAACCTCTGCGAGGATCCGCGCTTTTTGTTGCGGCGTCAGGATCAGCCCCCCCCAGTTCGTGACGGCGATCTGCGCTATCGGCTTTTCGGCCTCGGCTAACAGGCTGCGGGTGACATCTTGCGGATCCCGCAGGATCGGCAGGTTATTGTCGATCACGGGGTGCAATTCAAATGGCTGGTGAGTCCCGGCTTCTCTCTTGACCGGCCTGGAAAACCGGTATCCCTGCCCGTACACGGTCAGGATGACATTGCCGCCCTTGCCGTCGCGGAAAATCCGGCGCAGCGAACAGATGCTGCGGGTCAGCGATTCTTCGCCTATGTCCTGGCCGGTCCATACGCGCTCCAGGAAGGTATCCCTGTGCACCACTTCACCGCCCGCTTCCAGCAATAGCAGCAGCACCGCCAGTTCTTTCGGCTGCAGCGCGATTTCCTTGCCATCGCGGAACAGCACATCATTGTTCAGAATAAAATCGTCGACAATGAACTGGCGCCTGGCTTTGCCGGCGGTCGCCGATTGCGGTTTTACGCCTACGCTTGATATGGCCGATATGGACATCCGTATCCCTCAAAAGTCAAAGGTATTTTCAGATAAGCCGCCATCCCATGTTTCTGCCGGATAAGCGGACGATAGCGGCTGCCTTGTATCGTTTTGACAAAACAATGCAGCGACGGAAAATAGTATGAATTTCGAGGGTGGAAAACGATACGGGAGAACCCTGATTCTGGATTGGATTAGTCTGCGTTGATCGAGAATATTCTCTATTTTTTCAGCGTATTGAGCGATTTTTGCAAGTGCCTTCCAGGCCGCCGGGGTACTGTGGTTCGCTCTGCATCGCACAATCGTCACCTTGGAGGGAATATGTCTTTACCGATCAATCCTGTCAGCGCCGTTGCCTGGATTTCAGGAGACCGTCGACCGTCGCAGAATACGACATGGCTCGCCCGGAATCTGGTCCATGCGGAGAATGACGCGGAACAGCGGCTGCGCGATCTCGCCGCGGCGCGCCTGGAGGCCGATGCGGCCCGGCGCAAACGCTTCCGGGCCTACCGCATTGCCGGATCAATGCTTGACGACACGGGCGAGCGATAAGCGGGAAACGAAGATTTCGTCGGTCACGCCGCAAAGCGCTGCGCGCCCCTCCCTCTCCGGCTCTTTCGCCGCCAGCAAGCGCTGAATCATCCGGCAAAAATCGCCGACGGTCACGGCCTCGGCCAGCGCGTCCGGCTCGATCTGGATATCGAATTGCGTGTTCAACGACATCGAAGCCGGCGAGAGCGGTGCGGCGGCGCGTCCGGTGCATATTTCCGCGCTGGTGGTGCATGGCAGCCATGCGCAGCCGTCGCTGTTGATCGGCGAGATCAAGCGCTTCCTTAAGAACAGCTTCAACGAAGTGAATTACGACGATATCTCGGTGGTGTTGTCCGCGCAGCAGCCGCTGCAGCATACGCCGCCTTCGCTGTCGGCAGAGAAAAATGACGGCGTCAATCCGCTGCTGATGGCAGGCGTCGCCTTGCTGGTCCTGCTGGCGGGCGCGGCGGCGGCCTGGTATGTCCGGTTCGGCCCGCGCAGCAAAGCGGCGGTCAAAGCGGCGGCGCAGAAAGCATGAGGCCGGCCATGGTTTCCACCCATTTGCGGACAGTGATGTTCGATCCGGTGTCGTACATCCACCCGCTTCGATTGCAATTGCCCGCCGCGTTCAATAACCCTAGGCGGCGCAGCATCGTCAACCGCATGTTGCTGGATCATTACGACCTGTCGGAAAAAGAACCGCGCCTGGTGCCTGGCGGCATCGATCATTTGCTGGTCAATCACTGGCAGCATCTGCCGCGGCTGGCGCTGCTGCTGGGTTGCCAGCGATTCAGGAGCGCCCTGCTGCACCGCGGCCTGTTATTGAAATTGCCGGCATGGGCGCGCAGCTTCGCGGTATTGCCGCTGCATGCGGCGGCGTCGAATTCGCCGACGCAACGACGCTACGACGGCGTGCTCGACGAGGGGATATTGCGCGCGTACGGCCTGTCGGCGCTGCTGCGCCATTGCCGTTCATGCGCGCCGGCCTTGAAGCAGCGCATTCCCTTGCTGTTCCCGGCCCCGGCAATGCGCACGGAGGAAATTCCGGCCGAGATCTATCCGACTGAAAACGACAACATTTTACTTATTCTGGCGATACAACATGTCAAAAAATTCTCAGGCGGCGCATCCCTTTGTCTTGATTGAAGATGTGCTGGTTTCGCGCGCGAGCCTGCAGCGTGCGCGCCGACGGCAGACTTTGGCGGAGGACGCGCGATACGGCGCTAAAAAGCTGATCAAGAAAGCCACCGGCGAAGCCGAAGCGATTCAACGCGAAGCGTTCAGCCAGGGCTATCGGGACGGTGTGATGGCCGCCGCGCATACCTTGTTGCGCTATCTTGACGACGGCCGGCAACTGGCGCGCCGACTGCAGGAAGAAATACGCGAATCCACCCGCGCCATGTTGCGCGGCACACTGGAAAATCGCGAGATGATATTGGCGATCCTCGAAGAATGGCTGCATCAGCATCCGGACGCCGACGACCCGCTGCATCTGGCGCTGCCGCATCGCGCAAAACCCTTGCGCGCGCGCATCGACGACTTGCTGGAAGACTGGCAGGGCAAGGCGGTGCAAATCGATTATCACGATCATTCGCGATTCTTGATCCGCTGCGGCAATTCGGTGGCCGAATTCGATCCAGGCTATACGGCCGACAAGGCGAATGGTCAATTGCTACGGCAACTGGAACCGTTAAGCCCCGCCTGCAAGCAGTTTGCGGACGCCGCCGCGGATCAACTGCGCACGCTGTTCGAACAGCATTTCACGGCCGCCGCTTCCGTCACACCGACACAGGACATCGAATGAATATCTTTCCTTCCATGCAGGCCGGGCAAGCCGGCCCTCAGGCGGACGAACCAAGGCTGATGGATCTGGCGTCGCGCGCGGCAGCGCTTTACCGAACCCGGCCTCAGGAAGCGCAGGAACTCGCGGCATCGCCCGGCCCTGCGCCTTCTTCTTCACAGACGCCGCCCGCAGGGAGCACCGATACGCCCGTCGAGAATATCGATCCGGACTTTGAGGTTCCCGAGCCGCCGCCCTATCTCGACGCTTTTTACGCCGATTTGAAAAAAAATTGCAAAGCGGAAATTTTCAAGATAACCAACCCCGACGGCACCGTAACGACCAAGTACAGCTATCGCAAATCGATTTATGAATATATGCGCAATTTCAGCGGCGCGGGCGACGGCAAGCCGACTTACAAGACCCTGGATGAGCAACTCGAACTGATACAGTGGTGTTCCAAACGCGTCGCCAGCGGCGATCTGCCTACCCCATACCAGGACGGCGAACCGAGTGATTACGCACTGAAACAGGGCTTGACGGAAACCCAGACCAGTTTAATGAACATCAAATTTGCGATCCAACAGTGGATGCAGGAAATTTTCTCGCCCAGCGAGCCGCAGGAAGAGCCGTGGCAGATGTAGGCATTCTTACGCCGAGTCGCCGCCACTGTCGCGCGGCGGCGCCACGCTGGTCAAGCCGACCTGGGAATTAAGCTGGAACAGCTCCGCATCGTTGGCGCAGGCCAGCTTGAGCATCGCCATGCGCTTCTGATTGCTGACCGTCTTGCTGCTGCGGCGCAAATGCTCGGCAATCATCTGTATCGACATGCCTCCCAGAAACATCCTGATCACTTCCAGTTCCCGTTTCGACAGCAAGGCGATTTTATCGACGTCGGGACGCGTGCTTTGCGCTTCCAGTATCGACCTCATACTGCGGCTGAAATATTTGAAGCCGGCCGCGACCCGCTGCAAGGCCAATGGAATTTCGCTTAAGTCGCTGCTTTTATTCAGCAGGCCATGCACTTGCAACTGGACGATCTTGCTCAACAGCGCCGGGTTGCTCAATACGGTCAACACGATCAGTCTGACCTCCGGGAAACGCGTCTTGATGCGTTCCAGCATTTCCATGCCGTCGCCAAACGCGCCGCCGGGCATCGCATAGTCGGTCAACACCAGATCGATTTTTTCACGATCCAGCAGCGCAAACAGCTCCGTGGAATTCTCGGCGGTTCCCGCCAGCGTCATGTTCGGCATATCCCGCAGCAGCGATGTGACGCCAACCAGAACGATGGGATGGTCGTCGGCAATGACCAGGTTGAACCGCTGACCTAGCATGATGTGCATCCTGTAAGGTTTCTCAGAGATGATTATATCTTGACAACAAAAACAGAATGCACGCACTTAAGGTTACGCTGATTAAAGTCCACCGATAGTAATGAGACGCAGAAAACTCTGCAATGGCAGCCGATCAAGGGGATGGTTTTACGACATTCGACCATCCACGGCTGAGATTGATATGAGTACGCGGGCCTGGGATGGTTTGCCGAACAGCGTTTTGCCGTATTCGCAGCACTGATAAGAGAAATAGAGTGGCTGCCCCCGCAAGCCGAAGGGCAGCGTTCACCTCCATGGTGAGCACCATCACCGATGAAGCGGTCATACAACGTCCCGCCTTGCTTGCAGCGCTGACCCTAACCATACGACCCGAAAACCGCCCGAGAGGCGCGGCGCCCTTACCGCTGCGGATGTCTAAAGCATTTCGCACTATAATCTGCAGGTTTTCCACCAAAGCGCCGGGCAGCATCTAGCATGGCAAGTTGTACAGCCTCCGCATTGGAGTTCGCCTCCACATGCGATATGCCGTGTAGACCTCCCTTAGAAATCTCACAAGTATACTTATGCGTACCGGCATCGGCATCGGCATCGGCACCGGCATCGGCATCGGCAGCCTGCGCAGTACTTAAAGTCATTCCCGCCAACAACAGCATTGCGGCACACACACGCGCCAGTTTTGAATGGATTTGCATGACATTCTCCAGAAAATATTGAGAAGTAATCGGCGCCGCGATAGATGAATCCAAACGCCGACATCAGCATAGCGGCAAACCATCTTTCTTTTATGCAATACAGCTGCCAAGTCTTAACAAAGTTCCTAACAGAAGATAAGAGGAAGACGACAGCGCTATTGCTGCGCACATACCGCGGCGGAGGCTGGCGGGACGGTTCCGCGTTTGTACATGAACGCCCATTCGGCATAATGCGACTTGCCGTTGAAATTCATGAGATTCCGGCTGAAACCATCCTGCTTGAACGGCTTTTCCCGGCTTTTGCTGCGCACGCCCATGATCCGCCCGTCCTCATCGGTCAGCAGATCCCATTGGCCGTCGGCCGTCAGCGGATCGCGGTAGAGATTGCGCAAATGGTGCGCGATGCGGAAATTGCGGCGATCTTCCAGCAAGGCCTCCAGATCGGGCGGATAACAGCCCTTGACCGGACCGCTTTCGTAATAGCTGCCGACGGCCTGGGCGATCTGATTGCCGTTGAACAACAGTATCTGTTCTTTTTCGCGCTGCATGCGCACCTTCTCGCTTCCTGCCATCTGCAAAGCCGCCACGCTCATCGCGGCGATCACCGCCATGACGGCCAGATAGGCGAAGCCGCGTTGATTGCCCTTACCATTCGGCATACGCGCTTCCCCCCAGAGACTTGCCGGCAGCGCCGCTATGCACGTCGCGGATCTGCGCGTTGTCGTCCGCTTGCGTGGCCCAGCTGTCGCGGCTGCCCGTGACCGGGTCCAGCGGTACTTCCTTCAGATAACGCTGCTCGACCAGCTCGTCCAGCGTCTGCGGCCCGGCCGCCCTGTCCTGCCGGTACTGATCGATCGCGTCGCGCAAACCGCGCAGATTATGCTGCAGCACCACTTCCTTGGCGCGCTCGGTCTGCTTGAAGTATTTCGGCGCGACCAGCGTCATCAGAACCGCGATGATCGCCATCACCACCAGCAGCTCGATCAGCGTAAATCCCTTGATGCGGGAGAAAAGTCCGCGGCTGCCGGACTTGCCGCTGCGTTGGCCGCCGCGATGGCCACGCTTACCATTGTTCATATGGAATGCCATTGAGACCCTCTTCTGAATTCGTGGATGAAACATCGAATACGTCGGCGCCGGCCTGCGGCGCATCGTGGGCGCTGTCGTAGCTGCGCAGGCGCCACGTTTGCGCGGCGGGCGTGCCCTCGCAATCGCGGCACATCGGATCGCGCGGCAATTTGCGCAGGAAATACAGCTTGCCGCCCTTGACGGATTTCTTGTCGGTCACGCCGGACTCGAGAATGTCGAGGTCGGGAGGATAACCGCTGGCATCGAATATTTTTTCGACGCGGCCTTCGTCGGCGGCGGTCTTGTAAGCGTCGATCGCGCCGCGTATATCGCGCAGAGCCTGCCGCAACTGCTGTTCCTGGTCGCGCCGCGCCGCCAGTTCGGTCGCCGGCAGAACGGCCATGGCCAGCGTGGCCAGCAGCGCCAGCGATACCATCAATTCGATCAAGGTAAAGCCGCGCATGCGGGCCAGCGCGGCGCCACCGCGCCGGCGCATCACATCAACTCCCGCGCGAGGCCTTCCCCGCTTGCCGGTATCGACGAGGTCGGCGCATGATCGGCCAAGGGCGTGTCGCCCGATGCCTGTGTGTGCAGCGCCAATTGCGCGCGCACTTCCCGCATCGCATGCTCCAGTTTCAATTGATTGGCGGCCGAAGGCGCGCTTCTCGACCACGGCAGCACCATGCCGACCGCGCCCAGCATCATGGTCATCGACACCACCTGATCAACCATTTTCGCGTCGTATCCCACCCGGGCCGGCGTCTGCGATACCGCCGGCGCGGTTGGCGCGGCGTGTGTGCTTACCTGCTTTGCCAGCGCTACCTGCGTCACGCCGGATGCGTCGGGATTGCCTGGCTTGGCCGCCGACGTAACGGCGCCACCGAGGTGCGCGACCGATGCGGTTTCGGCCGCAGGCGGATTGCTGGACAGCGATCCGATGCCGGGATTGAGGAATTTTGGTTTCTCCTCAGGGACCGGAAGCGGCACCGGCGCGCCGGGGTTGGCATCGGCCGGCGGCGTCAGCTCAGGCGGCGGCAGCGGCATTGGCTCAGGCGCTGGCTCCTGTTCTACCTGCGCGGCCGGACGTGTGCCGCCGGTGGTGACCCGCGCGCCTTCCGTACTGCGCAATACCAGGCTGTCGCCGCTGACCCGCGACTCGGTGCCGGAAATGAAGGTGGTGACGTGTGCGCCCGGCAAGCGGAAGTCACATTGGATGTGCAGGTATTGGAAGTCAGCAGCAGCGACATGCTCAACCTGGGCGTGCAGTATCCGCAGTCGGTGACGGTAGGCATCAATGGCGGCAAGGAACATGGCGGCGACCATGCTTCACCGAACATTCCGATGTCGGCGTTTTCGCACCTGAACAAAGGCAATATGTTCGTCAACCTGGGCGGCCAGATGGGTCTGACGCTGAACATGCTGCAGAACGCCTCCAGCCTGCAGGTGCTGGCCAATCCGAAGATCCGCGTCAAGAACGGCAAGAAAGCCCAGATTGAAATCGGACAAAAGATTCCGGTCATCACGAATCTGATGTCGGATATGGGCGCCACCTCGGAAAGAGTCGAAATGCTCGATGTCGGCCTGAAATTCGACGTGACGCCGACCATCAGCCTGGACGGCGAGGTTTCGGTCGATGTCGATCTGACGGCGTCCAGTCTCGGCGATGTGGAAATCTCGCCGAAGAAGGCCAAGTATTACCGGATCAATCAGCGCAAGACTAAAACCACATTGACCGCGAAGGACAATGAGACGCAGATTCTTGCCGGCCTGATCGACCGCCAGCAGCGCAACAATAGCTCCGGCTTGCCGGGCGTCAGCGGACTGCCCTTGCTCGACCGTTTATTCGGCACGCGTGAAGACGGAAAATCAAAATCCGAACTGGTGCTGGTGATTACGCCTCACATCGAACGCAAGCTGGAATTCCGGACGATCCAGCGCCTGCACCAGGCGGCTCGCCAGTTCCAGCGTTTCCGGCGCGTCGCGCAAGACGATGGCGTTGATGCGTTCGTCCACATGCACGTCGCGCACCTTGATCATGCTCTTCATCGCAGCGCTGACCGATTTGGCATTGGCATGGCTGAGAAAGAATGTCTTGACGGCCATGTCGCGATATTCCCGGTCCTTGTTGGCGCGGGCCGGATAGATCAGCAAGGTATTGTGATTGAGGACCTTCTTGCGCAATTGATTGGTCGCGAGCAGCAGATTGATGGCGTCTTCCGCGGTCGTCCTGGTGGCGGAAATACTGGCCGTGGCGCCTTTCGGCACTTCAGCGTCGAACACGAAATTGACGCCGGCCAACCGCGATATCGTATCGAAGATGCTCATCAGGTTATGCGAACGGAAAGTCAGCGAAACCGGTTTTTTCAGCGAGGAATCCAGTGTCGGCGACAAAGTATTCGATTCGGCGATGCGGCGCATGACCGAATCGCGGATCTGGATCGCGTCGCTCCATGACGGCCGTTCTTCCAGCACCTGCTGGATCAGTTTCAGGGCCTCTTCCGGTTTGCTGTCGGCCAGCTTTTTGGCATCGGCCAGCAGGGCTTTCAAGTGACGCTGGCTGTCGAGCTGATCGATGGTCTGGCGCGCCCGCATGTTGCCGTTGTCGTATTTGAGCACGGTGTTGAGGCGCTCAAGCGCGGTTGTTTCGTCGCCCGCGGCCAGCGCTTCATCGGCCTCGCGCTGATAGCGCGCCACCAGATTGCCGACCTGCTTGTACATGGCGCTGTCCAGACGCAGGTCTTCCGGATTGTTCTTTTTAGCCGCCTGCAGATTTTCGATCGCCGCTTCGCCTTGCCCCTGTTGGGACAACTGCTCGGTGGTGTCGATGGCGCGCGTGACGGCGCAACCTGAAAACAGGGACGCCAGCGCCAGAATCAGCAGTCCCTTCGATGCACGTAATGTAAGTTTTGACATGATTAGCTTCCGGTTTCGTCGGTAGCGCCATCGAGATCGATCACTTGCTGGAGCTTCAACGGTAAGTAAGTAAAGGTGATGCGTTGGTTGTCGATTTTGTCGAGCCGGTAGTCGCCGAACAGCGTGTCGCCGATCGCCGGCTTGAATGCGGCGTCGCAGCCCTGGCACAGAATGGTGGTCTGATCGCCCTTGCTGAGCAGGTATTTATGCTGCGCGCCGTCGACCCAGACGCCGCTGAACTGGAACGGCAACGGCGGCGCGCGCGGCGGTGCGGGGGGAATGTTGTTCAGGCCCGCGCGCGCCGCATCGGCAGCGGGAACCGGATCCGGAAGCCGCGGCCCCTGATACGGAAACAGGTCCACCGCATCCTGTTGCGCGAGAGCGGGCAGTGCGCTCGACGCCGCCGGCAACTTGCCCGGACCGGTTTTGCCGCGCATGGCGACCCGTTTGACCGGGCCGCTCTGCGCCGCGGCGGAACCCGGGTCGGCATCGGAGAACATGGCATAGCCCGAGACGATCAGAGTCAGCGGCAGCACTATGCGCAAATACAGTGGGATTTTCATTTGCCTTCCTTTCCGGCCGCGTTTTCCCGCAGGGACAATTTCAATTCGATGGCAAGTACCTGGTCGGCAGGCGTTTTGCGGGATAAGGCAAACGAGGTCATCCGCACGCCGGGCATGGCGGTCAGCACTTCGGCGGCGCTGCGGAAATTCTGGTAACGCCCGATCACCGGCAAGGTGATCCAGGTCTGCTTGCGCCCGTCCGCGCCGGCGGTCATCTGTTGATACTTGACCTCGGAAGCATTCAGGCCGTGTTGATGGAACACGTCCAGAATGTCCTGCTGATCCGCGACCGGCGTCTCGGCGGGCGCCTGCGCTGTGTTGCGATAACGGGCAAGCTCCGCGGCGCGTGTCTTTTGCTGCGATGCGATGCGCGTCAATGCATCGGCTTGCTGGCGATAGGAGGGCATCATGTATCCCTGATGGGCCACCAGCATCAGCGCGAATACGGCGGTTGCGCCCAGACCGATGGGGCCGATCGTATCGAGCAGCCGATAGCCGCTCCATTTCAGCCGCTGCGCGATGTGTTCGATATGCATTTTCATCATTGCCATCCAATCGTCAGATTCGCATCCAGCGTCCACTGATCCGTCGCCTTGTCGCGGCCGGTATGCCGCTCCAGAAAAACGCCATCGCCGAAATGTTGCTGCAGGCGCTCGACAAAACCGAACAAGGCTTCTTTCGAGGTGGCCTGGATCTGCAGGCGCATCCGTTTTTTCGCCAGATCGGTGTCCATGCGCTGCAAGCTGATATCGGCGCCCCATGACGCTTCCACGCGTTTGAGCACGTCGATCGCGGTCTGCGCCTGCGCAGCATCGCCGCCTTCGGCCTGCCGGGCCGCCCTGCGGGCGCGGTCGGTCTCGCTTTGCAGCGCATTCGATTTGGCGCGCTCCACGCGCAATTGCTGGGTCTGGCGATCGAGGCGCTGCATGTCATTCCACAGGACCGGAGCGGCGGCGATGCATAGGGCCAGCGCGGCGGCGATCCACGGCTTTTGCCGGCGTTCAGGCGCTTGCATGATCGGCCTCCTTCGCCACGGCGGTATCACCATCGGCCAGCGCCGCAAAGTCGGTGGCGTACACGCGCGCCGGAACGTGCTTGGCCAGCAGCGATGCCGCCATCAGGGATTGTTCCGGCGTGTTTCCGCCGCGCCGCAAGCTGAACGCCGCATGCCATTGGCCGTCGCGGCGGAATGCGAATTCGCAGGCGTCGGCCTGGCAAGTCATGAAGACGGCGTTGTCCGGCAACGCGGCTTGTTGCGCAATGCGATCGATCAGCGATGCCCGGATGCCCTGCAAGCGTAGGCCGGATCTTTTGCAGGCGGCGGCCAGTTCGGCCATCACGTCGCGTCGGATCAGACCGGCGATCGCCGGACGGCCGAACGATTGCTGGGCGATGTCGCACTGCCAGTCCTGCGCCGCCAGTCCGTACTGTTGCGCAAACATCGCCAGCGCATAAGCGTGGCGGTCTGCCGGCGCAATGATTTCGTCCAGCCATGGCAGCACCAGATAATGCGCGTACGGATATCCACGTCAACCACTTGGTAGAAGGTGGCGGAAGTATCGGACGTTTTCCAGGTCCCCAGGATAACGTGATAGCCGCTGCGATCGTTCGGCACATTGCAGGTGTGCGTGGAATTCATGACGCCGCCATTTGGCTTCGAACCATCGTGCTGCGTGGTGCAGAACGCCGTCGATTCAAACGAAGCGCGTGTCAAAGGCTTATTGGGATTCCAGTCCTTCTTGGTAATGAAAAATTGCCAATATGCGGTCAGATGGTCCGCCGTATAACCCCATTTAAACTGGTTCGGGCCTGGATTGATTTTCGTCTTTACCCAACGGTTAGCGGTCTGTTCATTCAGCGTGCCGTATTTTTGAGTGAGGCCGCCTGCCGCGATGTCGCCATCGCGAGGACCGCCAAACGGGAAAGCCTCCTTGCCGGGAGGATGCACGCCGAAAGCAGCGCCGCCGCCGCCGAATTCGACCCCTTGCGGCTCATAGGGTGCGATGCAATTCGCGTTTGCGCCTTTATAACAGGCCAGCGAACGGCTAACCGGCGATTCAATATAGCCGTGGGCGAAAGCTTGTTGAGCGGCCATCGAAGCAACGGCCATGGCGAGGCCCATGGAAAGTTTTAAGGCTGGTGTTGTAGAAGTGGATATTTTCATCTAATAAAATTACCTATTAAGTTTTTAATTCCCAATTCTTTAATAAGAAAAATTGGACTCGGTGCGTCCCTGTAGCCATACCGCCGCAGGTTGCGGAAATAAAAATTTCCTGCTCATACATGGAAAATATGAGATCAATGCAGCGCGACGCGGATGCGGTTGTCGCACTGGATTGAGGGAAACAGTTTGGCTTTCGGGGGCAATGTTTGATATGCGATTTAGGCGAAAAAACGCACAGAAAAAACTGGAGTAACGTACAGAAATTTCTCGGCGCAATACTTCCTGATGAGAAACGGCATCGAATACATCGATGTGCCCAAGCCGTTTCCGCCCCCGTCATGATCGATGCGCGAAAGCATTATTCCCTTCCGGCAAGCAGCGTTGCGCGGCATGCTTTTTTTTTCGCGCGATGCGGCTATCGCTTATCTATCGCTTATGATGAAAAATCGCTTCGACGCTTTTACCTTGAGAAATCGCACACATTTTTTAAAGAGCATTCCGTGAAAAAAATCGTGGGTACAAAACCGACACGCCATAACTGGTTAACCATATTTTTTCACTGGGCGGGCGCATTGCTGATACTGCTTGTCCTGCTTACCGGGGAAATCAGACACCTGCTGGTCAATGCCGGTCTGACGGAAATGCGCACGATGATGGTGATCCATATCGGCGCCGGCATGGCCGGCCTGTGCCTGGTGCTGCCGCGCCTGCTGGCGCGCCTGTTCGGCGCCCGCCCGCCGTATCATGACCGCGGTCTCGTGGAGAAATTGCTGGTCAAGGCGGTCCATCTGATGCTGTACGCATTCCTCATCGCCGAACCGATGATCGGCTGGCTGATCGTCAATGCCAAAGGAATGGCCATTCCGATGCCGCTGACTGCCTGGGAATTTCCGCGGCTCGCCGATGCCGAGCCCCTTCTGGTCGAGTGGACCGTCGCGGCGCATTCGATCATGGCCCGGATATTTTATCTGTTGATAGGCGGGCATGCGGGCGCCGCGCTCTGGCACCACTATGGCAGGAAAGACGATGTGCTTTGCCACATGACATGGTTGTAGCTGCCGTTCAGGCGGGCTTCAAAACAGCGCCGGCCGGCCGCTACGCGGCTTCGTCGGGATCGATATCCTGCAGGATCTGCATCAGCATGTCCTGCAACACAGGCAGCAATCGCTGCGCTTCGTCCAGCCATTCGAATTCGATGCTCTCTTCTATTGCGCGGCATAAGGCGGCGGCCGGACGCATGTCGAGCGCCGCCATGCCGCCGTGAATCCGGTGCACCGTCTTGCCGATGCTATCGGTGTCGGCGCGCGCGACGGCCAACGTCAGTTGCGCCAGATCGCCGCCGATGCTGGCGACGACGGTGCGCATGTTTTCCGGCTGCCACAACTGACCGGCGATCGTCAGCGCCTTGACGGCGGCTTGCTCGCGCGCGGTCGCGGCAGGTTCCGCGTACCGCTGAAGACCGACATGCAGTTCCAGCAATTTCTCCACGTCCTCCATGGTGAACGGCTTGATCAGATTGCCGTTCATGCCGGCGGCCATGCAGCGTTCACGCTGGCCGGCCGACTGACTGGCGGTGACCGCGACGATGGGCGCCGCAATCCCGTCGGCGCGCCACTGACGCGCCAACGCATAGCCGTCGATGCCCGGCATATTCAGATCGGTCAGGATCAGGTCGAAGGCCGGCGAGGTTTTCGTCAGCGCCAGCGCCTCCTTGCCGCCGGCCGCCGCGCTGACCCGGCATCCGAAATAATCCAGTTGCTTTTCCAGCACCAGGCGATTGATGACCTGGTCGTCGACAATCAAGACGCTGGCGTCGGTCCTGCTCCGGCTTGCGCCGCCTGGGAAAGCGGTTTCCGTCAGCGCTTGCTGGTGCCCCAGCGCCATCGCTATGGCGTCCGGCAGCGCCGACAGCCACAGCGGATGCAGACGGACGCTGCGATTTTGCAGCATCGGCGCGCTGGAAAAGGAGGGATCCAGCAATACTCTTTCATGCGAAACGGCATCGAATACGTCGATTTGCGCCAGATAGCCGTCTCTGCCGCCGGCATGATCCGTGCGCGAAAGCACTGTTCCGCCCCCCGCGGCCAGCAGCGCCGCGAGATGCTCCCCATAAGGGGCGGCGGCGTTGATCCCGAACTGCATCTCGCGGAATGGCTGCGCGGGCGGCGACCGGGCCGCCGGCGCCGCTTCCAGCGCAATGTCGACCGTGAATATACTGCCAACGCCGGGCGTCGATTGCAGATCGATGCTGCCGCCCATTGCCGCCACGAAGCGCTTGCAAATGAACAGGCCGAGTCCGGTTCCGGCAAACCGCTGCGCGCCGCCGCGCTTGTCGACCTGGCCGAAGGGCTGAAAAATGCGCGCGATATCGGCGGCCGCGATGCCCGGTCCGGTATCCCTGACCGACAGTGCAATGCGCGACCAGGACGCTCGGTCGGAATCGCGGGCGTCAACGGCGCCTTCCAGCAATTTTCCTGTCACCGTGACGCTGCCGCGTTCGGTAAACTTGACGGCATTGTTCAGAAGGTTATTCAGGATCTGCATCAGCTTGAATCCATCGCCGCGCCATATGCCGGTCAGCGATGTATCGATCAGGCAATGCAGCTGCAGCCCCTTTAACGACGCGCGCGATCCGAAGCCCTGCACCACCGATTCGATTTCCTTGACCAGATCGAACTCCCGCGACTCCACTTCAATCGCTTCCGTCTCTGTCTTGGTGAAATCGAGCGCATCGTTGAGCACGTCCTTGAGCGTAGGCATCATTACAAGGACGGCAATATGTTTAATACTGACAACAGTTCAGACGCCAGCTGCAGAGTCATCATTGCAGATGACCATCCGATCATTCTGCACGGCGTCCGAAAAATCCTGGAAGCGGACAAGAGCGTCTCCGTGGTGGGAACGGCCAGTTCCATTTCAGCGACATTCGATCTGCTGAAAGCCCAGTTTTGCGACATCCTGATATGCGATTACTCCTTTTACGGGGATGCGCAACCGGACGGTCTGCGGCTGATCAAGAAAATCCGGGAATCCTATCCGGACCTGAAAATCATCATCCTGTCGGCGCGCGAAGATTTCGCGACGGCCCGCAATTCGCTGAAATGCGGCGTCCACGGCTTCGTGCGCAAACACAGCAATTTCAACAACGTGCTGAGCGCCGTGCGCGAAGTGCGCATGGGGAACAAATATATGGACTCCATGACCGCGCAGGATATGCTCGGTCACGTTCTGTCGCTCGATAAATCCCGTAATCATTTCTCGGAGGAGCCCACCACTTTTTCTCCCAAGGAAACTGAAATCATCCGCCTGCTGCAGCGCGGACTGCGTCTGACCGAGATTGCCGACCAGACCAACCGCAGCATCAAGACCGTGAGCGCGCAGAAACAGGTGATCATGAGAAAGCTCCGCGTCAAAAACAACATGGAGTTTTTCAATATGATCAATAACGAGCAGCTCATGTCGAATTTCCCCGGCGAATGAGGCCGTGCAAGCGCCGGGGCGGAAGCAACGCGCCGCCGGGAAATTTCGCTTACGGCTTCAGTCCGGTCAAACGGCTGGGGCAATATCACCGATGGATACTGTTCGGCGGAGCGACCGTTTTCTCGGTGGTGCTGTTGACCGCTGCCGCCATTGCCATCAGTGTGTACACAAACAATCTGATACATGCACAGCGCCTGCTGTTCAGCGGCGAACAGCGGCAAGCGGAAGTCCGGGTCATCGCCGCCAACGCAAGGATGCGCCAGACCGCCGCCAAGCACGAGGCGCTACATGCCATAGAACGGCACGGTTTCGGCCAGCAATTGTTCGCCACGAGGCGAACGGCGGAAACGGCGGCGATACAGTCTGGCCTTCCGGCCCCTGAGGCCGGCATCGCACCGAGCGAGATGAAAATCATTACCAGCCTGACCGAAGCGCAGTCGCCAGAGGAATTGGCCGATCTGCTCGATATTCTGTACGACATCCTTCCCAGCGCCATCACCAATACCGCGCCCGAGGATCTGGGCAAGTACTTCATGCTGTATGACAGCAGCAAATCGTTTCTCGGCCTGCATGTGCCCAAAAACGTGTTGCCGGCCATCCAGACGCCGACCGATCCCGACCGCATCCATGCGCGCATCGCCGACATCGTGGCGCCGATCGAAGCCGCGCTCAATGCCGTGCCGGGCGCGCAATTGCAGGCGGGCAAAACGGTATGGATCGGCCCTTACGCGGACGAATTGACCGGCAAGCGGCTGATCAGCCGCGCCAGCGTCATCTTCCATGGCGAGCACCGCTTTTCCGTACTGGTGATCAGCGCGCCGCTGGATCAATTCGACCAGCATTTCCTGCTGCATCCGCTGCCCCCCAATTTCGCCATCGTCGCGGCCGACGGCACCGTTCTTTCCGGTACGGCGTCGGCGCACACCATCGCGCAGGCGATCGCGCCCGGCACGGCAGCCGCGCAAGGTCCGGCAAGCCTGAGCGGCCGCATACGCGCCGTGCTGTCCGACACCCACCCGCTGCTGACGCTGACGCATCCGATCGGCGATACCGGCTGGACCATCGTCGATACCTTCGACTGGTCCGCCTTGTGGAACGAAATGCGCGGCGAATTTCTGTTCATTCCGGGCATTGCGCTGGCGCTCAGCCTGATCTTGTGGACCGCCGTCATTTTATTCAACCGTAAAATATTTATCCCGGTGCTCACCGAAGCCTTGCGCGTACACGACAGCGAAGCGTTCAACCGCGCCATGATGACCGTCGCGCCGCTGGGATTTTTCGTATTGAATTACCGCAGCGGCGAAATCATGCTGGAAAACGATCAGGCGCGGGCCATGGCCGCCGGCTTCTATCCCCCATCCGACACCCGGCCGCTGCATGAACACGTGATGGCCCGCTACAAGGCCGAGGACGGGCAGCGGACCGGCCGTGCCGATCATCACCTCACGCCCGCGGTCATCGAATTGCCCGGCCCGGATGGCGTGGTGTCCTATGCGCTGGCGTTTTTCACCAGGACGCGCTATCTGTCGCACGACGTATTACTGTGCTGCCTGAGCGACATCACCGCGCAGAAACTGGCCGAGCGCGCGCTGTTGCAGGCAAAAACCGAAGCCGATCAGGCGAATATGGCCAAATCCACCTTTCTGGCGCTGATCAGCCACGAAATCCGCACACCGCTGCACGGCGCCTCCGGCCATCTTGAATTGCTGGAAAGCGCCGATCTGCCCGAGGCCGAACTGGAACTGGTGAAGATCATCCGCCACTCGTTCCGCTCCCTATTGAAAATCATCAATGAAATTCTGGATATTTCGAAGATAGAAGCGGGCAAACTGAAACTCGACTGCAAGCGCTTCAACCTGCGCGAAACGGTGGACCGCTGCTGCCATCTATGGCGGCCGGCGCTGGACAAAAAGAGCATCGCTTTTGAATGCCATATCGCGGCGGCGACGCCGCGGGAATTCATCGGCGACGACGGGCGCATCGAGCAAGTGATCAATAATCTGCTGTCGAATGCCGTGAAATTCACGGACAGCGGTTCGGTCAGCGTGGATATCCGGCCGGAGAGCCGGGCCGAAGATTGCATGGTGCACATTGTCGTGCGCGATACCGGCATCGGCATCGCGCCGCAGGATCAGAAGAATCTATGCGTACCCTTCAGCCAGGCCCATACGGGCATCACTAAAAAATTCGGCGGCACCGGACTCGGTCTGTCGCTATGCAAGCAACTGGTCGAAGCGATGCGGGGGCGCCTGCGCATCCACAGCGAGCCCGGCGCCGGCACCGCCGTCCATATTGAACTGCCGCTGTCCTTGCCGTCCGCCGAAAGCGCCGCGCGCAGCATGTCTTCCACCGCCGGTGAACCGGCGGCGGACGCGCCGCACCGCGCGTCCGCCGCCAGCCCCCGCACCAATATTTTCCGCGTCCTGGCCGCCGAAGACGATCCGGTCAGCCGGCATCTGTTGAGCAAGCAATTGTCCCGGCTGGGCGATATGCAGGTCGATTTCGTCGATGACGGCCGGCAAGCGCTGGCGCTGGCGACGTCCGATGGCAAGCGCGGCAGATACGATCTGATCCTGACCGATCTGTGCCTGCCGCACCTCAGCGGATACGAGCTGGTTCGCGCACTGCGCGAGCACGGTCTTTCGGCGCCTATCGTCGTCATGTCGGCCAGCGTGCCCGACGATCAGACCCTGGCTTTGCTGCCCGATGTCGACGCCATCCTGACCAAACCGGTATCGCTGCTGCAACTCAGAAACACGCTTTCCCGCCATGCCCCGATGGCCATCGCGACGCGGAAAAAAAGAGGCGCGTCCAAACGGAAGCCGGCTCAACCGGCGAACGCCGGGCAAACGGAGTCCATCGATGCCGACGCCGCCGCGATTTTCCTGGACACCTACTTCGATGACCTGCTGGCGTTGCGGCGCGCCTCGCGCAGCGGCGACACGCAGGCCATGACGCAACAGCTGCACCGTCTGAAAGGCGCATTGCTGGTCATGTGCGAGCAAGGGCTGGCGGCCCGGTGCGAATCCCTGTGGCAGGAAATCCGCCTAACCGCCGCCGTCCCCACCCGCCCGGCGCAACGTCAATTCGTCAAGGAACTGTTGCGGGCGGTGCGGCGCATTCGCGCAGCGGCGCTGCACCGCAACGAACCGTTCTTATCGCCTTCCGAAAAATAAGAATTTTCTCATTATTTTTGGGATGTCTTCCCCTGTTGAAACCGAGCGTCAAAAGCGACGATAGCGTCTGGCAAAGGCCGCTGTTGCGACGGACATCGCCGCGACGCATTCATAACCGCCGGCGCATTGGCTGAAACGCTCACGCCGTGCTCCGCAAGCCGCATCGTCCCCTTCAACTATCCAGAATCTTATGATGAATCGTTTTGCACTGACTCCCATCGCTTTGGCGATGAGCCTCTCTTTTTTCCATGCGGCCTCCGCGCAAGAGCCGGCGCCAACCGCGGCGCCCATGCCCACAGTCACTGCGGACGCGCTGCTGGCGCCGGTCGTCGTCACCGCGCCGCAGATGTCGGCGCCGCTGACCGTGGTCACCGATCCGAAGCAGCCGCGTCAGCCCGTCCCGGCCAACGACGGCGCCGATTATCTGAAGACCGTGCCCGGCTTTTCCGTGATCCGCAAAGGCGGCGCCGACGGCGATCCCGTATTGCGCGGCATGGCCGGTTCGCGCCTGAACATCACTACCGACGGCCAGACCATTCTGGGCGGCTGCGGCGCACGCATGGATCCACCGACCGCCTATATCTTCCCGTCCGAATACGACAAGATCACCGCCATCAAAGGACCGCAGACCGTCTTGTACGGACCGGTCGGCTCGGCCGGCGCCGTCCTGTTCGAGCGCAGCACACGGCGCGCCGAACCCGGTCTGAAAGTCAACGCCAGCGTCATGGGCGGCAGCTTCGGCCGCCACGATGAAATGGCGGATACGCGCTACAGCACGACCGGCCTGTACCTGGAGGCCGGCGCCACCCGCTCCCATTCCGACGATTACCGCGACGGCAACGGCAATGCCGTTCACTCCGCCTATACACGCTGGAGCAGCCGCGCCGCCTTCGGCCTGACGCTGGACGACAATACCCTGATCGAATTGTCGGTCGCCAAAAGCAACGGCCAAGCCGCCTACGCCGATCGCGGCATGGACGGCGCCAGCTTCGCCCGTTCGAACGTCGGCCTGAAATTTCAAAAACGCAATATCTCGCCGGTACTGCAAAAACTGGAAGCGCAGGTCTACCGCAACTACATCGATCATGTGATGAACAATTACAGCCTGCGCACGCCTGCCGGCGGCATGTACATGGCGTCCAATCCCGACCGCGTCACCGAAGGCGGACGCGCGGCGGCCACCCTCAACGTCGGCGACACCACGCAGCTGGTGACGGGCTTCGATAACTGACGCCGAAGTTGATCGCGTGCGGATTGCGCTGCCGCGATTCGAAGCCGAACAGCGCCACCTCGTTGCCGAAATATTGCTCGTAGCCGAGTTTGCCGCCCCATTGCGGATAGCGCGGCAGATAGCCTTCCAGGTTAATGTCGAAGCCATCCGCCGGACGCGCGTCGTAATCCGTATGCCGACGCGATTGCCGCCAGTCGGAAAGCCTTTTATACACATTCGACGACAGCTTTAAAAAGTCGGTCCACGCTTCCGCGCCGATGCCCACGCGGCTATGGCCTTCGCTGATATTGCGATCGTAAAACGCGTTGTAGCCGAACATCCATTTCTCTTTGAAATGGCGCTGCCCCAGACCCGCATTGAGCGTGATCTGGCCGTCGTTCTTGCGCATCCCGAGCTGGGTAAACATCAAGCGATGCTCATCCTCCTTCAATGGCACAAGCACATCCAGCGCGCCGCTGCGCAAGCCGAATTGATCCGACAAATCCAGCGACACCCGGGCGCTGCCGCCCTGACCGGCCAGCCAATCCTGCAGATAGCCGGAGGCGGTCGCGCCCATCTTGCCGCGCACGAAAGGCGCCGCGGAGTGATCCGGCACGGTGGCCTGGCCGGGAATGAGATCCCGGGCCGATGTTTTAACGGTGGTTTCGCCCGCGCGCGGCGATGGCGCGGACTGCGCATGCACCGGCAGGACCGGGAGGGCTTGAAGGGTGATCAGCGACCAGCACAATACCAGTCGGCGTGTGTGTGCTTTAAACATGAACGATTTCCAAAAGGGTTGATTGGTGGGTTTTCGGGGTTACCGAAGCCCTTCAATGTTGACTTTTAGAAATCGTCGCGTCTGCGAGGGAATTCTGTTTACGCTGCAGAATTTTCTGAATTATTTTGTTTTTCTGCGCAATGTCGACGCGAGTTGGGAACAGTTAATGTTCGCGCCTATGGCTATTTACGAAATGCGTTCTCGATTAAGGCCGCGCGCAATGAACGATTTTTTATCCGCCCGTCTGACGCTTCAGAAATGCTGGCGATCGATGCCGACCGAATCAACCAAAAGGCGTTCAGCGGCCCCCCCTATTTGAGATCGGTGTTCCGGGAATGACAGAGCGAATGGCGTAGGAAATGTCTCATATTATTTTTTACGCATTATTTTTTCCTATTGATTTACCGCTAGGCATTGATTCATTTTTCCTATTTTTTTGTGATGAGCGATTTCTGTAACTTCCGATTGCATTGGCTACTTACTATCGGTTCTGTTGCTGGCATGGCCGTGTTCGAGCCGCAGCCGCTCGGAGTGTCAACCGCAAGACGACATTCAGTCGCAGTCGATGGATGTCAAGCGTTCATGGGGACACCATCTAAAGAGCAATTTTTCATCAGCAAAGGCGACAAATGATTAAATTTAGATTTTTTACCAATCAAACATTCATTTCCCAGATCCGTCCCGAGCAAGCGGCACGAACCTTTAAAAGAGATCCGTCCAGACTGACGAATATGATCAACGCCGGGAACAGCAGCACATCGCTCACTTCGGCAAGTGGAAAAGGCGGTGTTTTCCGATCCGTCCGATCCCTCATAACAAGACTTAGACTCGGGAATAATGTATCGAACGTAAGGATCGCCACACTCGATGTACGCAGAACGCGTGGAGCAGAAAACACTATTTACGCTCCCCATCCTGTTCGAGCTGTCTCGAAACCGCAACGCCAGCTGCCCCCCCTTCCAGTAAGCACGTATGGTGGAGAAGCGTTAAGAGGCGACAAGGTCGACCCTGGCTATGAAAGCGTGCGAGCTTACGATCGTGTATCCCTTCAAAGCGCCGAGATCATTTACCAGAACAGAGAGCCCATTTACGACAGTATCGATCCCATTTACAGCAACGGCGATATTGACGGAGCCGACGAGCCCCTTTACTACAACAGGGAGGCCATTGATAGAAACAACGCAGACGGCTACGAAGGCGGCGTGCCCTTGGCTCCTCCACCCATCAACATGGCAACGCATCCGCCAAAGCGAATTAGCGCTGTTCTTGACGATTTAGTTGGAGCCGCATACAAAAAAAATCAGGATGCCAAAGTGACGGATCATCCGCCAGGTCTTTTGAACTCCGATAAAAAAATGGAGAGGATCAGAAACCGCATTCGGGGATAAAACCTCGTCGTTTGGATATGCCACCGACGAATCCATTGTTGTTTATATTTTATTTAAAGGAAAAAAGCATGACTGTAACTTCATTACCGCAATTGACACTCAACGCGTACGCAAGCTTTCGCGCCGTGTGCAGGGACGCGATTTCCTATGTCGGGACTCAGCTCGGATTGGTTTCAAAGGTATCCAATTGCTGGATTGAGCGAAACCCTCCGACACCGACAACGAGAACATCCACCGAGGAGTTATCACAGCGGTTCGTGGGTATCAAAGCAGAAAGCCCTTCCCGCGGCGTAGAAATGAAACCCTACACCAGGCCGGCCCCTTCCGTTCCGTCCTTGCCGTCCGTTGGTTCTTCGATCACCAAGGCCAAAGTCTCTACCGACGGCAAGGCGGGGAAACCCCAAAAGAGGCAGGCCCCTCCCATTCCGGGATATCCGACCGTCGATCAAGCGAAACGCATGCGACCAGCCCCCCTCGCTCCGTTCTCTACGTTCGGCAGTCCTCCGATGAAAACCAACAAAATCCCCAGCGAAGGGCCTTCCCTCACGCAAGGGCCGGGCGGACAGTTTTCCGAATTCGTTCCTATCTCGCTTGGCGGCGTCAAAGGCATTTCCGACGAGGTCAAAGGGATAGACGAATACACACCGAAAACCCGTTTTGTGACCAAAACGATCGAAGAGTTCAAGATGCCGCAATGGTACATCGCAGTCCGTTGATTCTTCTGGCAATGGTGTGAAAAATGCCCGCAACGGGTCCCCCCTGGAGTTCGCTCTCCCGGGGGTTTTTGTTTGCACTGCCAATTTGTCAGGTCGTTCCTCCATATGAAATCCCGAAATTGCGGATTAATAAGCATTGTGCGTACATTTATGCACCGAATTGGGCGCCTTACTCTCCAATACGGTGCAGCCATCTTCGTTACAGAAAGCATCGGCAATGCACGTATCAAAAATGGACCGCTGTTCTTCATTGCGAAACCGATGGCACAACTCTTGCCTTCATATAACGTCTTTCCACCTGGCATTACTTATTTTTTTGGGGTATTCATTGAGAACGATAACAACAGGGACCGACGCCGCGTCGCCACAAGAGGGGATAAATCGCAAACGCTTTTCGCTGAAGGGAGCCGGGTCGATCCTCCTGGCCTTCGCTTGCATCTCCGCGCACGCGTTCACGCTGGAAGAAGCCACCATCGCGCAAGTGCATCAAGCCATGCTGAAGGGGCAATTGACCAGCCAGGATCTGCTGAAGCAATACATGAAACGCATCAGCGCCTATAACGGCACTTGCGTCAAAGGCGAGGTCGATTCCGCCACCGGCCGCCAATTGGGCATCGTGACGCCAGTCCAGGGCGCCGGGCAGCTCAACGCATTGTTAACGCTGAACGTGCGCGGCCAGCGCTCGAAGACCGACGCGCTGGACAACGATCCCAACATGCCGGATGCGATGGAAACCGCGGCCCGGCTGGACGCCGAACTGAAACGGACCGGCAAGCTGGTCGGACCGCTGCACGGCATTCCCATCGTCGTCAAGGATCAGTTCGACACCTTCGACATGCGTACCACCGCAGGCGCGCTGGCCAATTACGCCAACGACCGTCCGCCGATGGACTCCACCGTCGTGGCCCGCCTGAGAGCGGCCGGCGCCATCATCCTGGCCAAATCCAATATGGGCGAATATGCGTCCGGCGACCGCAGCACCGCCGGCGGCGCTACCTGCAATCCGTATGACACCAGCCGTAGCGCGGGACGCTCCAGCGGCGGCTCGGCGGCGGCGGTGTCGGCCAATCTGACCATGTGCGGCATCGGCGAAGAAACCGGACCGTCGGCGCGCAATCCCGCGGCCAACACCAGTCTGGTCGCCATCGTCAGTACCCATTCCCTGCTCAGCCGCGCCGGCCTGATTCCCGCCTCCGCGACGCTGGACCGTCCCGGCGTGCTGTGCCGCTCTGTGGCCGATGCGGCGACCGTGCTCGATGTGCTCAGAGGATACGATCCCAAGGATCCGGCGACGGCGGCCAGCGTGGGTCGTCTCCCGAGCAAGCCTCTGGAGACCTTTGCCGCTCCCGCTCCGTTGAAGAATATGCGCATCGGCGTGATCCGCGACTTCATGGTGCCGTTCAGCCATGCCGACGACGACAGCCTGCGCGTCAGCGAGCAAGCGCTGGCCGACCTGCGCAAGACCGGGGCGACGGTGGTCGATCCGGGCGCCGGCAATTCGCTGTTTACCGCCGCCATCAATGAGTTGATGCCGTCGATCGCGCCGCAACGCTACAAGATGCTGCGCGGTTCGGAAGAACATCCGACGCCGATCACTTTGCGGATGCTGTCCGAAGACGCGCCGTCGTCACCGGGCGAAGGCCGTTATTTCCTGGACCGCTATCTGAAAAACCGGGGCGATGCGCGGATCAAGAATGTGTCCGATCTGATCGCGAACTCGACTTTCTTCACGCATCCGGCCATCGACGGCGTGACGACTCCGCCGAAGAAACGACTGGAAGATCTGTTGACGAGCAAACGCACGCTGAACGACAAGAACGGTGCGCCTGTGACCTTCACGACCCCGCTGGAGGGATTGAACACCGAAGGCTGGTATGCCAACCGGGCGCTGATGCAGGCGATTATCGAAAAGGTGATGGCCGACAACAAGCTCGACGCGCTGGTCTACCCGACCAAGACCGTGCCCGCGCCGCGGCTGGCGTCGCCGGTCGAGCCGACCTTCCTGGTCTATCGCACCGACACGATTACCGTCACGCGGCCTGAAGGCGAGTTCACGCAAACGCGCAAGGTGCCGACCGAAGTGCGCGGCTCCCTGACCTGGCGTCTAAGCCCGAGCCTGGGCTTCCCGACGATTACCGTGCCGGCCGGCTTCACGCGCGAGGTCTACGACCGCGCTACCGTGATCGGCAAGGACGGCAGCTTCAAGGCCGGCGAACTGGAAGGCCCGCTCAAAGCGGCTCTTCCGGTCGGACTGGACTTCCTGGGCGATGCATTCAGCGAACCCACTCTGCTCAAGATCGCCGCTTCGTATGAAAACGCGACGCACAATCGCCATCCGCCCGCGGATTTTCCGGCGCTGACGCACTGATGTGGCATTGATTCGGACAGCGATCCGTTGCGCCGGTTGTCCGGCGCAACGGATCGCTGAACGGCAAAAAGGGCGGTTCACCATTCAGGTGACCGCCCTTTTTCGTTGCCGGCTCAAACGCTGATCAGACTCACATGCGCGGCAACGATGCGCCATTCGCCCGATATGCGGACCCAGGTTTGCATCTGACGGCCGGACCGCGCCACATCGTCCGATGCGAATTCGGTGCTGACGGTCGCGTAGTCGCGCCCAAACGTGGTGACGACGGTGTTTTGCAAGCGCCTGGAAGGATGCGCCGGCGCGGCGTTGCGGCGGTATTGGCGTATCGCTTCGCCGCCCAGCAGGTTTTCGGCGACGCCGTAACGCACGGTGGACGGGTCGTACCAGAACCAGCGGTCCAGCGCGGGGACGTCGTGCCGCAGCAAGGCGTCTTCATAATCCCGAAACGCCTTGGCGACCTCGTCGACGACGTGGGGCAAGTTAATCTGCATCATGGTTCGCTTTCAAAAAGAGATTGTCGAGGTGTTGCGCTACGCACTGCGGGCGATGACGGCGATCGGACCGCCGCCGGGCGGTCCCTGATGTTCGGCGCCGCCGGACACATAGATGGCGCCGCATCCGGCCACCGACGCAATCAAACCGCCTACCGCCGCGCGTGCGTGTCGCGTGCAAGTGATGTCGGAGTCGTCCAGCATTGTATGGCGAAAACCTCGCACCAGCCCTTCGGGCGAAGGCTCCGCTTTCGCGAATACGTTGATCACCCGGCGGCCGACTTCTTCGCTTAATACGCTGTGGGTATCGAAGCCTACACTGTAGAACGCTTCCAGTACGCCGCGCAAATCGATCGCGTCGCGCATCACCGCATGGCCGATGATGTTGTCGCCGGCCGCCGAGGCGCTATTTCCCATCACTACCACCGCGTTGCAAAACAGTTCGACGCCGGCCGAGGTGGACGCCACCGATGAATACAGGCTGCCGTCGGACAGGACCGCGCCGGCCAGCGCCACCGCCTCATCGATTTCCCCCAGGGCGACAGCCACGCCGAGCGCCGAAGCGCCCCGGGAATAGGCCATCGAACCGTAGGAATCGCCTGTGATGGTTGTTTGACCGCGCTGTTTCGCTTCCTCGACGCGTTCCGACGTCAACAGCGGGCATTTGATTTGCACGAAATGCACGTCCGCCACGCTGTCGATGCCCGCGTCAAGCATCGCGATCCGCACTGCGTGCGCGGTTTCGACTATCTGCGCATGGCCGCCCAGCTCTTCCGGCAGAAAGTCCCGGGTATGCGCGATGCCGATGGCCAGACGCTTTTCACGGCCTTGCTTGCGGGCGACAGCGCGCCGCGTAAACACGGATGCATGCGGACTCAGCACGCCTTCGGTGCCGCCTGACATGACCAGCGCCACGCGCGCTTCCACATCCTCGCGGCTGCAGCCCAGGTATTCGGCGAGCGCAGCCGCAAAGGTCCGGCTCGCGTATTCGCGGGTGAAATCGTTTACACCGCCATTGCCTTCGGTCTTTCCCAGTATCGCTACGATGTCCCGCGGATCGATCTGGCCGCTACGCACCAGCTCTTGCAAACCGCTGATGTCGCCCGGACCGCGCATGGGAATTCGAAACAGATCGACTTGATGGATGGTCATGTCATTACTCCAGTTCGGCGCTTTGCCAAAAAATAAAACGTTGTTCGAGCCAGCCGATGAAATGAAACAGCAGGATGCCGGCGACGGCGGCGGCGAAAATCGCCGAAAACAGAATGTCGGTATCGAGATGCGATGACGAAATCATGATCAGGTAGCCCAGACCATGCGTGGCGCCGACGAACTCGCCGACGACGGCGCCCACGATGGCCAGGGAAGACGAAATCTTCAGCGCCGAGAACAGATAAGGCAGGCAATACGGAATCCTCAGCTTGCGAAACTCCTGCCCGCGCGATGCCTTGAGCGAACGGAACAACTCATAGTATTCGGCGTCCGCGGCCTTCAGGCCCTTGACCGTATTCACCAGCACCGGGAAGAAACAGATCAGGGCGGCGGCCGTGATTTTCGACCACCAGCCGGTGCCCATCCATAAGACCAATAGCGGCGCGATGGCGACCAGGGGCGTCGTCTTGAGCGTGATGGCAATCGGAAACAGGCCTCGTTCCAGCACAGGCGAACGCACAAACAATAGTGCGACGCAGAATGCGCACCCGCTCGCAATCGCGAAGCCGGAGATGGCTTCCGTCATGGTCACGGCGAGATCGACAAACAGATTGCCATCGATCGCGGCAAAAACGGCCGACGGCGGCGGCAATATATAGGCAGGTACGTTTAAGGTCCTTACCGCCAGTTCCCAGACACAGAGCGCGGCAATCAGGAATGCCGCGGGAATCAGCGCGCGCAAGTTCATGATAGGCTCCTGACCAGTTGTCGAACCTGATTGACCGAGTGCATGAAACCCGGATGCTCCTGCACGCGGGGATGAGGCGACGCGATAGGCACAATGTCGATCAGGCGCGCCGGGCGCGGCGCGAATACGAAGATGCGATCCGACAGCGCCACGGCTTCGGGAATGGAATGCGTCACCATCACGATGGTCTTCAGACGCGTTTCGGTGCTGCGCCAGATTTGCAGCAATTCTTCGTTCAGCGCTTCGCGCGTCAGTTCATCGAGCGCGCCGAAAGGCTCGTCCAGCAGCAACAGATCGGGATCGGACATCAGTGCGCGCGCCAGCGCCGCGCGCTGTTGCATGCCGCCCGACAACTGATGCGGATAGGCTTGCTCGAAGTCTTGCAGCCGGACCAGCGACAACACGCGTTTGGCGCGCGCGATATCGGCGTCGTCGACGCGGCTGCCGCCGCGTTCGATTTCGACCGGCAGCAGCACGTTTTCCAGTGCGGTGCGCCACGGCAGCAGCAAGGGTTTCTGAAACATCAGGCCGACCCGCAGTCCCGCGTCGGCGGGCTTGCCCTCGCTCCCGCCCAGGCTGACCGTGCCGCCGGAAGGCGCGATCAAGCCGGCGATCGCGCGCAACAGCGTCGACTTTCCGCAGCCGCTGGGCCCAAGCAAGGAAACGAATTCCCGCGACCGGATGGTGAAACTCAGATTGTCGATCACGGCAAGCGCGCCGAAGCGAATGCTCAATTCATTCACTGCGATGGCCGCCGGCGCAGGCGCGGCATGCCCGAACACGGCCGCCCCGCTGATGCCGGCGAGCGCTGCCGGCCCTGTCATGGCGCCAGGAAGCTGGTTGTGAACGCCTTGTTCAGATCGATAGGCGCTTTCAGAAAACCGCCATCCACCAGCAGCGTCTGCAATGTTTGCCAGCCGGCCATCTGCATGGAGCCGACGGCGTGCGCGTCCGGCTTCAGCGAGGGGATGCTTTCCTTCATCATTGCAAATTCATGGGCGTAAGTGAGCTTGTTGTCCTGCATCACCGTCATTCTGGCGGCTTCGTCGGGGTGAGCGACCGCCTCGGTCCATCCCTTCAGTGTCGCGGCGACGAAGCGGCGCACCAGATCAGGATGATCGCGCACCATGGCTTCGGTCGTGAACAGGGTGTCGGCATATAAATCGATGCCGTAGTCCGACGGGGAGATGATATTGACCTCGAAGCCTTTTTCGCGCGCGGCAATCACTTCGTTGATCAGATAACCGGGCCATACGTCGAGTTGACCTGTGAGTAGCGGCGTCATATCGAATTTGACAGGGATTTCGGTCAGACTCTTGCTGGATACGCCGGTTTTCTTCAGCAACGCGCGGTAGACCAGCTCCTCATTGCCGCCGACCTTGACGCCGATTTTTTTGCCGGCGAATTTCGCCGGGGTATCGATGCCGCTGGACTTCAGCGAAAACAGCACAAATGGGCTCTTTCGATACAACACCGCCAGCGCGACGACCGGCACCCCCTTGCCGCGCGCGACCAGAATCTGGTCGGCGCTGCTGACGCCGAACTGTTCATTGCCGCCGGCCACCATCTGGATCGAAGGGAAATCGGGGCCGCCCGGCTGCACGGCGACATCCAGGCCGGCCGCCTTGTAAAAGCCCTCTTCCTTGGCGACGTAAAAACCTGCAAATTGCGCCTGATTAAACCACTTCAGACGGACGGTGACGGAATCGGCGGCCTGCGTCGAGAGGGAAGAGGCAGCGATCAAGACACCGACAAGCATGGATAGCCAGGAGGTTCGCATGATGACCTTTTTAGGAAAGTTTCGAAAATGACAAGCCGATTCTAGACACTCCCTGCGCACGCATCCAGCATTAGAATCAGGCCGTTGCGATGCTAAAATCAGCTCGCTTGCATCAATAGGTATCAATAGGTAATTGTTAAACAATTAAAACTTAAATTTTTACATTGGCGGAATAATTGGGAAATCCCACAGAAAAGGAAGCGCCCGCCCCCCGCACGACCGGCGGCTCCAAAGGCGCACTGAGGCCGCCGCGCATTCTGCTTTATGTCGGCGCCGTCGCCCGCCACGGCTCCATCCGCAAGGCGGCCGCGTCGCTGCACATTGCTTCCTCCGCGCTGAACCGCCGTATTCTCGATCTGGAAAGCGAACTCGGCGCGGCGCTGTTCGAACGGCTACCGCGCGGCGTGCGGCTGACCACGGCCGGCGAGTTGTATCTCCATTACGTACGCCGCGCGCTGGCCGATCTGGAGTTTGTCGGTTCGCAGATCGAGCAGCTGCGCGGCCTGGTGCGCGGACGGGTGCGCATCGCGGCCACCGAATCCGTGGCGGGACGTTTGCTGCCGGCCGCGATCGCGAAATTCCAGCTGAAGCATCCGGGGGTGGTTTTCAATGTGGTGATTGAAGCGGCGGGACGGCTGCTGGATGCGCTGACATCCGATGCGGCCGATCTCATCCTGACCCACGATTTATATAACCGCTCCGATGTCAGCGTACTTGCCGTCGCCAGCCAGCCGTTTTGCGCAGTGGTGGCGCGGGATCATCCGCTGGCGGCTAGCGCCACCCTGCGTTTGCGGGACTGTCTGGCCTATCCGATCGCATTGGCCGATGAATCGCTTGCAGGCCGCGCGCTGATCGATCGCGCACTGCTGAAAACCTCATTCAAGTTCGAACCCGCGCTGGTGTCGAATTCGATCGAAACGATGAAGGCCTTCGCCCGCATGAGCCAGGCGGTGTGCTTTCAGTTCCGCGTGGGCGCCAGTTTCGATGCGGATATGGTCGCTATCCCGTTGACCGATCCCGGCTTGACGCAAGCGCAGTTATTCCTGGCGATGCGGCGCGGAAGATCGTTGCCGAGCGCGGCGGCGGCCTTCTCCGAACATCTGTGCGCCGTTTTTGAAGAAATGCATTTAAAGACCTGAAAATGACCATTTTTTGAAAGTGGCTGAAGCCGTCTTCACATATCGTATCGATCTCCCGCTCACAATGGAATCGATACTTATGCAGACATTCTCCATTAGCAATGATCGACCGCCAAACGTCTTTAGCAGAGTAAGAAATTTTTTCAAAACTGCCGTGAGAACGCTCGGGGCGTCCCTCAATCTGTTCAGCATCTCTTCAACCAAGGGCCAGGCGCCGATGAAGAGCGCGCAATATCAACGCAATATTTCTTTTCAGTGCCGGGCCTCTTTTTCCGCTCAAGAAAAAAAGATCTACGTTGCGGACGCGGTGCGTACGCCTGATTCATTCACGGACAAAAATACCGCAGAAATCGCAAGCCGATTGCATGACCGGCTGGCTTTAAAAAGAGCAGCCGCGGAGCATATCATCGGAAAACACCCAAATTCAGGCGAGGCCTCCATCGCGCGCGCGAAGCTGAATGAGTGGTGGGAGAATGTTCCCCAAAATGGACTCGACGCCAAGGAAGTGGCGGCGCGGAATAAGGAACTGATGCAGATCCTAAAGCCCCTCGGTGGCGATAAGGACCCCGGCAAGATAATGAAAATACAGATGTCCAAAGCCATTGTCGCAGTGTTGAACGAACGCGAATGGCCGGTTATCGAGACCAATATTTCGTATAACGATGCAGCTTACGCGTCGACCATGACGCCGGCCGGACAGATGCGCACACCCGGCGGCGCGCCGCTGTTCTCAGGTTACTCCGGGGGGGTCTGCTCCCATACCACCGATGAGGCCAGGCATGCGGTCAATCTCTGGACCACCGAAATACGGGCGGAGCCGGGTAAAGACGAGCTTGGCGGCGAGGGCAAGTCTCTGTTCAGGGGGCTGCGGCACGCGGGATTGTCGGCCTTCGGTTTGGAGATCGGATGCGAGCACCGCAGAGTCGCCGCTCACAACCGCGCCCGCGAAATAGCGATCGCGGCCCTGTTCATGGATCCGGAAAAAATCGGGCAGGCAATGGCGGGCGAGAAAGTCGATCTGAAGCTCACTTCCACGGCCATGCTCACCCCCTTTAATTGCCTTCATTTTTCCGAAGGGGTGCAGCTCCAAGATCAATTTGAAGCATGGCAGAAGCTCAGCGAATCGCCGATTATCTTCGATGTGAAACAAGCGGACGGAAGCAGCAAGACCATCCAGTTCAATGTCAAGATTGCCGCATTCAACTTCGGCGTCAATGAAGGCGCATACAAATTGAGTCTGGGCTGGGAAGCCGCAAAAGCGCAGAACCAGGCTGCGCTGGAACAATTGATCGGCAATGCCAAGCCGAATAGTCCGATAGGCGGCTGGGCCGCGGAATATCTGGACAAACACCAGGAGAAAACGGAAGTCGTTGCAGAATTGGTCAAGCAGATCCGCACACTATGGACCACCAATGCCTATCGGCGCGACGGTGGCGATCCGTACAAGATGGTCACGCGCATTGCCATGCTAAGCCATTTGATCGATGTGACGCCCTGCTTCAACTGCAAAAGCGGCAAGGACCGCACAGGTTATGCCGACTCAGAAATAAAGCACGCGGCGCTCGTCCTGCACGAGACCGGGCAATTTCCGCAGCCCGGCATGCTCAAGCCAGAGCAAAAGGAGCTCTACCGCGAAGTGCTGCTCAACAGTGGCAACCTTGAAGTGCAGGAAGTCAATACTGGCAGCCGCGGCAATCTGGTGCTACGCAATCGCCCTTTAGGCGAACTGAGCAATCGGGAACGCATCGGCGACGAGGGCGTCTCGAAAAAGCTTTTGGCGTTTTCCTGGATGCTTAGCTTATAGCGGCTGAAATCGATTTATTGAGAAAAATATTATGGCTACATTTTTAGAGGATTTTTATCAACATCTGGGCATAGAGTTCCCCCCCGAAGACGAGATGGAAGACCTGCCGACGCTGGTGATCGACGATCAACTGAGCGTTTGTTTTTCGCCCATCGACGAACAGCGGCTGCAGTTGATCTGCGTGGTGGGGCCGCTGTCCCACGACCCGCGCCTGCTGGTGGAACTGCTGGACAGCAATTACTCGGACGACCCCGATATCGTGATGGCGGCGTCCGAGGGTTCCGGCAATTTGCTGGCGCTGGCTTATGCTTGCGAACAGGATGGCGTGCTGGCCCTGGAGTTAAAACTGGAAAAGCTGGTCAACCATGCGCTGGCTTGCCGCAGCCGCTTGTAACGCTTAACGCCGCGCTTCGTTGTAGTAAGCCGGATCGTAATACTTCATCGGATCGCTCAACACCTTATGCGGCTCGGCATAGCGGGTGCGCAAGGCCAGCACGGTGCGGATGCCTTCCGTGTTCATCTGCCCCTTGCGGAAGAAGCCGGTGCGCGGATCGAGCAATTCCTTATAGGTCTGTTCGGCCAGCTCGGGAGACATCTGCGGCACGTTTTTCAGCAGAATGCGAATCGCCTCGTCGTGATTGGCCGGCTCGTACAGCCAATCGATGGCCTGCACATAGGCGCGGATAAAGGCGACCAGTTTCGGCTTGTTTTGAGCGGCCCATGAGCGGCGCGTCGCGGCGACGTTGCCCTGGTAGGCGCCGAGCACGTCGGTGGCCGTCGCGATCTGGTTGAAGCCCTGGTTGCGCGCCAGGATGTTGAACGGCGCGGAGAACAGCGTCGCTACCTGCGCGTGCTTCTGCAGGGCTTCCCAGCGCTGCACCATGCCGCCGGCGGTTTCGATTTTGTAATCGCTCTGTTTCAAGCCCTTGCGTTCCAGCATGTCGTACAGCACGAAGGCATAGCCGGTGGTGCGCGCATCCACCGACAGCGTCTTGCCGCGCAAATCTTCATACGTTTTGACATCGGGCGCGGCGACCAGGCTCAGGAAGCTGCTGTCGCTGCCCATCACGGCGACGAAATCCGGCTGCGGGCCGATCGGCGCTTCGCCCTCGCCTTCGACATATGCGACGATATTGTCGATGGCGGTCATCGCGATGTCGAAACTGCCCTTGGACAGGCCGGTCATCTGCGCCACCGATCCCGTGGTGCCCTGCAGGCGGACTTCTATGCCCTGCTGCGCGAAGAATCCCTTGGCCTCGGCCGCATAGCTCGGCCAGTTGAAACCGCCCGGAAAGACGTTGACCGTGATTTCACCGAGCGGCTTGGCCTGCGCATGCGCCGCCGTCATCGCCATCCCCTGCAAGGCCGCTGCCGCGCATAAGCCCATTGCCAACCTGCTCATCATGCTACCGATTGCTTTCATGAATACCACCCCTAAGATTGTTCCCTGCATGAAAATCGACCGGCTTGCCGGCCGAACCTGGTACTGCTGGACTATTGAACAGTCATTGCTTGGCGTCGGCTGCTGCGAGCGCTGCCCTGCGGCCTGCCGGCAACGCCATCTTCGACGATTGCAGCCCCTGCGATATCACGGCGCCGATACACGACAACAGCGAGATCTGCGTGAGGCCGGCCACCGACCATCCGGCATGCGTGGCCAGCCATCCGAAGGTATATCCGGCGATCGCCGCGGAGCCGTACAGGCTGGACACGAATAATCCGGAGGCGCTGCTGTTCAGACTGCCGCTCACAGAACGCATGTGGTAGCCGGCCAGATTGACGTAAATCGTCCCGCTGACCACCAGCCCCCAGAGGAACGACAGCGCCGATTGCTCGAACACACCGGTGGCCGCATGGAACAGGCCGTAACCGAGCAGCGCGGCAATCAGAAAGCTCCCGCCCAGCACCCATCGCGCCGGCATGCGGTCTCCGACCCAGCCGCCGGCGATCGATGCAAACACGCCGAGGCCGTACGCGCTCATCACGCCGCCGGTGACCGCGCCGCTGAAGCCCAGTTGTTCGCGCAGGAACACCGGATACATGCCCAGATAACCGTAAATGATCATCCCGCCGATCAGACTCAGCAGCGTCAGAATCAGCGTGTTGCGGTTCCACAGCGTGGTCACCGAATGAATCTGCTGGCGCGGATCTTCGGCGGCGCGGGTTTCGGTAAACCACTGGCGCACGAAAAACAAAATCAAGGCGATCATGACGAAGCCGAACAGCCCGAACACCATCATCGGAAAGCGCCAGTCATGCCGCACGGCAAGCAGCGCGCCGCCGGCCACCGGGCCGACGATCGCGCCGACGCCGAACGAGAAATTGACCGCGCCGACCGCCATCGAGCGAAAGCGCGAGAAGTAGCTGGTGCCGATCGCAATGATCACGGTGAGCTGCATTGCCTCGCCCACGCCGGTCGCGGCCCGATAGACCAGCATGTCGGCAAAGCCGTGCGCGGTCGCCGTCAATATGGTGCCCAGCGAAAAAATGGCGATGCCGACCATGGTCACGGTCTTGCGCGACACCCGCGCCAGCAGCATGCCGGTCGGCACCCCGGCGATCGCCATGCCCAAGGTGAAAATGGTCGACAACAGACCGATATCGGCCAGGCCGAAGCCGAACTCGCGCCGCACGTCCGACGCCAGCAACGGGAAAATCTGCCGGTCCATTGCATTGACCGAATACGATAGGAGCAAAATGACGAACATCGCCAGCGCGCCGAAGCGCGCAGACATCATGGGGGTCTGCGAAACGGAATTTTTCATTGCTGCCTCGGTAGTGCGGCGGCTCCGGAAAAGGGCCGCCGTCATTTGTTAGCTTATTTTGTTAGCTTATTTTCTTGCTTTACAGGCGCGCGGCCGCCGCTCCGGATTACTTCCCGGCGGGCGCCGACGCCAGGAACGCGTCACAGATTTCGCTGCCGGACGTAAACACCACGCCGGGACGGGAAAGAATATGCGCGAGCGCTTCGCGGAAGTAGCGCAGGCGATGCGGCGCGCCCATGATGTATGGATGCACCACCAGCGCCATCACGCGCGCTTCATCCTGCGCATCGTCATACAACTGATCGAACTGATCGATCGCCCGGTTGCGGTATTCGGCGGCCGCATGGTGCTGGATCAGCATCATCGCAACGTCGTTGCATTCCTGCGTATACGGCACGTTGACGATAGGCTTGGTGCGCGTGTTGAGCAGCACCGGCTGGTCGTCCAGCACCCAGTCGCACACGTAATCGTAGCCTTCTTCCACCAGGATATCCGGCGTTTCCCAGGTCTCGGTCAGTCCCGGGCCGAGCCAGCCGCGCGGCGCCTTGCCTGTCATTGCGCGTATCGCCTCGCTGGTCCTGGCGATATCGGCGCGCTCGTCGTCGACCTTCTGCATATTCTTTTGAGAATACCCATGTCCGACGAACTCCCAGCCGCGCTCCATCGCCGCGCGGGAAATCGGCTCGTAGGCGCGAATCGCGGAGCCGTTGATCGCCAGCGCCGGACGGATGTTGAGCGTATCGAAGACCTTGAGCATGCGCCAGAATCCGACGCGGTTGCCGTATTCATGCCAGGCCCAGTTCGGAATGTCCGGGCTCGGCGAACCGCCGGCGGGCGGCGTGAGCACCGTGCGCGGCATGGTCTCCAGCGGATTCCATTCTTCGATATTGACGATCACCCATACCGCCAGCCGGGCATTGCCGGGCAGCGTCAGCTTGGGACGGCCCGTGATCGGCGAGTAGACCAGTCGTTCGTTCGGCAGCATGTCATTTTCCTTTGGCGGCGACGGTGAAATGAATGGCGCCCAGCCCTTCGATCGTTCCTTCGATGCGGTCGCCCGGCTGCACGGCGCCGACGCCGGCCGGCGTGCCGCTGAAAATCAGATCGCCCGGCTTGAGTACGTACTGGGTCGACAGGTTGGAGATGATCTCCGGCACGTTCCATATCATCTGGTTGAGATCGCCTGTCTGGCGCGGCTTGCCGTTGACGGACAGCGCAATCGCGCCCTTGGTCAGATGGCCGGTTTGCGCGACCGGATGAATTGGTCCGCAAGGCGCCGATTCGTCGAAGGACTTGCCCATTTCCCATGGCAGCATGCGGTCGCGGGCTTCGCGCTGGCGATCGCGGCGCGTCATGTCGATGCCGATCCCATAGCCGAACACATAGTCGAGCGCGGCGTCGACCGGGATGTCGCGGCCGGCCTTGCCGATGGCCACGACCAGCTCGATCTCATGCTGGAAATCGTCGGTGTACGGAGGGTAAGCCAGTTCGGCGCCGTCCAGGATGATGGAGTCGGAAGGTTTCTGGAAGAAGAACGGCAGATCGCGTTCGTCGCCCTCTTTCATTTCACGGATATGAGCGACGTAGTTGCGGCCCACGCAGTAAATGCGGCGGACCGGATACAGCGCGGTGGCGCCGACGACAGGCAAAACGGGAGTCTCCAGTGCGACGGCATAAGATGTTTGATTCGAGGTCAAGCTGATTCTCCAGACGGGAAGTGAACGGTGGGGCGCTGATTTTTTATATTATATGTACACATTAATTAAATATACAATGATTAAATGTATTCATTTTAATTTTTAGCGACGGCATGATTTAGCCTGCGATGCGGCAAGGCCGGGGCATGCTACTGTCCTATATAATCGAAAAATTTGGATGATGAGCACAGTCATGAGTAAAAAGCCGAGTGCGCCGACCCTGTCCGTCGAACTGGCGGAACGCATCCGGCAAGAGTTGCTGGATGGCGTATTTCCGCCCGATACGCGCATCAATGAGGTCGCGCTGGCCCAGAGACTGGCCGTATCGCGCACGCCGCTGCGTACGGCGCTGCAGATGCTGGCGGGGGAAGGACTGCTGACCTATATCTCCAACCGCGGTTTCACGGTGCGCGCCTTTGCGCTGTCGGAAATCGTCGATGCGTATGAAATGCGCGCGCTGGCCGAAGGATTGGCGGCGCGCTTCGCGGCCGAACGCGGGATATCCGAGGCGGTCCGCGCCGAACTCGAAAACGCGCTGATGCGCGGCGACCGGATACTGGCCAACGACGGCGATCCGGGCGTGCAACGCACCGAATACGCGGACATCAACGAAATCTTCCACACCAAGGTCCACCAGGCCGCCGACTCGCGCCTCACCGATAATGTGCTGCGGGTCTGCAACCAGATTCCGCAGGCTTCCGCGCACAACATCATCGCCTTCGAAATCGACGACATCCGCGAGCGACACCGCTTCCATCACAAGATCTACGACGCGATCCTGGCGCGCGAGCCGCGCGAAGCGGAAATCCTGATGCGCCAGCACGTCATCAGCGTCAAGACCTCGATGGTGCGCGCCGTGAGCAGGCAGATATCGGCCGCCCGGGCCGGAAAGAAAAACGAGGCGCCAGCCGGGACCGGCGATACGGCGCCAGAAAAGCACACAACCGTCAAGGCCTGAGCGGACCACGGGCCATCCCGCTTGCCGCATGGCGGCCCCTCGCTGATGAGGCGTCTATTCTGCTTCGTCGAGGCCGATATCGACGCAGACCGCGGCCTGGTTGAGCTTGCTGGTCGAAATGTAATCGACGCCGGTTTTCGAGATGGCGCCGATGGTGCCCAGATTGATGCCGCCGGAGGCTTCCACTTTGACGCGTCCGCCGACCATCTTGACTGCCTCGATCATCGCGTCCAGCGGCATATTGTCGAGCATGATGACATCGACGCCGGCGGCCAGCGCTTCGGCAACCTGCTTCAGGCTGTCGCATTCGACTTCCAGCTTGGTCAGCACCGGCAATTGGCGGCGCGCGCGCTCGACCGCCTTGGCGATGCTGCCGCACACGGCAATATGGTTGTCCTTGATCAGCACGCCGTTATCCAGGCCCAGCCGATGGTTCAGGCCGCCGCCGCAGGCCACCGCATGCTTTTCCAGCATGCGCAGGCCCGGTGTGGTTTTACGGGTGTCGATCAGACGCGCCGAGGTGCCGGCTACCGCGGCGACGTATTTGGCGGTTTCGTTGGCGATGCCGGACAGGCGCTGCACGATGTTCAACGCGGTGCGCTCGGCGGTCAGTACGCTGCGGGCTTTGCCGCTGACAGTCAGCAATACCGTGCCGGCGTCGACCTTGACGCCGTCCTTGACGTGCACGATGACTTCCAGCGTGGGATCGTAACGCTTGAAGACGCGCGCGGCGACTTCGAGGCCGGACACGATCAGCGTTTCACGCGCATTCATATAAAAAGCACCGGTTTCCTCTGGCTCGATCATCACTTGCGCGGTGAGGTCGCAATAGCCGATGTCCTCGGACAGCCACATGTCGATCAGGCGGTCGGTTTGGAATACGTCATACATGGTGTTTTACCCTTTCAGTGTTTGCCTAAAGAAATCTATTTGTGATGCACGCGCCGGTCGAACAGCATGAACAAGCCATTGCAGACCACCGCGAACACCGTCAGCAGCAAGGCCACCGCCATGATGGAGGCGATATCGCCCAGACCCATCGCATTGGTGATGAGATAGCCGAGTCCGCTCTGCGAAGCGAACATTTCGCCGATCAGCACGCCCAGCAAGGTCAGCGAAAAACCGAGGCGCAGACCGGAGATCACTTCCGGCAGGACCGCCGGCAGCAATACATGCAGCACCGTCCGGTGCAGCGGCATGCGCATGGTCCTGGCGGTGCGCAGATAGACCGGCCGCATCTGGCGGATGCCGTTCATCGTAAACACCAGGATCGGAATCAGCCCGTGCATTACGCCGAACGCGACCTTTGCCGACAGGCCGAGACCGAAGACCAGCAAGATCAATGGATAGAGCGCGACCTTCGGGATCGAGTACAGGTTAAGCAGAATCGGCTCCGCCACATTGCCCGACAGCCTGTGCATGCCCAGCGCCACGCCCAGCACGATGCCGCCGGCCAGCGCCAGCACCAGCGCATACAGCAGCGCCTTGCCGGTCTCCAGCATATGCGCATTGAGTTCGCCCGACGCGAGCATGCCGGCCAGCTTGACCACCGTGACCCAGGGCGAGGTCAACGCGCCGGCGCCGACCATCATGTGCATCGATTGCCATAACAGCATCAGCCCGATCAACACCAGCGCGGTGCCGCCGGATTTCCTGATGGAATGCATCATGTGCCGAATCCTTTCATTCGTGAATAAGCGGCGGATAAGTGCCTGTCAGCGATGCCTGCGCGCCTGGAAGCGGCGATCGATGGAATTAAGCACCATATTGATCAGCGTTACCAGCAGCAGCACGAACAGCATCAGCGCATACATGTCCTGGTTTTCGAAATTGTTATAGGCGTAGGCGATCGCATAGCCGATGCCGGTGCCGGACAAAATGAATTCCGACGCGATCACGCCGATGAAAGCATAAGCCACCGATAATTTCACGCCGGCAAACAAATAAGGCAAGGCGGCCGGCAGCTCGATGAACAAGGCCGTGCGCCAGCGCGGCAGACGAAAAACCTTGGCGCTTTTGCGCATCGCGGGGGGAATCCGGTCCAGGCCGCTCAGCGTGGAGGTAATCATCGTGACCATCGCCAGCAGCACGCCGATGACGATGATGGGCAGCGGACCGATGCCGAACATGACGATAAACACCGGATAGAAAATGAAGCTCGGCACCGCGTAATAACTTGCCAGCAAAGGCTCGATGGCCCTTCGCAGCGACGGCAGCGGGTGGATCGCCAGCCCGATCAGGAACCCCAGCAGAACGGCAATCACCGATGCGGCGGCGATATTCATCAGGGTGGTGCGAATATCCAGACCGAATTTGCCCGATGCCAATAGCGCGCACATATGCACAAACATCTGCGACGGCGCGATCATCACGGTCGCCGGGATCGCGCCGATGCGGCACAACAGCTCCAGTCCCAAAATCAATCCGGCGATTACCGCCAGACGCAAGCAGTTTTCGACTTTCACCTTATCGCCCTTTTCTTATGCCGTCCGATCGCATGGCTGTCTCAATGCGCATGCGCCGTTCCCATCAGCTTCATCGATTCGACCCGCAATTTGTCCCACAGCCTGGCGTTGATTTCACCGAAGCGCGGCGTCGACACCACGCGGCTGTCCCGATCCCGCTCCCAGCCGGTTTCGACGAAATCGATGAACAGGCCGGGCCGGGCCGACATCACCCCGACGCGATCCGACAGCATCGCCGCCTCGTCCAGGGAATGCGTGATCAGCAACACGGTGGCCGATGTCTCGCGCCACAGGCGCAGCAATTCGTCGCCCATCAGCAGGCGGGTCTGCTGATCGAGCGCGCCGAACGGTTCGTCGAGCAGGATCAGGCGCGGCTGCGTGACCAGGGTGCGGGCGATGCAGACGCGCTGGCGCATGCCGCCCGACAGTTGCGATGGATAGGCCTTGGCGAAATCCTTCAGGCCCATGAATCCGATCGCATAATCGATGCGACGCTGCACTTCCGGACCGTCGAAGCCCGACCAGCGCAGGCCGAATGCGATGTTGTCGCGTACCGTCAGCCACGGGAAGGAGGCATCGTCCTGGAACACCACGCCGACGCCGTCCGGCACGCCTTTGACGGGGCGGCCTTCGAATTCGGCCGATCCGGAAGTCGGCGTCGTCAGGCCCGCCAGCACATCGAGCAGCGTGGACTTTCCGCAGCCCGACGGACCGACCACCGAAAAGAACTCGCCCCGGTTCAGCGTCAGATCGATCGGTCCCAGCGCATGCAGCTTTTCCTTGCTGCCGGCCTGGTTGAAATACTGCGTGACCTGCTTCAGGCAGGCGTGGGCATCGCCGAGCGCCGGCGCATCCGGCATTGCCGTCATGGCGGAAGCGCTGTCCACCTTATCGAACACAGCGCCCATCATTTTCCCTTCAGATCGGCCGGCAAATAATCGGTGTCGATCAGCGTGTTCCAGTCCACCGGCCCACTGACTTCACCGATCAGCCGCAGGCCGTCGATCATGCGCTCCAGTTCCGCATGGTCGAAATTGCCGGCGCTCCACATTTTCGGACGGATCATATTGTCGACCGCCTGTTTTGCATCCCCGGCGCTGAGCTTGAAATCGCGCTGCAGGATTTTAGCCGCGCCGGCGGGATCGGCATACAGCGCATCGACGCCCGCGCGACGGCCGGCGATAATCGCCCGCAGCTTGTCCGGCGACTCCCTGGCGAATTTACGCGTGGTGATGCCGACCGACGTGGTCATCGGTTTCAATACGTCGCCGGCCCGGTAAACCGTGGTGTACTTGTCCTTGCGGATGATCGACAGCGGCTCGATCAGCACCGCCCCCGCCACCGCGCCATGTTCCAGCATCGTCAGGCCGTTGACGTAACCGCCAGACGCCACCCGCGTGACCCGATTCGGGTCGATGCCTTTTTGCTGCAGCACCATCATCAACAGCATTTCGGACACGCCTTTGGGCGAGGTGATCGCGACTTTTTTACCGATCAGATCCGTCACCGATTTGATCCCGGAATTCGGCATGGCCACCATCGAAGCCTCGGCGACGCTGCGCGTGCCGGCGTTGACGATGATCACGTCCAGGCCCTGGCGCTGCGCCGCCAGCGCCGCGGAGACGGCCACTTCGCCGTACGGTGTCGGGCTGGCGAGAATATTGCGCACCGTCGTGCCGCCGCCGCCGGAACTCAAAATGCCCGTGATGTCAATGCCGGCCTTCTTGAACAGTCCTTTTTCCATCGCCACCGCATAAGGCAGGCCGTACAGGCTTTGCCCCCACTGGGTGACCGAAATTTCTTCGGCATGCACGGCGGTCGGCGACAACGCTGCAATGACGGGGAACAACAGGAGGCAGTTGACGAGCGAGCGTATTTTCCCCAAGCGTAATTTCATGAAACTCTCTAGGTTAGTGCATCGAAAAGCAATACGGCCCAGTCGGATTTGGTCCGTTTGGCCGGCTTGCCAGGTTTATCAACGGCGGAGCTTCCCGGTATTATGAGGCCCAGACGGCAATTGCATCACATCCGGGATGAAAATGTGATCTCGCATTACCATTCACAGTCAGGATAACTGCCTAACAGGAAGGAATCCATGACCATCCTCCCCTCCTCATACGACAGCATTGGCATCACCCGCCGGCCTGTTCGCGGTTTCCGGTTCCCGCTAACAGAACACTTGGCCGCCCCCAATCGATTCCAATTTTTTTTCATATTCATATGAAAATAGATTCGTATATGCATGGCTGGATCGGCGCTATTGTTTTTTGAATTCCTGAAAAATTCCGGGGGGGAAATTCATGTCGAATGCGGTTCTGTCAAATCAAAGCACGGCAGGCCTCACGCCCGCCGCCACGCTCTCGGAAGACTGGCTCGCAGTGGGGATCGGCCTGCTGATCTTCGCTCTGGCGTTGCTGGGCATCACCGGGCACGATGTGCTCGGCTGGGCCGTCTCCACGGCGGTCTGGACCGATCTTTCCGCCGCTCTGGGCGCCAGCGCCAAGCGCTATGCGGGCCTGGGCGGAATCGGCGCGCTGGTCGCCACCTATCTTGCGTTGCTGGCCGTACTCAGCGCGGGAGCCGCGACGCTGAAGATCGACGTCAAACGTTTCGCGATCGCGTTTACCGTGGTGTTCGCGCTTGCCTATGCCAGCTGGATCGCCGGTAATTATGCGCATTTCGCGGCGGTGACGCCCGCCGAATTCAAGAAATTCGGCATTGGCTGGTCATTGCGGCTGACCAATGAAGGAGGTTACATCTTTGCATTGCTGGCGGGCCTGATCGTCAGCAACCTGTTCCCCGCTTTTGCGAATTGGCTGTCGGCGGCGATCCGCCCGGAGCTGTACATCAAGATCGCCATCGTGATCCTGGGCGCGTTCATTGCCGTCACCGTGGCCAGCAAGCTTTCGCTGGCGACATCGGTATTGCTGCGCGGCCTGGCGGCCATCGTCGAAGCCTATCTGATTTACTGGTCGGTGGTGTATTTCATCACGCGCAAATGGTTCGACTTCAGCCGCGAGTGGGCGGCGCCATTGGCTTCCGGCATTTCGATCTGCGGCGTGGCGGCGGCGATCGCCACCGGCGGCGCCATCCGCGCGCGTCCGGCGGTGCCCATACTGGTGTCGTCGCTGGTGGTGATTTTTGCGGTGGTCGAAGTATTGATTCTGCCGTTCATCGCGCAGACTTATCTGTCCCACGAGCCGCTGGTGGCAGCCGCATGGATCGGTTTGGCTGTCAAAACCGACGGCGCGGCAGTGGCCGCGGGCGGCATCACCGAAGCGCTGATCATGGCGAAGGCAGCCGCCGAGGGGGTTCGGTATCAACCGGGCTGGATACTGGGAACCACGGCGGCGGTCAAGGTTTTCATCGATGTCTTCATCGGCGTCTGGGCCTTCATTCTGGCCTATATCTGGACCAATCACATCAACGTACAGGCCGGCGGCGACAAGGCGCGAGCGTCCGAAATCTGGCTGCGCTTTCCAAAGTTCATCATCGGCTTTGTGCTGACTTTCCTGATCGGATTTTATCTGGCAAGTTCGGCCACCCCGGAAACGCTGGCGAAAATCACCTCGTCGGTCGGTACGGCAAATACTTTTCGCGTGATCTTTTTTATCCTGACCTTCTTTTCCATCGGCGTGCTTTCCAATTTCCGCAAGCTCTGGCAGGAAGGTTTCGGCAAACTGGTCGCGGTCTACCTCGTTAGTCTGGTCGGGTTCGTTATTTGGGTCGGGCTGCTGATGTCGTGGATTTTCTTCAGCGGTGTCAAACCGCCATTAGCCGGCTAACCGGAGCACATCATGTCTGAATCCGATCTCCAACGTGAACTGAATAAACAGGCCGTCGAGCCGCTGCTGCCGATTGAAAAAAAATTGATCGGCTGGAGCCTCGGCATCGGCATCGTGCTGCTGGTGGTACTGATTATCGTCAATCGCTATTTTCCGGTGACGGTCTAGCGGCGCCGTTTCAGGCCTTGATATCGGGGTGGCGTCAGCGCATTCCGTCAGGGCTGACATTATTATCTTACACACGCTCCAGACTTACACCGATTCAGATTGGCGATAAGATCCAATAAACTGGTTCGAGCAGACGCTGGGCTCTTCCTGTACGCGTGGCGCCTCGTCGCATACTTTCCGCGATAGTTGCGGTTTAAAAGCGACTTTCTTGACGCCAGGGAAATATGTTAAAAATCGCTCAAATTGCGCCGCTGTATGAAGCGGTCCCTCCCCGTCTGTATGGCGGCACCGAACGAGTCATCGCCCACCTCACCGACGCTCTGCTGGTCCAAGGCCACGATGTCACGCTATTTGCCTCCGCAGACACCGAAACCGGCGCGCGTCTGGTGCCAATGCGCTCTCAGGCATTGCGTCTCGATCCGAATCCGCTTATCTCGGATATCGCCAGCCATTTCGCGATGCTGGACGAAGTGCGGCGGCGCAGGGATGAATTCGATATTCTCCACTTTCATACCGATCTCATCCATTTTCCTTTTTTCGAGGACATCGCCGAACGGACGCTGACCACCGTGCATGGCCGGCTCGATCTGGCGGGGCTGGACGACGTTTATAAGCGATGGCAGCGCTATCCGCTGGTGTCGATTTCGGATAGCCAACGCAAGCCGCTACCGAACGCCAATTGGCTGGGCACGGTCTTGCACGGCATCGATGAGCACCTGTTCCGCTTTACGCCGGCGCCCGAAGCGAGATATTTGGCCTTTTTAGGACGAATTGCGCCGGAAAAGCGGGTCGATCGCGCCATTGCAATAGCGATCCAGGCGGGTGTTCCTCTACGCATCGCGGCCAAGATCGGCAATGTGGACCATGACTATTTCGATCGCCAAATCCGCCATCTTCTCAACCATCCCTTGATTGAATATATTGGAGAAATCGGAGATGCCGATAAAAGTGAATTTCTTGGAAACGCCAGTGCGCTCCTGTTTCCCATCGATTGGCCTGAGCCTTTTGGCCTGGTCATGATTGAAGCAATGGCATGCGGAACGCCGGTCATCGCGTGGCGGCATGGCGCGGTGCCTGAAGTGATGGAACACGGCGTCACCGGGTTTTTCGCGGATTCGATCGGTTCGGCGGCGGAGGCAGTCCGCCGCATCGGCGAAGTGGACCGTCACACCGTTCGCCATGCATTCGAACGGCGTTTTACCGCGGAGACGATGGCGTGGCGCTATGTCCAACTGTACAAGCAACTTTTGCGAGGCCGAGGGGAAATCCATCCCGACGGCATTGCGCCGGCCGCGGCCTTGAATGCATCCGGTCCAGGTCATCCGCGCAATGACAGTGTGTTTGTTGGAAGCGAGGCGATATGACCGACCAGAGCCGGACAGACCAAGCAGAGCGCGACGCCGAAACGCCGCAGGCCGAGAGTGCGGGGACGAATGAATTTGCGGCGGACACCCGGCGGCTGTTTGTCCTGAAGGAAGGCGATGCCTTTATTGTGGCCGATGCCAACGGAGACATTACCGGACAAGGGGACGGACTGTTTTATAACGATACCCGCCTGCTCTCGCAGTGGAAATTGCTGCTGGGCGGCAAACCGGCAAGTCTGCTTTCAAGCGATGTAAGCCGTGACAATACTTTCTTTACCGCGCATTCGACCAATCATCCGCTTCCGCCGCTGGGAGATAGCTCCACACCGACGGGCGTCATCCACGTTGAACGCAAGCGTTTTCTGTGGGACGCGCGACTGTTCGAGCGCATTCGTCTGACCAGTTATGGCGGCGGCGCGAAATGCGTTCCGCTGACGATCCGTTATGCGGCCGATTTTCGCGACATGTTCGAAGTCCGGGGCCAGAAACGTCCCGGGCGCGGCACATTATCCGGCCGCACCATTGGCAAAAGCGGTATCGAGTTGCGCTACCTGGGACTGGATGGCAAGTCGCGCTCGGTCGCGATGTCCTTTTCTCATCGTCCGACGACGATCGACGCCGAGAGCGCCGGCTTTAACGCCGAAATCGCTGAGCATCGGCCATGGGAGTTATATATTGAAGTGGGGACGCTCCCGGCTCGGCCCGGCCCGGAAAGTTATCGTCGGGCGGCCGCGCGCGCACGGCTCAGCCTGCGCCGGCGGCGTCAACGCGGCGCCGGCCTTCATGCGTCGGGCAGACTGTTTCAAGCGTGGCTGGACAAATCCAAAGCGGATCTGGCGATGTTAACCAGCGATTTATCGACCGGCCCCTATCCTTACGCGGGCATCCCTTGGTTTTCGACGCCATTTGGGCGCGACGCCATCATCACGAGCCTGCAGACCTTATGGATCGACCCCGGGCTGGCGCGCGGCGTGCTGGCGTATCTTGCCAAGAACCAGGCGCATGAAACCTCCACCTTCAGGGATTCAGAGCCCGGCAAGATCATGCATGAGACGCGCAAAGGAGAAATGGCGGAGACCAACGAACTGCCATTCGGAAAATATTACGGCGGCGTCGACACCACTCCCCTGTTTGTGATGCTGGCCGGCGCCTTTGCCCGGCGCACCGGCGATATGGCAGCCATTAACGAATTATGGCCAGCCTTGGAGGCAGCCACAGGCTGGATGGAATCGAACATTGAGCAGCATGGCAATGGCTTTCTTTGCTATTCCCGGGGCGAGCAAAGCGGCCTGGTCAATCAGGGATGGAAAGACAGCCACGATGCGATTTCCCATGCTGACGGCAGCATGCCGGAGGGGCCCATCGCGCTGGTTGAAGTACAAGGCTATGCCTGCCAGGCATTTCAATCGATGGCGGGGCTGGCGAAAATGCGCGGCGACATATCGAGCGCCAGGGACTGGATGAAAAAGGCATCCACACTGGCCACTGCCGTCGAGGAACGGTTCTGGATGGAAGAGGAAGCGTTCTATGCCCTGGCCTTGGACGGCCACGGCAATCCCTGCCGCGTACGCGCGTCAAATGCCGGGCATCTGCTGTTTACGGAACTGCCCCGCGAAGAGCGGGGGCGCGCCGTCTCCGCGCAATTGTTATCACGCAGTTTCAATTCGGGCTGGGGCCTGCGCACACTTGCTCCGGAAGCCCCGCGCTTTAATCCGATGTCCTACCATAACGGCTCCGTGTGGCCGCATGACATTGCCTTGTGCGCCGCCGGCATGGCGCGCTATGGAGAGCGCGATGGCGTCATTTCCCTGATGGGGCAGATGTTTGAGTGCGCCGCTTTCGCGGGCATGCGTCTTCCTGAACTTTTTTGCGGGTTCGCCCGGGAATCCGGCGAAGCGCCCATTGCTTACCCGGTCGCCTGCCTGCCGCAGGCATGGGCCGCGGGATCGGTGTTCATGATGCTTCAGGCATGCCTGGGTCTTAGCATCGATATCGGGCGCCGCACCATCGTATTGAATCAGCCCCGGCTGCCGGAAGGCATCGAAGGTCTGCGCGTAAGCCGGCTCGTCATCGCTACCCAGGAAGTCGATCTCCATTTTCGACGAAGCGGCCATCTGGTCACTGTCGTTATCGAAAGACAGGCCGGCACGGGAAAAGCGGTTCATATTGAAGTGGTCTATTGAGACATGAATAAATTCGAGACGGCCAGGAACCGGATGGTCGACAGGCAGCTTGAGCGACGGGGCATCGGCAGCGCTGAAGTTCTGGACGCGATGCGCACCGTTCCGCGCGAAGCGTTTGTCGCGCCGGCATCCGCAAAGTTTGCCTATGAAGATTCGCCGTTGCCGATCGGGGAAGGCCAGACCATTTCGCAGCCCTATATAGTCGCCCTGATGGTGGAGGCTGCGGAATTGAAATCGTCCGATCGCGTGCTGGAAGTCGGCGCCGGGTCCGGTTATGCGGCCGCCGTGATGAGCCGCATCGCCGCATCCGTGCATGCTGTCGAACATTATGCAAGCCTGGCAGACGCGGGCAAGTTGCGTTCAGCGGAACTGGGTTACCGGAACATCGAATGGCATTGCGACGATGGCAGCAAAGGCTGGCCGGAAGCCGCGCCGTTCGACGCCATCGTCGTCTCCGCATGCGGACCCGAAGTGCCGGATGCGCTGAGAGATCAACTTGTCATCGGCGGGCGGCTGATTATCCCGGTCGGCAGCGACGAGGGGCGGCAGAATTTGCTCAAGATCGTACGGCATGGCGAAACCGATTTTGAGCAGGAAAGTCTGGGCGGGGTGCAGTTTGTTCCGCTCATCGGGGCGCATGGCTGGGCCGAGAACGGGACGTAAATCGGGAGCCGGCACGCGGGAAGAGCGTCGCGCAAAAAAATAAAGCCTTTGGCGCAACAACGCCAAAGGCTTTATTTACAACGTACTTTACTGAATCTGGTTGCGGGGGCAGGATTTGAACCTACGACCTTCGGGTTATGAGCCCGACGAGCTGCCAGACTGCTCCACCCCGCGTCTGAAGAATGAAACTATACACGATATCGCCATTGAAGGCAAATCAATTCGCCGGGCGGCCCCGGTGATACACTGCTGAGAGATTAAAAAACGGCTCCCGCGATGCCGCTTCCCGACGCCTCGCAAACAGCCCGCAGCCAGTCCAACGAAACGAGCCGATAATTCTTATGAAATTCTGTTCCGAATGCGCGCATCCCGTGACCCTCGCCATCCCGCCGGACGATACCCGGCCGCGTTTCGTGTGTTCGCACTGCGGCGCGATTCACTATCAGAATCCCAAGCTGGTGATCGGCTCGATTCCGGTCTGGGAAAAGGACGGCGCCGTCTATGTAATGCTGTGCAAGCGCGCCATCGAGCCGCGCTACGGTTATTGGACACTCCCTGCCGGCTTCATGGAGAACTCGGAAACCACCAGCGATGCCGCACAGCGAGAAACCTTCGAGGAAGCCGGCGCAAATATCCAGTTGCATGAACTGTTCTCGCTGATCAATGTGCCGCACGTCCATCAGGTGCATTTGTTCTACCGGGCAACGTTGCTGGATCTGGACTACGCCGCCGGCATCGAAAGCCTGGAAGTCGCACTGTTCACCGAAGCGGCCATCCCATGGAACGAGATCGCCTTCCCCACCGTCGAATACACGTTGCGCCGCTTTTTTTCCGATTGGAACAGGAAGGCCGGTTTCGGTTTTCATACCGAGGACATTCGCCAGCCGATGGCGCTGCAGGCGTAATGCAGGCGCCTGTGCGCTAGGAGAATCGATGATTACCTGGCTGGAACACGATACGCCGTTTCCCGATCCGGCCTCCGCCCTGACCGATCTGGACGGCCCCGGCGGCTTGCTGGCCGCCGGCGGCGATCTGTCGCCGCAACGCTTGATCGACGCTTACCGTCAGGGCATTTTCCCGTGGTTTTCCGAAGGCCAGCCGATTCTGTGGTGGAACACCGATCCGCGCATGGTGCTGTACACCGCCGACATCCGGATATCCGACAGCTTGCGCAGGAAGCTGCGCCAGGTGGAGCGCAGCCGGCGCGGCGATGGCGCGGGACCGGGCGGGCTGCGCTGGGAAATCCGTTTCGACACCGCGTTCGAGGCAGTCATGCGCGCCTGCGCCGCACCCCGCCGCGACGGCGCCGGCACCTGGATTTCGGATGCGATCGTCGCCGCTTATTGCAATCTGCATCGCGCCGGCTTCGCGCACTCGTCCGAAGTCTGGCTCGACGGCGCGCTGGTCGGCGGCGCTTACGGGGTCTCCATCGGCCATATGTTTTACGGCGAGTCGATGTTTGCCCGCGTCACCGATGCATCGAAAATAGCGCTGGTTTATCTGGCCCGCTTTCTGCGGCAGAACGGCGTGACGATGATCGACTGCCAGCAGGAAACCGCGCATCTGGCGTCGCTCGGCGCCCGGCCCATTTCCCGCACCGCCTTTCTGACCCATTTGCAGCGCGCCATCCGCGCGCCGCAGATTGCGCGGTGGAATCCCGTCCCGCCGTGCTGAAAAGAACGGCAGGCGATGATACAGACCGTTACAGTAGTGTAGACTAATGCCAATCGATCTGATTTATTGATCCTGCTGTTTCACTGACGGATGACAACGCCAATGACACATCTAAAAGACCTCCCTTTTTCGACCCTGCAGTTTTACGCGACTGCGCCGTATCCATGCAGTTATCTGGATCATCAGCAGGCGCGTTCGCAGGTGGCCACCCCTACCCATCTGATTAATGCCGATGTTTATTCGGAATTGGTGAAGAACGGTTTCCGGCGCAGCGGCGTATTCACCTATCGCCCGTATTGCGACGGCTGCCACGCCTGCACGCCGGTGCGCATCGATGCCCGGGCTTTTCAGCCCAACCGCAGCCAGCGCCGCGCCTGGGACAAATATCAGCAGACCTCGCCGCATGTGCTGCGGTCGCGGGTCGCCAGGCTGGCGTATTCCGACGATCACTACGATCTGTATTTGCGCTACCAGACGGCGCGCCATGCCGGCGGCGGCATGGATCAGGACAGCCGGGACCAGTACGCGCAGTTCCTGCTGCAAAGCAAAGTCAACACGCGGCTGGTCGAATTCCGCGATGAGGCCGACGTGCTGCGCATGATCAGCATCATCGATCTGCTCGACGACGGCCTGTCGTCGGTCTATACCTTCTACGATCCGGAAGTGGCCGGCGCGTCCTACGGCACCTACAATGTGCTGTGGCAGATCGAACAGGCGCGCAAGCTGGATTTGCCGTATGTTTATCTGGGCTACTGGATCGCCGAAAGCCGCAAAATGGCCTATAAAACCAATTTTCAGCCGCTGCAGGCATTGCGCGACGGGCGCTGGCAGACAATCTGACCCGAAATGGCGGGCTCTGCACTACAATGGCGGGTTTTCCGCTATCCGCCAAAATTTCACCGATTGGTTGCACCGTGCCCGATATCTACCCTTTCGCCCGCCCCCTGTTGTTCGCACTCGACGCCGAAAAGGCGCATAGCCTGACTCTCCCCACCTTGCGGCTGGCCCAGCGCTTGGGCCTGACCGGCCTGATCCGGCGCCCGGCCGCCGACCCGCGCACGGTGATGGGCATTCGCTTCCCCAATCCGGTCGGGCTGGCTGCCGGCCTGGACAAGGACGGCGCCTATATCGACGGACTGGCGGCGCTGGGTTTCGGTTTCATCGAAATCGGCACCGTCACCCCGCGCCCGCAGCAGGGCAATCCGCAGCCGCGCATGTTCCGCCTGCCGCAGGCCGGCGCGATCATCAACCGGCTGGGGTTCAACAACGGCGGTGTGGACGCCTTTGTCCGCAACGTGCAATCCTCAAGGTTCTTCCAGGAACGCAGCGGCGTGCTGGGCCTGAACATCGGCAAAAACGGCGATACGCCGCTGGAGCGGGCCGCCGACGATTACCTGCATTGCCTGCGCAAGGTATATCCGTACGCGTCCTATGTGACGGTCAACGTCTCCTCGCCGAACACCAAGAATCTGCGTCAGTTGCAGGGCGAAAGCGAACTCGACGCCCTGTTGTCGCGACTGAAGGCCGAACAGCGGACCCTGGCCGATACGCATAAGCGCTATGTCCCGCTGGTGCTGAAAATCGCGCCCGATATCGACGCCGAGCAAATCAAGATCATCGCCGACGCCTTGATGCGCCACGGCATCGATGGCGTCATCGCCACCAATACCACGATCACCCGCGATGCGGTGGCCGGCATGATGCATGGAGACGAGACCGGCGGCCTGTCCGGCGCGCCGGTCTTCGCGATGTCGAACCGGGTGATCGCCGGCCTCAGGATCGCGCTCGGCGACGCGCTGCCGATCATCGGCGTGGGCGGCATCCTGTCCGGCGCCGACGCCAAAACGAAAATCGACGCCGGAGCGTCGCTGGTGCAGGTGTACAGCGGCCTGATCTACCGCGGGCCGGCGCTGGTGCGCGAAGCCGCCGCGGCGTTGCGGCAATAAGCGGAGGCGGCTCAAAAATGGGGCGCCGCACCAGCGGCCAACAGCCCGGCAAGCTATCATGGCGAACACTTCACCAGCACAGGAAAGCGACATGAGCCGCAACATACTCGACGAAAGCCGGATTCACCCTGCCATCCGCGCCGCCATTTCCGGCAAACATGCGGACATCGTGGGCGAGGTGCAGGCGGCGGTCGCCGCCAACCGGGTGGTGGTGGTGGGCATGAGGATGAACCCTTTTCCCAAAAAAGCGCGCAAGACGCTCAATGCGCTGGGCACGCCGTACCAATATCTGGAATACGGCAGTTATTTCAGTCTGTGGAAGCCGAGAACCGGCCTCAAGATGTGGACCGGCTGGACCACGTTTCCGATGATATTCATCGACGGCACGCTAGTGGGCGGCGCAAGCGAACTGCAAAAACTGATCGATAGCGGGGAGTTCGCCCGGACCATCGCCCATCCCGCTACTGCACGGCCTGATTGACGGCGGCGACGATGTCGGCCCGCGTCAGTTCCGGTGCGAACTGCAAAATGAAATCGTAGGTATACGCGCGCAGATAAGCGCCGCGCCGCACCGCCAATCGTGTGACATTGGGCGCGAACAGATGCGATGCCTCGATCGCCTTCAGGCCCGAATGACGCCCCTGCTCCAAGGCCATCGAGGCGACGATGCCGACGCCCAGGCCCAGCGCCACGTACTGCTGGATCACGTCCGAATCCATGGCCGTCAGCACGATATCGGTATCCAGCATGGCGCTGCGGAACGCATGGTCGATATGCCCGCGGCCGGTGAATCCGACGTCGTAGGTGATCAGCGCGCAGGCCGCCAGGTCGTTCAGGGTCAGCGGGCCCGGCAAGGCCAGCAGCGCATGGCCGTCCGGCACCACCACTACATGGCTCCATTGATAGCAGGGAAAGGACACCAGTTCCTTGAATTCGCTCAAGCCCTCGGTGGCGATGCCGATATCGGACTTGCCGGAAATCACCCATTCGGCGATATGCTCCGGCGAGCTTTGCTGCAAGGCCACGCGCACCTGCGGAAAAGCGCTGCGAAAAGATTGCACCACCTGCGGCAGCACGTAGCGCGCCTGCGTATGCGTGGTCGCCACCGACAGCGTGCCGCTCTGCTCGCCCGCATATTCGCTGCTTGCCTGGCGCAGGTTTTCCGCTTCCAGCAGCAGACGCTCGACGATATGCAGAATGCCCTTGCCCGGCTCGGTCAGCCCGGTCAGGCGTTTGCCGTTGCGCTCGAAAATCTCCACGCCGAGCTCTTCCTCCAGCTCTCGGATCTGACGGCTGACGCCGGGTTGCGACGTAAACAACACGTTGGCCACTTCGGTCAGATTGAAATTGCGGCGCGCCGCCTCGCGAATCGAGCGCAATTGCTGGAAATTCATCGGATATCCTGTTGCAGGGTCGCCTGAGGCTCGACGAATACCCGCAGATGCTTGGGCCGCACCAGCAGCATGTCGCCGTCTTTCAAGCCCAGTTGCACAAAGCGCTCGTTCGGAATCACGGCTTCGATCAGTTCGCGGTTGTCCTCGCGCTCCAGTTCCAGTTGCGCCAGCGGGCCGATCGCATGGGCGCGCCGCAAGCGCACGGCGATGCCGTCGGCGCCGGCGGCGTAAGGCGCGATGTCGATGTCGTGCGGCCGCACATAGGCGATGCCTTTGGCGTCCTGCGCTTCGGCGTAGTCCGGCGCGTCGAAACTGGCGCCGCCCGATTCCAGCACGCCTTCATGCACGCGGCCGTGAAACAGATTGACGTTGCCCAGAAAGCCGTAGACGAACGGAGAAGCCGGGCGATTGTAGACATCCGCCGGCGCGCCGATCTGTTCGACATTGCCCTTGTTCATCAGCACGATCTGATCGGCCACTTCCAGCGCCTCTTCCTGGTCGTGCGTGACGAAAATGCTGGTGACGTGCAATTCGTCATGCAGACGGCGCAGCCAGCGCCGCAACTCCTTGCGCACCTTGGCGTCGAGCGCGCCGAACGGCTCGTCCAGCAACAGCACGCGCGGCTCCACCGCCAGCGCCCGCGCCAGCGCGATGCGCTGGCGCTGGCCGCCCGACAACTGCGGCGGATAGCGGTCGGCCAGCCAGTCGAGTTGCACCAGCTCCAGCAATTTGGTGACTTTTTCGCGGATCACCGCCTCCGGCGGACGTTCGCTGCGGCGCTTTACGCGCAGGCCGAAAGCGATGTTTTCAAACACGGTCATGTGCTTGAACAAGGCGTAATGCTGAAACACGAAGCCGACCTGGCGCTCCCGCACATGGCGCGCCGAGGCATCCTGGCCGTCGAGCAGCACATTGCCGGTATCCGGCGTTTCCAGGCCGGCGATGATGCGCAGCAGCGTGGTCTTGCCGCAGCCGGAAGGTCCCAGCAGCGCGGTCAGTTCGCCGGCCGGGAAATTCAGCGAAATATTGTTCAGCGCGACAAATTCACCGAAACGCTTATTGATGTTCTGTACTTCGATACTCATGCCTGCTCCACGTGTAAATACGCATCTTCCGCATTGCTCAGACGCCACTCGATAAATGATTTCAAGGCCAGCGTCACCAGAGCCAGCAACGCCAACAGCGATGCCACCGCAAACGCCGACGCGAAATTGTATTCGTTATAAAGAATCTCGACCTGCAACGGAATCGTATTGGTTTCGCCGCGGATATGCCCGGACACCACCGACACCGCGCCGAATTCGCCCATTGCCCGCGCATTGCACAGTATGACGCCGTACAGCAGGCCCCATTTGATATTCGGCAGCGTCACATGCCAGAAGGTTTTCCACCCCGATGCGCCCAGCACCAGCGCGGCCTCTTCCTCTTCGCTGCCCTGCGCCTGCATCAGCGGAATCAGCTCACGGGCGACGAACGGAAACGTGACGAACATCGTCGCCAATACAATGCCGGGCACCGCAAACAGAATCTTGATGTCGTGCGCGCGCAGCCATGGACCGAACCAACCCTGGGAGCCGAACAGTAGCACATAGATCAAGCCGGAAATGATGGGAGACACGGAGAACGGCAGATCGATCAGCGTCAACAGGACATTCTTGCCGCGGAATTCGAATTTGGCGATCGCCCAGGCCGCCGCCACGCCGAACACCAGATTGGCCGGCACCGCGATGAGCGCCGTCAGCAGCGTCAATTTGATGGCCGAAATCGCGTCCGGCTCGACGATCGCGGCCAGGTAGACGTCCCAGCCCTTTTTGAGCGCCTGAAAAAAGACCGCCAGCAGCGGCACGAACAAAAACAGCGTCAAAAACGCCAGCGCGATGCCGATCAGCACCACGCGGATCCATAATGGCTCCAGCGTTGCCGCCGGCGCATGAACCGGCTCGCCACGCTTGATCAATGCCGACTCGGCGGCAATATTGGGAATAGTTGCGGTCGTCATCTCAATTCTTCCCGGCCAGACTGCGCTTGCGCGACCAGGCCTGCAACAGATTGATGGTCAGCAGCAATATAAAGGACGCCAGCAGCATCACCACCGCAATTGCCGTGGCGCCCGCATAATCGTATTGTTCCAGTTTGGTCACGATGAACAGCGGCGTGATTTCGGACACCATCGGCATATTGCCGGCGATAAAAATGACTGAACCGTATTCGCCGGTGGCGCGCGCGAAGGACAGCGCAAAACCGGTCAGCAGCGCCGGCGCCACGGTCGGAAAAATCACCCGCGCAAACACCTGCCAGGGATGGGCGCCCAGACTGGCGGCGGCTTCTTCGAGCTCGCGCTCGGCGTCTTCCAGCACCGGCTGCACCGTGCGCACCACGAACGGCAGCCCGATAAACGTCAGCGCCACCAGCACGCCCAACGGCGTAAACGCGACCTTGATGCCGACCGCTTCCAGATACTGGCCGATCCAGCCGTTGCTGGAATACAGCGCCGTCAGCGTGATGCCGGCCACCGCAGTGGGCAGCGCGAACGGCAAATCGACCAGCGCGTCGACGATTTTCTTGCCCGGAAAACGATAGCGCACCAGCACCCAGGCCACGATGCCGCCGAAGACCGCGTTGATGATCGCCGCCAGCAAGGACGCGCCGAAGGTCAGCCGGTATGAGGCGACCACCCGCGGCGAACTCACGGCATCCCAGAATGCCGGCCAGGTCATGGTAAACGTCTTCAGAAACACCGCCGATAACGGTATCAATACAATCAGCGCCAGGTAAAACAAGGTAAACCCCAGCGACAAATGAAACCCCGGCAGCACGCGCATTGAACTTCTTTTCTTGATGGCGATGCTCATACTTCCCTGCCCCTTAATCCGTCTCTTATAACAAATACGACTAACGAGCCGCAATATTCGCACTGGGATGTTATAAAACGAAGTAATTTTTTCGCATGCCCATAGAAGCAATTCGTATAAAGCGAATTATTATGCGGCGCGCCGGTGGCTAAGGCAGTTGCGGCAGCCCAATCTCGACAGGCTCCGCCGGTAGGGCATGCCCCGGCCGGTCCCACAGATAGCCCTGTACGTAAATGGTTTGGCCGCTCTGTTTAGCGAGCCGTCGCAGTTTTTCGGCCACGGCCGGGCTGTCGACCCGTTTGAAGGCGATTTTGATGCCGCGCCGGGCGGCCAGCGGCAATAAACGCGCCAGGCTGTCGTCGTCGTCGAGCAGCCGCCCATCGATTTTGACGATATCGGCCTGCACCGTATCGATCAGTTCAAGCGCGGCCGATACATCGGCGGCCCCGGCCGCCAGCCGGAAGCCGTTGCGGCGGTAATTGTCCAATACATAATTCAGCAGCCAGCCCTGGCCGCCGGTCACGGCCGGAATCTGCAACACAATTTGCTCATGCGGCAAGCCGAGCAAATTCAGGATATGGCGGAACGCCATGCCGTGATTGCTGCCGACCGCCGCCAGCAAACGGCCATGCACGCTCAAATACAATTGGCTGCCGCCAGCCGCCGCCGGCTGACGATAGAAATTAATCGCATGCAGCATGCGGCACAGGCGGTCCAGCGCCACCGACTCCTCATCGCTGGCGGATCCTTCCAGCAAATTCCAGATCGACAAATCGCGGTCGCTGTCGGCGCCGTTGTATTCCGGCTCGCAGCGCGCGAAGCCCTCGTAGCCGACGATCGCACGGTCGCCCACGCGCCGGATCGGCTGAAACGCCGATGTCAGCGTCGAATTGAAATACGTTCCCAGCGCCCGCCCGCTATCGTCCAGCCGCACCTTGGCCGGCGCGCCGGCTTCGTCCATCTGGCGCCCGGTCAAGCGCAGGCGCGCCAGATATTGTTCAAAAGCGGGATAAGACATCGCTGGATTGCTGCTTCAGATTTTAGCGATCGACACTTCGGTCGCCTTGACCAGCGCCACGACTTCGCTGCCGACCACCAGACCCAGATCCTTGATCGAACGGGTAGTGATGACCGAGGTGACGATACCCGCCGGCGTCTGGACGTCGACTTCCGAGACCACCGAACCTTCGATGATGGTCTTGATGGTGCCTTTGAATTGATTGCGTACATTGATTGCCTGGATAGTCATTACATGCTCCTTGGTAGTGCCGGGTTAAAAAACTCAATCAAACGACCTGCTTCATCATTCGGAATGTCGATTCGCGGCCGGGGTCAAACCGCCCAGCGCACCTGCGCGAAAGTCCGCTGCAACGATTCATCGCCCAACGCCCCGTCCGGCGCGCCCGCGGGTTGTTGCAGCACCCGCGCCAAAATCTGTTCTTCCAGTTGCGCGAAGCGCGGATTGCCGCGCAGACGCGGACGCGCCAGATCGATGCGCTGATCCAATGTAATCGCGCCGTCCTCGATCAGCACCACGCGATCGGCCAGCGCAATCGCCTCCTGCACATCATGCGTCACCAGCACCGCCGTGAAACCGCGCGCCAGCCACAAGGATTCGATCAACTGCTGCATTTCGATGCGCGTCAACGCATCCAGCGCGCCCAGCGGCTCGTCGAGCAGCAGCAGTTGCGGATCGTGCACCAGCGCCCGCGCCAGCGCCACGCGCTGCCGCTGGCCGCCGGACAAGACCGCCGGCCATTCGCCGGCCCGTTCCTGCAAGCCGACCTGCCGCAAGGCGTCGGACGCCAGGCCCGCGGCCTTCGACAAGCCCAGCGTCACGTTATCGGCGACCCGTTTCCACGGCAACAAGCGGGAATCCTGAAACATGATGCGGATTTCCGGCTGCAGTCCCCGTCCGTCGTCGGCTTCGAAGCGCACGCCGCCGGCGCTGGGCGGTTCCAGATCGGCCAGCAGCCGCAACAAGGTGCTCTTGCCGCAACCGCTGCGGCCGACGATGGCGACGAAGTCGCCCGGGGCCACGTCCAGCGTCACCGCTTTCAACACCTCGCGTTGGCCGTAGGCCTTCGACAGGCCGTCGATGACGAGGCGCACGCCGCGCCGGGCCTTGCTCGACGTCAGTATTGAAGCCGTGGCGTTCCTCTCAAGTATTTCCCGCGTTTCGATGCGCATAGCAATTCCTTATTAAGATGCCTGAGGCTTTTGTCGGATCATTTTTTTAACCCTTAAGTTTTACCTGTCGCGGCGATCCTTCGATACGCCGCTTTGCGGCTACTCAGGACGAACGGTTTTTCTAAAATTTTCACAAAAAACCCGTTCGTCCTGAGTAGCCGAAGGCGTATCGAAGGACCACCTCCGCAGAAAAAATTCGAAGGATGCCCACATAACCCTGAGTAGTCTTATTGATACCCCGGATGCCAACGCAGCCAGTAACGCTCCAGCAAACGCGCCAGCGTATCGGCCGCCTTGCCCAGCAACGCATACAACAGCACGCCGACCAGCACCACATCGGTCTGCAGGAATTCGCGCGCATTCATCGTCATATAGCCGATGCCCGACTGCGCCGAAATCGTCTCGGCCACGATCAGCAAGACCCACACCAGCCCCAGCGCGAAGCGCACGCCGACCAGAATCGACGGCAAGGCCCCCGGCAAAATCACATCGCGATACAGCGGCCAGCCGGTCAAACCGTAACTGCGCGCCATCTCGATGAGCGCCTTGTCGACCGAACGGATGCCGTGGAAAGTATTCAGATACATCGGGAAGAACACGCCGACCGACACCAGAAACAGTTTGGCCGTTTCATCGATGCCGAACCACAAGATCACCAGCGGAATCAGCGCCAGCGCCGGAATATTGCGCACCATTTGCAAGGTGGTGTCGAGCAGCGTTTCGGCATGGCGGAAGCTGCCGGTCAGCAGGCCCAGCAACAGGCCAAGGCCGCCGCCGACCGCGAATCCGGCCGCCGCGCGTCCGCTGCTGACGCCCAAATGGGTCCACAACTCGCCCGACGCGGACAAGCGCCATGCCGCCTTCAACACCGCCCATGGCTCCGGCAAAATCCGGCTGGATAACCAGCCCGCCTGCGCCGCCGCCTGCCAGGCCAGCACCAGCGCCACCGGCAAGACCCAGGACAGCACGCGCCGGCCGCTTTCGGTGTCCCATTTGCCGGCTTTGACCGCTGTCCGCCTGACCGTCACCGGCTTGGCTGCAATACGATTGCTGATTACTGTGAACATCTCGATACTCCTCAACTTTCGGCGACTTTCAGCGCCGGCGCGTACGTATTGGCGACCATTTCGCCGAACGGACCGGACACGCTGAACCCCGGCAAACCGGTTTTCTGCGCACGCGGCAATAACGGAAACACCAGCTCCGCAAAACGGTAGGACTCCTCCAGATGCGGATAGCCCGACAAAATAAAGGTATCGATGCCGAGATCGGCGTATTCCCGCATCCGGTCGGCGACGGTTTGCGGATCGCCTACCAGCGCGGTGCCGGCCCCGCCGCGCACCAGGCCGACGCCGGCCCACAGATTCGGACTGACTTCCAGCTTGTCGCGGCGGCCGCCGTGCAGCGCCGCCATGCGCCGCTGTCCTTCGGAATCCATCGCCGCGAATTTTTCCTGTGCCTTGGCGATGGTTTCATCGTCCAGTTTGCTGATCAGCGCATCGGCGGCGGCCCAGGCCGCCTCGGCGGTTTCCCGCACGATCACATGGAAACGGATGCCGAAGCGCAAGGTGCGTCCCTTGAGAGCGGCGCGCGCGCGCAGATCGGCGATCTTTTCCGCCACCGCCGCCGGCGCCTCGCCCCAGGTCAGATAGACATCGACCTGCTCGGCCGCCAGATCGCGCGCCTGCTCCGACGATCCGCCGAAATACAGCGGGGGATACGGCGTCTGCACCGGCGGATACATCACCGTGCCACCCTTGATCCGCAAATGCTTGCCATTGAAATCGACGGTGCCGCCCGGCTCCTGCGCATTGCTCAGCAGATCGCGCCAGATGCGCAGGAACTCATCGGTCAGTTCATACCGTTCTTCATGCGTCCCGAAGATGCCATCGCCCTCCTGCTCCGCGGGATCGCCGCCGGTCACCACATTGATCAGCAGACGGCCGCCGGACAGTCGGTCGAAAGTCGCCGCCATCCGCGCCGACAGGCTGGGCGCGGTCAGACCGGGCCGCACCGCCACCAGAAATTTCAGCGACCGGGTAGCGTCGATCAGACTGGACGCCGTCACCCACGCATCTTCGCAAGAGCGTCCGGTCGGCAACAGCACGCCGTCGTAACCCAGCGTATCGGCGGCCACCGCGACCTGTTTCATGTAATCGTGACTGACCGCGCGGCCGCCCTCGGCGGTGCCCAGATAGCGGCTGTCGCCATGCGTCGGAATAAACCAGAAAACGTTCATTGCAATACTCCGTATTTCCTATCGAAAAATAGATCGCCGCGTCTACTTCAGCACGGCGTCATTCACATTCAACTTGACCGGGATCAGCTTGGCCGCGAAGAACGCGTCGGCAATCCGCTGCTGCTCCGCCAGCACCGGCGCATCGATCGGCTTGTAGACGTGTGCGTAGTTTTTCAATGAGGTCTCGATCACATCGATGTCCAGCCCTTGAATCGGCGCCAGTTCCGCCGCGGCGTCGCGGTTATGCTCGCGCACCCATTGACCGACTTTGCCCAGCTCTTCCATCACGATGTTCAACACCGCCTGATTTTTCTCGGCATAAGGCCGCGCCGACAGGAAAAACTGATGATGGCTGACCGCGCCGACGCCGCTGACCAGAAGGCGAGCGCCGATCTGCTTTTCGGCCGCGCTCTGGAACGGATCCCAGACCGCCCACGCATCCACCGCGCCGCGCTCGAAGGCCGCGCGCGCATCGGCCGGCGCCAGATAAATCGGCTGAATGTCGCTGTAGCTCAGACCGGCTTTTTTCAGCAGCGCCAATACCAGCCAATGCACATCCGAGCCTTTGTTGAACGCGATCTTTTTGCCTTTCAGCTCCGCCACCGACTTGATGGTCGAATTTTTCGGGACCAGCAAGCCTTCCGCCGCGGGCGTCGGGATTTCATAGGCCGTGTACACGAAATTGGCGCCGGCGGCCTGCGCGAACACCGGCGGCGCTTCGCCGACATAGCCGAAATCGACCGAGCCGACATTCAGCGCTTCCAGCAGTTGCGGCCCAGCGGTGAATTCAGCCCATTTGACAGTGATGCCCTGCGCCTGCAGGCGTTTCTCCAGCGTGCCGTGCGCTTTCAGCAACACCAGCGTACTGCCCGCCTTCTGGTAACCAATGTGCAATTCCTTGGCCTGCGCCGCGACCGTCAGCGGCGCAGCCAGGCCGGCTACGCCGACCGCCAGCACCGATAACAGCGCGAGGGTACGGCGGCGAATTTTTTTATGTTCAAAGACCATCGTTAACACCTTGTTATATGTGCCGCGCCGACTCAATTCGACACTTGCACCTTGGAAAAATGGATATCGTCGAAATCGTTGGACGCCGTCCGATGCAGGGCGCGCAATCCGTACGACAACTGATCCACGCCTTCCTGCACCCGCTCCACGATGGTTGCATCCAGCGTCAACCCTCCTTCGTTCCATACCACCTGCGCCTCGGTGGCGTAGATGCTCGGCAGCACATGGCGCGGATTGAGCGACGACAGCACCGGCCGCAACGCGTAATCGAGCGCCAGCATGTGCGACTGACTGCCGCCGGTAGCCAGCGGCAACACCAGCTTGCCGGTCAATCCGAATTGCGGCAGCAAATCCAGAAACGCCTTCAACACGCCGCTGTACGCGGCCTTGTAAACCGGCGTTGCGATCACTAAGGCGCTGGCCTCGGCCACCTGCAGCAGCGCGGCTTCGATTGCGGCATTGCCGAAATCGGCGTGCAGCAGCGCCTCGGCCGGCAAATCGCAGACGTCGATCCGGGAATAGCGATGCCCCAGCAGCGCCAGTTTTTCGCCGACGTGATTGAGCAAGCGGGAAGAACGTGACGGCGCCGATGGACTGCCCGCCAACAGGAGAATCGTCATGGCCCGCCCGACTTATTTCTTGCCGGGGTTATAAATCTGATCGAAGGTGCCGCCGTCGGCGAAATGCGTTTTTTGCGCATTGGTCCAGCCGCCGAACGTATCGTCCACCGTAAACAATTTCAGCACGGGAAAATTCTTCGCATATTTGGCGGCGATCTTGGGATCGGTAGGACGGTAAAAATTACGCGCCGCGATTTCCTGGCCTTCGGGTGTATACAGATAGTTCAGATATTCCTCGGCCACTTTGCGCGTGCCGCGCTTGTCGACGACCTTATCGACCACGGATACCGGCGGCTCGGCCAGAATGCTGATGGGCGGATACACGATATCGAATTTGTCGGCGCCGAATTCCTTCAACGACAGATACGCTTCGTTTTCCCATGCCAGCAGCACATCGCCCATGCCGCGTTCGGCGAAGGTCACCGTCGATCCGCGCGCCCCCGAATCGAGCACCGGCACATGCTTGAACAATTCCTGCACGAACAGCTTGGCCTTGGCCTGATCGTTATTGGTCCGCTTCAGTTCATAGCCCCAGGCCGCCAGATAGCCCCAGCGCGCGCCGCCCGAGGTTTTAGGATTCGGCGTAATCACCGTCACGCCCGGCTTGATCAGATCGCCCCAGTCCTTGATGCCTTTCGGATTGCCCTTGCGTACCAGAAACACATAGGTCGAGGTGTACGGCGCGCTGTTGTGCGGCAGGCGCTTTTGCCAATCGGCCGGCAGCAGCTTGGCCTTATCGGCCAGCGCGTCGATATCGTAAGCCAGCGCCAGCGTCACCACGTCCGCATCCAGCCCGTCGATCACCGCCCGCGACTGACTACCCGATCCGCCGTGCGAATTCTTGATCGTCACATCGTCGCCGGTCTTGGCTTTCCAATACTTGGCGAACGCCTTGTTATAGTCTTGATACAGCTCACGGGTGGGGTCATAGGACACATTAAGCAAAGTGACATTGGCCGCGTGGGCGGCCGGCGCGATCACCAGCGCAATGGCGAAGATCGCCGGAACAAGTTTTTTCAACAACATCTGGATTCCCTCTTGGTTTCTTTATTCTGGAGGTCACAGATTAATCAGGCGGGATATGAATTAGAACGAATACTTTCGAGGGTTGATATGCAAAAAACAGATATGTATGGATGGGGCGGCGGAATAAAGGGGGAACAAAACTGCTTTAAAAGGGTATAAGCCCTATCGTTTTAACGATGAATAATATGTCCACTTTTTGAATTTTTCACATTGTGGTATAAACAGCTTTTCATCTTCATCTTTGCATCAAATGAAAATAGATCGTTCCGAACCAGGCGGCACTTCGATCCAGGTGATCGAACGGCTAATGACCCTGCTCGACGCGCTGGCCGAGTATCCGGATCCGGTCAGCCTGAAAGAATTGTCGGCGGTAACCGGACTGCATCCGTCGACCGCGCACCGCATTCTCAACGATCTGGTGCTCAAACGGCTGGTCGAACGTTCCGAACCGGGCACTTACCGCCTTGGCATGCGCCTGCTGGAATTGGGCAATATCGTCAAAAGCCGCCTCAGCGTGCGCGAGGCGGCCATCGATTTCATGCGTGCCCTGCATCGCAAAACCCACCAAACGGTCAACCTGTCCGTGCGCCAAAGCGATGAAATCGTCTATATCGACCGCGCATTCTCGGAACGCTCGGGCATGCAGGTGGTGCGCGCCGTCGGCGGACGGGCGCCGCTGCATTTGACATCGATCGGGAAGCTGTTTTTGTCCGTGGACGAACCGAAGGCGGTGCGCGCCTACGCCGCCCGCACCGGCCTGGCGGGACACAACAAGAATTCGATCACGGATCTGGCCAAACTGGAACGTGAACTGAGTGCGGTGCGCGCGTCGGGATGCGCGCGGGATAACGAAGAACTGGAATTGGGCGTGCGCTGCATGGCAGCGGCGATACGGGACGATACGGGGAAACTGATTGCGGGATTGTCGATTTCGGCGCCGGCCGACCGGCTGCAGGAGGAATGGACTGAGGACCTGATGCAGACCGCCAATCAGATTTCACTGGCGCTGGGCTATATTCCGTCCTGATCGCGGGGCAAGGCTGCCGGGAGCAATATCGCCCCGCTAGGATGTAACGTCAGCTCTGAGCCACCTTGCTGGCCAGACGTGTCAGATTCTGTTGCAGGCGGATGTTCTGGGCGGTCAGCCATTGACGCATCCGCGACGCGTCGGCCACATGCGAATACTTGCCTTTGGAATCGAGAAAGACCATCACGATCTGCCGGCCGTCGATACGGGTCTGCATCACCAGGCAATGTCCCGCCTCATTGATAAAACCGGTTTTCTGCAAGCCGATGTCCCAGTCCTTGTTGCGCACCAGGCTGTTCGACGTGCCGTATTGCATCATTGAATGGCCGTTCGGCTCGACCGAATATTTGATGTCGGTCGAATAATTGCGAATGAGCGGATACTGGTAGGCCGCCACCACCAGCTTGGCCAGATCGTGCGCGCTGGCGACATTGTTCTTGTCCAATCCGGTGGGATCGTAATAGTGGGTATCGTTCATGCCCAGCGATCTGGCCTTCATGTTCATCGCCGCGACAAACGCCGGCTTGCCGCCCGGATAATAGCGGCTCAGCGCGGACGCGGCGCGGTTTTCCGAACTCATCAATGCAATGTGCAGCATGTCGTCACGGCTCAGCCGGGACCCGACCCGCAGACGCGAACTGCTGAATTTCTCGCGATCCACATCTTCGTCGGTGACGGTCAGCATTTCTTCCATGTTCTGATGCGCTTCGACCACCACCGTGGCGGTCATCAATTTGGTCACCGAGGCGATCGGCAGCGCGACATTGGCGTTCTTTTCGAACAGCACTTTCGAACTGGCCTGATCGATCACGTAGGCGACGTTCGATTTCAGCGCCAGCGGATCCTGCGTCAGGTTCAGGCCGGCCAGATCGCCCGCCGTTTCGATCGGAGGCACCACCGGCAGCGACGGACGAATGCTGACGCGCTGATAGCCGGTGTGGCGGCGGCCGCGCACAACGACGGTCTGCTTCAGCAGTCTTTCGTTTTTATTCAGCGATACGGTGGAGATGCGTCTGGCGGAAGCGTGGGAAACTTTGGCCGATACGGTCTTTTTGGCGACTCTGTGTTTCGCACCGGTTTTTTTGACAGGTTTTTCCAGGGATGCCGGAGCCGGCGCCGATGCCGCCTCCGCGATGGAAGCGCTGGCGAAAGCAAAGAAAAGCGAAGAAATAACTACAAGCGCAGATTTCCTCATCAGCGGCTCCCTACTTGGATGTTCGACTCGGCAATTAATCAACTGTTACAGAGTGTAGCAAAATTGTGAAAAATCACAAGGAAATTAGTGGCTTAGCGCGGCAAATTAAACGAAATTCTACTTAGTGCGCCGAATGCGACCGTTTTCCTCATAATTACGGAATAAACGCTATTTTATTGACACCCGCGGCGGCAAACAAGGAAAACGTCGAGTTTGTTTCCAATTGGTGTCAGTTCTTTACTCGGTTTGTGTAGCTTATTGGCGGATTTTGGTTATGCTTTTTTATTGCGCACCACAAATGCGACGGCCACCACCGCCACCACCATGCCCAGCGCCCCCATGATGGAAAACGCTTCGCCGAACATCAGCCACGCCATCAGCGCCGTAGCCGGCGGTGTCATATACATCAGGCTGCTCACGCTGGTCGCGGCGCCTTGACGCAGCAACAGGAACAACAGGAATATCGCGCCTATCGACAAGGCCGCCACCGACCACAACAGCGCGCCTACAAAATTCGGTGTCCACTGCACGCTGGACAAGGCGAGATCGAGATGCTCGTACCGGATCGCCAACGGCAGCAGCACGATCGCAGACGCAATGTACTGCACGATGACGCCGGTACGCAGATCGAAGCTCGGACAAAAGCGTTTCTGATACAGCGAACCGACCGTGATCGACAACAACGCCACGAACGAACAGGCGATGCTTTGCCATGACAGGCCGGTCAGCGAAATCTTGCTCGCCACCACCAGGCCCACGCCGCACAGACCCAGCATCAGCCCTATCCATTGCCTGCGCTGCACCGACTCGCCCACGAACGGCGCGGCAAAAGCGGTCAGGATAGGTTGCAGACCGACGATCAGCGCTGCCAGCCCGGCCGGCATGCCGAGTTTGATGCCGCACCAGACGCCGCCAAGATAACCGGCATGAATCAGAATCCCCGCCACCGCGATATGGCCTATGCGGCCGACCGGCCACGCAATGCGGAACAACAGAGCCAGCGGCCCCAGTATCGCCAGCACCCCGAGGAAACGTAGAATCAAAAACGTCAGAGGCGGCGCATACGGCAGGCCGAATTTGGCGACGATGAAGCCGGTGCTCCAGATCACCACGAAGACTGCCGGCGCGACGGCCAGCAGGTTTTTTTTCAGCGGATGTTCGTGCTGCGCCGGACGTCGATCGCCATTGGGATGGCTTGCTGTTGTCATAGTATTCCATCACCCGGGCTGGGGCCGCCCGGTGCTTGTTGTTCTTGATGCGATTCTTGATGCGATTCCGAAACCGCCGCCATCAGCGTTGCAATGCATGCCGCACGATTTTGCCGATGCGTTCCAGCGTCGGCCCATCGGCCAGCGCCGGCAGCGCGCACAGCCGCAACAGCTGCTGCCGGCCGCTCACGGTCCTGGAGCCGGCCTTGAGCGAAGACTGCAGTAACGCCACCTGCAATTGCATGCGTTGCCGCGCCTGCTCCGGCGGGCTGTCCAGACCGGCGGCGATTTCGGCTTCCAGCAAGGCCTCGTCGAATGTTTCGCGCCGTTGCCGCACATCGCTCAGATAAGCGTCGCGCTCCTCGCCTATCGCTGCGACGGCCAGCTCGAAACGCCGGGTCAGCACCTGTTCGAACGGCTCCGGCAATCGCGTGCCGGCCAGCCAGCGATTGCGCCAGGCCGGCGCATCCGATGCGGCCGCACGGCCCTCGGCCAGGCTGGCGTCGAGCGCAAAACAAAGCGTCAGGCGCTCGTCGATCAGCGCGGCTTCGGCTTCGACCGCCGCCGCGGCGGCGCTGTCTTCGATGGCTTGCAGCGCCGCTTTCAGCGCGCCGGCGGCATCCTTGAAGCGCTGTTCGATCGCGCGCTCGGCCGCGCGCGGCGCCGGTCCCAGGCGGGCCCATTGGGTCTGCGCCTGTTGCAGCAGATCGCGTGCGGCCGCGGCATCGAACGCCTGGTTCCCGGCGTTGCGGCCTTCACCTTGCCGCGCCTGCTCCAATTGTTCGCACAGCGCCTGCTTCTGTTGCAGATGCGTTTGCCGCTGCGCATCCTGATTCGCCGCGGTTTCCTTGCGTTGCGCAAATACCGTGTCGCAAGCGGCCCGAAAGGCCTGCCACAAGGCCTGTTCATCCTTGTGCAACAGCGGCACGGTCTGCGCCCGCTGTTGCCAGTCGGCCTGAACCGCGCGCACGGTATCGAGCGCCTGGCGATCCTCGGGCTGCAAGGCGCCGACCTGTGCAATCATCGCTTCACGCGCGTCGATTTCAATTTTTCGGCGGCTTTGCAGCGGCGCCTGAATCGGCTTCAGCGCCACGTTGAATGCGCGTTCGAGCACGCGCTTTTCCTTATGTCCCAGAGGGCCGATCCGCTGCCATGCCTGGCGCATTCTGGCGTCGAATTGCGCCAGTTTTTTCCAATCGGGCGGCGCGTCGGCATCGGCCGCCGTTTCCGTGGATCCATCGGCGGCGCCGGCATCCGATGTCGCCAATGGCGGCGCATGCTGCGCGACGAATTGCACCGTCTCGGCAATCAGCGCTTCGGCTGCGGCGCGATGTTCTTCACGTTCCCGATCCTGCCGTTCGAACTGGGCGGCCGCCGGCGCATAGGCGGCGCTGCAGGCGGCGTCGAAGCGTTCCCATAGCGCTTGCGGCGCCTGGCCGGCGCTGGCAGACAGCAATTTCCAGCGCGCGCGCAGGCCGCCGATCTTCTGCACCAGCTCGGACACCGGCAATGTTTGTTCCGGCAGCGCCAACGCCGCCTGCAACAATTCTTCGCGTGAAATATTGCCGCCCCAGCGCGCCCATCCCTGCAAGTGACGCAGCGATGCCTGCGCGGCGGCCAATCTGGACATTGCCGCCGCGCCCGGTTTCAGCGCGCGCGCATCGTGGTCGCGCAGTGCGCGCTCCGCTTCGGAGGCCGCTTGCAGCGCACCCTGTTCCAGCGCGGATTCCAATTGCTCCAGCAGATCCAGCCATTGCGGCAATCGTTCGGGATCGGCGGCAACCGTTGCCGTCTTCCCGGGGCTCTTGGCGGCTTTGGCCGGGTTCGATGCCGGTTCTTCCGCGCCTGCTTCCGTCGGAATATCGGATATCGCGGCTGCCGCGATATCCGGCGAGACTTCGCTTTGCCGCATTGCCGCGGCGGCCGATAAACGCTCGTGCGCGGCGCGGCAGCTTTGCAATAGGCGCTCGCAATCCGGCAGCAATTGCTTCGGCATCGCGGCAGCCTCGGGCGCGGCGCCGTCCTGCCCGATCTGTTGCTGCAGACGGTCCAGCGTGGCGGCTATCGCGGCCGGCGCGGATGGCGTCTGATCGCCGTCGCCCTCTTCATCGGCTGCGGGGTGCGCGGCGGCGTCGGCCAGTGTCGTTTGCCGCTGCAGCGCATCCTGTATTTTCTGCAAAAGCGCGCGCGTATCGATCAGCGACCGTTGCAATTGCGCCTGCTCGGCAAGACGCTTGCTCAACGCGTCGCGCACGGCCGCAAATTGCGCGACCAGCGCCGGATCGGGGGCATCCCCGCGGTCGCCTCCGGCGACTTTCCACGCACGATCGGCATCGGCCGCGCGATCGGGCGTGAGGCCCGGATCGCGCAACAGGATTTCCGCCTGCTCGATGACGGTCCGCATTTGTTGCCGCGCATGCTGTTGCCGGACAATGTCGTCCAGCCGGGTCTGCAATAACTTGGCGACGCGCCGGTCGCTGTTGCGCACGGCGCGCAAGGCGGCGCTCAACGCATCCTGGCTTTGCAGCCATGGCGCCGCGGCCAGCCGCGCATCGGCGAATTCGCATTGCAGGATGAACGCCAGCGCGCTCTGCTCGTCGCTCAATGCGGCGGCCTGCAGCAGCGCCTGTTCGCGTTCGCGCTGGCGGATTTGCGAGCGGGCCGCGGAGGACTGCGCCGACGCGCTTGCCGCTTGCGGGGTATCGGATGACGAAGAAGGATTGCCGTCGGCTCGCCGCCGCTTGAAAAGAAAATCGAACATGAAAAAATTCTATAGAACCGGCCCGATAAACGGACCGGCATAAGGAGGCGCAAAAAACGCCGGAAACACTAGTGTGCGGCTTCGCAACCGCACGGTGCGCTTTTATTGACAAAGATATTCGGCATGCAATGCATCCAGGCCGCGCAGCAAGGCGGCGAACGCCGCGTCCACCTGCTCCGCGTTGCCCTTGACGCCCAGGTCGATGTGCCGCCGCACGCCGGGCTCACCGATATGCGGCAGGCTGAATACCCTGATCCCCGGATAATCGGCTTCCAGCGTTTCCATCAGCGGCGTCAATACCGACTCCGCCATTTCGTAGACCAGCGCCGCTTTCTCGACCTGCACGTCCTTGTGGAACAGATGCGCATAAGTGCCGTCGAGCACCCATTCGAACATCGGCCATGCCATTACCGGAAAACCGGGCACGAAATAATGCGCGCCGCTGCCGCTGAGATTGGGAATCGAAAAACCCGGGATCTTGTTGTATGAGTTGGGAATGATATCCGCGTTCCGCGGAAATATACCCATTTTGAGGCGACGCCGATAATCCTCGGAGTCCGGATCCAGCGCCACGCCGGCGGCGCGCGCCATATCGGCGGTGCGCTCCCGAATCGCGGCCTGCGCCTGCGGATGCAATTGCAGCGGCGCGTCCCATGCCTTGGCGGCGCATTGCCGCGTGTGATCGTCCGGCGTGGCGCCGATGCCTCCGGTCGAAAAAACGATATCCTCGCTGCGTGCGGTGCGCGCCAGCGTCGCAACGATGCGGTCCGGCTGATCGCCCAGATATTCGGCCCAGGCCAATTGCAGACCGCGCGCCTGCAGCAGTTCGATCATTTTCGGCAGATGCTTGTCGGTGCGCCGTCCCGACAGAATTTCGTCGCCGATGATAATAATTCCGATAGCCATTGCATTTATCCCTTGCGCCCTCGTGGCGCAGATACTAATCCGGACGATTATGCCTGAATTGCCGTGTCCTCCGCTGAGCCGGCATCGCCCGCGCCGGCCCGATGGCGGCCGAGCGCTTCCATGCAGTAATACTGGAACCATAAACCGCCGAAAACGAATACCAGCACATACAGCCAGACCGAAATACCGGCGAAAAACGGGAAGAATATCCAGGAAGACAGCGCGCTGCCCAGCCAGAACAGCGTCGGCGCCGTGCCCAGAATACCGGCCACGGTGCCGATGCCCAGCAAGGGCCAGCGATGCCGGCGCATGATGATGCGGCGCTCGTCGGCGTCCGCGTGATCGGCCAGCGCGTCGTACGCCATCACGCGATAGGTCAGCCAGCCCCACAGCAAAGGATGGACCGCGAAATTGAGCGGCGGCGCCAGCAGCAGCGGCAGCGTAAGCACCCACAGCGCCGCGAACACCAGAAAGCACCACAGGGAAGTCCACAACGTTCCCCACCAAGACCCGCCGTATTTGCGCGCCAGATGCGGATAGTGGCGGCCGGCAACGTGCCTGACGATCGCCGGCACCGCGAGCAGCGCCACGAACACCAGCGCCGTCAGAATCATCAGCGGCAACAAGGCCCACATCGCGATCAACGGCACGATCACGGTCTTCAGCGCGCCCATGCTGAACCAGTTCAAAATGGATCCGGAGATGCCGAACATATCGTGCACGATGAAGTAGCTTTGCAGGCCGTCGACCAGCGGCTGCAAGCCCAGCCAGAGCACCACGCCCCATAAGACCAGCGACAGCACGAACGGCAGCAAGGTCAGCAACAGCATTCTGATATGCAACAGCGACAGCACGGCGCGCCAGAAGGAAACGACCATCGCGCCCATCAGAATTCGGACTTTCCGGCAAGCGCGCAGAGCAGGCGTTTCAGGCCCAGCCATTGCTGCGCCCAGAACGAGTGGCCGTAACTGCGCCCCTTGCCCTGCGGCGGCGGCAGTTGATCCCGCACGCCGGTCATCGCAAACATATTGCCGAAACGGGCGCTGCGGAACAGCAGATCCCACACCGGCAGCAACACGGCGAAGTTGTGTCCGCCCAGCGTATTGGCGCCGCGGCTTTCGCGGCCGCCCCCGATCGCATGATGCAGGCGATGAAAACGCGGCGACACCAGCAGATAATCGCCCCAGCGGCCGAAGTGCAGGCGGACATTGGCGTGCTGCAAACTCTGCAGCATGCGCGAGGCCGCGATCAGCAGCACATACTGCGACGGCGCGACGCCGATCGCCAGCGCCAGCAGGCCCATCAATATGTCGTGTATCAGCACATCGAGCAGATGATTGCGGTCGTCGCTCCACAGGTTCATGTCCCGCTGACTGTGATGCAGACTGTGCAGCGCCCACATCCAGCGTACATTGTGCTGCCCGCGGTGATACCAGTAATCGAAGAAATCAAGCACTACCAAATACAGCAGAAAACTCACCAGCGGCCGGTCGGTGAAGCCGGGCCACAGATCGTCCAGATTGAACGCGCCCAGATTATTCAAATGCAGTTGTTCCAGCAGCATGTTGAGCAAGGGATCCAGCACGAAAAACACGATCACGGTCAGCACGCCGAGACGGTTCAATACCGTGTACGTGAAATCGTTCCAGCGGGCACGGGAGCCTTCGATGCGATGCACCGGGATCAGCGATTCCAGCGGCCGCAACAGGATGAACAGAACGATCAGTTCGCAGACCCCTACCAGAAACCATTCGGTGCCGTTGAACGCATCTTCCAGATACTCGCCCAGGTCCAGCCACAGCATCAACGGCTGCACCACCGTCTCGAACAAGACGTCCTGCACCTGCGCAAAGCTGTCGATCAATGTCTGGATCATGGCGCTCCCCGTGTCGCGTAGGATTTGAAATCGGGATGCTCGCGCAAGGTCGCGAAACAAAAGCCCTTGCGCTCCAGTCCCTCGATCAGAGGCTCCAGCACCGCGGGCGCCCACGCGTCATGGCGCGACCAGATGCCCATATGCGCCAGGAAAATATCGCCGTCTTTCAGCGAGTCCAGCGCCCGCCGCAACAATAGGGCGTTCGGCCATTTTTCGCTGGGCAGTTCATCGCCGGAAAAGCCGGCCGGCGACCATGCGGCATGCGCGTAGCCGCACTTGGCGCCCGCCGCCAGCAGCGCCGGGCTGGCCTTGCCGCCGGGAGCGCGCCAAAAGCGGTCGATGGGCGCGCCGGTCAGCTGCCGGAAGCGGTCCGCCACGCGGTTCATTTCATCGCAATATTGCGCGGCGCTCCAGGTCAGGCGCCGGCCGGCGTCGGCGCCGAATTGCGGCTGGACCGAAAATTGACCGGCCGGCAGATCGCGTTGCCAATAAACGTGGTCGAAAGTATGCGTGCCGAACGCATGGCCGTCCCGCACCAGTTCCTTCCACAGCGGCGCCCACGCCGGATCCAGCGAATAATCGCCGTGCACGGTCTTTTCGTTCGCCATGAAAAACGTGGCCTTGATATGGTGTTTTCTGAGTGTCGCCGCGATCAATTCGGCCTGGGACTGGCTGCCGGTGTCGAAAGTCAGGTAAATCGTTCCCTTGCATTCGAGCGCCATCGCCGGCGCCGGGGCGGCCAGCGACAGGGATAAGCAACTTGCCAGCACGCGCCGCCGTGCGGAAGGCCGGAAAACGCGGCAAAAGGCGCGGCGCACCTACATCTCCGGCGCGCGGTTGTTGATGTAGATGCCGTGGGGCGACCGCCCCACCGCGATCAGCCTGAGCAGCTTCCTGTTGCTCAGATCGATCACCGCGACCTTTTTGATCCAGCGCAGCGTCGCCCACAAGGTCTGGCCGTCTTCCGTCACTTCCATGCAATCGGGACCGCCCGGCACGGCGATGGAGCCGATGTTCTCCAGCGTGTTCAGATCCAGGATGCTGATCGAATTGGCGACCCGGTTCGAGACGAACACGTGGCGCTTGTCGCCCAGCGCGCGGAAATTGTGCGCGCCCTCGCCGGTGACGATGCGCTTGACGACCTTCTGATTGCGCCAGTCGATCACCTCGACATAATCGCGCCCCATGATGCCGACCAGCAGATATTTATTGTCCGGCGTCATCATCACACCGGCGGGCAGTTTGCCGGTGGGCATGGTCCATTTGATTTGCTGCGTGGCCAGATCGATCGCGCTGATGCGGTCGTTGCCCTGCTGCGTAATGAAGGCGGTGGTGCTGTCGGCGTCGAATGCGATGTGGCTTGGCAATTTCGACAAGGGCACGCGCTTGCTCAACAGCAAAGCGCCGTTGTCGTAGCGATAAATATCGACCCGATCCAGGCGCAAGGCCGCCGATACGAACCATTTCTGGTCCGGCGAAAAACCGATTTGATAGGGGTCGATCACGTCGCGCATCTGGCGCTGAATCTGGCCGCTGCGAGGATCCAGAAAGGTCAGTTGATTGCCGGTGGCGTTGGCGATGATCAGCGACTTGTTGTCCGGCGTCGCCATCAGATGATGCGGTTCCTTGCCGACGGCATAGGTCTGCTTGACGCTGAAGTCGTCCGGGTCGATCAGGGAAACGGTCGCATCGCCGGAATTGAGTACAACGACGACATTAGCCTGTGCGGTGACGGCGGCCAGGCCGCCCATCAATACCAACAGCAAGCGAGCAAGGCGACGCGACATAGACGAGCTTGATAGAGGAAAACCGGTATTTTACATGGCATGCATCCAGAACCAGGGCTTAAAACGACAAAAGCTCGCAAAACAACACCGATGCGCAAATCGGACGCGGCGCGGAGATGCGGAACGCGCAGACCGTCATCCAATGATGAAACTACAACAGTTTTGGTTTACACTGCGGACCGGGCTCCATATCGCCGGCGTCGCCACAGACGCCGCGCTCCCATCACTTTGAAAGGTACGAGATGTCCACAATCACCACAGTTTCCGGCTTGCAGTACGACGACATCCAGATCGGTACGGGCGCCGAAGCCGCCGCCGGCAATCACGTCAGCGTGCATTACACCGGCTGGCTGCGCAACGACGACGGCAGCGCCGGCAGCAAATTCGATTCCAGCAAGGACCGCAACGAGCCGTTTTCATTTCCGCTCGGCGCCGGCCATGTCATCAAGGGCTGGGATGAAGGCGTGCAAGGCATGAAAATCGGCGGCATCCGCAAACTGATCATCCCGGCCGCGCTGGGCTATGGCGCGCGCGGCGCCGGCGGCGTTATTCCGCCGAACGCGACGCTGATCTTCGAAGTGGAATTGCTGGGCGTCTAAGGCCGGATCGACGCGGCGGCGCTGCAATGCTGCGCCGCCGCCTCCGCACGCCCCTGCCCCGCCGGCATTATTTCTTTCCCACCGGAGCCTGTCATGAGTTTGCAAGCCGATTTCGAACAAGCCGTCGCCGATTCCAAAAACCTGGCGGAACGCCCGGACAATATGACGCTGCTGAAAATGTATGCGCTGTATAAACAAGGCAGTCTGGGCGATGCGCAGGGCGAGCGCCCCGGCATGACCGACTTCATCGCCCGCGCCAAATGGGATGCCTGGAATGAGCAGAAAGGCAAATCGCGGGACAGCGCAATGCAGGAATATCTGGATGTATTCAACGCACTGAAGGCGCAATAAGCGCCGTCCCCAAAGCCATCAAGACTTGAGCGCCTCCGGATTCAGCAGATTCGGCGGCGTTTTTTTCATCGCCAGCGCGGCAATCAGGTTGTCCGCGGCGCGATTGGCCATTGCCAGCCGCGTCGCGCGCGTGGCGCTGGCGATGTGCGGCGTCAACACCACATTCGACAACTGCAGGAAATCCGGATGAAACGCCGGCTCGTTTTCGAACACGTCCAGCCCGGCACCGGCGATTTTTCCCGCCTTCAGCGCCGCGATCAGCGCCACATCGTCAACGATGCCGCCGCGCGCCAGATTGACCAGCGTCGCTTCCGGCTTCATCAACGCCAGTTCGGCCGCGCCTATCGTATGGTGCGATTGCGGCGAATACGGCAGCACCAGCATGACGTGATCGGCTTGCCGCAGCAGTTCATCCTTGCCGACATATCGGGCATTGTTGGCGCGGGCCTCCTGTTCCGGCGACAAGCGCGAACGATTGTGATACACCACCTGCATATCGAAACCGGTGGAGCGCCGCGCAATCGCCTGGCCGATGCGGCCCATGCCGATGATTCCCAGCGTGGCGCCGTGCACATCGCGGCCCACGAAGCCGTCGTAGCTCCATTTTTTCCATTGGCCTGCGCGCAGATAATGTTCGGACTCGGTGATCCGCCGCGCGGTCGCCATCAATAAGGCCCAGCCGAAATCGGCGGTGGTATCGTTGAGCACGTCCGGCGTATTGGTGGCGAGCACCCCTGCCGCGGTCGCCGCGGCGATATCGATGTTGTTGTAGCCGACCGCCATATTGCATACCGCCTTGAGCCCCGGATTGGCGACGAACATCGCGGCCCGCATCGGTTCGGCCGTGGTGGCCAGCACGCCGTCCTTGCCGTGCACTTTGGCGATCAATTCCTGCTCGCTGAATAGCCGGTCCTCTTGATTCGATTCGACCTCGAAATACTGCGCAAGGCGTTCCAGCACTTCGGGGAAAATGGCGCGCGTGACAAAAATTTTAGCTGGCATGGGGAATTCTCAAAAATGAAAAAAGTGTTGGAAGGCGCCGGAACGCCGGCGATGGATGGTCGGCGGTGGTAAATGGTGGTCATTGACGCGGCTTGATATCGAATACCTGGCGCAGATAGGCGACGTAAGCCTCGTCGTTGCACATATCCTTGGATGGCGTGTCGGACAGTTTCGCCACCGGCTGGCCGTTGCAGCGGACCATTTTCATCACGATCTGCAACGGCGTATAGCCGATGTCGTTGGTCAGATTGGTGCCGACGCCGAATGCGACTTTGGCGCGGTCCTTGAAGCGCAGATACAGCGCCGCCACTTTTTCGAAATCGAGGCCATCGGAAAACACCAGGACCTTGCCAGCCGGATCGACGCGGTTTTTGATGTAATGCGCAAGCAGGCGTTCGCCCCACTCGAACGGATCGCCCGAATCGTGGCGTGCGCCGTCGAACAGCTTGCAGAAAAACAGATCGTAGTCGCGCAGGAACGCGTCCATGCCGTACACATCGGACAAGGCGATGCCCAGATCGCCGCGATATTCGCGGGCCCAGGTTTCGAAACCGAACACCTGCGAGTCGCGCAAACGCGGCCCCAGCGCCTGGCAGGCCTGCAGATACTCGTGCGCCATGGTGCCCAGCGGCGTCAAGCCATGCCGAAACGCGAACATGACGTTCGAGGTGCCGGCGAAATGCGGTCCCAGCTGCTGTTTCAGGGTATCGACGACGACCGCGTGCCAATCGTGCGAAAAGCGGCGACGCGTGCCGTAGTCGGCGATCATGCAGCCGGCCAGCGCCGGATCGTCGGTAATCAGCGCGATCTTGTTTTTGAGCCGCGCGCGGCCCTCGGCATAGTCGGGCGTCGATTGCGTGGCGCGGAAATAGACTTCGTTGACGATCGCCAGCACCGGCACCTCGAACAGAATGGTGTGCAGCCACGGGCCTTTGACGGATATATCGATTTCGCCGTTGCCGCCGGCCGCCGGCGCCACCGAAATATACTTCTCGCTCATGTGGAACAGGGCCAGGAAATCGACGAAATCGCTTTTCAGAAAGCGCATCCCGCGCAGATAGGCCAGCTCCTCCTCACGGAAGCGCAAACGGCACAATGCGGCGATTTCGGCCCGGATCTCGTCGATATAGGGCGTCAGATCGATGCCTTCGTTGCGGCATTTGAAGCGGTATTCGACCTGCGCCCCGGGAAAATGATGCAACACCACCTGCATCATGGTGAATTTGTAGAGATCGGTATCCAGCAGCGACGTGATGATCATAGAAAGCGGTTTTGCATTTGCTTATACGCAAACGGTATAACGGTCAATTGTGGGAAAAGACGAATTGTCTTAAAATGCAACATTTTACTGGCGCTGAACATTTGGCGTCGGCATGACGATAACAGGCTTTATATTGCCATCAATTTTTAGCAATTTGTTGTCGATCAAGAATAATTCACTCATAGGACTGTTATGACCCACGTTGTCACCGAATCCTGCATCCGCTGCCGGTATACCGATTGCGTCGATGTGTGCCCGGTTGATTGTTTCCGCGTAGGCCCCAATTTTCTGGTCATCGATCCGGACGAATGCATCGACTGCGCGGTATGCGTCGCAGAATGCCCCGTCAACGCGATCTATGCCGAAGAAGATGTACCCGCAGAACAGCAGAAATTCATCAAAATCAACGTTGAATTGACCGGAAAATGGCCGTCGATCACCAAGACGATACCGCCATTGCCCGACGCGGACGAATGGAAAGACCAAACGGACAAGCTGCAGTACCTGGAGCGCTAGCACACTACGCGCCGCAAAGCGACGAACGACTCATTGAAATAGCGAAACAGGAATTCGATTACAGTATGAACATCAACACTCCCATAGAAGCCGACGCCGTCATCGTCGGCGGCGGTCCGGTCGGCCTGTTTCAGGTCTTCGAACTCGGCCTGCTCGAAATCAAGGCGCATGTAATCGATTCGCTGTCGGTTCCCGGCGGCCAATGCGTGGAACTGTATCCCGACAAGCCGATTTACGATATCCCCGCGGTGCCGATCTGCACCGGCCAGGAACTGACCGACAGTCTGCTCAAGCAAATCGAACCGTTCCAGCCGACCTTCCACCTGAAGCAGGAAGTCACGCTGGTGCACAAACGCGAAGACGGCCGTTTCGATCTGGAAACTTCCGCCGGCACCCGCTTCATCACCAAGACCATCTTCATCGCCGCCGGCGTCGGCTCGTTCCAGCCGCGCACGCTGAAAGTCGAAGGCATCGACGCCTTCGAAGGATCGCAGCTGCACTACCGCGTCAAGGACCCGGTCGCCTTCCACGGCAAGAATCTGGTCATCTGCGGCGGCGGCGACTCGGCGCTGGACTGGGCGCTCAATCTCGTCGGCAAGGCCGAATCCGTGATTCTGATCCATCGCCGCGAAGATTTCCGCGCGGCGCCGGCCTCGGTCGCCAAAATGAAAGCCTTGTGCGATGAATACGAGATGCAATTCATGGTCGGCCAGGTCACCGGCATGGAAAGCGTGGACGGCAAACTGAGCGAAATCAAGGTTACCGGCGCCGACGGCGTCACCCGCCGCATGCCGCTCGACATGCTGCTGGTGTTCTTCGGGCTGTCGCCGAAGCTGGGTCCGATCGCCGAATGGGGCCTGGACATCGAACGCAAGCAACTGAAGGTCGTCGATACCGAAAAGTTCGAAACCAATGTGCCCGGCATTTTTGCCGTCGGCGACATCAATACCTATCCAGGCAAGAAAAAACTGATCCTGTCCGGTTTCCATGAAGCCGCGCTGGCCGCTTTCGGCGCGGCGCCGTACATTTTTCCGGACAAGAAAATCCACATGCAATACACGACCACATCGCCTAAACTGCATAAAATCCTGGGCGTCGAGTCGCCGGTATTCGACTGAATCCGGATTCTTAATACCGAGATCCACATGCAAAACCGCCTTCACAACAGCGCCTCTGAAATTTTCAGGGGCGTTTTTTTTTGCGCGACGAAATGGGTTCTCCCTATCTGCCGGACAACAAATTCCGGGATGCGTTATAATTTTGATATTGCAACGCAACATAAAGCGCTTGTCATAGCCAACATCGTCGAACCGCAATGGAGCGCGGCAAATCGATCGCCGTTTGCCGTGTATTTATCGGCGTTTATCCGAGTCAAGCCTGAGGTTACCAATGCTTTATCAATTACATGAAATGAATCGCGCCATGCTGGCGCCCATGATGCAGTGGGCCGAAGCCGTCGCCACGCTGTTCTCCAGTCCGGCCTCCGCGCTGGCCCATTTACCGTACGCCCAGAAAGTCGCCGCCGGTTACGAACTGTTGTACCGCCTCGGCAAGGAATACGAAAAGCCGGAATTCAACATCACGGAAACCAGGATTGGCGAAGAACGCGTCGGCATCGACGAGGTAATCGCCGTCGACAAGCCGTTTTGCCACTTGATCCACTTCAAGAAGGCGATGCCGGCCAAGCAACTGGCCGCGCTGAAACAGCCCAAGGTATTGCTGGTGGCGCCCTTGTCCGGCCATCACGCCACGCTGCTGCGCGATACCGTGCGCAGTCTGTTGCCGGATCACGACGTATATATCACCGACTGGGTCGACGCGCGTATGGTGCCGATAGAAGCCGGCCCCTTCCATTTGCACGATTACGTGTATTACGTACAGGACTTCATTCGCGAAATCGGCCCCGGCTCGCACGTCATTTCGGTTTGCCAGCCGACCGTTCCGGTACTCGCGGCAGTATCCCTGATGGCGAGCGCCAAAGACCGCATGTTGCCGAAAAGCATGACCATGATGGGCGGCCCGATCGACGGCCGCAAATCGCCGACCGAAGTCAACAATCTGGCCACCGAAAAGCCGTTCAGCTGGTTCGAAAACACCGTCATTTACTCCGTGCCGCAGAACCATCCCGGCGCCGGCCGCAAGGTTTATCCGGGCTTTCTGCAGCACGCCGGCTTTGTCGCGATGAACCCGCGGCGCCATGCCCGGAGCCATTGGGACTTTTACATGCATCTGCGCGAAGGCGACAACGAGTCGGCCGAGATGCATCGCAAGTTCTACGACGAATACAATGCCGTGCTGGACCTGCCGGCCGAGTTTTATCTGGAAACCATCAAGATCGTATTCCAGGATTTCAATCTGCCGCTGGGCACCTGGGTCATCGAAGACAAGCCGGTGCGCCCGCAGGACATCAAAACGGTGGCGCTGTTTACCATCGAAGGCGAACTCGACGATATCTCCGGTTCCGGCCAGACTGCCGCCGCGCAAGACCTGTGCAGCGGCATTCCGAGAGAGAAAAAACGGCATTTCACCGCGGAAAAATGCGGCCATTTCGGGATCTTCTCCGGCCGCCGCTGGCGCGAAATCATTTGCCCGCAAATCGGCGAATTCATCAAGGCCAATAATTAGGCCGATAACTGGGCCGATAACCAGGCCAATAACCCAGGCCAAATCCGGCACGGCACGCGAATTTCTCCGATAATACGGTTTTACATCGCCAGAACGTTCCGTGCCCACTTCCCTGCCCGAGTCCCCGTGCCATCCGCCTTCGCGCGCCGACGAGATCGAAGACCTGCTGCCGCAAACCCAATGCACCAAGTGCGGGTACCCGGCGTGCCGGCCTTATGCCGAAGCGATCGCCGACGGCCGCGCCGCGCATAATCAATGCCCACCGGGCGGCATGCAGGGCATCGTCAGGCTCAGCAGCTATCTGGGCAGACCGGTGATTCCGCTCAATCCGGTCAACGGCGTCGAAAAACCGCGCGAGCGCGCCGTCATCGACGAAGAAATCTGCATCGGCTGCACCCTGTGCATCCAGGCTTGCCCGGTCGACGCCATCATCGGCGCAGCCAAGCAAATGCACACCGTGGTGCCGGAACTGTGCACCGGCTGCGACCTGTGCGTCGCGCCCTGCCCGGTCGACTGCATTTCGATGGTCGAGGTCACGCCGGGCCGCACCGGCTGGGATGCCTGGTCGCAAGAGCAAGCCGATGCGGCGCGCGAGCGGCACGATTTTCTGCTATTCAGACAGCGGCGCGAACAACTGGAAAACGAAGCGCGCCTGGCGGCCAAGGCAGCCGCCAAATTGCGTGAAGCCGAATCCGAAAGCAGCCTTACGCCCGAGCAGGTAGCCGAACAGGCGCGCAAGAAAGCGATCATCCAGGCCGCCATCGAGCGCGCGCGCGTCAGAAAAGAAAACGCCGATGACGATGCCGGCAAGCCGAAATAATCGTATAAAAACGCACGGACAAAAACGCATGAACGCAGAAAAACGCCGCATCATCTTCGCCCGCTTCCGCACCGCCAATCCGACCCCGACCACTGAACTGGAATACACCTCGCCCTTCGAATTGCTGATCGCCGTCATGCTGTCGGCGCAAGCCACCGATGTGTCGGTCAACAAGGCGATGCGCAAGCTGTATCCGGTCGCCAACACGCCCGCCGCCATTCATGCGCTGGGCGTGGAGGGCTTGATCCCGTACATCCAGACCATCGGCCTGTACCGCACCAAAGCCAAAAACGTGATCGAAACCTGCCGCCTGCTGCTGGCCGGGCACAACGGCGAAGTGCCGCAAACCCGCGAAGGCCTGGAAGCGCTGCCCGGCGTCGGCCGCAAGACCGCCAATGTGATTCTCAACACCGCCTTCGGCCACGCGACCATCGCCGTCGATACCCATATCTTCCGGGTCTCCAACCGTACAGGCATCGCGCCGGGCAAAACCGTCGAGATCGTGGAGCGGAAATTAATGAAAGTGGTGCCGCCGGAGTTTCAGCTGGATATCCATCACTGGCTGATTCTGCACGGCCGCTATACTTGTACGGCCCGCAAACCGCAATGCTGGAATTGCCTGATCGCCGATCTGTGCGACTACAAGGACAAGACGCCGCTGCCGGCCAAGGGCGTTTGATTTTTACCCGAACAGCTCATTTCCATAGAAGCCATCATGTTCAATCCTTCCCAAGACGACGTACGCCGATTCTTCTGCACCGCGTTCGCCAAGCACCGCAGCAACCAGATCCTGACGCCGCTGGAAGCGATCGCGCGCGACTGGCTGGTCCAGCACCCGGAATACGACGATGCGCTGAAAGACGTCGACGCCGCGCTGGAAGCCGACTATACGGTGGAAAAAGGACAAAGCAATCCCTTCCTCCATCTTTCGATGCATCTGTCGATTTCGGAACAGATTTCGATCGATCAGCCGCCCGGCATCCGCGCCGCGTTTCAGGCGCTGGCGCAGCGGCGCGGCTCGGAGCACGACGCGCATCATGCGATCATGGAATGTCTGGGGGAAATGATTTGGTCGTCGCAGCGCAACGGCACGCCGCCCGACGGCGCGGCCTATGTGGATTGCGTCAGGAAGCGTTGAAAGAACCGCGCCGGTCCGGGCATGGCCGGCCGTCGGCGGCTCTTTCTTTTGGGAGATTACTTGCGCAGCACCAGCGAACCCGGCAGGCTGCTCAGATAAGAGGCGATATTGGCGATGTCCTGCTCCGACAACGGCGCCACCTGCCCGGCCATGATCGCATTGGTGCGGCGGTTCATGTCGGTCGGCGCGCGCTTGTAAGCGGTCAGCGCATGCTGCAGGTAATCGCGATGCTGACCGGCCAGCTTCGGATAGCTGGGATCGATCGGCGAATTGAAATCGACGCCATGGCAGGCGGCGCAATTGTATTTTTGTACGGCTGCCTTACCCGCGTCGATATCGCCGGCCGCATGCGCGGCAAAGGAAATGCTGGAGGCGCCCAGGACGGCAGCCAAAGTCGCTATCTTTTTCATCGTGCGTTCCGTTATTTCTGCTGTGAGTAGTAAGCGGCGACATCGGCCATATCCTGATCCGACAGGGAGGCGGCGATGCCATGCATGGTCGGATGGTTGCGGTCGCCCTTTTGGTATTCCCGCAGCGCGTTTTCTATATATTTGGCCGACTGACCGCCCAGCATGGGCACTTCATAGACCTCGGGAAACGTCCCCTTGTACCCCGGAATGCCGTGGCAGCCGATGCACATCGACACCTTGTTTTCGGCTGCTTTGGCGTTACCGACGAGATCGGCGGCCGCCGCCGCGCCGGACGCCGCAGCGGCGATTCCGGCCAGCGCGAGAAGTGCTAATAGTTGTTTTTTCATGATAGCAAGGTAATTAAACAAACCAGTTCGATGCAAAAACATCCGTCGCGCCCCTGTAAATCCCCCTTGGGCCGCGCAGGAAGCCAAATCCGCCATACCGCCGGCAAACACCATACCGCTCGGCAAAAAAGTGCTTGATTCTAACCCAAGACGGACGAGCAGTCACCTACGCCGATAGGGCGTACCGCATCGCCTCGGTCTGCGCATTCTCGTTTGTGTCTTATTTGCGTTGTTTGACGGAACTGTCGTTAGCCGCCGCGCTATCGGCGTTGCCGACGTCGCGCGACCGCGTTTCGGCGGCCCCGGCATCCGCCTCGGCGGTCCGGCCCGGTTCCGCGGCGACGGCATCGGCTTCTCCGGCCGCGCCACGCGGGGGAAACAGAAACGCATACGGCGACATCATGAAGCGCCGCAATACCGCGCGAAACACCAGCCGCCGCGTGCGCCGCGGCACCTCGCGGGCGCGCAAGGCCAATACCAGCGCGCAGCTGAACGCCACGCCGACATTGAGCAGTCCGGTCAGCGCCACGCCGGCCGCCGCCAGCCAGAACGCCGGCGTGCCCAGCGCCTGCCAGCCCAGACTGGCCGCCGCCGCGGTCAGGCTGCCGGTAGCCAGCGTGATATGCCGCACATCGAGCGGCAAGCCGAAAAACTGCGCCAGCACCGGCGTCATGCCCAGAAAAAGCCCCAGCGACACATTGCCGGCGATCGTCGAAATATGGCGATCCAGCCAGGCCGCCAGCCGCTCGGCGCGCCCCGCCCCCAGCACGCGCACCAATTGCCGCTGATGCGCCAGCGCCTCACGCAGTGTGCGCAAGGCAAACCAGTTGTCGGTAAATCCCGCCACCAGACTCGCCAGCCACAACAACACGCCAGTCAGCGCGGCATACACCGGCGTCATGCCGATCGGCGACAGACCGGCGATGACGCTGCCGGCCTTGTCCGCGTCCATCAACGGCGTCCGGTGCAGCCATCCGTACAGCAATGCGATCGCCGCCATGGCCGGAATCACCGCGGCGACATTGCCGAACACGGCCGCGGCCTGCGAGCGCAGCAGCATCGCCACTTCGGTCATCAGAGTGCGCAGTCCGTCGACCGTCTCCAGTTCGCCCATGCGCGACGCCAAGGCAGGCGCGGTCACCGCCGGCTGCTTGGTCGCCAGCACCCCGCCGATGGCCGAAATCAACAGAAAACTGGTTGCGTAATTCAAGGACGCAAACAGGCCCTGGAAAAAATAGGGCGCGCCCACGCTGTTGACCAGCGTTTTGACGGTGACCGTCGCGGCGGTCACGATACCGCCGCGATACGCGGCTTTCAGCATCGCGCGATACGCGCTGCCGTCGCGCGCGATGTAATGCTCGCCATGCACACCGTTGCGTTCCACCATCTTGCGCGCCAGCAAGGAAAAACTGCGCCGTATCAGCTCTCTGATCGACGAACGATGGTGATGCGCGCGAATCAGGTCGGCCAGCACCGCCTGCACCCGGCCGTCGACGCGGGCGGCCCCGGCGGCGCGCAAATCGATCAGCAGCTGCATCCGCAACAACTGGGCGCGCATGCGCTCGACCCGGTACACCAGGCTGACCGACACACCGTGCTCGTCCAGATGCGCGTAGATGCGATCGGTCTGCGCCTGGCACACCGCGATCAGCATGCGCACGCTGCGCAGCGCATTCTCGTCGCCCGGCGCGCCGCGCAAATAGCTTTCCAGCTCGCGCCGCAAGACCATGAACGGCGTGGCCTGCAGCGGCATCTTCGGTTCCAGCCGCTGACGGAATGCCGGGCTGATGCCTTCGGCGATCACCAGCGTGCACAAATACACCAGCGACTCGTCGATCTGCTGGCGATACATATGCGAAATACCGTCGTCGGCGGCCAGCTTCCACAAGCCGTCCAGCGCTTCCTGATCCAGCTCCAGCATCCATTGCGCATCCGACGGAGCAGGAAACATCGCAGTGAACAAACCGGACAAATCGGACGGCGACAAGCGGCGCGGCAGCACGGTCAGCGTCAGCCGCTCCGACAGCTCGCTGAAAAACGCCGATTCGAACGGCAAACCGGTGGCGGAAAACAACTCCGGCCCGGTGGCTTCGCGCAGCGTGCGCTGCAACGTCATTTGCACCGAGCGGCGTACCGTGCGGTTGCGATTGAGCCAGGTCAGCAAATAGACCAGGCGCGCATGCTTGATGCGGCGCCATGCCTGTTCGTCGCGCCACGACACCTTGGACTCGTGACGCACCCATTCGGCCACGTCGATCATCCAATTGGCGCGCAGATGCCACGGCGCTTGCGGATCGGCGCGCAGCATCAGCGCCTCCACACGGCTCGCGCTCATCGCAAAACGGTTGCGGACGCTGCCGCCGCGCAGGCGCCGCCAGAACACTGCTATCTTGAGAAGAAATAATTTCATAAACCTGCATTTCGAATGTCGATTTGGACGCCGTTCTTGTAGGGCTGCGGGGCTGCAACCCCGCCTCGAATCGGTGGCTGCCGTCCCACTTTAGGCCCATTCATTATTTGGAAAGCGCACAGTGTCGGATAAATAAGGGCGTCAGACATGCTTAAACACGTAAAGTTACATCTGCCCTGACAAACAGGAGCCGGACCCGGCATTCGGCAGATATCCCTTATACTCGAATTCCTTGCATTTAATTTTTTCTCTGAAAAGACAAATACGCCATGCAAATCCGGACACGTTTCGAAGGATCCAGCCACTACGTCGCCACCGACGATCTGAAACTGGCGGTCAATGCCGCTCTGACCCTGCAACGTCCGCTGCTGATCAAGGGCGAGCCGGGCACCGGCAAAACCATGCTGGCCGAAGAAGTGGCTGCCGCGCTGGACATGCCGTTGCTGCAATGGCATATCAAATCCACCACCAAAGCGCAGCAGGGCTTGTACGAATACGATGCGGTGTCCCGTCTGCGCGATTCGCAACTGGGAGACGAAAAAGGTCAAGAACATCCATAACTACATCGTTAAAGGCGTGTTGTGGCAAGCATTTACGGCGGATCAGCCGGTGGTGTTGCTGATCGACGAAATCGACAAGGCCGATCTGGAATTTCCGAACGACCTGCTGCGTGAACTGGACCGGATGGAATTCTATGTTTACGAAACCCGCGAAATCGTCAAGGCGGTGCATAGGCCGCTGGTCATCATCACTTCCAATAATGAAAAGGAATTGCCCGACGCGTTTTTGCGGCGCTGCTTTTTCCATTACATCAAATTCCCGGACCGGGACACGATGCAAAGAATCGTCAACGTACATTTCCCGACCATCAGGCGCGATCTGCTGGCGCAGGCGATGCAGACGTTTTACGAAATGCGCGACATTCCCGGCCTGAAGAAAAAGCCGTCGACGTCCGAGCTGCTGGACTGGCTCAAGCTGCTGCTGGCCGAAGACATCCCCCCCGAAGCGCTGCGCAGCGAAGACGAACAGATGCTGGTTCCGCCGCTGCACGGCGCGCTGCTGAAAAACGAACAGGATGTGCATCTGTTCGAACGCCTGCTGCAGATGGCGCGGCATAACCGGTAATCCCGCCCCGAACATCCGCCCCGCCGCCATCATGCTGATCGATTTCTTCTTCGCCCTGAAAGACGCCAGGCTGCCGGTGTCGATCAAGGAATTCCTGATTCTGCTGGAAGCGCTGCAGAAAAACGTGATTGCGCCGTCGCTGGACGATTTCTACTTTCTGGCGCGCACCACGCTGATCAAGGATGAAGCGAATTACGACAAATTCGATCAGGCTTTCGGTCTGTATTTCAAAGGCATAGACACGATTTTCGACAAACGCGCCGACATCCCGCTGGACTGGCTGGCCGAACGGCTGAAACGCGTACTGACGCCCGAACAACGCGCGCAGCTGGAAAAGTTGGGCTACGACAAGCTGATGGACCGTCTCAAGCAATTGCTGGACGAGCAGAAAGAACGGCACGAAGGCGGCAGCAAATGGATAGGCACCGGCGGCACCTCGCCGTTCGGCAACGGCGGCGCCAACCCCGAAGGCGTGCGCATCGGAGGCAAGGGCGGCGGGCGCAGCGCGGTGAAGGTATGGGAAGCCCGCGCCTACAAGGACTACGACGCCGACCGTGAAATCGGCACCCGCAATGTCAAGGTCGCGCTGCGCCGCCTGCGCAAATTCGCTCGCGCCGGCGCACAGGAGGAACTGGCGCTGGACGACACCATCCGCGCCACCGCCAATAATGCCGGCTATCTCGATATCAGAATGCAGGCCGAACGCAAAAACAATATCAAGGTATTGATGCTGCTGGACGTAGGCGGATCGATGGACGATCACATTGCGCGCACCGAAGAACTGTTTTCGGCGGCGCGCAGCGAATTCAAGAACATGAATTTTTATTATTTCCACAATTGCGTCTACGAATACCTGTGGAAAAGCAATCGGCGCCGCCGCGACGAACAGTTTTCGACCTGGGAGGTCTTGAGAACTTACCCCGCCGACACCAAGTTGATCTTTGTCGGCGACGCCACCATGAGTCCGTATGAGATACTGCACCCCGGCGGCGCCGTCGATTACAACAATGCCGAAGCCGGCGCGGCATGGCTGCAACGCTTCACCGCCGCTTTCCCGCATCACGCGTGGCTCAACCCGGAACCGCACAATCTGTGGCAGTACCGGCAGTCCATAGAGTTGATTCAGCAACTGGTCGGCAAGCGCATGTACGCGCTGACCATCGACGGTCTGGAACAGGCGATGCGTGTATTGAGCAAATGAGCTGAGCAAAACAGGCACAATCCGCCGCCCCGGCCCGTTTCCATTAGAATGCAGGAAATTCGCCACCGATTTCACCCGCAGCACCCGGAAAAAGCATATATCACCGCATGGCAACGAAAAAAAATACCCCATCCGACTACAGCGAATCGTCGATCCGTGTCTTGAAAGGCCTGGAGCCGGTCAAACAACGCCCCGGCATGTACACCCGCACCGAAAATCCGCTGCACATCATTCAGGAGGTCATCGACAACGCCTCCGATGAGGCGCTGGGTGGATATGCGCAGAATATCGTGGTGACCGTCAACGCCGACGGCAGCATCGCCGTCGAAGACGACGGCCGCGGCATTCCGGTCGGGCTGCATCCGGAAGAAAACGTGCCGACCGTGGAAATCGTGTTCACCCGATTGCACGCCGGCGGCAAATTCGACAAGGGCTCCGGCGGCGCGTATGCGTTCTCGGGCGGCCTGCACGGCGTCGGCGTGTCGGTCACCAATGCGCTGTCGAAGCGTCTGGAGATCGAAGTCTGGCGCAAGGACGACCAGGGCCGCGGGGTGCACAAGCTGGTGTTCGCCGGCGGCGATGTGATCGAACCGCTGACTTCGCGCAACGCCGCCCGCGAAGACAAGAAATCCGGCACCCGCGTCACGGTCTGGCCCGATCCCAAGTATTTCGATTCGCCCGCCATTTCGCATCCGGAACTGCAACGCCTGCTGCGTTCCAAAGCGGTGCTGCTGCCGGGCGTCAAGGTCTGCCTGATCACCGCCCGCACCGGCGAGCAGCAGACCTGGCAGTACGAGCAGGGGCTGCGCGGCTATCTGCTGGAATCGCTGGCGCAGGCTTCGCATGCCGATCCCTTGATCCCGCTGTTCGAAGGCGAGCAATACGCCGGCGCCGATGCCGACGGTTTTGCCGAAGGCGAAGGCGCGGCCTGGGTCGCGGCCTGGACCGAAGAAGGCAATGTGGTGCGCGAATCGTACGTCAACCTGATCCCGACTTCGGCCGGGGGCACCCACGAAGCCGGTTTGCGCGACGGCTTTTTCGGCGCGGTCAAGAGCTTCGTCGAAATGCATTCGCTGCTGCCCAAAGGCGTCAAACTGTTGCCCGAAGACGTGTTTGCGCGGGTTTCTTTCGTACTGTCGGCCAAGGTGCTGGATCCGCAATTCCAGGGCCAGATCAAGGAAAGACTGAATTCGCGCGATGCGGTGCGGCTGGTGTCGGGCTTTTGCCGTCCCGCGCTGGAATTGTGGCTGAACCATCACGTCGAATACGGCAAGAAGCTGGCCGAACTGGTCATCAAGCAGGCGCAAAGCCGGCTGCGTTCGGCGCAAAAGATCGAAAAGAAGAAATCGTCCGGCGTGGCGGTGCTGCCGGGCAAGCTGACCGATTGCGAATCCAGCGACGTCAGCCGCAACGAACTGTTTCTGGTCGAAGGCGATTCGGCCGGCGGCTCGGCCAAAATGGGCCGCGACAAGGAATTCCAGGCGATCCTGCCCTTGCGCGGCAAGGTGCTCAATGCATGGGAGACCGAACGCGACCGCCTGTTCGCCAACAACGAAATCCATGACATCGCGGTGGCCATCGGCATCGATCCGCACGGCAACCACGACCATCCCGATCTGAGCAGCCTGCGTTACGGCAAGATCTGCATCCTGTCCGATGCGGACGTCGACGGTTCGCATATCCAGGTATTGCTGCTGACGCTGTTCTTCCGGCATTTTCCGAAGCTGATCGACGCCGGCCACATCTGCATCGCGCGGCCGCCGCTGTATCGCGTCGATGCGCCGGCGCGCGGCAAAAAGCAAGCGCAGAAATTCTACGCGCTGGACGACGGCGAACTGGAAGCCATCGAGGATAAATTGCGCAAGGACGGCGTCAAGGAAGACGGCTGGAGCATTTCGCGCTTCAAGGGACTGGGCGAAATGAACGCCGAGCAATTGTGGGAAACCACGATGAATCCCGATACCCGCCGTCTGCTGCCGGTGGCGCTGGGCGAATTCGACCTGCCGGCGTCGGAAGCGCGCTTCACGATGCTGATGGGCAAGGGCGAAGCCGCCGCCCGCCGGGCCTGGATCGAAGAGCACGGCAACGAAGCCGAAGCCGATATCTGATATGGAAAAAGGCATGAAAACCCGCGCAAACCCATCTCGCTCTTTCGCCGCGCCGGTGCGCCGCCTCGGCGTGGCGGCGGGTTTGGCGCTGGGTCTGGCGCTGGCGATCCCTCGCGCGCATGCCGCCAATATTTACGGCTATGTCGATGCGGAAGGCAATGCGCATTTCGCCACCCAGGCGCTGGACGCGCGCTACCGGCTTTTCATGCGCGGCGGCGGCGCGCTGGATCCGTCAAAAATCGGCAAAGGCCCGTCGCGGGCCAAGAGCCCGGACAATCCGCTGGTGCGTCTCATCAGCGCGCACCCCAACCTGAAAAAATACGAAGCGATGGTCGAGCGCGCGGCCGCCGAATTCAACCTGGAGCCGGCGCTGCTGAAGGCAATCATGGCGGCGGAATCCGGTTTCAATCCGAATGCGGTCTCGCCGAAAGGCGCGGTCGGCCTGATGCAGATCATGCCGGCCACTGCCGAGCGCTACGGCGTACAGGGCGACAGGCAACGCACGCTGCATCAAAAACTGACCGATCCCGGCATCAACATCCGGCTGGCCGCACGGTATCTGCACGACCTGAACAAGATCTTTCCGCAAAACACGGATCTGACGATCGCGTCGTACAACGCCGGCGAAAACGCGGTGCAAAAATACAGCAATCAAATCCCGCCGTATCCGGAAACCCAAAACTACGTGCAACTGGTGGCGCAGTTTTATCAGTTGTATGCGTCGGGCCGGAAAATCGCCGACAGCGGCGCCGCCGCCCCCGCCTCCGTGCAGGCGACCGGCTCCGGCCGCATTACCGCGGTGCTGCGCGGCCGCAGCAAGCTGCCGGCGCCGGTGACCGTCAGCAGCGACGCCGGCAACACCGCAAACGACGCCGATTAAGGACCAGCCCGCCCCCATGCCGACGCGCCGTCACCCCTTCAACCGTTTCATCCCTTTAGCGTAAATACTCCCCGCCCCATGTCCGAACAAGCCAATCTGTTTGCACCGCCCGAACCGCCCGCGCCCGAAGGCGAAACCCTGACGCTCACCACATTTGCCGAACGCGCCTATCTCGACTACGCCATTTCGGTGGTCAAGGGGCGCGCGCTGCCCGATGTCGCCGACGGCCAGAAACCGGTGCAGCGGCGCATCCTGTATGCGATGAACGAGCTCAACCTGAATGCGGCGGCCAAACCGCGCAAGTCGGCGCTGGTGGTCGGCGAAGTGCTAGGCAAGCTGCATCCGCATGGCGATCAGTCGGTCTACGATGCGCTGGTGCGGATGGCGCAGGATTTTACGCTGCGTTATCCGCTGATCGACGGCCAGGGCAATTTCGGCTCGCGCGACGGCGACGGTGCGGCGGCGATGCGCTATACCGAAGCGCGGCTTACGCCGATCGCCAGGCTGCTGCTGGAAGAAATCGACATGGGCACGGTCGATTTCCAGCCCAACTACGACGGCTCGACGCAGGAACCGAAACTGCTGCCGGCACGGTTGCCGTTCGCGCTGCTCAACGGCGCCTCCGGCATCGCGGTCGGCATGGCGACCGAAATTCCGCCGCATAATCTGAATGAAGTCGCGCAGGCCGCGATCGCGCTGATCCGCGATCCGAAGCTGTCGCATCAGGCCCTGATGGAATTGATGCCCGGTCCGGATTTCGCCGGCGGCGGCCAGATCATCAGCTCCGCTGCCGCGATCTCCGAAATGTATCAAAGCGGACGCGGCAGCCTGAAAGTACGCGCCTGCTGGAAAATCGAGGATCTGGCGCGCGGCCAGTGGCAAGCCGTCGTGACCCAGTTGCCGCCCGGCGTATCGACGCAAAAGGTGCTGGAAGAAATCGAGGAACTGACCAATCCGAAAATCCGCCTGGGCAAGAAATCGCTGAGTCCGGAACAATTGGCGCAAAAGCAGACCGTGCTGGCGCTGCTCGACACCATCCGCGACGAATCCGGCCGCGACGCGCCGGTGCGGCTGGTGCTGGAGCCGAAATCCAAGAACCAGGACCAGACCGAGTTCATGCACACGCTGCTGGCGCATACCTCGCTGGAAACCAGCGCCTCGATCAATCTGGTGATGATCGGCGGCGACGGCCGTCCACGCCAGAAAGGCCTGGGCGACATCCTGCGCGAATGGATCGCGTTCCGCTTCGAGACCATCACCCGCCGCACGCGCTTCCGGCTGAGCAAGGTCGACGACCGCATCCATATCCTGGAAGGCCGCGAAGCGATTCTGCTGAATATCGACAAGGTCATCAAAATCATCCGCGAATCGGACGAGCCCAAGCCCGCGCTGATGGCGGCGTTCCGGCTATCCGACCGCCAGGCCGAAGACATCCTGGAAATCCGCCTGCGTCAATTGGCGCGGCTGGAAACCATCAAGATCCAGCAGGAGCTGGCGGAACTGCGCAAGGAAAAGGCCGGGCTGCAAGATCTGCTCGATAACCCGGCGACGATGAAGCGGCTGGTGATCAAGGAAATCGAAGCCGATAAAAAACAGTTCGGCGATGCGCGCCGCACGCTGATCGAAGCGGCCGAAAAAGCCGTGGTCGAACAGAAAGTGATCGACGAGCCGGTCACCGTCATCATTTCCCAAAAGGGCTGGGTGCGCGCCCGCACCGGGCATGACCACGACGCCGCGCAGTTCACGTTCAAGGCCGGCGATGCGCTGTACGGCGCATTTGAATGCCGCACCGTCGATCCGCTGCTGGTGTTCGGCTCCAACGGTCGCATTTATTCGGTCGGCGTCAATGCCTTGCCGAACGCGCGCGGCGACGGCGTGCCGATCACCACGCTGATCGATCTGGCCCCCGGCAGTCAGGTGCTGCATTATTTCTCCGGCCCCCCTGACACGCAACTGATGCTGGCGTCGGATGCCGGCGTCGGCTTTACCGCGCGGGTCCGCGATATGCTGAGCCGCGTCAAGGGAGGCAAAACCTTCTTTACGCTGGACGACGGCAGCCAGCCGCTGCCGCCGCGCCCGGTCTCCGCTCAGGCCGGCGCGGTAGCCTGTCTGTCGGAAAAAGGACGTTTGCTGGTGTTCGGCCTGGACGAATGCAAAACCCTGTCCAGCGGCGGCCGCGGCGTGATTCTGATGGATCTGGATGCCAAGGAAAAATTGCTGGCCGCGCAGCCGATCAGCCAGAAGGGCCTGACCGTCACGGGCATAGGCCGCGGCGGCAAGACGCAGGAAATCTCCCTGTCGGCCAGTGGATTGGCGCCGCATATCGGCAAGCGGGCGCGCAAGGGACGCGCGCTGGAATCGCGCATCAAAGCGGTCGCGCTGCACGCGCAGGAATAAGACGGCATGCGCCATCGCGCGAGCGATGCGCGGCCGGATTCGCGGCGAAAAAAAGCGGCTTTACGTCATCCGTAAAGCCGCTTTTTTATCGCGCCCGGCCATCGTTGTTGATCAGAGCTTGGCGGCGATCAATTGCGCCAGATTGCGCACGCCCTCGCGGATTTTCTCCGGCGGCACGGTGACAAAGCTCAGACGCAGCGTATTGCATGGCGGGTCGTTGGCGTAAAACGGCGCGCCCGGCACGAACGCGACGTTGCGCTCCACCGCTTCGGCCAGCAACTGCATGGTATCGATGTGCGACGGCAGCGTGACCCAGATGAACATGCCGCCCTCGGGCCGCGTCCAGCTGGCGCCGGCCGGAAAATACGTTTGCAATGCATCCAGCATCACCTGGCATTGATCCGAATACAGTTGCCGGATGGTCGGGATGTGGCTCTTCAGAAAACCATCCTTGATCGTTTCGTAGACCACCATCTGCGTCAGCTGCGCGGTGTGCAGATCGGCGGCCTGCTTGGCCTGCTCCAGCTTTTGCGCCAGCGGAATCGGCGCCACCACATAACCGAGGCGGATGCCGGGCGTGAGCACCTTCGAAAACGAACCCATGTGAATCACGCCGCCCGGATTCATGGTCAGCATCTTCTGCAGCGGATCGCCGTTGTAGCTCAATGCGCCGTACGGATCGTCCTCGATCAGCGGCAGGCCGAGACGCGCGCAGATTTCGACCAGTTCATGACGGCGCGTCAGCGGCAAGGTGCGTCCGGTCGGATTCTGGAAATTCGGCAGCGCATACAACAGCCGCGCACCCTGCCCGATCTTCGCCACTTCCGCCGGAATCATGCCGTTTTCATCGCTAGGCACCGACGCGAATTCCGGTCTGTATAGCGAGAACGCCTGCAGCGCGCCCAGATAGCTCGGCGTCTCCACCAGCACCTTGCTGCCTTCGTCGATCAAGACCTTGCCCAGCAGATCCAGCCCCTGCTGCGAACCGGACACCATCAACACCTGCTCCGGCACGATCCGCGCGCCATCGGTCGACAGCGAATCAGCGATCCATGCGCGCAGTGGCGCGTAGCCGTCGGACGGTCCATATTGCAGGGCTACGCTGCCCTGGCGCGACAGCACCGCATCGTAAGCGACGCGCATCTCCGCCACCGGAAAGGTCGCCGGAGACGGCAGGCCGCCGGCGAACGAAATGATCTCCGGCTGCATGGTGATTTTCAGAATTTCGCGAATGGCCGAGCTTTTCAGCTGTTCCGCACGTTGCGCAAACTGCCACTGGATGGGGTTGGGGTGTTCGATTTTCATTGATGCTCGAAATAATGGCTTTGAATGCCTGAAGCGGGCGGACTTGTACTAACGGATCGTGCTATTACTCGATTTCAGCGATCATTTCGATTTCGACGCAAGCGCCGAACGGCAATTGCGCCACGCCGAACGCCGAGCGCGCATGCTTGCCCTTGTCGCCGAACAATTGAACCATCAATTCCGATGCGCCGTTGGTGACCACATGATGTTCGGTGAAATCGCCGGTGGAATTGACCAGGCTCATCAGTTTGACGATGCGTTTGACGCGGTTCAGATCGCCGCCGCAGGCAGCATGCAGGGTGCCGAGCAACTCGATGGCGACCGCGCGCGCGGCCAGTTTTCCTTCTTCGGTCTGGATGTTTTTGCCGAACTGACCGGTCCACACCGCACCGTCTTTCTTCGGCAAATGACCCGACAGGAACACCGTGTTGCCGGTCTGCACCGACATCACGTAAGCGGCCGCAGGCGTGGCCGATGGGGGCAGCTCGATATTCAGAGATTTCAGTTTTTCATAGATTGACATGGCTGCTCCAGAATGGCGGGATCGCGCGGAATCCGCAATTATATCGGGCATTCCGTCAAAAAACGCGGCCTGCGGCATTTTAACGAAAGGCTTTGGGTTCCGGTTCCGCCGCCAACGGCCGGCTGGCGGGCGCGGCAAGGCCGCCGCCGCGCCGCACGCCGGCGCGCCGGCCCAAAGCCACCACCGCAATCACCGCCGCCGCGAACAATAGATTGCTGATCTCCAAACGGTCGCCGATCAGCAATGCCGCGCCCAGCAGGGTCATGAACGGCTGCAGCAACTGCATTTGCGCCACGCGCGCAATGCCGCCCAGCGCCAGCCCCTTGTACCAGAAGAAAAAGCCGATGAACATCGAAAACAGCGACACATAAGCGAAACCCAGCCAGCCCCGCGCCGACGCCGTCGCCACGGCGCCGCTGCTCCAGCCCAGCCACAGCGTCAGGGGCAGCAGCACCGGCAGACACAGCACCAGCGCCCACGCAATCACCTGCGGCCCGCCCATCGCTTGCGCCAGCCGGCCGCCCTCGGCATAACCGACCGCCGCCAGCGCGACCGCGGCGAACAGCGCCAGATCGGCCGCATGGAAGCTGCCGCCGCCCTCGTACAACGCAAAGCCGATGACCAGCCCGCTGCCGGTCAGCGCTGCCAGCCAAAACCATGGCGACGGCCGCTCGCCGCAACGCAAGGCGCCGACCAGCGCGGTCGCCAACGGCAATGCGCCCAGCACGATCGCGCCATGCGACGCCGGCACCGACTGCATCGCCAGCGAAGAAAACACCGGAAACCCGATCACCACGCCGGCGGCTGTCACCGCCAGACGCCGCCATTGCGCTTTGGTCGGCAACGGCGCTTTCATATACCAGAGCAGAAACAGCGAACCCACGCCGGCCGCCGCGCCGCGCCCGAATCCGACAAACAGCGGATTCAATTCCTGCACCGCCATGCGGGTAAACGGCAAGGTCAGGCTGAAGATCGCCACGCCGATGAAGCCGTACCACATCCCTCTGATTTCATGATTCATCGCATACTCCGGTCAATTCAACATGCCGCTCAACGCCAGATCGCCCATGCCGAATACAGCGTCAACAACACCATGACCGCACTGAATATCCGGCGCCACAGCGCGTGCCGCAGACAGCGCCGCAACATCGCGCCGGCCCCGGCCCAGACGCCGATGCAAGGCAGGCCCACCACGCAGAACACCAGGCAATACACCGCAATCGCCCACCAAATGGGCTGCAGCAGCGGCAGAAATCCCGAAGCGCCGGTGATCCCGATCACCCAGGCCTTGGGATTGGCGAACTGAAACATCGCCGCGCCGCGAAACGACATCGGACGCGCCGCCACCGCACCGGCAGGCGTCAGGGGCATGTTGCGCAATTTCCAGGCGAGATACAGCAGGTACCCCGATCCGGCGACTTTGAGCAGGAACTGCGCCGACGGCACCGCCATGACCAGACTGCCAATGCCCGCCGCGCACGCCGCGAGCAACAAAGTGAAGCCGAAGCTGATGCCGAGCATGTGCGGAATCGAGCGCACGAAACCGAACCAGATACCCGACGAGGCCAGCATGATGTTGTTGGGTCCGGGAGTGATCGTTGTTACAAAGGCAAAAAAAGCCAGCGGCAGCAGGTTTTGCATCTCAGCCCCCGCTCAACCGCGGCCGCGGCGATAATTCGTTGGTCATCGTTTTTCCCCTATATGCAGTGCGGCTCGCACAGTGCGGCGCAACTTCGCGGCCGTGTGGCTTTCAGCGCATTCCAGAACAGATATTAATCGACACAACCAATACAGTACCAGTACAATCAGTCAAATAATCTCTCACAGTGTCACGGTAAAATGACCGATACAGCCGACCTCAGCGCCTCCTCTTCCCTCTCGGAAGCGACTACCCTGCTGTCGCGCGGCAGCGGCGATTCGCTGGTCGAGCAGATCGTGCGCACCGTGCAGTCGCGCGTAGACGACAAGCTGCTGCGCGCCGGCGCGCGCATGCCGTCGATCCGGCGCTTCGCGGAGTCGCACGGCGTGTCGCGGTTTACGGTGGTGGAGGCTTACGATCGGCTGGTCGCCAACGGTTTTCTGGAATCGCGCCGCGGATCGGGGTTTTACGTACGCGAGCGCTCGCCGGTCGGCGCGGCCGTGCATAACGGCGCGCATGAAAGCATGCATGCCGGCCCGGCCCGGCAGTTGGACGTGGTATGGCTGGTGCGCAATATGTTTCGGCAGATGCCGGCGCAGAAAATGCCGGGCGGCGGCCTGCTGCCGACCGACTGGCTGGACGGCGAACTGATCGCCAACGGCATCCGCGCCATCGGCCGCCAGAGCCAGTCGCAACTGCTCAGTTACGGCACACCGCAAGGCTTCCTGCCGCTGCGCCAGCAATTGCAATTGAAACTGGCCGAACTGGAGATCGCCGCGCCGGCGGAACAGATACTGATGACGGCCGGCGTGACGCAAGGACTGGATCTGATCGCGCGCCACTTCCTGCATGCGGGCGACGTCATTTTTGTCGACGATCCGGCGTGGTTTCTGATGTTCGGCTCATTCGCCACGCTGGGCGCCAAGGTGGTCGGCATTCCGCGCCTGGCCGACGGCCCCGACATCGTCAAGCTGGCCGAACTGGCCGCGCTGCATAAGCCCAAGCTCTACGTGATCAATTCCGTGCTGCACAACCCGACCTCGACCTCGCTGTCGGCGGCCAAGGCGTTCCAGATCCTGCGCATCGCCGAAGAACACGATTTCATGATCGTCGAAGACGACATCTATTGCGACATGCATCCCGGCGGGGCGGTGCAGCCGGCCACCCGTATCGCCACGCTGGATCAGCTGCATCGCGTTATCTATCTGAGCGGCTTTTCGAAGACGCTGTCGGCCAATCTGCGGGTGGGCTTTATCGCCGCCTCGGCGGAGCTGGTGCGCCATCTGACCGACCGCAAAATGCTGTCGACGCTGACCACCGGCGAACTCGGCGAACGCATCGTCTATAAAATTTTGTCGGAGGGGCATTACCGCAAACATACCGAGCGCCTGCGCAACCGGCTCGCCGGGGTGCGCGACAAGACCGTGCGGCAGTTGGACCGGATCGGGTTTGACACCGGCACCCATACGCCGGCCGGCATGTTTATCTGGGTCGACGCCGGATGCGATACCAATGTATTGACCGAGAAGGCGATGGCGCAGGGATTCCTGCTGGCGCCTGGCAGCCTGTTCTCGCCGAATCAACTGCCTTCGACCAAAATGCGGATCAATGTGGCGAGCATGGGGGATGCGGGGATATGGCGGTTTTTGGAGGCGGCATTAAGATAAGGCCTATTAGCGCTACTAAGAACGCCAATAGGCCTTGGCGTATTAGCCGAGCGCGATACACATGCTATATCTATTACTCGCATTCACCGCCATCCTCGATAAGCTGAGGAAACACTCTGTGTAAGACGGCCCTTGCGGGCAAATTGAATTGGCATTGCTGAGTTGCTGGCTTGCAAACTGCGCCGCGCTGTACTGCCACGAACAATCCGCCGCGACACTACTGGAGGGAAGAGCACAAGCCCCGGCCGATAACGAAACGATAACGCACAGCTTACGAATGTTATAGCGGAAATCCTTCATAAAATCTCCTTTTTCGAAAGGCACCATCATCGGATAGCGTCCCCGCGCATACAAGCTGGAGGTATTCGCAGGCTATAAGCGATTAGGCGGATTGACGACGATCCTGTTTGCGACTTGAAAACTGGCCGATTCAACACCATTTCATTACAATGCGCGCTGGTCGTGTCGGACAAAACACACCGGATGCAGCATCCTGTACATTTCCACCAGTCAACACGAAATACCTACGAGGCAAAAATGAGCGTATCCGAACAGCAAACCCAATCCGAAAAACAAACCATGGGTTTTCAGGCAGAGGTCAAGCAACTGCTGCAGTTGATGATCCATTCCCTGTATTCGAACAAGGAAATCTTCCTGCGCGAGCTGATTTCCAATGCTTCCGACGCGGCCGACAAGCTGCGCTTCGAAGCGATCCACGACGGCGCCCTGCTGGAAAACGACCCGGACCTGAGCATCGCCGTCACCTTCGACACGTCGGCGCGCACCATCACCATCTCCGACAACGGCGTCGGCATGACCCGCGACGAAGCCATTTCGCATCTGGGCACCATCGCCAAATCCGGCACCAAGGAATTCTTCTCCAAACTGTCCGGCGACCAGCAAAAGGACGCGGCGCTGATCGGCCAGTTCGGCGTCGGTTTCTATTCCGCCTTCATCGTGGCCGACCGCATCACCGTTGAAAGCCGCCGCGCAGGGGCGCCCGCCGCCGAAGGCGTGCGCTGGGAATCCGAGGGCGCCGGCGACTTCACCGTCGAAGCGATCGTCAAGGAACGCCGCGGCACCGACATCACCCTGCATTTGCGCGAAGGCGAAGACGAATATCTGTCGTCATGGAAGCTGAAATCGGTAATCCGCAAATATTCGGATCACATTTCGCTGCCGATCCGCATGCACAAGGAAAGCTGGGACGAAGAAAAGAAGGAAACCGTCGTCAGCGACGAATATGAAACCGTCAATCAGGCCAGCGCGCTGTGGTCGCGCAGCAAATCCGACATCACGCCGGAGCAATACATCGAGTTTTACAAGCACGTCTCGCACGACTTCGAAGCGCCGCTGGCGCATACCCACAATCGCGTCGAAGGCCGCAGCGAATATACGCAATTGCTGTACATCCCGACCCGCGCCCCGTTCGATCTGTGGGATCGCAACAAACGCGGCGGCATCAAGCTGTATGTCAAGCGCGTCTTCATCATGGACGATGCCGAGCAGTTGATGCCGGTCTATCTGCGCTTCGTCAAGGGCGTGATCGACTCCAGCGACCTGCCGCTGAACGTCTCGCGCGAAATCCTGCAGGAATCGCGCGACGTCAAGATCATCCGCGAAGGTTCGACCAAACGCGTGCTGAGCCTGCTGGAAGATCTGGCCAACAACGACGAAGCCGCGCAGAAAGAAAAATATGCAAGTTTCTGGAAGGAATTCGGCCAGGTCCTGAAGGAAGGCATAGGCGAAGACAGCAACAACAAGGAGCGCATCGCCAAGCTGCTGCGCTTTGCGTCGACGCATAACGACAGCGATGCGCAAACCGTTGCGCTGGCCGACTACGTCGGCCGCATGAAGGAAGGCCAGACCAAGATCTACTACGTCACCGGAGAAAGCTATCAGGCCGCGAAGAACAGCCCGCACCTGGAAATCTTCCGCAAGAAAGGCGTGGAAGTCCTGCTGCTGACCGATCGCGTCGACGAATGGATGCTGTCGTTCCTGCAGGATTTCGAAGGCAAGGAACTGGCGTCGGTCGCCAAGGGCGATCTGGATTTGGGCTCCCTGGAAAACGAAGAAGAAAAGAAACAGCACGAAGAAACCGAAAGCCGTTTCAAGGAGCTGGTCGAAAAAATCAAGACGGCGCTGAACGACAAGGCCAAGGACGTGCGCGTGACTTTCCGCCTGACCGATTCGCCGGCCTGCCTGGTAGCGGACGACAACGAACTGTCCGGCAATCTGATGCGCATGCTGAAGGCGGCCGGTCAGGACGCTCCGGAATCGAAGCCGATTCTGGAAATCAATCCGGACCATCCGCTGGTGCAGCGCCTGCAATACGAAGAAGCCAAGTTCGACGACTGGGCCCACATCCTGTTCGATCAGGCCTTGCTGGCTGAAGGCGGCGCACTGAGCGATCCGGCGGGATTTGTGAAGCGCTTGAACGAGATGTTGCTGGGGATGGCTGGGAAGTGAGTTAGAAGCTGTTTGTCATGTCATGAAGAAGAAGGGGCGCATCGTCTTGCGCCCCTTTTTTTCGTCCGAATCGACCACACCCGGGATTTTGCACGCCGCAGCGATATCAAAAATCCAGCTGCGCGGAAGCAATACCCAATGCGACAGCTATCTTGTCACGGCTGACCCGGCGCAAATTATGCGCCGCCTCCTGTTGCGAACAAATTCTGGCTCATTCCGCGACCGACTTCCAAGCTGGTTCAAATAATCAACACCGCTTAATGCGTCACCCGCGTAATCCCGCTCCCCGACAGCAAACGCACCCGATCGCCCGGCCGGAAAATTTCATCGGCGTCCTGCGTCACCGCAGTCAACGCACCGTTATCCAGCTTGACGGTAATCTCGATGCCCTGTTTGTTGGACAGCGACGATTCCGCGCGATTGCCGATCACGCCGCCGGCGACCGCACCCAGAATACCCGTGGCGATAGAACCGCGGCCGCTGCCGATGGCGGAGCCGCCCACGGCGCCCAGGCCGGCGCCGGCCAGCGTACCCACGCCGCTGGATCCCTTATCGATATTCACGGTGCGCACCGATTGGACGGTGCCCATGCGGATGGTTTGTTCGCCGCGCGCCTGGCTCGACGTATACGAACTTCCGGAATCCGAAGGCAATGCGCAACCGCCCAGCGCGGACAGAACCGCAACAGCTATTAATAATTTTTTCATGTCAACTCCTCGATGAATGGCGATCGCACATCCGCGCCTACAAACCCGGCCCCGGGCGATGCGCTATGGCATATGGCCGCATCAGCCAAATCCAATTGCATTTTAATGCAAAGAATTGGAGAAAACGATCACTTTCCTGTAGCCGAAAAACGATAACGGCCTCATCGCATGATTGCGCCATATCGCGCCATCGACGAGAATATCGTCAAATAGCGAAGCTTCGATCAACCAATCCGTTTGCCTTCCGAATTCTCATGGCATTTTCCGTTCCCGCATCGCCATCGGCCTATAAATCCCCTGCGCTGACCGGCCTGGCGCCGGTGATCGACCGGCAGACCCGCATTCTGCTGCTGGGCAGTTTTCCGGGGGAGGCGTCGCTGGCAGCTCAGCAATATTATGGGCATCCGCGCAATCATTTCTGGGCACTGTTATCGGCAGTACTGAATATCGATCTGGTGGCAATGCCCTATCCACGCCGCCTCAATGCGCTGCTTGCGGAACATATCGGCTTATGGGATGTGATCGCCGGCTGCGAACGCAGCGGCAGTCTGGACAGCGCAATCCGAAACGCGCAACACAACGATTTCGCGCCGCTCAAAAAACGCTGTCCGAATTTGCGGCGCGTCTGCTTCAACGGCAAAACCTCCGGCAAGCTGGAAGCGGCGTTTGCCGAAGCCGGCTTCGAGACCTTGGTGCTGCCATCGTCGTCGCCGGCCAATGCCCGTTGGTCGTTTGAACAAAAATTGACAGCTTGGCGCAATATACTGGCGATCTGAAGACTACGAGAATATTGCGTTGCTAATAGCCCAAGGCGTCCAATTAATTCCAACAGGTGATTGATACTTGATTTCGCCACGTATATGGATTGTGGCAACCGAGTTGTATGGCGCAGTAAATCTTGCTAAGATTGCGTCCGAATTTACGGAGATGGCATTCCTCCTTTAACCGCTCTGCGTTCGTCGGAGCTGATGATGCCTACAGTCATTCCTGATCAAGGGAAGCTGTAGGTGTTAGCACAGCGCTTTTCTGGTCAGCTTTCTAACCATAGAAATAATCTGATTTCATGAAAAACGCCAAATATCCTGAACAAATCGACTTGCTTCCCTATATCGGGAAATGGCTTGTCTTGTCACTGATCGTGGCCGCGCTCGCCGGTACCGCATCGGCCTTCTTTTTTTTTTCGCTCGAATGGGCCACCGCATGGCGAGAGAGCCACCCATGGATAATCTGGCTATTACCAGTTGCCGGATTTACCGTTGGCTGGATCTATCTGCGATTAGGCAAAAGTGTTGAGGCGGGTAACAACCTGCTCATCGATGAAATCCACGATCCAAAGAAAGTGATTCCCCTGCGTATGGCGCCATTGGTTCTGGGCGGGACGATCATCTCTCATTTGTTCGGCGCATCCGTTGGCCGCGAAGGCACTGCGGTACAAATGGGCGGCGCTCTGGCCGACCAGCTTACCCATGTCTTCCGCATGGATCAGCAGAAGCGCCGGCTCCTGATCATGGCAGGGATCAGTGCGGGATTTGCCTCGGTGTTCGGTACACCATTGGCGGGCGCTATTTTCGGACTGGAAGTGCTGGCCATTGGCCGCATGCGCTACGATGCGATATTGCCATGCTTTATTGCCGCCATCGTGGCCGACCAGGTCGGCGTGTTGTGGGGTATTCATCATACACACTACGCGGTTTCGCTCGTCCCCCAGATCACTGCTTGGACTTTATCCGCAACACTCATTGCAGGCATGTTGTTTGGACTGGTCGGCATGCTGTTTGCGAATGCCACACACGGCCTGTCGGATTACATGAAGACGCATGTGCGCTATGCGCCATTGCGTCCGTTTATCGGGGGCGTCGTGGTAGCCGTGGCAGTCTGGATAGTCGGATCGCAGCGCTATATCGGATTGGGCATTCCAACCATTGTCGAAGCATTTCAGCAACCGTTGTCGGCGTGGAACTTTGTTGGAAAAATGGCATTTACCATTGCATCGCTTGGCAGCGGTTTCAAGGGTGGCGAAGTCACGCCGCTCTTTTATATTGGCGCGACACTCGGTAATGCGCTTGCCCCGCTGTTACAACTACCGTTCTCAACTTTGGCTGCAATTGGATTTGTCGCGGTCTTCGCCGGCGCGGCCAATACGCCGATTGCTTCAACAATCATGGCAATCGAATTATTCGGACCTGCGATCGGGCCGTATGCAGGCATCGCTTGTGTAGTCAGCTATCTGTTCTCAGGGCATACGGGCATCTATCGCGCACAGCGTGTGGGGAATGCAAAACACCAGCGGCACGTGCCACTGGACATGAAGCTCGGGGAGCTTCCCGCGTATCGACAAAAATCACGTCATGACGCTAAAACCGATCTGCCAACTGAATAATTTGTGGATGCGTTCCATGAACGATCTCACTGCGCTACGTCTGTATTTTCCTCTATCAACCAAAGCGAACGGATTTCGCAGGTACGCAAAATGATATGATGGGTGCCCACCCTACATCCAATCATTACATGTCCAACTTAATCGTTTTTGGTGGCCGCCCCTTGCATGGCGAGGTCACGCCATCGGCAAATAAAAACGCGGTCTTACCCATTTTGTGCGCTACTTTATTAACCGACCAGCCACTGCGGTTGATCGGCGTTCCCGACATCACGGACGTAAAGAAAATTCTGGACATCTTCCGCACCCTGGGGAGCGAGGTATCCATGGACTTCGACGCCGGCATCCTTGAATTGCATCATCATGCATCCGTATTCGACCCGGCAGTGCACCGCTTGCCCGAAGAGATGCGTTCCTCCATCATGCTCGTGCCTCCTTTGCTGGCCCGGTTCGGCGTGGCGCGGCTGGAGAACGATGTGAAGGGTTGCACATTGGGAGTGCGCGAGATCGATCCGCACGTCGAGGTGTTCGAGCGCTTCGGCGCCGGTATCGAACGCACGCCCAACTCGCTTATCGTCCGCAGCGAATCCCAAATGACCGCGAATCACCATTGGCTCGATTATGCGTCGGTCACCACAACCGAAAACTTTGTGTTGTGCGCGGCTTCGGCCAATGGCACGTCCACATTGGTCAACGCGGCATCGGAACCTCACGTGCAGGAGTTTTGCCGCTTCATGACGATGCTGGGCGTTCCGATAGACGGCATCGGCACCTCGCGCTTGACCATAGCGGGCGGACAGAAGCTTGGCGGCGGGGAGTTCCGCTTCAGCGAGGACTTCCACGAAATTGCGACCTTTCTTGCGCTGGGCGCCATCACCGGCGGCGACATCGCAGTCAAAAACACCGCGCCTGAACAGTTCCCGCTGATCGATCGCACCTTCTCGAAATTCGGTGTGCAGGTGGTTCACCGCGACGGATGGTCCCGCACTGTTCTGGATGGTCCGTTGCGGGTGAATCGGCCCTTCACGCAGAATATTCTTACCAAGATAGAAGCCGCGCCCTGGCCATATTTGCCGGTCGACCTGCTCCCTATTTTTATTGCGCTCGGCGTAAAGGCGGAAGGTAGCGCCATGTTCTGGAATAAAGTCTATGACGGAGCCATGGGCTGGTCTGTCGAACTGTCGAAATTCGGCGCCCATGTGTTTTTGTCCGACCCGCATCGCCTCATTACTTTCGGCGGTATTCCGCTCAGCCCGGCCACGGTCGAGAGCCCGTATATCATTCGCGTCGCGATCGCCTTGTTAATGGTCGCCGCGAGTATCGATGGGCGTTCTGAAATCAGAAACGCGCTGCCGATTCGCCGCGCGCATCCACGGTTTGTCGAAAATCTGCGCTCGGTCGGCGCAAACGTGGAATGGACCGATACCGAATAATGACAAAAAGCCGCACACATCGATGAAAGATGTGTGCGGCTTCGCTGTAATGCGCAAGCTTACTGCGCCGGATTTACGACAATATTAAAACTTCAAGCGCGCGATGATCGATATTTGATTTGCCGCGTAATTGTTTTGATTCCACTTATAGTCGTAAAGCGCATCGACTGTCCAGGATTCCCGCGTGCAATTGCAAGCCAGCAGCGAGACGCCCGCGCCCACAGTGAACAGATCGCGATCCTGCTTTATCCCGTCCGCTGAAAACATTGCGCCGCCGCCGGTGAAGGCAACATCCTCATGCATGGTGGTCGCTTTGAAATCATGCGTCCATTTGGCGTGAATTTCAGGAGCAAAGGTGCGACCGCCGGATTGAATGAGGCGCTCAGCCTTGACGCCCAGGCCTGACTGTACGAAGTCGTAATTTTGACTGTTCACACGCAGATTCGCATCGCCGGCGCCGGTTTCCTGATAACTGCCGACGGAAATGTGAGACAGTTGCAAGGAGGCCAGCGGCGTGATGGTGATCTGGTCGAAGGCGAAATGCTTTCCTGCCGCGAGCAGCGCGGTGTATTGCTGACCGCTAAAGTCGGCGTTCGCGACGCGATCGATCCCTGGAAATGCGATGGATCGCGAACCGTCGTATTTATCGATGCCTGCCATCAACGAGCCTTGAACAAACATCGGCCCCATGGTGTGATCCAGATAAGCCATCAACTGATATGAATCTATCTTGGTGTGACCGGTGGAGTCGTTTCCGTCAACGGTCGTCTGGGCATAACCGCCGCCAAAACCGACGCGTGTCTGGTCGTTCAAAGGCATGTCATACGCCAGCATCGCGCCATAGGCTTTTACGCCGTATCCGGACGTATTGGATACGTTGTCTTGGTGGGCTGAACTGCCAAATCCCTTGGCCCACCAGCTGGCGCGCTGAAGCTGGTTGTTGCATTTCTGCGGAGTGGTTTCTGTATGCGCAGTGTCTTTCGAAAGACAGGTATCGCTTTGAATCTCGGCCATGCGAGCCATCCAGCCGTCTTCAAAAAGCTGCGTGGTCTGTGAGGCCGCCAACGGCGCGGCCAGATTGGCGGTACCCGGCGCAAATTGCGCCAACGCACTGTTGATCGACGCGGCAGTGGGCAGCGCGGCAATAGCGTTCTGAATGGTCAGCAGGTCGGAGCCGGGCGCGGCATTGATGTTCAATATCGACGCGACGGCGGCAGCGCCGGGCGTGGTGGCGAATGTCGACAGCGGCAGGATACTCGTCAGCAGTATGTTGACGTCGCCCGTGGTCGTCGGCACGCCGCTGAACAGATATCGGGGATTGTTATTGACGACGAACACCGGAGCGCCGATGGTTCCCGCCGGCGCGCTGATAATCGTGAAGTTGGTTCCTGGTGTCAATACGCCGGTCACGGTTGGCGTGACGGTGATGCCGCCGGCATTGACTTGAGAATTGCTTGTGATGACATTGCCGTACGAAGTATTGCTGGCGATGGTGGTGGCAACAGTGCCGCCGGGGTTGGTAGTCAGTTGCCCAACGATATTCAAGGTGTTTGTGCCGAGGTTGAGTCCCAGGGTCTGGACCGCGCCGGTAATCGAGGCGTTTCCGCCGACCAGGTTAATCTGCTTGATGCCGCTTGATCCACCAATGGCGCCGACCACGTTGCTGCCGCTATTGAGCGTCAGGGTTCCGGTATTGGCGGTGTTGGTGGTAATGGCGCCGGTCAGCGTCAGGTTGGCACCCAGATTAATAAAGCCATCGGCTGCAAATAAAGGCGCCGCTCGGACGTCGCCGTTGAAATTGACGACGCCTGTCCCAGTGACATTGAATGTCTGAGCATAAACGGCACCGTTAAAATTGACGGTATTCCCCGTCGCGCCCGCGTCCACGCGGAGGAACTCGGATCCAGTCGTACCGGTAAATCCGTTAACCGTTGAACTGCCGCTGAATGAAACGATCCCTGTATCGGCGGCGCTGCTGGTAATGGCTCCGCCCAGGTCGTGATTGGTATTGATGTTCTGATTGCCGACGCTGAGGGTTCCTGAGCCCGCCGTATCGACACCGTTCAACACCCCCTCCGTACCGACCACACCGGGGAGCGCTACCGCTTCGCGGGCCAAACTCGGCTGAACCCAGCCGGCAATAGCGGCAGCAACGGCCGTGGAGACCAATATTTTTTTGATGATAGTTCCTTTAGGGAGTTATCCGCCTGTTTAGTGGGCGGCGGCATATACATTTGTATTTATATGTGATGTATATGTAAGAGATATAGCGGCTGAATAGACCTGCTGGGCGGGATGAAAGTTTCAAACGGGCAAAAATAAATTAACAATGATGAACGAATGATGTCACATTGACATCATTCGTTCATTCTTAAACAATGGGCGTTCAACGCCCTATCGCATCGATGCCGGATTTTTTCATCAGCATTGCCCTGAATGCGTCAAATGCCTTTTGCATGACGAGCGGCTTGTAAGGGAAAATGTCGACGGCGTCTGTTGCGTGCACCCAGCCGACCACGTCAGCCTCGAAAAAAAGGAGTTCGCCGTTGCGGGTCTCACCGCAATCGATCACCACGTAGTCCAGATTCAACCGATCGGCGATCGCAGACAAGGCGTCCCGGTGCCGCGCGGCGAAATCGGTATCGAAATTAGTCATGAACCATGCCTCTTCCGCCCGCTTGGCTTCACTGGACTCCATATGTGCGTTCGCATAATGAACGATCCAGTCCCCGGAGATCGCAAAATGGCAAATGTATGGCTTTCGATCGATCAATACGATTCTTGATTTGCGATAGCATCCGTCATCGCTTCGGTAGTCGACGAATTCCGAAATATAAAATTCTTCCATGTCAACTTGTTGTTCCAGGTATCGATCGAGTTCATCCCGGCTGTTTATCCTCTCGAGCCCTTCTCCCCTATGCTTATCAAGCGGCCGGATGGTGAGCGGAAATGCATGCTCTGCCGCCTTGTCGCGACGAACCCGGTATGTGACGGGTGTGTATAAGCCGGGAACATCCTGTAAAAGCCGGGATGCGGTATCGCGCGCGCAATTAAAAATATGCAGAGGATGGTTGATGTACGGGCGCGGCCATTGCTCCAGTGCGGCTGCGATTTTATGAAGAATGGGCTTATTTTTCTGCGCCGCGGATAAGGCGATAAATGCGACGTCATGGCCGGGGATCGCAGCGGGGATAGCCGCTTCGGCGGAAACGAACAGCAGATCCAGCCGGATATCGCTGCGCTCTATTAAATAATCCAGCGGTGTGTTGTCCCTCATATCGCCCGGCCCCATGATCGCCAGCAGCCGGATGCCGACGGAAGGCGGGTTGGCGATCCGATAGATGCGTCGGTGGGCCAATGCCTTCGATTGCATTTGAAGGGCCACATCGTCTTGACCGAACGCCGATAGAATGTAGAACATGCGCATGAACATATTGCCGGGATCCCGGTCCTGAGCGGCCTCGGCGATCAGGACCGGCACGTCCGAAATGGCCCTATTGCCCAGACCGCACGTCGAAAGAATGGTGATCAGACTATCGTCATCGAAGACTTGTTCGAGCTTCATTGTTTGTCCCTGGTTTCGAAATTTCGCCACGCGGCGCCAGACTCTTGGTGCTGAATGCCATGTCCAACGCGGTATTATTCGCCAATTCCAAATTATTCCATTCATTCCCAAATGCTGATCAGAAGAAAATCGATAGAAGCCGATGCCAATTCCAAAGAAGGCCCCGGCGCTTCCCGTAAACGCGCCCCTGCCAAAACGCTTCGGCCCCGTACGATCAAATACGAACCGGTCACGCTGTCGGAATCCGACGGCGTGCGTTATCTGCATTTCGGAACCGAATGGGTACAGGGCGCGATGCGCCTGCGCAAACCCGATGCGATCGAGCTGGAATATGCGCAACAGATGATGGCGTGGATGCTGTTTCTGACCGAACCGCAACATATCGTGCAATTGGGATTGGGCACCGGCGCGCTGACCAAATTCAGCTATCGTCAATTCTCGGACGCGCGAATCACCGCGGTGGAGTTGAATCCCTCGGTGATCTCGATCTGCTATTCGATGTTCAAACTGCCGCCCGATGACGAGCGTCTGGCCGTGCTGGAAATGAATGCGGCCGACTATGTCGACGATGCGGCGCATCACGGGACCGTCGATGCGTTGCAAGTCGATCTGTACGACGCCACCGCGCGCGGACCGGTGCTCGAAACGCCGGAGTTCTACCGCGCCTGCGCCGACTGCCTGAGCGACAACGGCATCATGACCGTCAATCTGTTCGGTGATCACCCGAGCTTCGCGCGGAATCTGAAAGCCATGCGCTATGCGTTTGCGCAGGTTATCGCGCTGCCCGAAGTGCATGACGGCAATGTGATCGCGATCGCATTCAAAACCGCCCGCGCACTGGATTTTACGCTGCTGCACCAACGCGCGGCCGAGATCGCGGCCGCGTTTAAACTGCCGGCAAAATCGTGGGTCAACGGCATGAAAGCCGATACCGTGCGCTGATGCGAAAGATCAATTAGCCGGCAAAAATACACGCTGCCGCAAAATTTGCTATATTCGCGGCCATCCGCTGCGGCAGCGCGGCCTAGAACTCATTCCCGCACGTACGGTCACAGCCTACGTCACATCCAAAGAGCACAACATGAAGACATGCACTATCGGTAATCTGGAGCGCGGCACTTTCGATTCTCAGATCATGGCCAATTTGCTGATCACGACGGTCGAGCTGGCGGACATCAAAAAAGAAGAAAAACTGATCGCGATCCGCAATGAAGATGGCGAGATCTATCGCATCATCGGCACCACCGGCGACAATCAATACACCAATGCCATTGAAGAACTGATCGATCTGGGTCTGGAAGACGAGCTGGACGGAAAACAGCCGGAAAACGGTTTCCAGGCTATTTTCCGCGCGGTTTAAGGCTCGCGATCAACGGCCAACGCCCGTTTGATCGACCAACTCCAAGCGAATTACATCGGCGGTTTGCAAGACGTTTTCCTTCAATCGATCAACCGGGAAATCAACATGAATCATCTACACACCGCGGGCATCACCCTGCCACGCCTTGGCTTGGGTACGTACCGCATGGAAGGCGATATTTGCCGCACGGCGGTGGAAAGCGGGCTGCAACTCGGCTATCGCCATATCGACACTGCCGCGATGTACAACAACGAAGAAGCCGTGGGCGCCGCGCTTGCCGCGTCGGCGGTCGCACGCAAGGAACTGCACATCACGACCAAGGTCTGGCACGACCAGTTGGCGCCGGACGCGATCCGGCGCTCGTTCGACACCAGTCTGCGCAAATTGAAACTCGATTACGTCGATCTTTTCATGGTGCACTGGCCGGCGCGGGAGATGAATCTGCCGGCCATCTTCGAGACGTTGCTCAAACTGCGCGCCGAAGGACTGACCCGCGCCATCGGCGTGTGCAATTTCACGCTGCCGCAATTGCGCACCGTGGTCGACGACATCGGCGCGCCGATCGCCTGCAACCAGATCGAATATCACGTGCTGCTGGATCAGACGCCGATACGCAGCTATCTGGCGGCCCACGGCATCCCTGTCGCTGCCCATTGCCCGCTGGCGCAAGGCACGCTCGCGGAAAACCCGGAACTGATCGCCATCGGCCGCAAACACGGCGCCGGTCCGGCGCAGGTCGCGTTGAAGTGGCTGCTGGATCAGGACGGTGTGATGGCGATTCCGAAAGCGCAGCGTCCGCAAAGCCAGCAAGCCAATCTCGATGCGCTGCAATTGACGCTGGACGACGAGGACCGCCGGGTCATTGCCGGATTGCCGAAAAACCGGCGTTTCGTCAACCCGCCGTTCGCGCCGGCATGGGATCCGAATTAAGGCGGACGAGTAAAAACCGGCAGGCGGCGCCGCTCAGGTCTTTGGATGGAAATGCGGATGGCGATGCTGCGTCAGCGTCGGCGACGCCATATCCACCGGCACCACATTGATCTGGCCGTGGCGCACGCCGCTCTGCGATATCACGCTGTCGGCGAATGCGTTGACCTGCTTGAATGCTCCGCGCAGCACGATGGTTTCCAGGCAGTTGTCGTGGTCCAGATGCACGTGCATGGTCGATACGCAGATATCGTGGTGTTCGTGCTGGATCACCGCCAGCCGCGCGGAAAGCTCGCGCTCATGATGGTTGTATACATAACTCAGACTGGCGATGCAATGGCGCACCTGATACGTGGTTTTGCGTTCATGTTCGATGCGGCTGCGCAAAAGATCGCGGAAGGCTTCCGAACGGTTTTCGTAACCGTGCCTTTCGATCAGCGCGTCGAATTGTTCAGCGAGAGAGTCGTCTACCGAGATGGTGATGCGGCGCATAGATTCAGGTCGGAATGGAAAGGTTGATAAAGCGTTTCAGTCGTCCGATATGCGCCCACCGGCAACGCTATCGGCGACCGTACGATACCACATCGACGCCTCTGAAAAGGCCGCCCCGCACTCCCGCGCCCACTATCGTTTACCGCATTGCGGGTGGATTCATGACGGCGGCTTCCTCTGCCGCTGGCAACGCATCAGCAAGCACGCGCTGACCGCCAGCGTCAGAGATTCGGTAATCATCAGCGCATACCAGATCGCATACCCGCCGAAATAGGCGTTCAGCAGCCACAGCGAACCCAGCAGCACGACCCAGCTACGCAGAGCCGCGATGATCGCCGATGCTCCCGGCCGTTCCAGCGCTGTCAGATAACCCGCGATAATCAGATTGCAGGCCGCCGGCAGAAACGCCAGCGCATACCACGGCACCACCCGCGCCAGAATGTCCCAGGCCGCTCCGCCGTCCGGCAAAAACAGGAAGGTCAGTTGCCGCGCGAACGCGAACATCACCAGCGCCGCCAGCGCCGCGCAAGCCAGCGCCCCCACCGCCCCGAACCACAGCACGCTGCGCACTGCCTGTACCTGCCGCGCGCCCCGGTAAAAACTGATCAGCGGCTGCATGCTCTGCACAAAGCCGACCATCGCCACCGTCACCGCCAGCGTCATGTATTCCAGAATCGCATAAGCCGCCAGACCGGTTTCGCCGTAGCGATCCAGAATCACGCGATTGAATGCGAATATCGTCACCACCGGCGCGATCGCGCCCAGGAATTCGGAGGAACCGTTGTACAGCATCATGCCAACCCGGCTGCCGCCCTTGAACGCGTGGCGGCACGGCTTGATTCTTTCGGCCTTGAAAAAATGATAGCTCAACATCATGCCGCCGGACGCCAGCATGCTGATCCCGGTCGCCAGCCCCGCGCCCTTCATGCCGTACGGCTGCGCGACGATGAACCAGTAATCCAGCAGGATATTGACCAGCGCGCCGAGGAACATTGCGTACAGGCCGAATCTGGCCGCCTGCGCCCCCTCGGTGCGCAGGAACAGCTCCAGCGCATACAAGGCCTGCGCCCACAGGATAAACCACGCATAGGTACTCAGATATTCCTCGACATGCACCGCCAGTTCGCCGGTCGCGCCCATCAGCGCCGCTATTTCCCCGGCGCCGCCCAGGATCAGCGCGCTCAACGCCATGCCGACCGCCAGCATGCACCACAGCGCCTGAGTGAATACCTGGCGGGCCTCATCGACGCGGCCCTCCCCCGACAGACGCGCAATCATCGTCGCGCCGCCGACGCCGATCATCAGACTCAAGCCGTAAGGCACGTACATCAGCGGCACCAGCAAATTAAGCGCCGCCAGCGACTCCGCGCCGAGATAACGACCGATGAAAATGCCGTCGATAAAGGTATAGAGGGTGTAGACGAAACCGGATAGCAGCGTCGGCACCGCCAAAGCGATGAACTGCCTTGACAGCGGTGGTTTGGGAGGGGTGTCCATGGGGAAGCTTTCGGTCCTGGGGCGCTGCGCTGGTATTGCAGGCATTTTGGCAGAAGAGCCGGCGGGAATTGTTTGAAACAGGCGATAAAAATATGCAGCGCGGCCTTGCGTCCGAGAAAATTGCCGCAATTTAACTTTTGTAAGCTTATGTTCCGCAATAGAGAAGGGCGTGCGGGCTACCTTATACTGGAAATTCCTCGTCACCAATCTGAAATTATGGGAGCAACACACTTATGAGCCCGCAAGAAATCCAATCACTGCAGGAATTTTTAAATCAACTTGTCCAGGTGCGAGGCATCGCCAAAGATCCGCAAGCCGATGCGCTGATTGCAAACGCCGTGGCGCAGCAACCGGACGCGGCCTACCTTCTGGTGCAGCGCGCGCTGCTGATGGAGCAGGCGCTCAATAACGCAAAAACGCAGATTGCTTCGCTCCAAAGCCAGATTCAAAGCCAGGCAACGCAGTCCTCATCGTCGCGAGCTTTCCTGGACCCCAATGCCTGGGGCAACATGCCGGCGGCCTCCTCCCGGCCGGCCCCGATGATGGCGAGCGCCCCCGCTCCGATGCAGCAGGCCCCCGCTCCGATGCAGGCCCCGATTGCACCCGTCATGCAGAGCCAGGCTCCGGCGGCATCCCCCGGTTTCTTCGGCGGCGGTGTCGGGAGCGCGCTCGGCACCGTCGCCGCCACTGCCGCCGGCGTGGCAGGCGGCGCCTTCCTTTTTCAAGGCATCGAGCACATGATGCATCCCAATGGCGGCGGCGGATTCATGAATCAGTCCGGCATGGCGCCGGCGGCGCCTGTGGAGAACACCACGGTCAACAATTATTACGGCGACACCGACACGACGACGCAGCAGGCTCAGGATGACAGCACCGGCGTGGACGATGATTACGTCGCCGACGATGCCGGCTGGGATGATGATTCATCCATGGCCTAAGCGGCCCCTGTGCTCCTAAACGATATGCGACGACATGCGGAACATCGAGACCGCATCCCTTAAGGTTTGCGCCTGATCCTGCAAGGACATCGCCGCGGCGGCGGCCTCTTCGACCAATGCGGCGTTTTGCTGCGTCACATTGTCCATGCGCGAAATCGCCTGGTTGACCTGCTCAATGCCGTCCTGTTGCTCGCCGGATGCTGTCGCTATTTCACGAATAATGGCGCTGACCTTTCCGACCGCAGCGGTAATTTCCTGCATCGTGCCGCCGGCTTCCTCCACCAATAAAGTCCCGCTGCTGACGCGGCCGACCGAGTCGTCGATCAATTCCTTGATTTCCTTGGCCGCGGTTGCCGAGCGTTGCGCCAGGCTGCGCACTTCGCTGGCCACTACCGCAAAACCCCTGCCCTGCTCGCCGGCCCTGGCAGCCTCAACCGCCGCGTTCAGCGCCAGGATATTGGTCTGGAATGCGATACCGTCGATGACGCCGATAATGGCGGACATCTTGCCCGAACTGTTCTGGATGCCTTGCATGGTGCCGATCACCCGGCCCACCACGTCGCCCCCGCGCGTGGCGATGTCGGCCGCCTGACTGGCGACGACGCTGGCTTGCCGCGCGCTCTCGGAGTTCTGTTTGACCGTCGTGGTCAATTCCTCCATGCTCGCCGCCGTCTGTTCCAGCGAGGCCGCCTGGTCTTCCGTGCGTTGCGACAGATCGGCATTGCCCGCGGCGATCTGTTGCGTTGCAGTCGCCATCGAATCGACCGAGCGGCGCACGGCGGTCACTGTCTTGCCCAAACCGTCCCGCATGTCCTGCAGGCCGTTCATCAATTTTCCCATTTCATCGTTCGAGCGGATTGGGATCTCCCGCATCAGATCGCCGGCTGAAATAGCGGAAAAATGATCATGCGCATCATCGAGCGGACGGCCGATGGCTCGCCGCAAATGCCATGCGCAGACGATGCCCACGCAAATCCCCAGTAGAACCATACCGGCCGACAGCATCCCGACCAGCTGCAACTGGCGTCTGAACGCATCGTAATTTTCCTGCCCGTGCTTGAGGGAATACTCGTCAAGCTTGACAGCGCTTTTGGTGAATGCCAACGATAAAGCCGGCGCCACCTGCATCGTGAATTTATCTGCGGTGGCGGTATCTTTGTCCGATAAAGCGGATAAGGTGGGATCGATCGCCTTTTCAATGAAAATCTCACGCTTGTCGGCGACGTCTTTTGCAATGGATGCTTCTTCGTCGGTTTTCGGAAGCGCCAGATAACGGCTCCAGGCCTTGTTGGAGGTTGTCAAATAATCCTTCGTTTTTCCGACCAGCGACGCAGCATCGGGGGCTTCAGGGTGAAGCAAGGCGCGATCGATAGCGATACGGGCGATCGCCAGATTGTATTTGGACTCTCCGATCGCCAATGCGGACGCCAGTTGCACCGAGTAGGTTTCCTGCAGTGCGGCGTCGCCGGCGCGCGTGGCCACTTGCCCGATCACGCCGACGATGATTAACAACACCACAAGGATCAGCATCGTCCCCGTCAAACGCGATTTAATTGAGAATCCCGAGAACATAACGCTACCCCATTTTATTTTGATCGTTAACGACGTTCATTGGATGGCAACAAGCCAACGCATCGGACTCTGAATTCTATTTGCTTAGTTGTTCCAGCCACGGGCGCAGTTCTGTTTTTTGCTCCAGTCCGAATCCGGGAGCATCGGTCGGCCATACACGGCTCTTGCGTAAAGCACATTCAACGGGATAGCCGCCGAAAGGCTGGAAAACGCCCGGATAAGCTTCACAGCCGCCCAGTTCGAGACCAACAGCAATGTGGAGATTGATTAAATGGCCGCCGTGAGGATAGGCGGACTTCCGGCTGAATCCGTTATTCTCGAGCAGATCCAGCATGCGCGCATATTCGATCAGTCCGTAACTCAGGCCGGCATCCATTTGAAAGATATCCTTGCCGGCGCGCATGCCGCCGAACAGCACAAGGTTTTTGACATCGGGCACGGAGAACAGATTTTCACCGGTGGCGATCGGGCCGGCGTATGCCTCGGCCACGCGGCGGTTCAAATCGAAATCCAGCGGATCGCCGATTTCTTCATACCAGCGCAAGCCGTACGGCGCAATGGCTTTCGCATATTCCAGTGCGGTCTTCAGATCGAAACGGCCGTTGGCGTCCACCGACAAACGCGTCCCGTCGCCGTCGACGACCTTGAGCGCCGATTCGATGCGCTTCATATCGCTGACCAGCGATGCACCGCCGATTTTCATCTTGAAGGCATTGAAACCCAGCACTTTATAGTCTTCGAATTCCTGCCGCAGTCTATCTGTGCTTTCCTCCGGATAGTAGTAACCGCCCGCTGCATACACGTCGACGCCATCCGTTTTACCGGTCCTGCCGAAATGCCGCGCAATCGTCAGGTGCGCCGGCTCGTCATTCAATTTCGCGTTCAGATCCCAGAACGCCAGTTCCAGCGCGCCAACCGCTGCGGCGCGATCGCCATGGCCGCCGGGCTTTTCATTGCGCACCGCGATCTGCAACACCTTGGCCGGATCGAAATGCGTACCGGCGTCGTTCAATAAGGATTCGGACGGGGCCGCCTTCAGGCGCGGCAAGATGCGATCCCGCAAAATTCCCCCTTGCGCATACCGCCCGATGGAATCGAACGCATAACCGGTCACCGGCTTGCCGTTGCGAATGACATCGCTGACCACCGCCACCAGCGACACATCGTGCTCGGCAAAACTGACCAGGGCATTTGCGACATTACCCTCGAGACGTACGGATAATTCCTTGATTTCGGTAATTTTCATCATGCATTCCAGATATTAATTGTGATTTCAAATCGCGGCGTTCGGGTCCCGCCCCAGCGCCCGGCTGTACTCTTCCCGCATCATCCTGGGGTCGAATTGGCCGCTCAATTTGGATACCACCATCGTCGCCACAGCATTGCCCATGGCATTGCAAATGCATACCGCCTGCGAAGTCAGCCGATTGATGCCCAGCAGTAAAGGCAGGCCTTCCACCGGCAAGATGCCGGATGCGGTCACCGTTGCGGCGAATACGATAAACGTCCCGCCCGAAACGGTGGCCGCGCCTTTGGAGGTCAGCATCATCAAGGCCACAATGCCGAGTTGATGTTCCAGCGTGAGATGAATGTCGTAGGCATTCGCCAAAAATAAAACGCACAAGGACATATACACCGCCGTGCCGTCGAGGTTGAAGGCATAGCCGGTCGGTAAAACCAGACTCGTCGACTGCTTGCTGCAACCCAGTTTCTGCAGTTTTTCGATCAGACGCGGCAACGCGCTTTCCGATGACGCTGTCGCAAACAGCAGCACGATCTCGTCCTTGAAATAACGCAGGAACAGAAAGATATTGAATCCGTACAGACGCAGGATGATGCCCATCACCAGCACCACCATCAGCGCCAGCGAAGCGTACATCACCAGCAGCAGGTATCCCAGGGAGATCACCGCCGCCATGCCGCTGTAGCCGATGGCGAACGCGATCGAGCCGAAGGCGCCGAGCGGCGCAAATTTCATGACCAGGTCAGTCAGCTTGAAAAAGCAGTCCGACATGCCGTTCAAAGCCGCCTCGACGCCCTTGCGCTGCTCGGGCTTGAGCGCCAGGACTGCGGCGCCGAATAAAATGGCAATCACCAGAATCTGCAATAAGGCGCCTTCCGCAAAGGCGCCGACGAAGCTGTGCGGGAACATGCTCAGCAAAAATTTGGAGAACGACATGTCCGCCGATTTTCCGTAGGTCGCGGTCGCCGCCGCCGTTTGCGCCGCATCGCTTACCAAATGCAAGCCGCTGCCGACATCGGAAAAGTTGGCGATCACCATGCTGATGACCAGGATGATGGTCGACACCACTTCAAAATAAATCAATGCCTTGAAACCGATGCGGCCGACGCTCTTTAAATCGCCTGCGGCGGTAATGCCCAGAACGACGTTTAAAAATACCAGCGGCGCAACGATCGTTTTGATCAGATTCAGAAAAATATCGCCCAGCACCTTCATCTGCACCGCCGCTTTCGGCGCAATGAAACCCAAAGCCAGGCCCAGCACGATGCCGGCAAATATCTGGAATCCGAGACGCAAATAAAACGGCTTTGGAACCTGCCTGCTGTCTGTCGAAAAATCATCGACGTTGGAAGAAGTGCTCATTGTTTGCGTCTCCTGACCTGATTAAACACGAGAATAATAAGTGCGGACTTTTTAATATGTACGGACTATATTTATATTTTATTTCTACGTCAACCGGTTTAATTGACGACCAGCAACAGCCCATCCGGTGGTGTGCTTGGCAAACCCGGGCCATGCAGATACCATCACGCATCCTTTCAAAACGAGCAGGAACATCAATGCAGCCGCGATACGCCGAATTGGCGCAACAACTGATCGACGAAATAGGAACCGGAAAACTGCCCATCGGCTCCAACCTGCCCAGTGAAATAGACCTCTCTTCGCATTACGGCGTGAGCCGTTCCACCGTCAGGTCGGCGTTGCAAGTAGTGCAAAATCTAGGCCTCATTTCGCGCCGCAAGCGCGCCGGCATACGCATTGAAGCGCTCAAGCCGCAGCACGCCTACGAACAGTCGATTTCCACTGTGGAAGACCTGATCCAGTTTGCCGTCGTCACGGAACGGCACGTGCAAACGATAGCAAACATCGTCTCCGACCGGGATCTGGCGGCGCGCCTGCGCTGCAAAACCGGCCAGCTCTGGCTGCGAGTGGAATTGTTGCGCGTCGACCCCGCCAAGCCGCAATCGCCGATTTGCTGGACGGATGTCTATCTTGAACCGTCCCTGGCCAGCGGCATCCGCCGCCAGCTCAGAAAGAATTCCGGCCTGATCTGTGAAATGGTGGAAGAAAAATACGGCCGGGTGGTGGCCGAAGTCCGCCAGGAAATACGCGCTATCGGCATCCCCGAGCGCTGCGCGCAAGCCCTCGGGGTCGAAGCAGGCTCCCATGCACTGGAAATCGCGCGCCACTACCTCGATCAGCAAGGCATCGCTTTCGAAGTCACTCTCAGTGTCTTTCCGGCAGATCGCTTCACTTATGCGCTGAATCTGCACCGACACCTCAGCGCTTGACATTCCAAGGCCTGTTAATACCGCCCTAGTTGACAGCCGTACGCCAATTCAATTATGTTCGGACTTATTAAATGTTCGACCATCATTCATTTCATAAGGCGCACTCCATGGCTACCACTGTTTTTGACTCTGTTCTGTTTCGGGATATGTTCGGCACCGAAGCGATGCGCGCCATCTTCGACGACCGCGCTTACCTCACCGCCTGTATCGATGCGGAGACCGCACTGGCGCGGGCGCAGGCGACGGTCGGCCTGATTTCGGCCGAGGTCGCCGCGCAAATTACCGCGCTATGCGATTTCACCAAACTCGACATCGATCAGCTGCGCGCCGAGACCGAGATCGTCGGCTACCCGATCCTTCCTCTAGTCAAACAGTTGAGCGATTTATGCGGTGAAGCCGGACGCTATGTGCACTGGGGCGCGACGACACAGGACATCATGGACACCGCAACGATGATCCAGTGCAAGCGCGCCATCGCCCTGATCGAAACGCAATTGACCGAAACCCGCCGCGCGCTCAAAAAGCTCACCGTCGAGCATGCCGACACCGTCACTGCCGGACGCACCCACCTGCAGCACGCCCTGCCTGTGACGTTCGGCTTCCGCTGCGCCGTATGGCTGTCTTCGCTCAACCGCCACGCCGAACGTCTGGATCAGTTGAAAGCGCGGGCGCTGATGGTGGAATTCGGCGGTGCCGCAGGCACCTTGGCGTCGCTGGGAAGCGGCCCCGAGGGGTTGGCCGTGCGTGCCGCCTTCGCGCAGGAACTCGGGCTGGCCAATCCGCCCATTACCTGGCATGTCGCCCGCGACGGCCTGGTCGAAATCGTCACGACCCTTGCCGCCATCGGCGGTTCGCTAGGCAAAATCGCATTGGACGTCATGCTGATGTGCGCCTCCGAATTCGGCGAACTGGCGGAACCCTTTGTACCCGGACGCGGCGCCAGTTCCACCATGCCGCAGAAGCGCAATCCCATTTCCAGCGAACTGATGTTTGCCGCGGCCAAACTATTGAGAGAACGCGCCTCACTGATGCTCGATAGTCTGATGCACGATTTCGAACGGGCTACCGGCCCCTGGCATCTAGAATGGAGCGCACTGCCCGAAAGCTTTTTATTGGCATCCAGCGCCCTGTTTCAGGCGCAATTCATGCTTAACGGCTTGACCGTGGACAAGGCGCGGATGCGCCGCAATCTCGATCTGACCGGCGGCCTGATCGTGGCTGAAGCGGTGATGATGGGCCTGGCGCCGACGCTCGGCCGCCAGCATGCGCACGAAGTCGTCTATGAAGCTTGCAAGCTGGCGATCGAACATGGTGAAACCCTGCTGGCAGTGCTGTCGCGCAACACCGCCATCGTTACCCGGCTCGGCATGGACAAGCTGGAGCACCTGACCGAACCGGCCAATTATTTAGGCGCCGCCGCCGCCATGGCGCGCGAAGTTGCGGAACTGACAAGATTTCACTAAATCCACTCGCCAGAAACGCCAGGACTTCGGTCGAGAAGTCCGGCGTTTCTACAAAAATAAGAAAAATGTGCGCCAGAAAGTAAAAGTTCCCCCTGCTGGAGGCCTCGATTCATTAACTTTTATTTAGTTGTCGGCGAATTTTATGCAGTCTGGCTATACTAGCCATATATTTTTTATCAATCATAGAGGCCGTCATGGTTCAAATGTCCCGGCGCCAGTTTCTGAAGGTAACTGGCGCAACAATTGCGGGTTCAAGCATCGCAATGCTCGGTTTCGCACCGGCGCAAGCGTTGGCTGAAGTCAGGCAATACAAGCTGTCTCGCACCACGGAAACCCGCAACACCTGCCCGTACTGCTCCGTCGGTTGCGGCATCCTGATGTACGGTCTGGGCGACGGCGCGAAAAACGCCGTCTCCAGCATTATCCACATCGAGGGCGATGCCGACCATCCGGTCAATCGCGGCACGCTGTGCCCGAAAGGCGCCAGCCTGATCGATTTCATTCACAGTCCAAGCCGCCTGCTGACGCCGGAATATCGCGCGCCGGGCGGCAGCGAATGGCAAAAAATTTCGTGGGACGATGCGCTCGGTAAAATCGCGCGTCTGATGAAGCAGGATCGCGACGCCAATTTCATCGAGAAATCCGAGGACGGCAAAACCGTCAACCGCTGGCTCTCGACCGGCATGCTGGCCGCTTCCGCCAGCAGCAATGAAGTCGGCTATCTGACGCACAAAACCGTGCGCAGCATGGGCATGCTCTCATTCGACAATCAGGCGCGTGTATGACACGGACCGACGGTGGCAGGTCTTGCCCCGACGTTTGGCCGTGGAGCGATGACGAATCATTGGGTCGACATCAAGAATGCGGATGTGATCCTGGTCATGGGCGGCAATGCAGCAGAAGCACATCCTTGCGGATTTAAATGGGTCACTGAAGCCAAGGCGCACAACCACGCCAAGCTGATCGTTGTCGACCCGCGTTTCACCCGTACCGCCTCGGTGGCCGATTATTACGTCGCCACGCGTACCGGCACGGACATCGTTTTCCTCGGCGGGATCATCAATTATCTGCTGACCAACGACAAGATCCAGCACGAGTACGTGCGCAACTACACCGACATGCCGTTTATCGTGCGCGAGGACTTTGCGTTCAACGACGGGCTGTATTCCGGCTATGACGAGAAGGCCGGGCGTTACACCGACAAGAGCACGTGGAATTACGAGATGGGCGACGACGGCTATGCCAAGATCGATCCGACTCTGCAGCATCCACGCTGCGTCTACCAGCTGATGAAAGCGCATTATTCGCGCTATACGCCGGCCCTGGTGGAGCGCGTCTGCGGCGTGCCGCCCGAGAAGTTCCAGAAAGTAGCCGAAACGCTGGCGTCGACCGCCGTGCCCGGACGCGCCGCCACCGTGCTGTACGCGCTGGGCTGGACCCATCACTCCACCGGTGCGCAAACCATTCGCACCGGCGCGATGATGCAATTGTTGCTCGGCAATATCGGCATCGCCGGCGGCGGCATGAACGCCTTGCGCGGCCACTCGAACATCCAGGGCCTGACCGATCTGGGCCTGATGTCGAATCTGCTGCCAGGCTATATGACCCTGCCTTTGGAAAAAGAACAGGATTTCGAAGCCTACATCGGCACGCGCGCTTCCAAGCCGCTGCGTCCCAATCAGTTGAGCTACTGGAAGAACTACCGCAGTTTCCATGTCAGCTTCATGAAAACCTGGTGGGGCGACGCCGCCACGGCGGAAAACAACTGGGCCTATGATTACCTGCCCAAGCTGGACAAGCCTTACGATCTGATGCAAAGCATCGATCTGATGCACCAGGGCAAGATGACCGGCTACATCGCGCAGGGCTTCAATGTGCTGGCCTCGGCGCCGAACAAGCAAAAGGTCACCGAGGCCTTGGCCAAGCTGAAGTTCCTGGTGGTGATGGACCCGCTGGCGGTCGAAACGGCGGAATTCTGGAAGCCGCACGGCGAATTCCATGAAGTCGATTCAGCGCAGATCCAGACCGAAGTGTTCCGCCTGCCGACCACCTGTTTTGCCGAAGAACGCGGTTCGCTGGTAAGTTCGTCTCGCGTATTGCAATGGCACTGGCAAGGCGCCGAGCCGCCGGGCGAAGCGCGCAGCGATCTGGACATCATGTCCGGCCTGTTCCTGCGCATGCGCAAGATGTACCAGACCGAGGGCGGCAAATTTCCCGACCCTATCGTCAATCTCACCTGGCCGTACGCCAAACCCGAGAGCCCGACGCCGGAAGAACTGGCGATGGAATACAACGGCCGCGCGCTCAAGGATCTGTTCGATCCCAAGGACGCCACCAAGCTGCTGACCAAAAAAGGCGAGCAGTTGGCCTCGTTTGCGCAGTTGCGCGACGACGGCTCGACCACCAGCGGCTGCTGGATTTTCGCCGGTTCCTGGACCCCGGCCGGCAACCAGATGGGACGGCGCGACAATAGCGACCCGACCGGCATCGGCCAGACGCTCAACTGGGCCTGGGCCTGGCCGGCCAACCGGCGCGTGCTGTACAACCGGGCGTCATGCGACATGAAGGGCAAGCCCTTCGACCCGACCCGCAAGCTGATTGCCTGGAACGGCACCAGCTGGGCCGGTGCCGACATACCGGATTTCAAGGTGGACGAACCGCCGGAAAACGGCATGGGCCCGTTCATCATGCTGGCCGAAGGCGTGGCGCGTTTCTTTGCGCGCGACGCCATGGCCGAAGGTCCGTTCCCGGAACATTACGAACCCTTCGAAAATCCGCTCGGCTACAACCCGCTGCATCCGAAGAATCCTCTGGCCACCAGCAATCCGGGCGCCCGGGTATTCCCCGGCGACCGCGCGCAGTTCGGCAAGCACGAGGATTATCCGCATGTGGCGACCAGCTACCGTCTGACCGAGCATTTCCATTTCTGGACCAAGCATGCCCGTTTGAATGCCATCATCCAGCCTCAGCAGTTTGTGGAAATCGGCGAAGACCTGGCTCGTGAAGTCGGTGTCGTGGCGGGAGATCGCGTGCGCGTGAGTTCCAAACGCGGACACATCATCGCCAAAGCCGTGGTCACCAAGCGCATCAAGCCTTTGACGATTGAAGGCAAGAAAGTGCAGACCGTCGGTTTGCCGCTGCACTGGGGTTTCACGGGGGTGGCCAAGCCAGGTTATCTAATCAATACCCTCACGCCTGTCGTGGGGGATGCCAATTCGCAGACACCGGAATTCAAGTCGTTCCAGGTGAAAGTGGAAAAAGCGTAATGGCACGAGGAGAATAAACATGGCATTTCAATCGCTGGATATCAAACGGCTGTCGGCCACCACGGTGCAGCCGCCGGCGGCCCGCGAACCGGTCACCGGCACGGTGGCGAAACTGATCGACGTCTCGAAATGCATAGGCTGCAAAGCCTGTCAGACCGCTTGCATGGAGTGGAACGACCTGCGCGACGATGTCGGCGAAACCGTCGGCGTGTACGACAACCCGGCCGATCTGACGCCGCAATCGTGGACCGTGATGCGCTTTGCCGAGCATGAAAGCAATGATGGCAATCTGGAATGGCTGATCCGCAAGGACGGCTGCATGCATTGCGAAGATCCCGGCTGTCTGAAGGCTTGCCCGGCGCCCGGCGCGATCGTGCAGTACACCAACGGCATCGTCGATTTCCATCAGGAAAACTGCATTGGTTGCGGTTACTGCATCGCCGGCTGTCCTTTCGATGTGCCACGCATTTCGAAGAAGGACGACCGCGCGTACAAATGCACGCTGTGCTCGGACCGGGTCGCCGTGGGACAGGAACCGGCCTGCGTCAAAACCTGCCCGACCGGCGCGATTGTCTTCGGCACCAAGGAAGACATGAAGCATCATGCGGCCGAGCGGATCGAAGACCTGAAGTCGCGCGGTTTCGAAAACGCCGGCCTGTACGATCCGGCCGGCGTCGGCGGCACGCACGTCATGTATGTGCTGCACCATGCGGACCAGCCTTCGCTGTACAGCAAGCTGCCCAACAAGCCGCGCATCAGCCCGATGGTGGGCATGTGGAAGGGACTGGCCAAACCGCTGGCCGTGGCCGGCATCGCCGCGACTGCGCTGGCCGGGCTGTTCCATTACACCCGCGTCGGTCCTAATGAGGTAAGCAAGGAAGAAGAACACGAAGCGCTGGTGGAAGCGGACTTGATCAAGGAGAGCCAGGATGATGCGCGATAAAGACGGTAACCCGCTCATCGAACGCTATAACCCGAATGAGCGCACCAATCACTGGATCACGGCCATCGCCTTCGTGCTGCTGGCCTTGTCCGGACTGTCGATGTTCCATCCTTCGATGGCCTGGCTGGCGGCGTTGTTGGGCGGGGGCCAGTGGACCCGCATCCTGCATCCGTTCATCGGCCTGGTGATGTTTGTGTCGTTCGCGATTCTGGTGCTGCGTTTCTGGCATCACAATAAGTTCGAGCCGGGCGATAAGGAATGGCTCAAGCAGATCAACGACGTGCTGGTCAACCGCGAAGACCGTCTGCCCAAGATCGGCCGTTACAACGCCGGCCAGAAGCTGCTGTTCTTCACGCTGATCTTCTGCATGGCGGGCCTGCTGCTGTCGGGCATCGTGATCTGGCGCGCTTATTTCGCTTTCTATTTCCCGATAGAAATCGTGCGCGCGGCAGCCTTGCTGCATGCGTTCTGCGCCTTCGTGCTGATCGTCTCCATCGTGATCCACATCTATGCAGGACTCTGGGTCAAGGGTTCGATAGGCGCCATGGTGCGCGGCACCGTCACCTTCGGCTGGGCCAGAAAGCATCATCCGCGCTGGTTTGAAGAAGTCGCCAAAAAAACGCGCGACTAGCGGACTGCAACGGCTCCCCGGCTTGTCGACAGGCAAGCCGGGCCGACATTTACACATTTCGATTAAAATAGTTTGATATAACCGGCCCGCCGAATATTCGGCGGCCCGGTTCTTTCGGCATTTTGGATGGGGAATTTCTTGGTACAACGCCTTCTTGAACCCGGCGAGATCGAATCGCTGGATCACACCACCATTCCGCGCCTGCTGCTGCCGCAGCCGCTCAGTCTTTTCACCGCGCGCGCGGCGCGCCTGCGCCAACTGGCGCAAGGCGAAGTAACCGGCATTCCGGTCGGCGAGACCTTGCGCGGCTACCTGCTGCTGATGGCGGCGCTGGTCGATGCCCAGATCGCCGTGACGGCGGCGCTGCCGCCGGATGCCGTGACGCTGCCGGACGCCGATGCGATGGCGCGCGCGCATGAACATCGGATGCCGCCGATCCCGATCAGCGGCGAACGCCCGCCGCTCTGGCGCAGTATTTTCGCCAGCCTGCTGGATCATCTGGAGACCCTGGTCGTGAGCCAGCCGCAATTGGCGCAACTGCCGCAAGTATTGGCGGAATTGCGCGCGCTCGACGACGCCGCGCTGGAAGCCTGCGCCGACGCCGTGCTGGCCCAGCAGGCCGAAGGCATCAATCCGTTGCACGCGCCGTTTGTGGCGGCCGCGCTGCAAGTATTATGGACCGCGCAGGCCGGCCGGCTGGAGGCGACTCTGGCGCCGACGCTGGAAACTGGTGTCTTGTGCCCAGTGTGCGGTTCGCATCCCGTGGCCAGCGTGATCCGCATCGGCGGCCAGTCGCAGGGCTATCGCTATCTGCAATGCGGCATCTGCGCCTGCGAATGGCATATGGTGCGGGTCAAATGCTCGACCTGCGAGGGCAACGCCAAGATCGCCTATCAGGGGCTGGACCGGGCCGATGCCGACGCATTCGACGTCGCCAAGCCGGTCAACAAAGCCAACGATCCGAAAAAAGTGGCGCGCGCCGAAACCTGCGACGAATGCCATTCCTACCGCAAGATATTCAACCAGGAGCATGACTACAACGTCGAACCGCTGGCCGACGATCTGGCCAGCCTGATGCTGGATATGCTGGTGTCCGAAGCCGGGTATGCGCGCGCCAGCGGCAACCCGCTGTTGTGGTTCAGCGACGCGGCATGAACACGCTGCAGCCGCAATCCGCGTCCGAAAAAAAACGGACGGTGCATCTGCCCTCGGTGGACCGGATTCTGGCCGACGCCTCATGCGCGCCGCTGATTGCGCAGTACGGCCGGGCGCAGACGCTGGCGGCGGCACGGGCCTTGCTGGCGGAAATGCGCGTCAATATATTAAGCGGCGAATCAAGCCATCCATTGAACGCAACGCGGGCGAACGCCCCCTCCGATATCGCCGCGCTGAACGCGCAACTGGGCCTGCGGCTGGAACAGACCGCCCGCTCGTCCCTCAAGCCGGTATTCAATCTGACCGGCACCGTACTGCATACCAATCTGGGACGCGCCCTGCTGCCCGACAACGCGGTGCAGGCAGTGGTCGAGGCGCTGCGCTGGCCGATGAATCTGGAATTCGATCTGGACACCGGCAAGCGCGGCGACCGCGACGATCTGGTCGAACAATTGCTGCGCGAACTGACCGGCGCCGAAGCCGCCACGGTAGTCAACAACAATGCGGCAGCGGTATTGCTGCTGCTCAATACGCTGGCCGACGGCCGTGAAGTCATCGTCTCGCGCGGGGAACTGGTGGAGATCGGCGGCGCCTTCCGCATTCCCGATGTCATGACCCGCGCCGGCGCCATACTGCGCGAAGTCGGCAGCACCAATCGCACCCATCTCGCCGATTATGCGAATGCGGCGGACGAGCACACCGCGCTGATGATGAAAGTCCATTGCAGCAATTACGCCATCATCGGCTTCACCAACAGCGTGGAGCTGCCGCAACTGGCGCCGCTGGCGCGCTCGCGCAATATCCCGCTGGCGGTCGATCTCGGCAGCGGAACGCTGGTCGATCTGACGCAATACGGTTTGCCGCATGAAACCACGGTGCGCGAAACCATAGAGGCTGGCGCCGATCTGGTCACTTTCAGCGGCGACAAGCTGCTGGGAGGGCCGCAATGCGGCGTGATTGTCGGACGCGCCGATCTGATCGCCAGGATCAAGCGCAATCCCTTGAAGCGCGCGCTGCGCGTCGGCAAGCTGACGCTGGCGGCGCTGGAGCCCGTGCTGGCGCTGTACCGCGCCCCCGATCTGCTGCCCGAGCGGCTGACCACGCTGCGCCTGCTGACGCGGCCCGCCGCCGCGATGCGCGAGCAGGCGCAAAGCATCGCCCCGCTGTTGCAGCGCGCGCTGGGCGCCTCGTACGAAGTCAGCGCGCAAGCGATGAGCAGCCAGATCGGCAGCGGCGCCCTGCCGGTGGATCAACTGCCCAGTTTCGGTCTGGCGGTCCGCGCCGGCGCCGATCCCCAAACCCGCGTGAGCAATGCGCTGGGCCTGCTGGAACAGCGCCTGCGCGCCCTGCCATATCCGGTCATCGGGCGCATCGCGCAAGACACCTTGTGGCTGGATCTGCGCTGTCTCGAAAGCGACCGGCAAGACGCCTTTGTGCAACAACTGGAGCGCCTGACCCAATGATCGTCGGCACCGCAGGTCACATCGATCACGGCAAGACCACGCTCACGCGCGCCCTCACCGGCGTGGACACCGACCGCCTGAAAGAAGAAAAAGAACGCGGCATTTCGATAGAACTGGGTTACGCCTATGTTCCGCTGGCCGACGGCGACATACTGGGCGTCATCGACGTGCCCGGTCACGAAAAATTCATCCGCACCATGGCCGCCGGCGTCACCGGCATCGACTTCGCCTTGCTGGTGATCGCGGCGGACGATGGCATCATGCCGCAAACCCTGGAGCATCTGGCGATCCTGCAATTGCTCGGCGTCACCCGCGGCGCCGTGGCGCTAACCAAAATCGACCGCGTGGATGAAGCGCGGCTGTTGCAGGTCGAGTCCGCCATCGGCGCCTTGCTGACGGATACCGCCTTTGCCGCCGCGCCGATATTCCGGACCAACGCGACCGTCGGCGGCGACGCCGGCGTCGCCGCGCTGCTGGCCTATCTGGCCCAAGCCGCGCGCGCGTTGCCGGCGCGCGATGAGCGGCGCCTGTTCCGGCTCGGTGTGGATCGCGTGTTTACGCTGGCCGGGCAAGGCACGATTGTCACCGGCACCGCGCTGGCCGGCCGCGTCCATGTCGGCGATACCCTGCAGCTGGCGCCGGGCGGCGAACTGGTGCGGGTGCGCAGCATTCATGCGCAAAACCGCGCCGCGGAAACCGGTTCGGCCGGACAACGCCTGGCGTTGAATCTGAGCGGCGCGGCGCGTGAAAACATCGCGCGCGGCAGCTGGGTGGTGGCGCCGGCGCTCGCCTTATGCTCCGAACGCATCGATGCCGAGCTGACGCTGATGCGCGATACCGATCTCGGCGGCCTCACACTCAAGCCATGGTCGCCGGTGCATGTGCATCTGGGCGCGGCGCATCACACCGCGCATGTAGTCCTGCTCGACAGCGAAGCGCTGCATCCGGGCCAGCACGGGCGAGTGCAACTGGTGTTCGATGCGCCGCTGCATGCCGTGCCGGGCGACCGCTTTGTCGTGCGCAACGCGCAGGCATCGCTGACCATTGGCGGCGGCCTGGTGCTCGATCCTTTCGGTCCGGCGCGCAAACGGCGCAGCGCCGCCCGCCACGCATGGCTGAACGCGCTGGCGGACTTCATCGCCAGCGGCGAATACGGCGCGCTGCTGGCGCAGAGTCCGCTCGGGATGCGACTGTCGACGCTGGTGCGCCTGTCGCAACTGCCGCCGGCGGAAATTGCGCTGCCCGCCGATGCGCTGCGTATTCCGTTGCGTGGAGAAGACGCGCTGCTGATTTCGCAGGCCGCGGCGCTAGCGCTGGAGCAGCGCATCGTGGACGCGCTGGCGCAATTCCACGCGCGCGCGCCGGACGAGGCCGGACCCGAACTGTGGCGGCTCAAGCGCATTGTCGAGCCCGACATGGAAGATCTGCTGTGGAGCAAATTGATTGCGGATTTGCTGGAAAAAAATGGGGTGCTACAGCGCGGCCGCTCCCTGCATTTGCCCGGCCATACCGTGGAATTGCGCGCCGACGAACAGGCGCTGGCCGAAACGCTGCTGGCGGCGCTGCAGCAGGGACGTTTCGATCCGCCGTGGGTGCGGGATCTGGCGCGCCAGTATGTGCTGCCGGAAACCGAAGTGCGCAAACTATTACTCAAACTCGCCAAATCCGGACAGATCAGCCAGGTCGTGCCGGACCTGTTTTATCATCCCGACGGGTTGGCCGAACTGGCCCAACTGGTGGCGACGCTGGGGGCAGCCGGCGGCAGCGGGGTGAACGCCGCGGCTTTTCGCGACGCCAGCGGACTGGGGCGCAAGCGCGCGATTCAATTGCTGGAATTCTTCGATCGCGTGGGCTATACTCGCCGGCTTGGCAATGCCCACGTACTGCGTCCCAGTGCACAATGGACGTGACAACGGGGCATGGCAGCCAGACATTGGCAGCAGACCTCAGGTAATATCTGGTTCCACGGAAGGCACATTCATCCGGTGATGTGGCCGGGCTTCAAACCCGGTGGAGGGCGTCAGCCGCTCTCCTGTAAGTTCGACTCCTACTGCCTTCCGCCCTCTTTCATGCTTCACGACGCAAAAAGCCGCTACTGTGCGTCAGCGGCGGCGAGCTGCCGCAGCGCCTGTTCGAACACCTCCACCGGCTGGCCACCCGAAATCAGATGTCTGTCATTGATGATGACGGCCGGGACCGCGTTGATGCCCTGGCCACGATAAAACTGTTCTTGCGCGCGCACTTCGGCGGCGTAGGTGTCGGAGGCCAGAATTTGCTGCGCCTGAGTGGCGTCCAGCCCGACCGAAGCGGCCAGTTCGGTCAGCACCGCGTGATCTTCCGGATTCAGGCCCTCGGTGAAATAAGCATCGAACAGCGCATTTTTCAACGCCAGCTGCTTGCCTTGCAGCTCGGCCCAATGCAACAGACGATGGGCGTCGAAGGTATTGTAGATACGGCCGCGCTTGTCCATCCTGAATGTAAAGCCCAGCGCCGCGCCGCGCGCGCTGATGGCTTCGCCGTTGGCGGCGAACTGTTCGCGCGTGGAACCGTATTTTTGCGCGACATGTTCGAAAATATCCTGGCCGCCGGCGGGCATTTGAGGATTTAGTTCGAAGGGCTGGAAATGCAGGTCGACATCGATGTTGTCGCCGACGCGCTCGATCGCCTGCTCCAGCGAACGCAGTCCGACGACGCACCAGGGGCAGGAAACGTCGGAAACGAAATCGATTTTCATGGAAGTGGACATGGATGCTCCGGGTCGGATTAGAGAAAGGGGGAATGTGCAAGGGAATGGATGCGTTGACGAAAAGTGTAACCGATTCCGATAAATTGCGTTGCCGATGCTGCGCTTACGTGGGATGTCCTTTTCTGAATGGAAAAGCTGGCGAAAATTGCAAACTGCCGCTATAATTCGTCCCCTGTTGGGGGGCGTTAGCTCAGTTGGTAGAGCAGCGGACTCTTAATCCGTAGGTCGAGTGTTCGAGCCACTCACGCCCCACCACAACAAATTTAGGGCCTCCCACTCGGGAGGCCTTTCTGTTTCCAGAGCCCTGTGACGGAATATTTACCGCAAGGAAATGCCATGAGTGAAATCGACCGCCGCATCCTGAAAACCATCAATGAGCAAAAAGGCCAGATTACCGCGCTGACTTGCCTGATCAACGGTCTGTTCCATTCGCTGCCGCGCGATTTCTGCGCCAAGGCCTTGCAGGAATTCGATACCGAAACGGAATTGGCGCGCGAGATGTTCGCGGTGACCAATGCCAACGATGTGGTCAAGGCGAGTTTCGAAGCGCATGTCAAGGCATTGAACGATCTGCGCTCGGATAAGCCGAAGCCCGCCTCGCACTGATCGGGCGCCGCTGGCGCGATTCCGGCCGCCTCAGGCCTGCGCCAGCATCTGCTCCAGCAGCCATCCGCCGGCCGGTCCCAACGTGCGTTGACGCGACCAGACGGCGTCGATCTGCACCCGCCGCGGCCAGCCGCGTACTGTCAGCCTGGTCAGCCTGTCGTTGGCGAATTGCTTGACCAGCGCACTCGGCAATGCGGCCCAGCCGAATCCCATGGTGGTCATTTCCAGCATCATCAGATAACTCGGCGCCGACCATCCGCGTCCGGCCGGCTGTTGCATGAATGTTTGCGCGAGCCGGATCTGCCTGTGCCCGGCGAGCAGCTCGGCGTCGACCGCCGGCGCTTGCGCCAGCGCGTGGCCGACGGCGACGTACAACGCGATTTCCGAGCGCTCGGACAACACCGCCGCGCCGATATCCGGCGGATATTCGGCCTGTTCCTGCACCAGCCCGATATGCGCCCTGCCGCTTTGTATCAACGCCACCAGATCGGCCCCTTCGGCGGCCAGGCATTCGAACGACAGATCCGGATAGCGCTGCTCGAAATGGCGCATGGTGCGCTCGTAGTGTACCGATTGATAAGCGTCCGACAGCACCAGCGTCAGCCGCGATTCCAGCCCGCCGACCAGTTGCAGCGCGGTGCGATCCAGGCGATCGGTCGCAGCCAGGATGTCTTGCACGCGCCCCAGTATCAAACGGCCGTGTTCGGTCAATGCCGGTTTGCGGGTGCTGCGGTCAAACAGGGTGACGCCAAGATCGACTTCCAGATTGGCGATGGCGCCGCTGATGGTCGACTGACTTTTCCCCAGCTTGCGCGCCGCCGCCGAGAACGAGCCCAGCATTGCCGCCTCGACAAAGGCCAGTAGCGCTTCCGGAGAGTGATGCATCATATATCGTTATTTCCGTTAATAACTAATTATCGATTATCACAAATAACGATCATACTCTGCACACTTTTTTTGCATTCGGAAACAGATTATATGGATACCGCCACATTCAAGAGATCGATATGGGAACGCGCGTTCCATGCCTTCGCGTTCGAAATCATCGCCATCGCGCTGACCGCCGCGGCGATCGTCCTGGCGATGGGCAAACCGCTGGCGAGCGCAAGCGGGTTGGCCGTCGCGATTTCAACCATTGCCATGCTATGGAATATGCTTTTTAACGCGGCTTTCGATCGCGCGCAAGCCAAAATGGGATTCGCGCGAACCGTCCGGGTGCGCGTGGTGCACGCATTTTTATTTGAAAGCGGTTTGACGATCGCCATCGTCCCGCTGGCGGCGTGGTGGCTGAATATCGGCCTGCTGCAAGCCTTTGTGCTGGATCTCGGCGTGCTGGCGTTCTTTTTGTTGTATGCGTTCGTTTATAACTGGTGCTATGACATCATCCGGGCGCGCGTCGTGGCGAAATACCGCGGCGCCGCCGCGGCCTCCGCCTCTTCTTCCGCGTCGGCGCGTATCGGCAATCGCCCGGCACACTAGCGGCCGGAGCGTTCGCCGATCGCCGCGCCGCCGCTTTACGTTGCCGAGCGCCGCTGGCGGATGAATCCGATCACCGCCGGCAACAGCGAAACGACGACGATCGCCAGGATCAGGAAACTCAGGTTTTTCTTGACGATGGGCAGATTGCCGAACAGATAGCCGGCATACGTAAAACTCCCCACCCACAACACGCCGCCGGTCACGTTATATGACAGGAAACGCTTATAGCTCATGGTGCCGACGCCGGCGATGAACGGCGCGAACGTGCGCACGATAGGGGCGAAACGCGCAATGATCACCGTTTTACCGCCGTGCCGGTCGTAAAACGCATGCGTCTTGTCCAGATACTGGCGTTTGAAAATGCGGGAATTCGGCTTGTCGAACACTTTCAGGCCGACCGCCTTGCCGATCTGGTAATTGACAGAGTCGCCGAGAACCGCGGCGACGATCAGCGTCAATACCATCAGGTGTACATCGAACGCGCCGGTGGCCGCAATGGCGCCGGTGACGAACAACATGGAATCGCCCGGCAGAAACGGGGTCACCACCAGCCCGGTTTCGCAAAATATGATTAAAAACAGGATCAGAAACAGCCACGGACCGTATGCCGTCGCCAATTGCGCCAAATGCACATCGATGTGCACGATAAAATCGATCACGAACGAGATAAATTCCATAAATGCCTATGTTGTCTAATAGGAAAGACGCATTTTACCGCGCCGCTTGCATGCACATCCTTTATAACGGCAAATTATGACAACGGCGGCGACGATAAGTGCGGAACTGATTGGCTCAACCGGCGCCGTTTGCGCGATTCGCTTGTACCGGCAGGCTCGTGCCCGATCACACCAGGGCCTCGAAAACCGAAGGCGCCTCCAGCAATCGAACCGACTGCCGCCATTGCGTGTCCCAGCCGCCTTCTCCGAGCGACGCAGCCAGCGCTTTCAATAAGGCCGTACGCTGTCTGCGTTCCAGATCGCCATCGATGCCCGCTTCTTCACATTGATGCGCATGCCGCAGCGCGACAATCGTGCGCCACAACGATTTGGCGGCCTTGGCGTCGTCGGCGGCGCGATGGCTCCAGCCGGCGCCGGCCATCATTGCCCGCGCGATCAACGCATTCCATCCGTCGCCGAGCGCCCCCGCCTTGCGCTGATCCAGCGCGGCGATCGCAAGCGGCGCAGCGCCGCTCTCTTCCATCGACACCGCGCACAGCAACGCCGCGGGTATTGCCGGACCGGCCGGCGACGGCACGGCGCCCGCCCGCGCCAGTTGCGCCACCACGCCGGGCAAGCGCAAGCGAAGCGCCAGCATGAAGGCGTTTTCGCCGTCCTCGGTCACCTGCATCGCCGCATCGGTCAACAACGCCGGCGCCACCGTCAGCGCACGATTCAGATGAGCGGCCCATGCCGCACGCCTGGCCGGCGCAATCGCCTCCAGATCTTCCAGCGACCAGCGTCGCGTCGCCAGCTTTCGAATCGCGGCGTGCAAGCTCGGCATTGCGCCACCCTCCGGACCGGTCCGCCGCAACATGCGCATGATGTCCAACGCATCGACCGTGGCGTCGTCGAAGGACGCCGCCGCGTATTTGGCGAAAGATGCCTGAAATTCACGCTGCTGCTTGCCGGCAATTTTGGCGCCTGCCTCCAGCAGGGCTTCCACGGCCAATGGATTGCGCGCGCGCATCGCGGCCTGCAACGGGGTGACGATCTGACTGCGGGTAATGACGGCGCCTTTCGGAAAGCGCCTTTGCACATTGGCATTGAGGCCCAGTCCGATCAGATAACGCAGCGCATCGGCGGCATGGCGCTGATCGCGTTTGCGCCGCTCGAGAAAGCGCTGCGGCGGTGGTTCGCCCTGTTCCCCCTGCGTCGCTCTGCGCGTCACCGCGGCCGCCACCGCCAGCAGCAAAGGCTTGCCGTCCGGGTAGTCGGCCCGCAACGGGTCCAGACCGGCATCGACCAGCAATCCGAACACTTCCCGATGCGCGGCGCCGGCGGCATGATGCAATGCGTTCCAGCCTTGCGCGTCGACCTGGTTCAACTCTTGCGCGCCGGCGCGCAGCGACAGCACCAGCCGCACCGACCGCGGATCGCCGGATGCGGCGGCGTCGGCCAGCAATTTCCCGCTCAATTCTCTGAGCAAGGCTTTGGGCGTATTGGCGATAATCGCCCTGCGCGCAATATGCGCCTGACCGTCCATGCCGTCGCGCGTCAGACCGGACAGGCTTGCCACTTCCTCCGCATCGCCGAGCGGTCCGCGCATTTCGAAATACAACTTCCACATATCCGCATACGTGGCAGCGGCGAGATGAGGATCGGCGCCCAGCATCGCGTCATGCACAATGTCGTGCGGCGGATTTGCGCCGCGGTCGAGCGCCTCGCGCGCTGCGCCGGTCTGCCCTTGCCGGAACGCAACGATGAAATCGTGATCAAGTGTGGAATGCTTCTTCGACATGCGGCTGTTTCCCTGAGTAAAATTGAGCGCCATTGTAATGGGGGAATGCGCACGCGTCCGCTTTATCTGGGCGCCGCAGCGCGATCGTCCTTCCTTCCGTTTCAGCCGTAGCTTAGGACAGTGGTCGATGGTAAGGTGTGCGTTTGCTGCGAAAAAGTTTCACCTGCGTTCGGCAAACGCCGGCGAATACACCGCAAGACCGTTAAAAATGACTCCGATACACGGACGAATGCAAGTTTACTTCTGATGAATCAAATACTTAACAAAATCAATTCCAAGCAGACAGATAGCGTGGACGACGCGCTTTTACGGCACACCCCGATGATGCAGCAGTATCTGCGCATCAAAGCGGACCATCCCGAGACCCTGCTGTTTTACCGAATGGGCGATTTCTACGAATTGTTTTTCGACGATGCCGAAAAAGCATCGCGGCTGCTCGGCATTACGTTGACGCAACGCGGCGCGTCCAACGGCACCCCGATCAAAATGGCCGGCGTGCCCTTCCATTCGCTGGATCAGTATCTGGGCAAATTGATCAAGCTGGGCGAATCGGTGGCGCTATGCGAACAGATCGGCGATCCCGCCGCCAGCAAGGGACCGGTCGAACGCAAGGTGGTGCGGGTGATCACGCCCGGCACCCTGACCGACGCCGATCTGCTGCCCGAAAAATCCGAACGTTCCCTGTTGGCGCTATGCATCGTCGAACAGCGCAAATCCGCCACGCTGGGCCTGGCCTGGCTGTCGATGGCCAGCGGCGCTTTGCGGGTGATGGAATTGCGCGTCGATGCCGCTACGCTGGAAACGCGCCTGAAGCAGGAACTGGAGCGGATTGCACCGGCCGAATTGCTGATGACGGACGGCATCGCCGCCCGCCTCGTTCCGCTGTACGGCGGCAAAACCAGCACCGCGCCGGATTGGCACTTCGATATCGATAACGGCAGTAAGGCGCTGTGCAATCAGTTGGCGGTGTCCACGCTCAACGGCTTCGGCGCCGAAGGCCTGAGCGCCGCCATCGGCGCGTCCGGCGCCCTGCTGCGCTATGCCGAAAACACGCAGGGCAAAGGCCTGCAGCACGTGCGCGGGCTGACGGTCGAATCGGAAAACGAATTTATCGGACTCGACGCCGCGACCCGCCGCAACCTGGAACTGACCGAAGCGCTGCGCACGCAGAACACCGGCAATGCACCGACGCTGTTTTCGCTGCTGGATCACTGCCGCACCGCGATGGGATCGCGGCTGTTGCGGCACTGGTTGCATCATGCGCGCCGCGATCAGCAGATCGCCCGCGACCGGCACGCGGCAGTCAATGCATTGATGCGCACCGATGCCTGTTCCGGTCTGTCGGGCACTCTGGCGTCGGTGCCGGATATCGAACGCATCACCACCCGCATCGCGCTGCTGTCGGCGCGGCCGCGCGATCTGGCCGGACTGCGCGCCGGCCTGCAGCAACTCAATTCGCTGCGCACCTATGTCGACATGTGCGCGCGCGACGCCGATGCGCCGCTGCTGGCCACGCTGCACGGCGCGCTGGCGACGCCGTCCGACTGCCTCCATCTGCTGGAGCGCGCATTGCTGCCGGAGCCGGCCGCATTGGCGCGCGACGGCGGCGTGATCGCGCGCGATTACGACGCCGAACTCGACGAACTGCGCGGCCTGTCGGAAAACGCCGGGCAATTCCTGCTGGATCTGGAAGCCCGCGAACGCATCCGCACCGGCATCGCCAATCTGCGCGTCGAATACAACAAGGTGCATGGCTTTTACATCGAAGTCACGCACGGCCAGACCGATAAGGTGCCGGACGACTACCGCCGCCGCCAGACGCTGAAAAATGCGGAGCGCTACATCATTCCGGAACTCAAGGCCTTTGAAGACAAGGCGCTGTCGGCGCAGGAGCGCGCACTGTCGCGCGAAAAATATCTGTACGAGCAATTGCTGCTGGCGCTGGCGCCGCATATCAGCGAACTGCAGACGATCGCGCATGCGCTGGCGCAACTCGATACGCTGGTGGCGCTGGCCGATCATGCAGCGCGCCATGGCTGGTGCGCGCCGCAGCTGGTGGCGCAGGCGACCATCGCGATCGATCAGGGCCGCCATCCGGTGGTGGAAAACCAGATCGAGCGCTTTATCGCCAACGATTGCAATCTGCATGCCGACCAGCGGCTGCTGCTGATCACCGGCCCGAACATGGGCGGTAAATCGACTTACATGCGGCAGGTAGCGCTGATTACGCTGCTGGCCTACGTCGGCAGCTTCGTGCCCGCGCAAAGCGCGGTGATCGGTCCGATCGATCGCATTTTCACCCGCATCGGCGCGGCCGACGATCTGGCCGGCGGGCGCTCCACGTTCATGGTCGAGATGACCGAATCGGCGGCCATCCTGAACAACGCCACCGAACATTCGCTGGTGCTGATGGATGAAGTGGGCCGCGGCACGTCGACCTTCGACGGCCTGGCGCTGGCCTGGGCGATTGCGAAATATCTGATCGACCACAGCCGCAGCTTCACGCTGTTTGCGACGCATTATTTCGAATTGACGCAATTGCCGGAAATCCATCCTACCGCCTGCAATGTGCATCTGTCGGCCATCGAGCATAAAGACAGCATCGTCTTTCTGCATGCGGTGGAATCGGGACCCGCGTCGCAAAGCTACGGCCTGCAGGTGGCGCAGCTGGCGGGCGTTCCCGCCGCCGTGATCCGGGCCGCGCGCAAGCATCTGGCGACGCTGGAGGCGCAATCGGTAAACACCACGCCGCAGTTCGATCTGTTCAGCGCACCGCCGCCGGAAGGCTTCGGCGCGGCATTCGACGACGCATCGCCTGCGGCGGCGGCGCCGGACCCGTCCACACTGCAATTGCTGCAGACGCTGGACGACATCGATCCCGATGCATTGACGCCGCGCCAGGCGCTCGAGGCGCTGTATCGTTTGAAACAGATAGGCGCCCTCGCGGAACGCTCATGAACAAGCGACGGAACGGGAATGGCGCGCCGGACGGATGGCGCCTGTCGGCGCTGCTGCTGAGCTGCGCATGTCTGTTGACTTCGGTTTCCGCCGGCGCGGCCGATTTCGCTTTCGGCGCCATCGGCCGCGCGTTTGAACAGCACGACGGCGAAACGGCGCTGCGCAATGCATTGGCGCAAAGCGATGCCGACGATCTGGCGTTCGTGGTCGTCAACGGCATCAAATCGGCGGCCGAGCCGTGCGGCGACGATTTGTACCTGCGCCGCCGCGCGATGCTGGAACAGGCGCAGAACGGCGTGATCATGTCATTGTCGGCAGACGACTGGACCGGCTGTCAAACCGGCGACGGAAAATCCGCCGCGATCGAACGGCTCAACCAGATTCGCGAATTGTTTTACAACGACGACCTGTCGTTCGGCGCCAGCAAGCTGGAAATGATCCGGCAATCGGCAACGCCGCAATTTCGCGAATACGCGGAAAATGCGCGCTGGGAAGTCGACGGCATTTTATTCGCCACGCTCAATCTGCCGTCCGACAATAATCACTATCTGAATTACGGCGGCCGCAACGGCGAATTCGAAGACAGGGCGATCGCCAACCGCGAATGGCTGCAACGCCTGTTCATGATGGCGGCGAATAGGAAAATGGCGGGGATCGTGTTGTTCTGCGACGCCGATCCGATGCTGCCGCTGCAGCAAAGAGCATCGAAATTGCGCAGCCGGCACGATGGATTCAAGGAAGTGCGCCAGCAACTGAACACGCTGGCGGCCAAATACGCGGGCCGGGTGCTGCTGGTCCATGCGCAAGCGATGGACGAGAAAATCGTCTGGCACGGCAATCTCGGCGTGGTCGGCGGCAGCGCCGACTGGTCGAAGATCGGCGTCAACACCGCCAGGCCGAATGTGTTTTACATCGCCGCCCACAAGAACCGAACGCCGGCGCCGGCCCCGGTGCAAATACCCGCGCAAACGAAGAGCGGCCTGTAATCGCCGATCGGCATGCGTTAGCGCTTCACGCGCATAACCGCATAGGGATCGACGATGACAGACCGTTGTTTACCGCCTTCCGGACGCGGGCGCCTTCGAATCGGAACGCCCCGACCGGCAATCAATGAATCGGATGGCTGCGGAAATGATCGCCTTCATCGTGGTCGTCGTCGTGATGATGACCATGACCGTCGGCGCCATGCACATGCTGATGCTCCACCTCTTCGCTGCTCGCTTCGCGCACTTCCACCACATTCAGCGCAAACCGCAGCGCCATGCCGGCCAGCGGATGATTACCGTCGAGCACCACCTTGTCGTCGGCGACGTCGGTGACGGTAAAGATCGTCGATTCCTCTTCGTTGTCGTCGGGCGTTCCCTCGAACTGCATGCCGACTTCCAGCGGCGTCGGCAGATTGCTGCGCGACTCGATCTTGACCAGCGCCGCGTCGTATTCGCCGAACGCATCGCCCGGCTCGACCTGAATGACGGTTTCGTAGCCGGCTTCCTTGCCTTCCAGCGCTTCTTCGATCTTCGGCAAGGTGTTCTCGTATCCACCGTGCAGATAGACCATCGGCTCCTGGCTCTCTTCGATCAGATTATCCTGAGCATCCGATAATTTGTATCGGACTGTTACAACGGTGTTTTGAGCGATCTTCATTGGTTAATCCTTTCAAACAATAGTGAGGCGGATTATACCCGCTCATACTTTCCTCGCGTCGCAACTTCGGCTCGGGAAATTCTGATTTTATAAGGCATTCTCCTCTGCGCGGGTCCTGCTCAACGGCGACAGCCGCCTGCCGATCCATACTCTGTTCCTACAATCCGTGCGCCGTCGATTGATACGAATGTGAAAAAAAAATCATCGGAATTTGACAGAAATGTGACCGCTCAGGCGTGAAACCCTGTGACGGCATCGTGTGAAATACGTTCATAATATGCGCATGAAAAATCCGACCCCTGTTTCAAGCGCCGTTCCCGCCACCGATTCGACCGTTCTCGGCGGTATGACACCCTCCCGGTTTTTGCGCGATTACTGGCATAAAAAACCGCTGTTGATTCGCCAGGCCCTGCCGGAATTCAAGGCTTTGCTGTCGCGCGCGGAATTGTTCGCACTGGCCGCGCGCGACGATGTGGAATCGCGCCTGGTCGCCAAAAACAAGAATCGCTGGGAAATGCAAAACGGCCCGTTCGCCCGTTTGCCGCAAGCTGGACAAAAGGAATGGACCTTATTGGTTCAGGGCGTCAATCTGCATGACGACCGGGCCGACGCCTTATTGCGCCGGTTTCGTTTTATTCCGGATGCGCGGCTCGACGACCTGATGATCAGCTATGCGGTCGACAACGGGGGCGTCGGTCCGCATTTCGATTCCTATGACGTATTTTTGCTGCAAGCCGAAGGACAGCGCCGTTGGCAAATCGGCGCGCAGCAGGATCTGACGCTGGTCGAAGGCGCGCCGCTGAAAATACTGCGCGACTTTGCGCCGACCGAAACTTTCGTGCTGGATCCGGGCGACATGCTATATCTGCCGCCGCACTATGCACATGACGGCGTGGCGCTCGGCCCGTGCATGACCTATTCGATCGGATTTCGGGCGCCGACTTATCAGGAATTGGGCGAAGCCTTCCTCGATTTCATGGTCGAAACCGTCGCTTTGCCCGATCGTTACGCGGATGCGGACCTGCGTTTGACCAAAAATCCGGCGGAAATAAGTAAAGTTATGTTAAGCCGCGTCGCCGATGAACTCAATAAAGTGCGTTTTACCGATGAAGACATCCGTATTTTCCTCGGCGAATATTTGTCGGAACCGAAAGCCAGCGTATTTTTCGATCCGCCGTTGAAGACTTTTACACCCGCCGCGTTTACCAACGCCATACTCAAACGGGGCATTGCGTTATCGCGTAAAACGCAGATGTTATATAGCGGCCGGACACTTTTCATCAACGGTGAGTCGTTCGATGCGGGACGGGAAGATAAGGCGCTGCTAAGCGCGCTGGCCGATTGCCGCCGGCTTGACGCAGCGGCGCTGGCGCAGGCGTCGGCGGATGTTCTGGAGTCGCTGTATGCGTGGTATCAGGATGGATGGATCGTGTTGCGATGAGCGCCGATCGACGCCTGCCTCCATCCTTTAAATGTTATGAAAACACCATTAAATCCATTGCAAAAATAATATGTTTTAACTTTAAACGACACGCGAAGACTACAAATTTTTACTATTGAACAATATCTTAATGTGTTATCGGACGATATTCATTATAATATGCGGCTAGAAAGCTTTCGCTTGAAGTAGCGCACCGCCCGGTACGAGACCACCTGCGAAAACCTTCTGTTGAGCAATAATTACGGCAACTCACTCGTCTCAGTTTTAAATATATTATCAAATCGAAGGAATATTCATGAAAAAAACATTGTTGATCGCATCTCTGTTGGCTGTTGTTGCTCTGGCTGCTTGCGGCAAAAAAGATGACGCTCCAGCACCTGCGCCTGCTGCCGATACAGCCGCTCCTGCTGCTACTCCAGCTCCTGCTGCTCCTGCTGCTGACGCGCCTGCTACTCCAGCTGCTCCTGCAGCCGATGCACCAGCCGCTCCTGCTGCTCCAGCAGCTGACGCACCAGCTTCGAAGTAATTTAAGATACGATCTGAAGTTGTTTGTAAGAAGCCGACCTTCGGGTCGGCTTTTTTTTATTCTTTTTTATACTTTTCAATTCGGCCCCGTTATAAATCTATCCAGTCGAAACCCTGCTCCTGGCATGCGATCATGACCGTCGCCGCACATCCCGCCAATGCCGCCGTCAACGCATTGCGCGCCAGTTCCGGCGTGTTGTTGCTGCTGCTTAAATGGGCGCCGACCACCGTCTTCAGCCGCACCTTGTCGAGCAGCGCCAGAATTTCTCCCGACACCTGATTCGACAAATGCCCGTAATCGCCGCCTATTCTGCGTTTGAGCGATGGCGGATAGGACGAGTCGGCCAGCATCTGCCTGTCGTGATTACACTCCAGCATCAAGGCATCGCACCCGCCGAGCGCATTGATCAAATGCGCGGTGGCTTGTCCGGCATCGGTCAGCACGCCCAGTCTGGCCTTGCCGTCGGTGGCGACAAACTGGACCGGTTCGCGCGCATCGTGCGGCACGGTATATGGCATCAGCGAAAGCGCATCGATGGAAAACGGCGCGCCGTCGCGGCAAAAATTGACTTCAACGCCATCGCAACCGCCACGCACCGCCTGGTAGGTGCCGTAGCTGAGCCAGACCGGAATCCGATGCCGCCGCGCGAATTTGAACACGCCGCCGACATGATCCTGATGCTCATGCGTGACCACGATGGCGCTAAGGTCGGCCGGCGTCATGCCGCGCGTGGCCAATCTTCTTTCCGTCTCGCTCAGGCCGAAGCCGCAATCGAGCATGACAGTGGTGCCATGCGGACCGAGCGCAGTCGTGCCGGTGGAAGAAGAAATCAGCAGCGCGTTGCCTTCGCTGCCGCTGCCGAGGCTGGCAAATTTCATATGCGGGCGGAATAAAATAAAACCGCTACCATTTTTCGATGGTAGCGGCTGTGGTCACAATCACGATATAGCGAGCTTAGCGAATTCCGACTGCGGGCATCATTTCAGCTGGTCGCTCAACAACGCCAGAATGCGATCGGCGGTCTTCGACACTTCCGGCAGACCGCTGTTGTTCAACACGCTCACGCGGCTGGCGCCATTGTTGTCCTTGACCAGGATGCGATACTTCTGCGCTTCGGCATCCTTGGCTTTGGAACTGGAGAACAGCTTGCCGAAGAAGCCCTTGTCTTCCTTGCCCTTGGCATCTTCGCTCTGATCGACATAGCGCACGAAATACACGCCCTGGTTGCGATCGCGGTTCTCCACCGTGAAGCCGACACGGTCCAGCGCCAGGCCGACACGGCGCCATGCGCGATCGAAGCTCTCGCTGACCTGAACATAAGAGCCGTCCGTGTCTTTTTGCAACTGCGCGCGCGAAGCCTGCATCTGCGGCGCATTGGTCACCGCCACCTTGGCCTTGGCTTCGTCGGCGCCCAGTCGCACCATCAGACGCGACAGGAATTCCGCTTCCAGGCTAGGATCCGGCGCGCGCGCAGTCCATACCGACGTCGCCTTGTCCGAACCGGTCAGGACTTCTTCGGCGCCGCGATGGCTAATGAAAATTTCGGTCGTGCCGTTCGGCGCGCGTTCCAGGCGGGTGCGGAATTTATCGCGCTCGCCGGTCGAGTACAGCGAATCGAATACCTTGCCCAGTGTATTGCGAACGAAGTCCTGCGGAATCTTGGCGCGGTTTTCAGCCCAGTCGGTTTCCATCACGCCGGTATCCGGCGAGTCGACATCGATCAGGAAACCGGATTCCTGCCAGAATTCCTTGATTTTCGGCCACAGATTTTCCGGCGTTTCCTTGATCACCAGCCAGCGCTGGGAACCGTCGCGCTCGACGTGGATGTCGCCCGCCGATTGGGGCGCGACCAATTGGGTGGTTTCCGGATCGGGCTTGGTCGTCTGCGCCAGCGTATAGCTGGATGCCGTGACGACGCCGTTGGTGGGCGCTTGCGGAACCTGGTAGCGGTTGGAGCGGTCAAGCTGCGTCAGATCCGGCGGAACGTCCAGCCTCGGCGTCGTTACCTTGCCGGCGCTTTTGTAATCGATGTGCTCGCCGTTCATCATCGAATTGAGGGAAGTGCATCCTGCCAGGCCGGTCAGCATTAGCGCCAATAACACCTTCTTCCCCGGTACATTGCGGAAAGTCGTCGAAGAATTTTTGCGAATAATCATGTGCTTATGAAATGAGCAAACGGGTTCAGGGGAAAGTGCTTGTAAAAGCGTACGAGTTCAATGCTTGTCAACGTGGAGATCCAGCGCGGCGGGGCATAATTGCGCGCTATTGTAATACACCGGACTCGCGCATAGCTTTCCGTACCGCATCGTGGAATTCCGCGGCCAACGGCGCCAGCGGCAGGCGCATGCCCGATTCGATCAGGCCGATTTCGGCCATCGCCCATTTGATAGGCACGGGATTGGGTTCGACGAACAGCTTGTTATGCAGCGGCAGCACTTTGTTGTTGATGGCAATGGCCTTGGCGGCATCGCCCGCCATCGCCGCCATGCACAATTCGTGCATCGCGCGCGGCGCGATATTGGCGGTCACCGAAATATTGCCCTGGCCGCCGCACAGCATCAATGCGATGGCGGTCGGATCGTCGCCGGAATAAACCGCAAAGGACTTCGGCGCCAGACGCATCAGATCGGTCGCCCTTCCAATATTGCCGGTGGCTTCCTTGACGCCGACGATTCCCGGCACCTGCGCCAGACGGAGCATCGTCTCGACCGTCATATCGGTCATGGTGCGGCCGGGCACGTTATACAGAATCGCAGGCAGATCGACCGCTTCGGCGATGGTCTTGAAATGCCGGTACAGGCCTTCCTGCGTCGGGCGGTTGTAATACGGGACCACCAGCAGCGATGCATCGGCGCCGACCTGTTTCGCATATTGGGTCAGCTCGATGGCTTCGGCGGTGCAGTTGCCGCCGGTGCCGGCAATGATGGGGATGCGTTTGTCGGTGTGTTCGACCGCAACCTTGATCAGTTCAGAATGTTCCTGCACGGAAACTGTCGGCGATTCGCCGGTAGTGCCGACGATCACGATACCGTCCGTACCTTCGGCAATATGCCAATCGATCAATTTGCGCAGTCCGGGCAAATCGAGACTGCCGTCCGGATGCATGGGGGTAACGATTGCAACTATGCTGCCCTGGATCATAATAAGTTCGGTGCAAAAAAGAAGGAAACGATCATTGTAGCGGATAGACTCCGCCGCCGCGCATTTCTTGGCTGCTTTTGGTGTAAAAGCAGGTTATCGTCAGAGCAGGCCGCACCGGGCCTCGGGGCCCTTTTAGGGGGTTGTGACTAATGCAATATCGCCAGCACCGGCCAGGTGATGATCTGCAGCAGTTTGCCAGCCAGCAGCATTACCGGCGCCATCCACCACACATAGATGACTTTCAGTAGAACCAGCGCCATCACGATGAAAAAGCCGTACGGCTCGATCTGAGCGAATTTATACGCATATTTGTGCGGCAGCAGGCTGGTCACGATGCGGCCGCCGTCCAGCGGCGGGATCGGGAACAGATTGAACGCGAACATCACCAGATTGGTCAGCACGCCGGCCCTGGCCATCAGTGTAAAAAAGGGTTCATCGACCTGAAACACCTGCAGGCCGATCTGCACCAGCAGCCAGATCAGCGCCATCGCGAAATTGGCGGCCGGCCCGGCCAGCGCGACCCAGGCCATGTCGCGCTTGGGTTTTCTCAGTTTTCCGAAATCGATGGGCACCGGCTTGGCATAGCCGAACAGGAATGCGCCGCCGGTGGCGAAATACAGCAGGACCGGAATGACGATGGTGCCGAACGGATCAACGTGGTTGATCGGGTTCAGGCTCATGCGGCCCTGTGAATAGGCCGTGTTATCGCCGAGGAATTTGGCCGCATAGGCATGCGCGGCTTCATGTAGCGTTATCGCAAACAGGACCGGCAGGAAATAGACCGCGACGGTCTGGATAAGATCATTCATGGGGACGGATTCTAGCAGAGACATCGTACATTGCCGCATTTGCCGGCAAGCACGAAAAAATAAAAGGAGGCCGTTGCAGCGCAGCCAAGCAGATTACAGACCGAAAGCGTGCGCCGATCCGCGGCCTTGCCGGATCAGCACAGGCTCGTCGCCGGTCAGATCGATCACCGTGGTCGGCTCCAGACTGCACGGACCGCTGTCGACGATCAGTTCGATCTGCCGTTCCAGCATATCGCGGATATCTTCGGCCGCGGTCAATGCGCGATCCGCACCCGGCAGAATCAGGGTCGTGCCGATCAACGGCGCGGCCAGTTCTTCCATCAAGGCGCGCGCCACGCGGTTTTCCGGCACGCGCAGGCCTATCGTTTTGCGCGACGGATGACTGAGGCGGCGCGGCACTTCCTTCGTCGCTTCGAGAATGAAGGTGTACGGCCCCGGCGTGGCCGCCTTGAGCATGCGGTACTGGCGGTTATCGACCTTGGCGTACAACGCGATTTCGCTCAGATCCCGGCACATCAGGGTCAGGTGATGCTTGTCGTCGATGGCGCGGATGCGACGCACACGCTCGACCGCATCCTTGTTGTCAAGCTGGCAAACCAGCGCATAACAGGAATCGGTCGGCAACGCGACGATGCCGCCGTTGACGATAGTCTGCGCTGCCTGCTTGAGCAGCCGCAGCTGAGGGTTATCGGGATGGATCTGGAAAAACTGGCTCATTTAGGGGTGAGATTTCATCGTGATCGAAATGCAAAAGGCGGCAGCCGTTATTCAGCTGCCGCCCTTCGCTGAAAAAAACGCTTACGCCCGGCCTTCGCGCAATGCGGCGATGCGTACTTCTATCGGCGGATGGCTGGAAAACAACGCCATGAAACCGGGCCGGTCGCTGATGCCGAGCGCGGCCATCGACTGCGGCAGACCGGCCGCATGCGCCCCGCCCAAGCGCGCCAGCGCATTGATCATCGGTTGCGGCGTGCCCAGCAATTTGGCGGCGCCGGCGTCGGCGCGGAACTCGCGATGACGCGAAAACCAGGCGACGATGATCGATGCGCCGATACCGAAAACGATCTGGCAGACCAGCACCGTCGCAAAGTAGCCGATGCCCGTGCCGCTGTCGTTACTGCCGCGCGACAGCGAGCGGTCGATCACATAGCCGACCACGCGCGACAGGAAGACCACGAAGGTATTGACCACGCCCTGCACCAGCGTCATGGTCACCATGTCGCCATTGGCGACGTGCGAAACTTCATGCGCCAGCACCGCTTCCACTTCTTCCTTGTTCATGCTTTGCAGCAGTCCGGTGGAAACGGCGACCAGCGCCGAATTCCTGAACGCGCCGGTAGCGAACGCATTCGGCTCGCCTTCGTAGACCGCCACTTCGGGCATGGCGATGCCGGCACGCTGCGCCAGCTTGCCGACGGTCTCGATCAGCCAGAATTCCGTGGAATTGGACGGTGCTTCGATCGTATGCGCGCCGGTCGACCATTTGGCCATCGGCTTGCTGATCAGCAGCGAAATAAACGAACCGGTGAAACCGACCACAATGGAAAACACCATCAGCATCGGCAGATTCAGGCCTGCGCTGGTCAGGAAACGGTCTGCGCCGAGCAGAGAAAGCACGACGCTCAGCACCACCATTACCGCAATATTCGTAGCGAGAAACAGAAAAATGCGTTTCATTGCTTAACTCCTGTTCAAAACAACAATTTGAAAGTGGATATTAAGTCGGGGCGCCGGATCGGATTTCAAGGGACGTCCGCCTGCACCGGCATGAAAACCGGGAAATGGTCATTTTAGAATCATTAAGGAATCGCGCCACGCAACCGATGAGCGCGTCTTACAAGTCCCAATCGTGCCAGACCGGCTTGACCGTGGACGGCAGGGGCGGCAATGCGCCCAGATCGGTGCGCGATTCGCCCGGACTGTGAAAATCGGAGCCGCGCGATCCCAGGAAGCCGTAACGCACCGCCACCTTGGCGTATTCGTCGAATTGATCCGGCGTATGGCTGCCGGTCACCACTTCGATGGCGCTGCCGCCGAGCTGCTTGAACTGATCGAACAATTCGCCGAACTCCAGTGCGCTGAATTTATAGCGCCCCGGATGCGCAATCACCGGCACGCCGCCGGCGCCGGCGATCCAGCTCACCGCCTGCTCCAGCGTGGCCCAGCGATGCGGCACATAACCCGGCTTGCCTTCGACCAGATAATTGCTGAACACTTCCTTGTTGTCGGCGCAGACGCCGATTTCGACCATATACCGCGCAAAATGGGTGCGCGACATCAGATCGGGATTGCCGACGTGGCGCAATGCGCCTTCGAACGCATCGGGTATGCCGGCCGCCGCCAGCTGGGCCGCGATATCGCGGCCGCGTTGCTGGCGCCCGTTACGGGTAGTGAACAAGCCGTTCACCAGTTGCGGATTGGTTTCATCGATGCGCAGCCCGACGATGTGCACGGTCTGGCCGGCCCAGGTAATCGAAATTTCGACACCGGGCACGTAGCGCAATTGAAGCTCGCCCGCCGCCGCCCGGGCCGCGGCGATGCCGCTGATTTCGTCATGATCGGTCAAGGCCCATACGTCCACGCCGTTAGCCTTCGCGCGCGACGCCAGCAGCGCCGGCGGCAAGGTGCCGTCGGAAACATTGGAGTGACAGTGAAGATCGACGTTGAGCATCGGGCAAACCTTAAAAAATGGCGCAAAGGACAATTGTACGCCGCTTGAGCGCAACCGGCTTGCGCGGGGTCTACGGCCGCTCTATTTCCGCTGATCCAGAAAATTTTCGATCAATTGCGCCAGTAGCGCCGGCTGATCGTGATGCACCATATGTCCCGCATCGGCGATGCGCTCGACCCGTACGTCGGCGATATGGGCGCGCCGCCGCTCGAATTCGGCCTTCGCGGCATCCGGCGCGAACAAATGCGACAAGGTCGGCTCCTCGGCTTCGACCCACAGCACAGGCGCGCTGATGCGCTGCCAGCAAGCCAGCATCTCGGCGACGCGGAACAGCACCGGATTGCTGTTTTTATGCAGGGGATCGCCGAGAATTTCCCAGCGGCCCTGCGCATTGCGTGCCGACCAGTGCTGAGCCAGAAAATGCGCGCGTTCGTCGGTGAGGCGGGGATTGTTTTTTTGCAACCGCAACGCCACGTCCTGCTGCGTCGGATAGTCATTCAGTCTGGCGGGCGCGCGCAATTGGTCGAGCCAGCGCGCGTAATGAAAGGGCGCGTCGGACGCAGGCCGATCCGGCAGGCCGAAGCCTTCCAGATCGATCAGTGCGGCGATGCGCTCCGGCCGGATGCCGGCATACAACATTGCCACGTTGGCGCCCATGCTGTGTCCCAGCAGGCGCACCGGCGCCTCGGGCGAGTAATGCTGCAGAATCGCTTCCAGGTCGGCCAGATAATCCGGATACCAATAGCCATCGCGGCCGCTGCGTTCGCTCAGGCCGAAGCCGCGCCAGTCGGGCGCGATCACATGCCAGTCGCGCCGCAGGCTATCGACGATGAATTGAAACGATGCCGACACGTCCATCCAGCCATGCAGCATGAACAGGCGCGGAGCGCCGGGATTTCCCCATTGCCGGATATGCGCGCGCAGACCGCGGATGGTCAGGAATTCCGAAGAAGAAGGCAGGTGGGCTGTGGAAGGCGGCAATGTCATTGGAAAACCAAAAAGAAAGTAACGGAAAAAATAGAGCAATAGCAAAGTCGGGGCATTGTAATACCGTCATAGGATTGTATGGAGCGCCATATCGGAATATGGGTAATGCTCCGCAATGTTCGCGCCGCTCGCGTGTGATATAACATCTAGAGCTATGCGTCGCCTGCGGCGGCGCGATTCCGCACACCATTGCCTCTGAATTTAATCATGATGAAATCGATTTGCGTGTATTGCGGCTCCTCTCCCGGCGCCTCCCCTGTTTATGCGGAAGGGGCGCGGGCATTGGCGCGCGCCATGGTCGAGCAGAATATCGCGCTGGTCTACGGCGGCGGCAACGTCGGCCTGATGGGCGTGATCGCCACCGAAGTATTGCGTCTGGGCGGCGCCGCCACCGGCGTCATCCCGACCGCACTGCTGGAAAAGGAACTGGGACATCACGGCCTGACCCAACTGCACGTCGTGAGCAATATGCACGAACGCAAGGCGATGATGGCCGAACTGTCCGACGGGTTTATCGCGATGCCGGGCGGCATGGGCACAATGGAAGAATTATTCGAAGTGCTGACCTGGGCGCAATTGGGCTTTCATGCGAAGCCGGTCGGTCTGCTCAACGTGGGCGGCTTTTACGACAGTCTGATTGCCTTCGTGCAGCAAATGGTCGCGGAGCGCTTCCTGACCGCCGAACAATCGGGGCTGATGATGCATGAAGAAACCGCGGATGGATTGCTTGAGCGTTTCCTGCAATACAAACCGGTTTATTCGAACAAATGGCTGGATCGCGATACGGCCAGAAATCTGCTGCCATAAGGCTCCTTGCGATCGGGGATTCCCCGCCCGCTATCGGCGCATTCGCCTATCCGGCGTCCAGCGCCTGCCGGAAATCCTCCACCAGATCGGCGGTATCCTCGAGCCCCACGGATACCCGGATCAGCGACTCGGCAATGCCCATCGCGGCGCGGCGCGGCGCACCCATTTCGTAAAAAATCGTATGCGCGACCGGAATCACCAGCGTGCGCGTGTCGCCCAGATTGCTGGCCGGGATCGCCAATTGCAGGCGGTTCAGGTAGTCGAAGCAATCGATGCCGTCGTTTAATTCGAAGCTCAGCAAACTGCCGCAGGCGCGGAACAATTCCCTGGCCCGCCCATGCTGCGGATGCGACGGCAGACCCGGGTAATACACCTTGGCCACGCGCGGATCGGCTTCCAGCATTTGCGCCACGGCCAGCGCATTGACGCATTCGCGCTCCTGGCGCAAGGCCATGGTTTCGCTGCCGACGGCAATGTGATGCGCCGCCTCCGGCCCCAGCGAAGCGCCGAAATCGCGCAGGGCCTTGGCGCGGATTTGCGCAACGCCCCATTGCGCGGATGGATTGCGTTTGTAGTTTTCCGCGATATGCGGATAGCGCGCCCAGTCGTAAGCGCCGGTGTCGGTCAGCGCGCCGCCCAGCGCATTGCCGTGGCCGCCTATCGATTTGGTCAGCGAATTGACGACCAGTCCTGCCCCTACCGATTTCGGCTGGAACAGGTAAGGCGAAGTCATCGTGTTGTCGACGACATACAGGATCCCGCGGCGGGCGCACAATTCACCGATGGCTTTCAGATCGGCGATCTGGGTGCGCGGATTGGCGATGGTTTCGACAAAGACCATGCGCGTGGCCGGCGTCAGCGCCGCCTCGACCGCGGCGACATCGGTGGCGTCGACCATATCCACCGCCGCGCCCTGGGCGCTCACGGTCTGCCACAGGCTGTTGGTATTGCCGAACAGGAATGCCGACGACACCACATGGTCGCCGGCGCGCAGCAGGCCCTGCACGATGGCGCCGATCGCCGCCATGCCGGTGGCGAAACACAGCGTCGCCACGCCGTTTTCCATTTTGGTGATTTTGTCTTCCAGCGCACTGACCGTCGGGTTGCCCTGGCGGCCGTAGCGGTACCCGGGCTGCCGGCCCTGGAACACTTCAGCCAGCTGGCGCGCATCCTCATAGGCGAACGTGACGGAAGTATGAATCGGCTTATGCAGCGAGCCGTGTTCTATCGGCTTCTGCCGATCGCTGTGCAAAATGGTGGTGGTGAAGCCGTAGGTTTTTTGTGCGCTCATGTCTCGCTCGATTTCAGGCTATATCTCAGTCGGTGCCGGCCAGATTCAGGTTCAATTGCGAGCGCACGATATCGTCGCGCTGCGGTTTCGGATTCAGGCGCGCATGTTCCAGACGGGCCAGATATTCGGGGGTAATGTCGCCGGTGACGTAGATGCCGTTGAAACAGGACGCCTCGAAACTCTTCAGCGCCGGATTGACTTCGGAAATCGAGCGCTCCATCGCATCGAGTTCCTGATACACCAGCGCATCGGCGGTAATTTCGCGGCACACTTCTTCCGTGCTGCGACCGTAGGCAATCAGTTCGGCGCGGGTCGGCATGTCGATGCCGTAGACGTTCGGATATTTCACCGGCGGCGCGGCCGAAGCGAAGATCACGCGCCGGGCGCCGGATTCGCGCGCCATCTGCACGATTTCGCGGCTGGTGGTGCCGCGCACGATGGAATCGTCGACCAGCAGCACGCTCTTGCCCTTGAATTCGGAGCCGATCGCATTCAGTTTCTGGCGCACCGATTTTTTGCGGACCGCCTGGCCCGGCATCATGAAGGTGCGGCCGATATAGCGGTTCTTGATGAAGCCTTCGCGGTATTCGAGATTGAGCTTCAACGCCAGCTGGATCGCCGCCGGACGCGACGAATCGGGAATCGGCATCACCACGTCGATGTCGCCGCTGCTCAGTTCCTTGCGGATCTTGTCGGCCAGGTATTCGCCCATTTTCAGACGCGCGGCGTACACCGACACCCCGTCGATCACCGAATCCGGACGCGCCAGATAGACATATTCGAAGGCGCAGGGATTGAGCGTCGGATTGTCCGCGCATTGCTGGTTGTACAGCTTGCCGTCGAGGTCGACGAAAATGGCTTCCCCCGGCATCACGTCGCGCAGGAAACGGAAACCCATGCCTTCCAGCGCCACCGATTCGCTGGCCAGCATGTATTCGGCGCCTTTGTCGGTTTCATTGAAGCCGATGCACATCGGACGAATGCCGAACGGATCGCGGAAGCCCAGCAGCCCGTAACCGGCGATCTGCGCCACCACCGCATACGAGCCGCGCACCCGTTTGTGCACCTTTTTCACCGCATTGAACAGGGTCGCCGGATCCAGCGCATAGCCGGAAGTGGTTTCCTGCAGTTCATGCGCCAGCACATTGACCAGCACTTCGGTATCGGAAGAAGTATTGATGTGGCGGCGATCGATATTGAACAGTTCGATCTTCAGTTCTTCGGAATTGGTCAGATTGCCGTTATGCGCCAGCGTAATGCCGAACGGCGCGTTGACATAAAAGGGCTGCGCCTCCTCTTCGCTGGAGGCGCTGCCCGCGGTCGGATAACGCACCTGGGCGATGCCGGAATTGCCCAGCAGCGAACGCATGTTGCGCGTGCGGAAGACATCCCGCACCAGGCCGTTGGCCTTGTACATGGTGAAGCTATGGCCCGAATTGGTTGCGATACCCGCCGCATCCTGTCCGCGATGTTGCAACAACAACAACGAATCGTACAGCATTTGATTGACAGGACTATGAGAAACGATGCCGACTATGCCACACATGGTGGACTCCTAACGAAACGAGATTAAAAGCTGACGTGCTGCGTAAATTGCCCCGGCAGATAAGGCATGACCGTGGTGGCCAACGTTTCGGCCAGCGGACTCAGCAACGCATTTTTCCAAAATTCCTGCCGCGGTATCGACGTTGTTCCGCATAACAGCACGGCGGTCAACACAATGACGACGCCGCGTGCGAAGCCGAATAAACCGCCGAGACCGCGATCGGCCAGCGACAGTCCGCTGGCCTTGATCAGTGCGTCGATCGCCATGCTCAGCAGCCCCATCAGCAGGCGGACGCCAAGAAACAGC